>CP102404.1:0-600000 GCA_024628785.1 Fusobacteria bacterium ZRK30
AAAATTCAAGCCCGGAATATCACCCTCAAAAATCTCTATAAAATTCTCCACCTTCAGGAGTATATATTATATGCTGAGTTTTACCTTCTATTAAATAGTATGTATTAAATTTTTTAAACCGTTCATAATAGATAGAAGTTCCCTTAGTCAGTTTTTCGATTGACATAAGGTCTTCAAATTTAGTTCCAATAAGTTCTTCAAAATTAATTTTACGCAGTATATCTGATTTAGCAATCATAGTCTCCTCCTTCACTTGAAATTATTCATCTAGACAAATAAATATTCAAAATTATAGCATATTTATTTAACTGGTACTATTTAAAATAAGGAGGTTATAGAGGTCAAAATAAGCCTCCCTCAGTAAAAATGATTACTATAAAAGACTATTTTTATGAATTTCGTTTACCTTTAATTATCCTGTCGTTATTATTTTTTATAATAATATCTACACATCTTTTTAACTAATTTATTAAAAATATCAATCCTCCAATTGTAAAAATAGATACTATTGTTCCCAAGACTGTAACAGCAGCCGTTTCCTTTTCATATATTTTAAATTTCGATGAAAAAATAGGCGCTGTAGAAGCTGTAGGCATAGCAGAAACAATAAGAATCTCATTAAAAATATTTCCTGTAACTCCTATTCCCACCATTACACCATAGAATATTATGGGGGATGTAATATTTCTTATAAATATAAGAAGTGCTACCTCACGAGTAATAGCTATCCTGGTGTAAGCCATAAAAAGCCCTGTGGTAAATAATGAAATAGCTGGTGCTGTATCTCCTAAAAATTTAAAGCCGGATATAATATATTCTGGTATCGATATATGAAAAAATGAAAACATAAGTCCCAGTATAGGTGCAAAGACAATCGGGGTTTTAGCCAAATTAAACAACTGTAAAAATATTGATTTAAAGCTGACATTACCCGGATCATCATGATACTCTACCAAAAACATCGTAATAGGAGTTATTAATAGAAACACAAGGAGACTCCCAATAACTACAACTGCTATTCCTTCACTTCCATAGAGATGAGAAATTATAGGAATTCCCATAAAAGCTGCATTTGGAAAAGCAGACATGAGAGAAGCCTGGGAAGTTTCTTTAGGATGTTTTTTTAATTTATAGTGGTATATAGTATACGTTTTAATATACGTCAACAAAAGACCTATACTAATTACAACAATTATATTTATATTCAGAAATGTTTCTATCGGCTTTGTCACAGTCATATTGAATAAAAGAGCCGGCGTGGCCAGTAAAATTATAAAATCAACCAATGATTTTGAGTGTTCCTCCTTGAATATCCCTTTTTTTCCTGCATACCATCCTATTAAAATAGTAAAAAATAAAGGAAATAGAATATTAATAATCAATAAAATCATAGCTGTCCCCCTATTTTATTTGATATCTCATTCATAATATTCACCCTCTTTATTTATTTTATTCTTACAAATTCTTGCTTCTCACTTCCTTTCTTACTGTTAAAGATTTAAATCCTTCGATCTAAATTCACCTGCCTTTTGCTTGTTTTATATTTGAATTATAGTGAAGATCGTTTTAAAGTTAAACGTCAATTGACGTTATCTTTTTCATTTTGAACCATTTCATAAAAACATGACTATGTAAACATAATAGATATCTGATTAACATATCTAATAACCGGTAGTTCCCTTTAAGAACTTGGCATATAAATTGCTACATGTATATTTAAAAGTACATTATTAAATAGTTATCTGGAGGGTATGAAATGAAAGATGTAATAGTGATTAGAGGCGGAGGAGATATAGCTTCTGGAGTGATACAAAAATTTCATAGGAGTGGGTTTAAAGTAATCGTGTTAGAAATAGAGAAACCATCTTTTATTAGGAGGAAAATATGTTATGGAGAAGCAGTATATGAAGGGGAAATGTTCTTAGAGGGAAGCAGGGCTATTTTAGCTCAAAATATATTTGAAGCTGAGGAAATAATAAAAAATAATCATATCGCTATACTGATAGATCAAACAGGGAATAAAATAAAAAAGTTAAAGCCACTAGCTGTAGTCGATGCTACTTTAGCGAAAAAGAATTTAGGAACTAACATAAAGATGGCTCCCATAACAATAGGGCTGGGACCAGGATTTGAAGCTGGAAAAGATGTAAACATTGCAATAGAAACAATGCGTGGTCACGATCTTGGGAGATTAATTTTTAAAGGAAAGACACTGGATAATACAGGAGTTCCAGGGGTAATCGACGGTTACGGAAAAAAAAGGGTTGTCTATAGTGAAACTTCAGGAGTAATTAGAAATATAAAAAATATAGGGGACATGGTAAAGAAAGACCAGGTATTGGGCTACATAGGTGAAACTGAAATAAAATCTCCTCTAACGGGTATTATAAGAGGACTTCTAAGGAATGGCTATACGGTACCAAAGGGGTTTAAAATAGGAGATATTGATCCAAGATTAGAAGAAAGAAAAAATTGTTTCACTATATCTGATAAAGCAAGAAACATAGGTGGATCAGCTTTAGAAGCCTTTTTTTATTTGAGGAGGAGACTGGATGAGAAAACTAATAATATTAATAATAACACTAGCAATAATAGGGTGTAGTAAACCTGAAGAGCATCAAGAAGTTATAATTAATGCAGCAGCAAGCCTTACAGAAGGGATAGAAGAGGTCGCCAAATCTTATGAAAAAGAAACAGGAATTAAAGTGATAATAAATTTAGGTGGTTCTGGTTCTTTAAGAAAACAGGTAGAAGAAGGAGCTCCTGTTGATTTTATCTTTTTAGCTTCTGAAAAAGATTTAAGAAAATTACAGCAGGAAGATCTTGTGGAAAAAAAAGAAGATTTGCTTGAAAATAATTTAGTAGTTATAGGAAAAAATAAATTAGACGAATTAAAGGATATAACTGGATTAATAGCGATAGGAGATCCTGGTTTTGTTCCAGCGGGGAGATATGCTAAAGAAGCTTTAATAACAGAAGGTATATGGGACAGCGTAAAAAAAAATATTTTATTAACAAAGGATGTAAGATCAGCATTATCATATACTGAAAGAGAAGAAGTTGATTATTCATTTGTTTATAAAACAGATGCAAATCCCAAAAAAGGGTATCAAATCTATCAGGTGGACAAAAGAAAACATTCTCCTATTATATATTCTGCAGGAGTTAGAAAAGGGAGTGTTGAAGGAAGTAAATTTAACGAATATCTGCTGAAAAGAATATCAATTTTTAAAAAATATGGATTTGTGGTGAGATAGAACTCAATTAGTGTTTACTCAAAAAGCGGGATTAATAGCTTGTATAACTGTATGTATTAACTTTATTGCAATGTGGAATTATAACTATTGTTGGATAAATAAAAAATAAAAAAAGGGATGAGTCTATGAAAGATAAGTTTGGCAGAGAAATAGATTATATGAGAATATCTGTAACAGAGCAGTGTAACTATAGGTGCTTTTATTGTATGCCTCAAGAAGAAAATATTAAACTGGCAAAAAAAAATGTTATAAGTAAAAATGAAATACTAGATATTGTGAAGGTAGGGGTAAAATTAGGGATAAAGAAAATCAGAATAACAGGCGGTGAGCCTTTAATCCGAAGAGATATAGATAAAATATTATATGAAATATCTAAAATAAAGGAAATAAAAGAATTATGCCTTACTACAAATGGGAGTACTTTAAATGAAAAAATAGAATTTCTCAAGATTTGCGGAGTAACAAGAATAAATGTAAGTTTAGATTCTTTAAAAGAAAAAAAATTTAAAGAAATAACTAAGACAGGAGATTTTAATAAAGTTTGGAAAGGAATAAAAAGAGCTATAGAAAATGGGATAGAAGTGAGGATTAATAGTGTAATAATAGATGGAGTAAATGAAGATGAAATAATAAATTTAGCTAATTTAACAGAAACATATCCTATAGATGTAAGATTTATAGAATTAATGCCAATAGGAGAAGGGAAGAGGTATCAAGGATTTACAGGAAATGATATACGAAAGATCATATGTAGGAGTAAAAAGCTAAAGAATTTAAAAAGAAAAGAGGGGGCTTCAGAATATTATAGATTAGAAGGGGGAAAAGGGAAAATAGGGTTTATTAATCCAATAAGTAATTGTTTTTGCCGGGAATGTAATAGGATAAGAGTCACATCAAAAGGAATAATGAAACAGTGTCTTAATAAAAAATCAACCTTTAAATTAAGTAATGTTATGAAAAATAGTATAAATGAAAAAGAAAAAATAGAAATTATTGCTAAAGAAATATATAATAAACCTGAAAAGCATTTATTTAATAACATAAATAAATTCGAAGATGAATATAATATGAATCAAATAGGCGGGTAATTTATAATGATAAAAGATGGAATAGGGTTAGTACAGATAAAAAGTCATGTAAAAAAATATGCTGCTATAATTTCTTCAACAATTAAGGTTGACGTAGAGATAATTGATAAAGATATGATAAGAATAGCAGGAACAGGAATCTTTAAAAAAAGTGTTGGAGTGACAGCCAAAGGATCAGTTTATAAAGATGTATTAAAAACAGGAGAACCTCATGTAATAAAGGAGCCGGGAAAAGATAAATTATGTATGACGTGCTTAGAAAAAGATAGGTGCCCAGAAACGCTGGAAATATCAACTCCAATATTTTATAATAGCAAGATAATAGGAGTAATAGGCTTAGTGTGTTCTACAAATTATCAAAAGGAAAGAGTTCTAGAAAATTTAAACTCACACCTTAAGTTTATAAAACAAATAAGTGAATTTATTTCTATAAAAATAAATGAACAAAATGATAATTTATTTAGAAAAGAAAGGGAAGAACTCTTCTATGAAATACTGAATGTTATAGATAAAGGTGTAATAGTATTAGACCAAGAGAATAAGTTGATTCATTTAAATAATTCTGCCATGAAAGAGTTAGAATTATCTCCTAATTCATTGAATAAAAAGATAAATATAGAAAATAAGAATGAATTCTTATTTGGAAAAGAAACCTATGAAGTAACTACCTGTGAAAGAAGTTATACTATAGTAGGAAAAATGTTTGAAACTGAAAATCTAAAAGAAGAAACAAATAATGTCTTTATATTTGATAGTATTAAAAAATTAAATGATGAATTTCAACAATTATCAGCAGAGAGGGCTTTAGGGATAGAAGCTATAATAGGGGAGTCTTATCCAATGCTCAGGCTGAAAGGAAAAATAAAAAAAATAGCTCCAACTAAATCTACTGTATTAATAACCGGAGAAAGTGGAACCGGTAAAGAATTAGTAGCCAGAGCTATCCATGCTCACTCAGATAGAAAGGATAAACCTTTTATAGCAATAAATTGTGCAGCGATACCAGATTCTCTACTTGAAAGTGAATTATTCGGTTACATAAAAGGAGCTTTTTCAGGGGCTAGTTCTAATGGGAGAATGGGAAAATTTGAATTAGCTAATAAAGGGGTAATATTTTTAGATGAAATAGGAGATATGCCTCTTTATTTACAGGCAAAACTTCTAAGAGTACTGCAAGAAAGAAAATTAGTAAGAATAGGATCTAATAAATTAATGGATTTAGATATAAGGGTTTTGGCAGCTACAAATATAGATCTTAAAGAGAGGATTGAAAAGAAAAAATTTAGAGAAGATCTTTATTATCGATTAAATGTAATTCCTATTGAAATTCCAAATCTAAAGAGCAGAGGAAAAGACATACTGTTAATAATAGAACAGTTGATGAAAAAATATAATAAAGTTTTAAATAAGTATGTTCATACCATAGATATTGAAACTAAAAAAATATTAATGTCTTATGAGTGGCCTGGAAATGTCAGGGAATTAGAAAATGTAGTAGAATTTATGATAAATTTATCTGATGAAAGTGGTATTATAACGAAAGACTTACTTCCTGACAATTTAATTTCAGAAGAAAAATCTGCTGTAAATATTTTAGAAAGTGTTTTAACTATAGCTGATGCAGAAAAGATTTTAATAGAAAATGCAATAAAGAAATATGGCAATAATACAAGTGGGAAAAAAGAAGCTGCAAAAGAATTAGGGATAGGAATAGCAACATTATATAGGAAAGTTGAAAAATATAATATTTAAAAAGGTTAGTACAGTTAAATCTGTACTAACCTTTTTTTTATTGTTAATAAAGATCCCCCTCTAATTATCAAAATGATAACTTTGAGATAAAAATCACTATATATATATTTAAAAGCCAGTAAAGGTTAAATTAAATCTATTCTCATTTTGATAACAATTAATTCTCATTTTGATAATTACGTTTTTTATATCATTTTTAAATAGTGTTTCAACAACAAAATAAGAGCAAATAGAGTTAGTAGAAAAGGTGATGGCTGAAAAACTTAGGTTTTAACTTTTTAAAATATGCTTTTAATTTTATCAAAAGAGAAACATTTGGCATAAAACTTGCTTATACTATTTTATAGATGGCAATAGGATAATTAAGTGAAACTTTTAATTTATTTAAAGTAGATGAAAAAAGAATAACTTATCTGTAACTTTAACTATTCTAAGAACATCTATAAAATTAAAATATAGGAGAGTGACATGGAAAAAAATATAAAATGGACTAAAAATAATATCAAGAAAACCAACTATAAAGAGTGTATTGAATTTTTAAGTGAAAAAGAAGTAGGAAAAGCAAAAAGTTTTCATGAAAGTTTTGATCAATATACAGTAACTCCATTAGCTGACTTAGGTAATCTGGCTAACCATATTGGATTGAATGGAGTTTATCTAAAAGATGAATCATATAGATTTGGGCTAAATGCATTTAAAGTATTAGGCGGGTCATTTGCAATGGGAAGATACCTTGCTTCTAAATTAGGTCGTGATATTTCTGAATTAGGATATAAAGAACTAATTTCAGAAGATGTAAAAAAAGAATTAGGAGATATTACATTTGCTACAGCAACTGATGGAAATCACGGTAGAGGAGTAGCCTGGACTGCTAATAAATTAAATCAAAAATCAGTAGTTTACATGCCAAAAGGATCTTCTATAACAAGACTTGAAAATATAAGAGCAGAAGGTGCTGAGGCAAGCATCACAGAAGTGAACTATGACGATGCAGTAAGAATTGCAACAGATTACGCAAATAAAAATAATGGAGTAGTTATTCAGGATACTGCGTGGGAAGGATATGAAGAGATCCCGGCATGGATTATGCAGGGATACGGAACAATGGCCTTAGAATCAATAGAGCAGTTAAAAGAAAAGAAAATCGAAAAACCAACTCATATTTTTTTACAGGCAGGAGTAGGCTCATTAGCCGGTGCAGTACAGGGAGTTTTCGCTTCAATATATGGAGATGACTGTCCGACAACTGTAATAGTGGAATCAAACTTAGCAGATTGCTTATATAAATCAGCAAAGGCAGGAGAAATGAAATATGTTGGTGGAGATATGCAGACAATTATGGCTGGTCTTGCTTGTGGTGAGCCAAACACAATAGGTTGGGAAGTATTAAAGAATCATTCGGCAGCATTTGTATCTTGTCCAGACTGGGTAGCTGCAAATGGGATGAGAATATTAGGGTGCCCTATTAAGGGAGATGACCAAGTAGTCTCAGGAGAATCAGGAGCAGTTACAGCGGGATTATTATTTGAAGTAATGACTAACCCTGAATATGCTCAAATGAAAGAAGATTTAAAGTTAGATGAGAATTCAAAAGTATTACTATTTTCCACTGAGGGAGATACAGATCCTGAAGTATACAAAAAAATAGTATGGCAGGGAGCTCATACAAAATAACTCAAATATTTACGGTGTTTTGAGTTTCTGGAAATACAATAAAAAAATAATATAAATTCAGGAGGAATAAAATGTTAAATCAAACTAGAGAAGAAAGGTTAATTGCATTATGCCAGGAATTAATTAGAAATCCATCTGTTTCTGGAGAAGAGGAGAAGGTAGTAGAAGCAATAAAAAAGGCAATGTTAGATGAATTTGGATTTGATGATGTTCAGATAGATAGATATGGAAATATCATAGGAAGAATTAAGGGAAATAAACCAGGAAAAGCAATATTATTCGATGGTCATATTGATACTGTCCCGGTAACAGATGATTCAGTGTGGAAATATGCTCCATTTGGAGGAGAAATTGTTGACGGTAAGATTTATGGGAGAGGAACTTCAGATATGAAAGGACAGGTGTCTGCAATGATTGCTGCTGCATCTTATTTTGCTGAAGATATAAAAAAAGATTTTGCTGGAGAAATTTATGTAGCAGGTGTAGTACATGAAGAAATATTTGAAGGGATTGCAGCTAGAGAAATTTCTAAAAATATCAAACCAGATTATGTAGTAATTGGAGAATCTTCAGAGCTTAACCTTAAAATTGGTCAAAGAGGTAGAGGAGAAATTGTAGTAGAAGTATTTGGAAAACCTGCACATTCAGCTAACCCGCATAAAGGAATTAACTCTGTAGTTAAAATGGCCGGAATAATAGAAAGAATAGAAAAACTTGTGCCCACTGAGCATCCAGAGTTGGGAAAAGGAATTCTTTGTTTAACTGATATTAAATCGTCACCATATCCAGGAGCATCTGTAGTCCCTGAACACTGTAGAGCAACTTTTGATAGAAGGCTTCTTGTTGGTGAAACAAAAGAATCAGTTCTTGCTCCAATAGAAAAATTATTAGAAGAAATGATGGCAGCAGATCCCCAGTTGAAAGCAAAAGTATCCTATGCAATAGGTAAAGAAATGTGTTATACAGGAAACCATATCGAAGGAGAAAGGTTCTTCCCAGGTTGGCTTTATTCGGAAGAAGATGAGTTTGTACAGGCAGCACATAAAGGATTAAAAGAAGCAGGAATTAATTCTGAGATTACTCAATATTCATTCTGTACTAATGGTTCTCATTATGCAGGTGAAGCAGGAATCAAAACTATAGGATTTGGACCGTCAAAAGAAAATTTAGCTCATACAATTGACGAACATATTGAAATAGAACAACTTTGCTTGGGAGCAAAAGGATATTATGGGATTTTAAAATCAGTTTATAATAAATAATATTAAGAAGGTGTGTAAATGGATATTCTAATAAAAAATGGAAAGATAGTTGATGGAACACTGACAAAACCTTTCATAGGAGATCTGCATATAAAAGACGGGAAAATACATGCAATAGGTGAAAAAATTGATATTGATGGGATAAAAACAGTGGATGCCAAGGGCCGTGTAGTTGCTCCGGGATTTATTGATACTCATAGTCACTCAGATTTAGTGATGCTCCTTAATCCTTACAATGAAGTAAAGATTAGACAAGGGATAACAACAGAGGTGCTGGGCCAGGATGGAATATCTATGGCTCCGCTCCCTATTGAATATATCAGTCCTTGGAGAAAAAATCTGGCTGGTCTAGATGGTGATTCAGATGATATAGACTGGGAATATGAAACAACAGAAAATTATTTAAACATGATGGCTAACCAGGGTGTAGGACTAAATGAAACATATTTAGTCCCCCACGGGAATATAAGAATGGAAGCTATGGGGTTGGCCGGGGAAACAGCTACAGATAAACAGATAGAAAGGATGTGTGAAATAACAAGAAGAGAGATGGAAGCAGGAGCCTATGGTCTTTCTACTGGACTCATCTATATGCCATGTGCTTATTCCGAGACAAAAGAAATTATAGAGATGTGTAAAGTGGTAGCTGAATATGATGGCGTATTTGTAGTCCATCAAAGAAGTGAAGCCGACACCATATTAAGCTCTATGAAAGAGATTATAAGAATTGGAAAAGAATCGGGAGTAAAAGTCCATTTTTCTCACTTTAAAGTATGCGGGAAGCAAAACTGGAAATATATCGATGAAGTTATTGAATTGTTGGAAGAAGTAAAAAAAACTGGAATAAAAGTATCGTTTGACCAATATCCATATGCAGCAGGAAGCACTATGCTTGGAGTTATTTTACCGCCCTGGGCACATAATGGGGGAACAGATGAATTAATAAAAAGGTTAAAAAGTAAATCTGATAGGGAAAAAATGAAATCTGATATAGAAAAAGGGATTCCAGGCTGGGATAACTTTGTGGATTTTGCCGGGATTGATCAAATATTTGTAACATCTGTTAAAACTGATAAAAATCAGGAAATAGTAGGAATGAGTTTAGAAGAGTTAGGAAAATTTAAAGGGAAAGATCCATTGGATGCAACTTTTGACCTTTTAAGGGATGAAGAGAATGCAGTTGGAATGGTAGATTTTTATGGAAAAGAAGAACACATAATAAAATTCATGAAAAGACCGGAACATAATGTTTGTACTGATGGATTAATGGCTAAAGGGAAACCCCACCCAAGAGCATATGGTTCTTTCCCAAAAATACTTGGAAGATATGTAAGAGAGAAGAAAGTATTTACTATAGAGCAAGCTATCAATAAGATGACTAAAAAAGCTGCAGAAGCTATCGGGATTAAAGGAAGAGGCAGTTTAGAAGTTGGAAAACATGCTGATGTTCTTATTATAGATATGGAAACCGTTATTGATAAAGGAACATTTATAGACCCTGTTCAATTTCCTGTGGGAATAGATAATGTTTTTATTAACGGACATCACGTAATAGATGAAGGTGTTTATAATAAAATACTTGCAGGGAAGGTAGTTAAAAGAAGCTAAAAAGGGGGGGAAGATGTTTTTAATTGGAAACGGAAGATTAATAACACAAGAAGAAATGAATCCCTTCTATCACAACGGAACTGTTGTGGTAGAAGGGAATAAAGTAATAGAAACAGGTGAAACTCAAACAATGAAAGAAAAATATCCAGATGCAGAATTTATTGATGCAAAAGGTCAACTGATAATGCCGGGAATGATCAATACTCATCATCATATATATAGTGCTTTTGCAAGAGGTATGGCTTCTACAGGACCAGCTCCAAAAAACTTTGTAGATATTTTGGAAAATATGTGGTGGAAAGTAGATAAAAATTTAAAATTAGAAGATGTAAAGTACAGTGCTCTTACGACATATATAGAAAGTATAAAAAATGGAGTAACAACAGTATTTGATCACCATGCAAGTCCAATGGCAGCAAAAGACAGTTTATTTACCATTGCAGATGCAGCTAAAGAAATTGGGATAAGAACCTGCCTTTGTTATGAAGTTTCAGACAGAGATGGCATTGAGATACTAGAGGAGGGGATTAAAGAGAATACAGATTTTATTAAACACTACAACACAAAAAACCAAAATATGATTAAAGGAATGTTTGGGATGCATGCTTCTTTCACTCTATCAAGTGAATCTTTACATAAGTGTGTAAAATCTATGGAAGGCCTAGATGCCGGTTACCACGTCCATACAGCGGAAGCTATAGATGATTTGGAAGATTCGCTAACTAAATATAACAAGAGAGTCATAGAGAGACTTGATGAATATGGAATTTTAGGAGAAAAGACAATAGCAGTTCATTGTATCCACATAGATGACAATGAAATGAATATCTTAAAAAATAATGGAACTCAGGTAGTTCATAATCCTGAATCAAATATGGGGAATGCAGTAGGTTGTTCCCCGGCTTTAGAATTATTAGAAAAAGGGATTAATGTAGGACTTGGAACCGATGGTTATACAAATGATATGTTTGAGTCTATGAAAGTCGCTAATATAATACATAAACATGTAAAATCAAATCCTTCTGTAGCTTGGGGAGAAACACCTCAGATGTTGTTTGAAAATAACAGAAAGATTGTAGCTAAGTATTTTGATGGAAATATAGGAGTATTAAAGAAAGGAGCTATGGCAGACATAATAATAGCTGACTATAACCCATTAACTCCTATGGATGAAACAAATTATAGCAGTCATATATTATTTGGGCTAATGGGTAGAAGTGTAAACACCACCATTATAGATGGAAAAATCATAATGAAAGATAGAAAATTAGTAGGAATAAATGAAAATGAAGTATTTGAAAAGTCAAGAGAATATGCAAAAAAAATGTGGAATAAAATGTACTTAAAATAAATTTTAATTATTAGGATGAAAAGGAATGTGGATAGCTAAAAATCACAATAAAAATATTTAGGGGGAATTTTTTAATGAGCGATAACAATAAATTATCAATAGGAGAAGCATTACCACTTAGTTTTCAGCATTTGTTAGCAATGTTTGTAGGGACAATTGTACCTCCAATTTTAATAGCAGGGGCAATTGGTGCCTCTATTGAGCAACGAATAACTCTTATTCAATCAGCACTTTTTGTATCGGCAATAGCAACTTTTATTCAGTTATTTCCACTACCTTTATTTAAAAAATACAAATTAGGATCCGGTCTTCCTATGATGATGGGAATGAGTTATGTATTTTTAGGATTAACTGTAGCAGTTGCAAAGGATCAAGGATTACCAGTTTTATTTGGTAGTTTGTTAGTTGCTTCAATAATTGGAGTTTTTATGGGGTTTTATGTAGATAGAATAAAAAAAATATTTACACCACTTATATCAGGAGTACTAGTTATATGTATGGGGATAGGTCTTTACCCATCAGCAGTAAGGAATCTTGCATCTGGGATAAAACCTGAAAACTATGGGGATCCTAAAAATATATTTGTTGGATTATTAGTAGTTTTCATAATAGCTATTTTAAATAAAATTGGTAGAGGTATGATAAAAAATGCAGCTATTGTAATCGGAATGATAGTCGGTTATATAGTGGCAATTCCTTTAGAGATGGTTGATTTTTCAAGTATTGCTGAAGCTGGATGGCTTGCAATTCCAAAACCAATGGCTTATGGAATTGAGTTTGATACAGGAATAATAATTACATTTACCATAGCTTATGCTATTTCTATTATTTCTTTACTTGGGTGTGGAACAGTAACAACATTTGGTGCATATGGAAGACCGCTTAAAGGTGAAGAAATTGCAAATAGTACTATAGCAATGGGAGTAGGCTCTGTTATATCGTCTTTATTTGGATCTATACCAATGGCCGGACTTACACAAAATGCAGCAATTATTTCGATAAATAAAAAAACACAAAAAATTATATTTGTTTTAGCATCATTAATGGTACTAGTCACTAGTATATCCCCTAAAATAGCATCCTGCTTAATATCTATACCAAATTCAGTAATAGGAGGCGGAACTCTTGTAATTTTTGGAATGATTACTATCTCTGGGATGGGTCTTTTAAACAGAGTAGGTGATAATGAATATTCAAAATTAATCGCTGGAATATCGATTGCAATTAGTATTGGGATTACTTATAATCCAACAATGTTTTTAAAATTTTCACCAACAATACAAACGTTGATAGGAAAATCATCTCTTATATCAGGAGTTATTATTGCTTTAATACTTCAGGAAATATACAGGTTAATAGATAGTTTTAATAGCAAGAAAAAGGTCATACAAGAAAATATTTAGGAACTTAAAATCAAATCAAATGAAGAGGTAACTAATGAAAAATAAAACTTTATTTATAAAAAATGCAAAAGCCATAATTAGTTGTGATTCGAATGATCAAGTATATGAAAATATGAATATATTCATTGAAAGTGGAGTTATTAAGGATATAAGTAATAAAGTTTATGAAGCTGAAAAAACAATTGATGCTACTGGAATGATCATATATCCGGGATTAATAAATACCCACCACCATTTATATCAAATTTTTACCAGGAACCTCCCAGAAGTACAAAATATGGAACTTTTCCCTTGGTTATTACATCTCTATGAAATTTGGAAAAATTTAGATGCTGATACAATTAAATTTAGTTCGTTAGTTGGGATGGGAGAACTTTTAAAAACAGGTTGTACGACTTGTTTTGATCACCATTACGTATTTCCTAATAATGTTGTTAATAACCTTATTGATGTACAGTTTCAAGCTGCAACTGAATTAGGGATTAGAATGCACTGTTCTAGAGGAAGTATGTCTCTAAGCAAAAAAGATGGCGGTTTACCACCTGATGCCGTTATTCAATCTGTTGAAGAAATTTTAAATGACTCTGAAAGACTTATAAAAGAATACCACGATTCAGAACCATACTCTATGAGACAAATGGTTTTGGCTCCATGTTCACCATTTAGTGTTACAGGGGAACTTATGAAGAAATCTGCTGAACTTGCGAGAAAATACAATGTTAGATTACACACCCATCTTTGTGAAACTATAGATGAAGAAAACTTTACAATTGAAAAATTTGGGATGAGACCACTTGAGTATATGAAAAGTCTTGGATGGATTGGGGATGATGTTTGGTTTGCTCATGGAATTCATTTTAATGATGAGGAGCTGGAACTATTAGCTAAAACGAAAACTGGAGTTGCTCATTGTCCAGTTTCAAATATGAAACTATCTTCAGGAATTGCAAGGATCTCTGAGATGCAAAAAATGAAAATTCCTGTAGGTTTAGCTGTTGATGGCAGTGCAAGTAATGATGGCTCTAACATTCTTGAAGAGATTAGGGTAGCATACCTGCTTCAAAGATTGAAATATAGTAATGAATCTATCGGTGGATATGAAATTTTAAAATTAGCAACTAATGGTGGTGCTGAAATTTTAGGAAGACAACATGATTTAGGCTCTTTAGAGGTGGGGAAAGCTGCGGATCTATTTATGATAGATTCCAATAGAATTGAGTTAGTCGGAGCCCAATATGATTATAAGGCTATCCTTGGAACTGTTGGAGTAAAAGGGAGTGTTGATTATACCATTGTTAATGGGAATGTTGTAGTTGAAAATGGAAAATTAGTTAGTATAGATGAGAAAAAAGTGGCTTTAAAAGCCAACATTCTTGTTGAAAAATTAAATTGTTCCAATTAAATACTTATAAGAACAAGGGGTTAAAATATTACGCTGATATTAATAAATCAATTATTTAAAATATTGAGATAAAATTACAGAATACAGGGGGAGCAAAAATGGCAAATATAAAAGTAAATTTCGCAGGACTAGAGTATGAAAATCCGGTAATCGTAGCAGCAGGGCCACCATCAAAAGATGCCAAAACTTGTGTGAATGCAATAAAAAATGGAGCAGCAGGAGTAGTAGCAAAAACTATATCATCTGTAGCAGCAGAGATCCCAAAACCATGTATGCATGATTTTAAAGGGAAACATTTTTTAAATACAGAATTATGGTCTGAAGAATCTCCAGAACATTGGGTAAAAAATGAATATGCAAGATGTAAAGCTGCAAATGAGCCATTAATTATTGGATTGGGGTATGTAGAAGCTGATATTAGAAAATTAATACCTATGGTAGACAAGTTCGCCGACGGATACGAAATATCAAGTCATTATGTTGGAAGAGATTTAACTCCAATGTTAAACACATTAAGAGCAGCTAAGGAATTATCTGTGAAGCCGGTATTCATGAAAGTATCTCCAGGTGTAGAAAATTTAGGTGAGGTAGCAAGACAATTAGAAGCAAATGGAGCAGACGGACTGGTAGCTATAAACTCTGTAGGACCATGTCTTTCTATAGATTTGGAAACTGGAAAACCTCATATGGGGTCTAAGAATGGATATGGATGGATGTCAGGAGCAGCTATAAAGCCAATTGCAATGAGAGTAGTATATGAATTATCTGCAGCAGTTGATATTCCTGTATTCGCAGTTGGAGGGATAACTAAAGGTGAAGATGTAATTGAATTTATAATGGCTGGAGCAACAGCAGTACAAGTATGTACTCAGGCAATTATTGAAGGTCCTAAGGCATTTGGAAGAATAGTTAGAGAGACTGAAAAATGGTTAGATGACCATGGATATGAAAGTTTAGATGATATAAGAGGAATGGTAGGGAAGCATTTAGAAAATAGAACAGCTCATAACTATGTAACTACACCACCAGTAGTAAAAGCAGAGAAATGTATCGGCTGTAGTATTTGTGCAAACCTCTGTCCATACCATGCAATTAAAATAAATGAAGATAAGATAGCTGTAATCGATGCTAATGTATGTTTTGGATGCGGAGTATGTGTATCTAAGTGTCCTAAAGATGCTATGACTATTGCCAGATAGGAGGTCAACAATGAAACTTCTACTGAAAAACGGAACTATAGTAACAAGTGATAAAGTATTTAAAGAAGATATCCTTGTAGAAAATGGAGTGATATCCAAAATTGGCAAAAATTTATCTATAGATAGCGGGGAAGCAGTAGACCTCCATGGACAATATATTATGCCAGGTGGAATAGACGTTCATACACACTTTAATTTAGATGCAGGAATAGCAGTTGCAAAAGATGATTTTTATACAGGAACTGTGGCGGCTGCTTGTGGAGGGACCACTACAATAATAGATCATATGGGATTTGGACCTAAGGGGTGTACACTTCATCACCAATTGGATAAATATAAGGCAGACGCAAAAACAGATGCTGTAATTGACTATAGTTTTCATGGGGTAATCCAGCATATTAATGATGAAATATTAGATGAAATGGATTCAATGGTAGAAGATGGAATAACTTCTTTTAAAGGCTATATGACATATGATTATAAGTTACAGGATAAAAATATGAAAGTTATTATGGAAAAGCTGAGTTCTTTGGGAGCAATGACAACTGTCCATGCTGAAGCCCATGATGAAATACAAGAACTTAGAAAAAAGTATATAGAAGACGGGAAAGTTGAACCAATATACCATGCTAACTCAAGACCTGTAAAAGCCGAGGTTGAAGCTATAGAAAGAATGATAAAAATGTCTAAAGAAGCAGGAGAGGCTCCTTTATATATAGTTCATTTATCTTCTGGTGATGGTTTAGACGTGATAAAAAAAGCAAGAGCTGAGGGAGGTAATATTTATGCTGAAACTTGTCCTCAATACTTATTTTTAAATGAAGATAACTATCTTGAGGATAAAAATAGAGGTCTTAAATATATAATGAGTCCTCCTCTCAGGGAAAAAAGCAATAATGAAAGGCTTTGGAAAGGAATAGCTGAAGGAGATATTCAGACTGTTGCAACAGATCATTGTCCTTTTGATTTTAAATTAAAAAAAGAACTTGGAAGTAAGGACTTTACCAAGTGTCCAAACGGAGCACCAGGGGTAGAAACTAGAATAGCTCTTATGTATTCTGAGGGAGTAACTAAAAAGAGAATAAGCATAACTAAATTTGTCGATGTTGTAAGTACAACACCAGCTAAATTATTTGGATTATATCCTAAAAAAGGAGAAATTACTTTAGGAGCAGATGCAGATTTTATGGTTATAGATCCTAAAAAAAAGATAACTATAGAACATAAAAATTTACATGAAAACGTTGATTATACACCTTATGAAGGAATAGATCTGGTCGGATACCCAACTATGACTATCTCTAATGGGGAAATAATAGTAAAAGACGGAAAATTCTTAGGAAAAAAAGGACGAGGAAAATTTATAAAAAGGAATCGATTTTAGCGTAATACCTAGGGGGGAGTAATGTATAAAATTGAGATAAATGGAAATATTTATAAATCAGACAAAGTAAAAAATCTATTAGAATATTTAAGGGATGATCTTGACTTAAAAGCTTCTAAAAACGGATGCAGAGAGGGAGCATGCGGTACATGTATGGTTCTTGTAGACGGGAAAGCTATAAAAGCATGTATTCTTAAAACAAATAAATTAGAAGGGAAAAAGATAACTACTTTAGAAGGGTTATCGCAGAGAGAAAGAGATGTATTTTCATATGCTTTTACAGAAGCAGGGGCAGTTCAATGTGGTTTCTGTATTCCAGGAATGGTTATGAGTGCCACAGCTTTATTCTTAAAAACTCTAATCCCAACCAAAGCAGAAATAAAAAAAGCTCTAATCGGTAATATCTGCAGATGTACAGGATATGTAAAAATAGAACAAGCTATTGAACTGGCGGCAGAAATATTAAGAACAGACAGAGTAATTCCTAAAAGAGAGTGTAAAGGAATGGTCGGGACAAGCGCACATAGAATAGACGGGCCGGCTAAAGCAATAGGTGAAGGAGTTTATGCAGAAGATATAAGGATAGATGGTATGTACTATGGAGGAGCTGTAAGATCCGAATATCCCAGAGCAAAAGTAATATCAATAGATGTAAGTGAAGCAGAAGCAATGGAGGGTGTACTAAAAGTATTAACAGCAGCAGATGTCCCGGGACTTAATAACATAGGGCACCTTTCTTTTATCTCAGATTGGGATGCATTAATTCCAGTTGGAGAAATAACCAGGTATAGAGGAGATGCTGTAGCACTAGTTACTGCTAAGGATAAAGAAACTTTGGAAGCTGCTAAAAAAGCTGTAAAAGTAAAATATGAAGTATTAACTCCAGTACTGACTATAGAGGAAGCAAAAAGAGAAGATGCACCAAAAATTCATGAAAAAGGAAATTTATTATTTCATCAAACTTTGAATCGAGGAAATGTAGAGAAAGCAATAGCTGAATCAACACACACAATAACCCATATTTACAAGACTCCTGCAACAGAACATGCATATTTAGAGCCTGAAAGCGCAACAGCACTGCCAACAGAGGATGGAGTTCAGTTATACACTTCATCTCAGTCTATATATGATGAGCAAAGGGAAGTAAGCAGATTGTTAGGACTAGAACCATCTCAAGTAAGGGTAATCTCTACTTTAGTAGGTGGAGGATTTGGCGGAAAAGAAGATATGACAGTTCAGCATCACGCAGGATTAATAGCGTATGTTTTACAGGTACCTGTCCAGGTAACTTTATCCAGACAAGAAAGTATCTATGTGAGCACCAAAAGGCATGCTATGGAAATTGAAATGACTACAGCTTGTGATGAAAATGGGATATTAACAGCAATGAAAGCTACTATTTTATCTGATACTGGGGCTTACTCATCTCTAGGAGGACCAGTTCTTCAAAGAGCGTGTACTCATGCATCGGGACCATATAACTACCATAATATTGAAGTAGACGGAAAAGCATATTATACAAATAATTCTCCTGGAGGAGCATTTAGGGGATTTGGAGTGACTCAGTCAGTTTTTGCTACCGAATCAAATATCAACAAATTAGCTGAACTAGTAGGAATCTCAGCATGGGAAATTAGACATAGAAACGCAATAAGGCCTGGACAAATATTACCAAATGGGCAGATTGCAGATAAAGGAACAGGGCTAGTAGAAACATTAGAAGCTGTAAAGGATGAATTTCATAAAAATAAATATGTAGGAGTATCCTGTGCTTTTAAAAATGCAGGAATAGGAGTAGGACTGCCTGACATAGGAAAATGCAGATTAACTGTTATAGATGGAAAAGTCCATTTAAGAACTTCAGCAGCATGTATAGGCCAGGGAGTAGGAACTGTTAACTTACAAATATTATGTCAGACAACCGGAATTGATCCTAAAAACATAATTATAGAAACTCCGGATACTCATATAACTCCTAATTCAGGAACAACAACAGCATCAAGACAAACTGTATTCACAGGCGAAGCAGTAAGAGTTGCAGCATCCGAACTGAAAAAAGCTCTCAAGGGGAAAACACTGGAAGAGATTAACGGATATGACCATACTGGAGAGTATTCTGGAGTTACTGATAAAATAGGAATAGATAAAGAAAATCCTAAAAGTCATATAGCTTATGGGTATGCAACTCAATTAGTTGTATTAGATGAAAATGGGAAAGTAGAAAAAGTAGTAGCAGCCCATGATGTCGGGAAAGCTATAAACCCTAAATCTGTAGAAGGACAGATTGAAGGTGGAGTTGTAATGGGATTAGGTTATGCTCTCACTGAGGTAATGTCCTTTGAAAATGGTATGCCACAGGTAAAATTTGGGACTTTAGGATTATTAAGAGCAACCCAGATTCCAGAAATAAAATCAATAATTGTAGAAAAAAATACCGAAGAGTTAGCTTATGGAGCTAAAGGTGTAGGAGAGATTGTAGTAATCCCTACTGCTCCAGCAGTCCAAGGAGCATACTATAAATTTGATGGTGAATTTAGAACTGAATTACCATTAAAGAAAACAGCATACAAAAAATAAAATTATAATAGAAGGAGAAAAAGATGAATGAACCAATTTTTACAGAAAAAGCACCTGCTGCAGTAGGACCTTACTCACAAGCTATGAAAGCAGGGAACATGTTATTCGTATCTGGTCAAATTCCATTCGTTCCATCAACTATGAAACTAGTATCTCAGGATATTAAAGAACAAACAAGGCAATCATTAGAAAATGTAAAGGCTATCCTAGAAGAAGCTGGAGCGTCATTATATGATGTAGTAAAGGTAGGAGTTTTTATTAAAGATATGAATGAATTTGCAGCAATAAATGAAGTATACAGTGAATACTTCAATAAAAATAAACCTGCAAGAGCTTGTATCGAAGTAGCTAGACTACCTTTAGATGTAAAAATAGAAATCGAAGTGACAGCATATCTTACAAAAAATTACTTAGATTAGATATAAAATTTAGGGTGTCTTATGGCACCCTATAAAATATATTCATGAAATAAAAAAGCTAAAATAATATTTTAGTTTCTTTATTTTATTAATTATTATTAATAAAATTTTACAAAAGGAACCCTTTTATTTAGAATGTAGTTGGGGGTGTGAGCTATGGAATTAATGAACAGTTTATCAATAGGTTTATCGCAAAAATTATTTCTCACTCAAAAGATGAAACTTTCTTTAAAAATTCTTCAAATGAATTCAAAAGAATTAAATGAATTTATACAAAAAGAGCAGGAAAGTAATATTCTTATAAAAATAGAAAAAAGAGAAATAGGAAGAAGAAACAGTTATAAAGATAATGAGTATGATCCCTATGGAGAAGTTACCGAAAAAGAAATATCTTTTTACGACCATCTATACTCTCAAATAGGAGAACTAAGTCTTACTCAAAGGATGAAAGAGATCTGTGAATACATAGTTGATAATGTAGATTCAAGGGGATATCTCAGCCACTGGTTGAGACACCCTTATAATCAATTTGATTTTGATAAGGGCTTAGAAATAGTAAGAGGTTTTGACCCTATAGGAGTAGCGGGAGATGATTTAAAAAGCTGCCTTTTATTACAGTTAAATGAGGATGAAATATATGAAAAAATAATTATAGAAGACTATCTAGAGGATTTAGCTTATGGAGACAAACGTAAAATAGCTAAAAGTATTGGGATAGACATAAAAAAAATGATTAAAGCAATAGAAAGAATAAAGAGCTTAAATCCGATTCCTTCTAATGGGTATTATATAGAGGAGAGAAGAGAGAAGCTTATTCCTGATGCATATGTAAAAGTAGATGGTGAAAACATAAGTATAAAGCTGAATGAACAAATTATTCCTAGAATACTCATAGAGCAATCAGAATCATCTGGCGGGAATAAAAAATATGAAAAATATATATCAAAATGTAGAAAAAGAGCAGAATTTATAATAAGCTGTATCAAGCAGCGTCAGGAAACTTTGAAAAGAGTTATTGAAGAAGTGATTATAAGGCAGAAAGAATTCTTTCTCGATGGAGAGTTAAAGCCTTTAACACTTTTAGAAGTAGCAGATTCTCTTGAAATGCACCAATCAACAGTATCAAGATCTATAAAAAACAGGTATATAGATATAGATGGAAGGATTCTGACTCTAAAGGATCTTTTTGCAAAGCAATTTAAACCCAAGAATAATAATGGTACTACTGATGAAATGACAAGAGATTATATCAAAGACATTATTTATAAAACAATAATGACAGAAGATAAAAATACCCCTTATTCAGATGAAACTTTAGTAAAATTACTTTTGAAAGAGAAAATAAAAATATCCAGAAGAACAGTTGCTAAATATAGGAAAGAAATTTCATTACCATCATCTCCAAAGCGGCGACGAAGGTAAAAAACAATAGAACAGTATAACTCATGAACAAAGTCAAATAAATAAAAATATGGGGAGAGGGTTATGAAAAAAATAAATGTTAAAGATTCAATAGGACATATCCTTTCGCATGATATTACAGAAATAATACCTGGAAAGTTTAAAGGCAGAGCTTTTAAAAAGGGAGATATCATAAGAGAGGTAGATGTTGAAAAACTTTTAAAACTGGGTAAAGAGCATATATTTATATTTGAAATGGGAGAGGATGAACTCCATGAAAATGAAGCAGCTATTATCTTAGGAGAGATTGGCCGCGGAGAAAATATCTATTTAAGCAAAGATATTAAAGAAGGAAAGATAGAATTCTATGCAAAAACTGACGGACTCCTCAAAATAAACAAGGAGAAACTTTTCGAATTGAATATGTTAGGTCAGATCTCCTTTGCTACACTCCCTGAAAATATTCCTGTAAAAAAAGGAGATAAGATAGCTGGAGCAAGGGTAATCCCCCTCATTATAAAAAAAGAAAAGATGGAGTCAGCTAAACAAATAACTCCCCATAAATTAATAGATGTAAAAGAATTTAAAAAGATGGATATTGGTATAGTAACTACAGGGAGTGAGATCTTTCATAAAAGGATAGTAGATAAGTTCGGACCTGTAGTTGAAAAAAAAGTGACTAAATATGATTGTAATGTAATCGATCAAATTGTAGTAACTGATGATAAAGAGATGATAAAGGATGCTATTAAAACCCATATAAATAATGGAGCAAATATGGTAATATGTACAGGTGGTATGTCTGTAGATCCAGATGATCTCACACCTAGTTCTATAATTGAATTGGGAGGAGAATTAGTGAGTTATGGATCCCCTGTTCTTCCAGGTTCCATGTTTCTACTTTCATATTTAGATGAAATCCCAATCATGGGTCTTCCCGGTTGTGTGATGTATTGTAAAAAAACGATATTTGATCTGGTCTTACCCAGGGTTCTAAGCGGAGAAAAATTGAATATGGAAGACATTATGAGATATGGTCATGGTGGTCTTTGTCAAGATTGCGATATATGCAGATACCCAAATTGCAGTTTTGGAAAATAAGAGATGAGTCAACAACTTTGGTCTGTACAAACAGACTTAAAGATAAAAATAAATAAAAGGCGGGAAAACAATATGAAAATTAAAAGATATGAAACTAAAAAAAGAATGAGTAGAGCAGTAGTACACAATAATACAGTATATCTATGCGGACAAGTGGCCAAAGATTCTACTAAAGGAATGAAGGAACAAACAATCACAACACTTGAAAAAATAGATGAATTATTAGCCAGCCTAGGGTCAAACAGAGATAAGATATTATCTGCTACTATCTACGTTAAGGATATGTCATTATTTCAAGATATGAATGAAATCTGGGATAACTGGGTAAATGAAGGGTTTGCTCCTGCTAGAGCATGTGTAGAAGCTAAAATGGCAAGAGAAGAATTACTTGTAGAAGTTTCAGTTGTAGCAGCAGTATAAGGTTATAAGAAGATATTTTATATCGGGAGTGTCAAAAAAAAATCTATGAATAAAATATGATTATCTAAAAACCCCCTACTAAATTTAGTAGGGGGCATTATTTATATTTGCTTAGTTTTTTCTCTTAACCAGTTTGTTTCATCTTCATTTAAATATGGAGACAGTTTAGCAAATGTAGCAGCATGGTAGGAGTTGATCCATTCTAATTCATCACTATTTAACAGGGCAGGATCGATAGAATTTATATCAATCGGGAAGAATGATATAGTCTCAAACTCATAAAAAGTCCCGTTTTCATTGGTAAAAGCTTCCTTTACTATAACTGTATTTTCAGTACGAATACCATGTCTGCCTTCTTTATATACACCAGGTTCAACAGTTAAATTCATACCTACTTCTAAAGGAAGATCGTGACTTTTTCTAACAGAAAAACCTTGCGGACCCTCGTGAATATTTAGGAAAAACCCAACCCCATGACCAGTTCCACACTTATAATCTATCCCTTCTAACCATAGGGGATATCTGGCTAACATATCTAATTTATAACCGGTAGTCCCCTTTAAGAATTTAGCCCTGCTGAGGTTAATTACACTTTTTAGTACCAGAGTAAAGTCTTTTTTCTGCTCAAGTGTGATATCTCCTAATGAAAATGTTCTGGTAATATCGGTAGTCCCATTGAGGTATTGTCCCCCTGAATCTACCAATAAAAACCCACAAGATTCCAGAGTGTATGTATTTTTTTCATTGGCTTTAAAATGCATAAGAGCTGCATGGTCTTTATGCCCTGCAATAGTATCAAAACT
This sequence comes from Fusobacteria bacterium ZRK30, assembly GCA_024628785.1. Taxonomy (NCBI): domain Bacteria; kingdom Fusobacteriati; phylum Fusobacteriota; species Fusobacteria bacterium ZRK30. Next base: position 24,102 of record CP102404.1, read on the forward strand.
TATCCCTTTAAACCCGTCTATCTTTGATCTTTCATTTTTGATAATATCTTCTACATCTAATTCAGTGATAGGAGTTTTTTTGAAATTTTCTTCAATATGTTTAAACCCTTTTAGGAGAGCTATAGAATCATTTAAATAGCATTCCCTTGAATTTTGTATCTCTACCTCATTTTTAACAGCTTTTAAATGGGTAGTGATCTCTTTATTGTGGATAATTTTATTATTTTTAAGCAATGACTGGATAAAAATACTTGTTCTTTCCGGGCTGAGATAGATATTTTTATTCTCTAAATTAGATAAAATATCAGTGATCTCATCGTAGGATTTTAAAATTACATTGTTTTCTTTAAGGTATGATTTAGTTTTTTCATCTAATTTATCCTGATCTATAAATATAGTAGTCTTATCATCTTCAATAAGTGCATAGGCATAGAAAGTAGTATTGTTCAGTACATCGCTTCCTCTCAGGTTAAAAGTCCATGCAATGTCATCTAAAGAACTCAGAATATAGCTGTCAGCTCCATGGGAGTGATAGATTTCCCGAATAATATCAATCTTTTCCAATGTAGACTTACCAGCATAACAGAGGTCATGAACAAATATATTTTCCTTTGGGAAACTAGGCCTGTCATCCCAAATAGATTCCAATAGGTCATACTGGATTTTAAAGTTGTCTTCCTCGAATCCTTTTTTTAATTCATTATAGGCAGAAACAGAGATAACTTTTCCATCAAATCCAATAATACCATCTTCTTTGACAACACTTTTTAACCATTCAGGGTAGGTAGGTACTCCCTCTTCAGCCATTTTAAAAAGATCAAAGCCACTTCCTTCAAGTTCTTTTTCAGCCTGGATAAAGTATCGTCCGTCTGTCCAAAGACCAGCAGAATCAGAGGTAATAACAGCAGTCCCAGCACTCCCTGTAAAGTTACTAACCCATCTTCTGCCTTTAAAATATTCTGCTACATATTCACTCTGGTGTGCATCTGAACTGGGAATAATATAAGCATCTATTCCCTTTTGACTCATTTCATCTCTAAGTTTTAAAAGTTTATCGTTTAACATCTTTACCCCCTTAATTATTTTTAGTATTTATATCTAGATTAATTAAACTGTTACTTCTTCTGCTTCTGCTTCCTCTTCTACTAAGCTGTTTAACTTCTTGTCCAGTCCCCAAAGGATAATTCCCGCGAAGATAGCAATTGCTGCAATAACAAAATATGCCTTGGCAAAGTCAAACTTTAGCGTATATGCATATAAGTAACCATATGATTTACCTGCAAAGAATACCGCTAATACCCAGATACTCATCATCCCAGTTAATAATCTTGGTGGCGAGAACTTTGCGATAAATGAATTTCCAAGTGGAGAGAACACCATTTCACCTGTTGATAATACAACACCCATTGCAATTATCCAGGCGATAGGAGCAAGATTATTTCCTCTTGAAATGTCAGCTAGTGCAAATATTACATAAGATAGTCCCATAAGCATCATACCTAAAGAAGTCTTTTTAAACATACTAAGGTCACCTTTAGGTCTCTTTGCTAACGTTGACCATACTTTACCTAAAATTGGTCCTAATGCTATACACATAAATGCGTTTAATGAGTCAAACCAAGCTGTAGGAATTGTAAAGTTTCCAATCATCCAGTTTGCAGCTCCGTTGTCTCCACCCCAGTAATAATAAACAGGCATATATGCCAAGTACCATAATACCCAGAAGATAATTGAGAAGACCGACACTAAAACAATAGCACCAATTCTTTTCTTTTCAATTGTAGTTAAAGGAACTTTTTCTTCCTTTACTTCAACTTTTTTCTCCTCTTTATTTTCAGCGATTTTAAATGGTTTTTTACCTGTATCCCCTAAAAATCTCCATCCATATACAAAGAAGATTGCATTAACAAACATTACTATTGCAATAACTAAAAAACAGAAAGAATATCCTTTAAATCCCACAAGTAAACCGATAATAGTTGTCCCCAAAAAAGCACCAACATTAACAAATGAATACTGAGTAGAAAACGCACCGTCTAATTCCCCGGGATCATCAAAAAGTCTACCTGTTATAGCGTTTGTCTGGCACTTAAATAACCCTGTACCTAAAGACAGCAAGATAATCATCAAGTTAACCATCCCGGTACTATTAGCCTGCCATCCCACTAAGTAACCTGCTCCCATGAGTAACATACCGATAGGCACAAGGTATCTGGCTCCAAATACTTTATCTGAAAGATATCCCCCGATTATTGGCGCTAAATAAGTAAATGCTACCAAGTTGGCTGTCATCTTTGCTGCATCCCCTGGTTCAATACCTAATCCACCATCTGCTATCTTTGCAACTAAGAATACTGCGATTAACCACTTAGCTGAATAAAACGAAAATCTTTCCAATACGAAAGCCATTGAACACACGTAAAATCCAAACGGCTTTTTTCCTGCTTTTTCCATCTTTTTTACCCCCCGATTAAAAAAATTGATATTGCTTTTGTATTTATAAAAAATCAAGTTACTACCTTAAAATCAGATAGTAACTTGATTTTAAATACCATAACTATATATTACTAATCAAACTTCTAATATAACTCATAAATTATTTTACCTTTCATTCTGTGCTCCTCTCAAGTCATAGGATCTTTAGGTCTATATTATTATTCAGGATTATCTATATAGACAAAGATAAGAAATTTCATCCTCTACTTTTACTAAAAATGAACTATCTGCCTCCACTTCAAAGGTATTTCCTGCTTCTACTTCCTCCCAGTTTTCATTTCCAGGTAACTTTACCGTCATCTTGCCACAAGTTACAGTCATGTATTCCTTCTTCGAAGTTCCGAACTTATATTCGCCGGGAGCCATAACTCCTATTGTTGCTGGACCTTCACTATTTTCAAAACTAAGAGATTTTACCTTCCCATCAAAATATTCATTTGTATTAAACATTAACCTTCCCCCTTATTGTCTATTTAGACATTTTTTTTGATTTTTCTGTACAGCTTCTCATAGCTGTAATTACTGCATCTCTAAGACCTTTTTTCTCCAAAGTAGTTACTGCCTCTATCGTTGTTCCCCCTGGAGAACACACCATGTCTTTAAGCTGACCAGGATGCATTCCAGTTTCCATTACCATTTTAGCCGCTCCTAATACTGTTTGAGCTGCCATTTTATAAGCTTTATCCCTTGGCATACCATCAAGGACTGCCCCGTCAGCCATAGCTTCTATGAACATATAGACATAAGCTGGTGCAGATCCGCTTACAGAGGTAACTACATCCATAAGTTTTTCTTCCACAATCTCGGTACTTCCAAAACTTTCAAATACTCTTATTATCTCTTCTAATTCCTGTGTTCCTGTTAACTTGTTGGGAACCATAGAAGACATTCCCTCTCCCACTAGAGCAGGAGTATTAGGCATAACTCTAACCACCTTTATATTTTTTCCAAAAGCTGTTTCAGTGCTTTCTATACTCTTTCCTGCGGCTATGGTTACAATGATAACATCGTTTTTAACTGTGTCTTTTATCTGTGAAATAACTAAGTCGTATAGATTAGGTTTTACAGCAAGTACCAGTATATCGCTTCCCTTTGCTACTTCTAAATTATCGGTAGTTGTAGTAACTCCGTATTTATCAGCTACACTTTCTAAACTTTTTTTGTTAAGGTCAGATACAAGGATATTTTTCCCTTGGAATATCTCTGCATTTACTACCCCGCCAATCATTGCCTGTGACATATTCCCACAGCCTATAAAACCTATTTTTTTCATTGTTATCCTCCAATTTTTTTATTTTTTCTAAAATTCCTGTTCCGTTCTCTCTATTATCTCATCCTGAAGTGCTTTATCAAGATTCCAGAAGAAATCACTAAACCCTGCAACCCTTACAATAAGATCCTTATACTCTTCAGGATTTTCCTGAGCCTTTAAAAGTATATCCCTGCTGATTATATTAAACTGAATATGGTGGCCGTCTAACTTGAAATACGATCTCACCAGATGAGCCAGGTTGTCTATTCCCTGCTCTCCCTCTACCATGGAAGGCGTAAACTTCTGATTAAGAAGTGTTCCTCCTGTTATCAGGTGATTCATTTTAGATGCCGATTTTATAACTCCTGTAGGTCCTACCCTGTCTACTCCCTTAGATGGTGATATTCCATCTGCCAGAGGTTTATTTGCTTTTCTACCATCTGGAGTGGCTCCTATTACTGCACCAAAATATACATGACAAGTGGTAGGAAGCATGTTTATTCTGTGTTGTCCGCCGTTACAGTTAGGCCTTCCATTTACCTCATTATAGTAAGCATAAAATATCTCCTGCATGATGTCATCTGCATAATCATCATCATTCCCGTATTTAGGAGTTTTGTTGACAACCAGATGAAAGATTTCTTCATGCCCCTCAAAATTATCTTTCGCAGCTTCCAATAATTCCTTCATCGACATCCTTTCTTTATCAAAAACATTGTATTTAATGGATGTCATCATATCTGCAATATTACCTATACCTACTCCCTGGATATACGATGTGTTGTATCTTGCTCCCCCTGCATTATAGTCTTTTCCCTTCGTAATACAGTCATCTATGATTACAGACAGAAATGGTACAGGCATCCTTGTTGCATACAATCTTTCAATTATCCTGTTTCCTTTCACCTTAATATCAATAAAGTGCTTTAATTGCTTTTTATAAGCTTCAAACAGCTCTTCATAAGTAGAAAAAGTTTCCGGATTTCCTGTTTCTATTCCCAGTTTTTTCCCGCTCTGAGGATCGATTCCATTGTGAAGAGTTATTTCTAGTATCTTAGGAAGATTCATATACCCTGTAAGAATATAAGCTTCCTTACCAAAAGCTCCAGTTTCTATACACCCGCTGTTTCCACCGCATCTGGCATCCTCTATTGTTTTTCCTGCAATAAGCATCTCCTGAATTACAGCGTCTGTATTATAAAGTGCAGGCTGTCCCCACCCTTTTCTTACTACTTCTAAAGATTTTTTTAAAAAAGCCTGGGGAGTTTTTTTACTTATGTGAACATTTGAGCTTGGCTGCAATAACTTCAATTCATCCATTACCTGTAGTATGATATAACTTACTTCATTGACACCATCCGATCCGTCTGGCTGAACCCCGCCTGTATTAAGATTAGCAAAATCTGTGTATGTCCCGCTCTCTTTCAGGGTAATTCCTACTTTAGGAGGTGCCGGCTGGTTATTAAACTTTATCCATAGACACTGCAGCAGTTCCTTGGCTTTTTCAGGATCCATCGTTCCTTCATCTACTCCCTTTGTATAAAATGAGTTTAAGTGCTGGTCCAGTCTTCCTGGAGAAAATGAATCCCAAGGATTTAACTCACTGATTACACACAGGTGGATAAACCAGTACATCTGGATAGCTTCTTCAAATGTCTCTGGAGCGTGAGCAGGTACTCTGCTACATCTCTTTGAGATATCTAAAAGTTCCTCTTTTCTTGCAGGATCGCTTTCCTTCTCTGCCATCTCCCTGGCAAGTTTTGAATAACGTTCTCCTAATATCATTACCGCGTCACATGCTATGCTCATTCCCTCTAATTGATGCTTTCTGTCCAAGGCTTTTTCGTCAGTGTGGAAATCCAAAGAGTCTATGGCTTTTTGTATGTCGACTTTAAAATCTAAAAATCCCTTTGTGTATATTTTTCCGTCTGCCACTGTGTGCCCTGGTCCTCTCTGCTCCATAAATTCAGTGAAGATTCCTGCCTGATAGCAAGAGTTCCATTCATCTGTTACATTATTCAATATAGAGTGACGCATAGATCTTTTTTCCCAGTGAGGAATTATTTGTTCTCTTTGGATATCCTTTGCCTCTTCAGATACCTTAAAAGATATCTTCTCTCTCTGATTCATAACCTCAAAATCATCTATAGTATGACAGCATAGTTCTGGATAAGTAGGAGTAACTGCCGGTTTTTCCCCTCTTTCTCCTACAATTAACTCGCCTTCATTTATACACAGTTCTTTTTTACTCATTAACTCCTTTAACACTAGGGCTCTTAGTACTGGTGTGGAGACACTTCCTTCATGTTTTTTATAAACCTCATCTACTATGATTGCTCTTTCCATTGATATTCTAGGCACTGCTTCTACACTTTGCTTTCTAAGTTTTTTTATTCTCTCTGTCATCATAATTATCCCCCCACTTTTACTTTTATTCCTGCTGTTTTAAATTTTTCTGCTATTTTTTTCATCTCATTATCAGATGGTTTTTCTTCCCCTGTTAATTTGTATTCTTTGTCTAATTTTTCATATTTATCCATACCTAATTTATGATATGGAAGCAGGTTCACCTGAAGTATATTAAGTTTTGATAAAAACTTCACACAATTATCCACATGTTCACTGTCATCATTTATACCTTTTATAATTGGCATCCTCACATATATATTCTTACCCAGGCTGGATAATTTTTTTAAATTTTCTAATATCAGTTTATTGGATACCCCGGTATATTTAATATGTTTTTCATCATCAAATATCTTTAAATCATATAAAAATAGGTCTACCTTATCATGGATCTTCTCTATTTTTTCCCAGTCCGAATAACCACAGGTATCAAGAGTAGTATTAATGTTGAAGTTTTTACATCTCTTTAAAACTTCATTTAAAAATTCTCCCTGCATTAAAGGTTCTCCTCCTGAAAAAGTTACTCCTCCTCCTGATTCTTCGTAAAATGGGATATCTTTTTTTATGTGAACCATCAGTTCATTTACATGAACTTCTTTCCCTACATGTTCTTTAGCTTCGCTTATACAAAATTCAGCACACCTGCCACAAGATTTACATTTTTCCAGTTCTACAAAGGGGTTTCCATCCTTTAGCTTTATAGCTTCCTCTCTGCATATCTTTATACATCTTCCGCAATTTGTACACTTGTCTTTACAAGACATAATTTCTTCTTTTAAACTTATATTTTCTGGGTTATGACACCACCAGCACTTTAACGGACATCCTTTAAAAAATATAGTAGTCCTTATACCGGGCCCGTCATGAACTGAATATCTTTGAACATTTACAATTGTCCCTTTCATTTTTCCTCCCTTTTCAGAAGTAATAATTTTATCTGTTTTATTTTTATTTTATACCGAGAGTATATAACATTTTTTTCACTAAGTCTAGACTAATTTTTATATTTATAAACATTTTGTTTACAAATATAAACGAAGTGTTTGTTTTCAACATTATAAAAGACCTCGATATTCTATGTTTATGTTATAAATTAACAATATTTTGGTGATGCCTTTGCAGGTATAATTTCCTGGATAACAAAAAAACCTGTTTTAAAAAACAGGTTTTTTTATTATTTCTTATAGCCGTTAGGTGTTCCTACAGCTATTATTCTTGTTTTCTTACTCGTATTGTTCCCCCAGTTATGGAGAGAATCAGAACTATAGTGTGCACTGTCTCCCGGAAATAGAGTTTCTTCCCTGTCATCCATCACAAGGGTAAGAATTCCTTCTAGTACATATATGAATTCCTCTCCATCATGGGAATATCCCTTTAATCTTTCCTGTTTCTCCTTTGGCAAAATATCTATCATTCTTGGTACCATATCCTTGTCTGTAAGGTTATTACTCAAATGATAGTGGACAAACTGTGAATTAACCAGTTCATAAACTTCCTTTTCATATCCCCGCATTACTACTTTTTTTTCATTTTTTACTTCCACTTCACGGAAAAAATAAGTAAGTTCCACACCTAGTTCCACTGAAATTCTCTGAAGTACATCCACTGAGATAGTTGTAAGACCTCTTTCCAGCTGGGATAAAAATCCTGCAGACAGATCTACTGTTTCTCCCAAAGCCCTTAGTGTCATCCCCTTATTTATTCTGAGCTCTTTTATCTTTTCTCCTATATTTTCACCTATATTCTCTAACATATATACTCCTTATGGGTCTTTACTCTTTGAAAATAGTATACTCGATATATATACAAAAGTCTAACGTTAAAATGTTAATTCTAATACGGATAATCCTTCATTCTCCACAAAATAGGCCGGACCTTACTTAGATTCCCGGCATATACAGCTACACATATATAGAAGATAAATTCAAAGAAAATTCTATATATGAAAGAGAATATTGGTTGTTAGGAAGATAAAAAAATCATATTTAATTCACATAATAAGATATATTTCTCAGAACCTATAGAAATAGATTAATATATTTCCCTCCAAAATACCCTGCGACTATAAATTGTCCAATTCCAAGAATAACTCCAAAAAAATTATAGATGAAAAACTTTTTATAATCCATAGCATATACACCGGAAATAAATGGGGTAATCCATGAAACAGGCCCCATAAACCTTGCTAAAAATACACTGACAGGTCCTGTTTTCATAAAATATGTGACACCTCTATCATAATTTTTTTTATTTATAAATTTTTTGAAAAACCTATATTGAGAAAAAGTTTCGTAAAGTTTCATCCCATATTTCCTTCCGATAAAGTAGCTGATATTATCCCCTATAATTCCGCCTAAATATAATACTACTATGACTTTTCCTATATCTAATCTCCCTGTGCTGGCTAAAATACTTCCAGCCAGAAAAAATATCTCCCCAAAGAATAAAAACGAAAGACCTATAATAGTTTCAATCATGGAACCCATAAATAATATTAAGTAAGCTATACCTTGGTATCTCAGCAAAATTTCTATAAATTTATCAACTTCTGTTATATTCATAAATTTCTCACAACCTTATATTTTTTATTTCTTTTTATTTTTTTAGGTAGTACACTCTGCAATATCCATAAGCAGGTTAAGGTTAGATAACCATATTTTTCAAATCTTCTCGTAGAGGTATAAACATCTTTAGTTTTAAAGAAAAAGAACTCCCCGTATTTTTTCATATCTCTTATAAATTTTAAATCTTCTGAATAATGTAATTCCTCATCATAGTCCACTTCCCTAGAAAAATTAGTCTTTGCAATTTGGATGGAATATGAGGTATTTGAAACAGAATGACAAACATCATAAATTTTAAACCACAGCTTTGAATAAAAAGAATCACTGTCCCAGGGTAAAATCGAACAAGTTCCCACTGTAAAATCTTTATTTTCATTTTTATTTAGATAATTATTCAACTCCCTTAAGAAAGGTGGTTCAATTATACTGTCTGCATCCAAAAAGATGGTCCAATCAGATCTCTCACTGACCAGGTTCTTCCCTAAATTTTTAGCTATAGAAACTCCTGTTTCACTTTGATAAACTTTTAAGTTAGAAATATATTCTTTGCATTTCAATGCTATTTTATATGTCCTGTCACAGGATCCATTTTCAATCAAAATAATTTCAAAGTCTTCTGTAGAATAGTTCAATTTAGATAAATTTCTCATTGTATCTTCTAGAAATGCCTCCTCATTATGAGCCGGGATTACAATGGAAAAGAAATTTTTCTTTATATAGGGGTCTATACTCCTCCTTATCGTTCTTAAAGAATCAACAGTTTTCTTATTATTTATAATTTTTTTAGTCTTAACAATTTTATTGACCAGAGTATTTAAATTAATTTTTTTATTACTGTTTTCTATAACAAAATGATCATTAAGTTTATTAGAACGGGCTAAATATTCCTGTTCTTCCTGGTTGGGTGTAGGAAATAAGATTGCATTTTTTTCTAACTCTGCCAAATCCATAATAGTCGTATAGCCACTTCTAGACACAATAACTTTTGACCTATTGAAAAGTTCATTTCTCAATTTCCCTGTAACCGATGGATATATCTTAATATTAAACTCATCCATCTCCTTAATTTCATTGGAAGTCATGTCCCCTAAAATAAACACTTTTTTCCCGCCTAATAATTTTGATTCCTCTATGAGGTTTGAAATAAAACTATTTTTATTGTCCCTTAAATAACCGCTGATAATAAATAAATAATCTATATCACATTTTAAATTATCCTTTTTATATGAGGATAATATCCCGATAAATTCATGATTTAGATTTTTTAAAGATCTTGTATGGGATAATTCACCTGCGAGAGAGTCTTTTTCTTGAAAAAAATCCGGGATGAATAACTTATCAAATTTTTTGATATAACGATAATTAATCCAATCTACTAATGACTGAAGAAATGATAAATATTTTGGTAAAATCAATGAAATTTGATGGGATAATAAAAAGGATGGAATTTTCTTGGAATTAAATCCATATCGTCCATCAGAAAATATAAAATCATATTCACCCTCTATTGTTTTGACATAAGCGGCCTCTTTCTTTATAAGGAAATTAGTTTTAATAAAATCTATAATCAAATTAAAATAAACCGCTATCCCCTTTCCCCTGCCAAATTTTGGATAATCCTCCATAGAGATAAACTCAATATTATTCTCCTCAGAAAACTCTGCTTCTAAAAAATTAAGGGCATTGCCGTATGAAACTATTGTAATAAAGTTATCCTCCTTTAAATCATTGATTATAGACAAAGTTCTAGTTGCATGACCCAATCCTAAAGAACTTATGGTAAATAATATTTTTTTCATTTAATTCTCCTTTTAGTAATTATTTTTATATGAAATTATTATAGAAATGAAATATTATATAAAAATTATACATTTCTTATAAATGTCTTATAATTAAATTTTATCCATGTCATCTAAACTAAAGTTTTCGCTATTTCAATTAATTCTGACGGGGCTTTTATCAGGTAATTTGGATTATACTCCCTTAAATGAGATATTGTATTAAACCCCCATCCCACTGAAACAATGTCTACCCCTGCCTTTTTACAGGCATCTATATCCCGTGATTCATCTCCCACGTAGATAATGTCATTTAATTTTTCTGATTTCATTATTTTTTTAATAGCCCTGTCCTTACCCAAAGGATTTTTTTCTGCATAGACAAATTCAAATAAATAATCTATTTCATAGTGCTTTAAAAAAGATTTAACATTTTTTTTATTGTTTGAAGTCAAAACCCCCATCTTATAACCCATTTTATGAAGTTTATCTAAAGACAATTTTATATCATCTATAAGCTGGATTTCATCCATTCTTTTAGCCATTTTCCTCTTCAAATGAAACAACAATATTGGTAGTTTAAAAAAACTAATATTGTGCTCCTTCAATAATTTATGAAAATTGGTCCCCTTTAAAATTTCCATGTTTTTCTCCTCTATTTTTTTACATCTGAATTTAGGTGCTATTTGTTTATTATATATATCTACCCCCATCTGTAATGAATCAGCTAGTGTCCCATCAAAATCAAAAATAAATGTAGTTTTTTTCATAGTTCTCCTCCTCTAATATCTATCTTTAAAATTTTATATTTTTACGATTTATATTTATTTATGGTAATTATAAATATAGAAGGTTATAGAATAGTTAAGCATTTCTTATAAATTTCTTATAATTATTACTCCTCTTTACAGCAAAATTTTGAAATTAATTTTATTCTTACTTCTAAGAAACTTGTAAGATTTCTCCAAGAAATAGATAAGTTATCTAAAGTATTATATTAGTAGATTCAGGGAGACACAGCTTTAAAGCTCTACATCAAAAAAATAATAGGAGATGGTTTAGATGAAAAAAGAGATGAATGAGATAAAAAAACAATGGGAGATGATTAGAATGAAAAAACAATTTAAAATTGGATTAGCTAGTTTAGGAATATTATTACTATCTACAGGAGCATTAGCAAATGATGGTGATAACCATGACAAGGAAGGTAATAAAAGAATCAAGAGTTATTCAAAAATACTTGAAGTACAATATGCAGATTTAGAGATAGATTCTAAAAAATATGAACTTGACTACAAATTAAAAGATTTAGATACATTTTTATTAATGGTTGTTGAAGTAGAATCTAATTTCTTTGGTAAAGCACCTACAAATGCAGAAATTGAAAAAGCAATAGAACCTATACTAGAAGAGATAAATAAGGATATTCAAACTGATCTAAAGAAACCTTTAAGAGTCCTTGTAGAATATAAAGACACAAATATTTTAAATAAAAGATATGAAAATTAATGAAAAACTTTTATAAAAAGAGGAGTAATAATTCTTTAATTATTACTCCTCTTTTTTAATATCTTAGATTTTTTTATGTTAGCAGTAGAGTATAAAATTAAACTCTTTCAAAGTTTATATTTTAGACAGGCTGCCCAGAAAAATCTGCAAATAAAAAAATAGCTTCCTTTAGCAAAATTATTACCACAGGAAGCTACTTATTCATATTTTTTTATCTGAGACTATATCCAATCCCTCTTATAGTTTTTATCAATTTTTCATCATATTCTTTGTCTATTTTATCTCTTAAATATTTTATATATACATCCAATACATTAGGGTTAGAATAGTCCTCATCTCCCCATATTTTAGCTAGTATTTTATCTCTACTCATAGCTATTCCACTATTTATAAGAAGATATTCAAGGAGATCAAACTCTTGTTTAGAAAGATTGATTTCATTTCCATCCCTTATAACTATTCTTTTATTTGAATCTAAGGTTAAATCTTTGTATGTCAATATAAGGGTATCTTCTTTTTTAGTTTTCCTTAAATTTGCTCTTATCCGGGCAGTCAATTCTCCATAGCTAAAAGGCTTAACCACATAGTCATCTGCTCCTATATCCAAACCTATTATTTTATCTCCTATTTCTTCCTTTGCAGTGAGCATTATTATGGGTATATCGGATGTTTTTCTTATCCTTTTACAGACTTCATATCCGTCTACCTTAGGAAGCATTATATCCAAGAGTATAAGATCGTAATCTCCTTCTTCAAATTTTATCAAAGCATCAAAACCATCTCTTGCTATATCTGAACTATACCCCTCATATGAAAGTTGTAAACTTAAGACTCTTGAAAGTTTTTTATCATCTTCTACTAACAGTATTTTTTTCATTTGTTCCTCCATTTTTAGCAAATATGATTTCGAAAGTAGTGCCTTCTCCTATTTTACTCTTTACATTTACCTCACACCCATGGAGTTCGGTTAATTTTTTAACTATAGAAAGTCCTAGACCTACACTTCCGTTATCTCTATTCCTGGATTTATCTCCCCTGTAAAATCTATCAAAAATTTTATCTATCTCACCTGAATCAATTCCGTTTCCAAAATCTTTTACATAGATTACAGCCTCAGCAGGTCTTTCGTAGTATCCAAGTTCTATCCCTTTATTTTCACCATATTTTATTGCATTATCAATAAGTGCACGAAGTATTTGAATAAGAATATCCTGATCACATTTAAGAAGTGAATCTGATTCGACAGAAGTCTTTAATCCCCCGCTTTCCTCTATTGAGCCATAATCATTTTTTAATTTTTTAAAAAGATTTTTTATATCTATTGTATCTATGTTTAATTTAAAATTTTCTATGTCTTTTCTTGCCATAAAAAGAAGTTTTTCAATCATCCTGTTCATACTTTCATTTTCTTCTTCTATAGCTGTCATAGCTTCTTCTAAAAGTTCTTTATTATCTGGTCCGACCTTTCTATAAAGATCTAAATAACCCTTCATAACAGCTATAGGGGTCCGAAGTTCATGAGATATGTTTGATACAAAATCCCTCTGATCATCAAATGACTGATCTAATCTTTCAAACATTGTATTAATAAGTTTGGATAACCTTGAAATTTCATCTGGTTGATCCCCTATAGGGAGCCTTTGATCTAAATTTTCAGCAGTTATTTTCTCAGTCAGATCACTTATTCTATTTATAGGTGTAATGACTTTATTTCCAATTCTTATCCCTAAAAATATTGCTATAAAAATGCTAAGTAATTCTATTATAATAAGTACCTGCATCAGCACTTTAAAATATTCTTCATAATCCGTAATTAGCAAATATTGAAATATATAATCATTTCCATTATATTGACGTACTTCATCGAGATAAAAATATTCTTCATGATTTTTTCCTTCTAATAGGACTATCTTGTTGTATTGTTTTAAATCAAGACTTATATCTCTCGGTATTTCCCCTACCTCAATTCCATTGGGATTTAATATCCTTATATAAAAATCTCTACTGTGTGCCCTGACTTTATTTATCTCAACTTCTAATCTTTTTTTAGACATTACAACATTTTTTTCTTCAAGACCTTTAATATTTTCAAGGAAAAAATCTTTGTTTGTATAAAAAGTATCCTTTTTTATATTAATAATCATTTTACTAGATAGCTGGTATATAAGAACATTTAAAAAGAGAAGTGTCCCTACAAATACAATTACATAAGTAAAAATGATATTCATTTTTATAGTTTTAAATTTTTGAAACAATATACTCACTCCTCTTTTGACAAATTATAGTATTAATATAATACCTTATAAAAAAATGTTTGCCCAACTTTTTAATATTTTTTCATAAAAATATTCTTGTTTTTATATTTAACTATTACTCTTACAGGTTTTTTTAAATCATCTATTATATTTTTAGCTACCTTTCTGGTTATTGGTTCTACGGTACTTATTATTTAAAAATCTGTGTACCTTTCTCCTAGAAAATTTTTATCTACGTCTACTTCTAACAATAAAAAATTTCCTGGATTTTTTAAATCGTATTCAAATTCATATTTTATATCTTCTACAAGTCTATCTATATATTGTTTTTCAAGTGTATTTATGTAATTTTCCATCTGATTATTTCCATCTTCATTGGATAATTCTGTTGATAAAACTTCAACTATATCTTTTTCATTAATAGTTTTTTCTGTTTCATTATTGGCTAAAATTCCTGTGGATAACATTATTACTCCTGCAATTACTAATTTTTTTAATTGGTTTTTTATTTTAACCAGCTCCTTATATATATTTTTTAATCTTCTATAATTTAACTCAATAACTGAATAACTGAATATGTAGTTATTAGATATAATATTAATACGACTAATGAAAATAGACCTGGATTTACTTTTTTCCCCAAAAACTTTAGTTTCAGAGCATCTATTTTAGCAGGGCAGGTTTCACCGTCTACACAATTGAAACATGAAATACAATCTTTTCCACATATTTTCTTTTCTTTAGACACTTTTATATCCATTGGACAGGCCCTATCACATCTACCGCAGGATACACATTTTTTTTCATCTCTTTCTACAACTAAAATTGGTAAAAATTTATGAATTATATTATACATAGCTTTTTGCGGGCATATATATTTACAGAAAAATCTTGGGATTAGTAAGGGAATAATTATGATCATGTATTTTTTAAATTTTAAAAATTCAAGAGATATAGCATTAGATTTATATATTGCCATGTGGCTTCCCCAAAAATAATCATATCCCCCTGCTATTATCAAATAAACGAATCCTGATAAAAATACATATTTTAGCAACCTCAAAATTTTGTCCAATCTCCCTTTAGGGAAAAACTGTAAACTGGGAAAAAGATTTCTACCAATTTTTTCTATAAAATAAGATAGATTTCCAAAAGGACACAACCACCCACACCAAAAACTTCCAAATACAATAAAAAATAAAAATGTTACCATCTCTACCTCAAAATCAATTTTTACTCCAAATAAGTTTTTTGTAAACCACCCTAACCAGGGTACCAATAAAAGTACGGTCAAAAACCTTATAAAATCTCTAAGTTCCCTTATTTTTAATTTATTTTCCATATATTTCCTCCTCTTTTCGTTGCCATATAATAATAGTTATATATTAATTGTTTCTTGGACAATTCTTATAATTTTCTTATAAGTTTATAAATACGTTAAAAACGATATTACTGTGAGTGAAAAATTGAAATAAGTATCTTTACATTTAACTATTGAAGCACTACTCGTTATAAACTTAGTATTCTCATGAATCAACCTTCTGACTATTTTAGTATTGCAACTAAGAAATCTTTATTTTAGAGTTTTAAAATTTGATTCTGAAATTAATTGTAGTAATATACTAATGCTTCTTTAATAGTGAAGTAAATAAAGTAATATTAGTTTATGCTAGATGGATTTGAAGTATCCTAATTAGTTTTCTATCGTTACATTTGATTTGATGATTTAAGTGATAAAAAAGGAGGAAATAATTTGATAGTTTATAAAGGTGATTTGGTCATAGATGTAATCGATAATATGATTAAGGTGGATTTAGAAATAACCTGTGACAACGAAAAAGAAAAATTTTATATCAATAAAAATATGGATATGGTCAAAATAACTTCTAAAAATAATATATCTTATGAAGTGAGTAAAGGTATAGTTCCTTCTAGTAAAATCATTTCTGAAACAAAAAATATGTATAGATGGTCAAGAGAAAAATCTAACCTTTAATATAAAGTATTCTGGTAAAATTATAGATAATAATACTATCAATCAAGTAAAAAAGGATTGGACAGAACTAGGATGCTACCTTCCATGGTTTCCAATAAATGAAAGTATAGAGAACTCAAAATTTGAGATAGATATTACCTGTATTGGGGGAGAAAACAGTAAAATACTATACCCTCTTTCAAAGGAAAGTTTAATAGATTTTTCATATCCCGTTTTTGTCTCTAATAACCACTTGATGGAGGAGGTTGTTTTGGAAAAAACTAAAGTAATTATTTATTTTA
Source organism: Fusobacteria bacterium ZRK30 (assembly GCA_024628785.1). Taxonomy (NCBI): domain Bacteria; kingdom Fusobacteriati; phylum Fusobacteriota; species Fusobacteria bacterium ZRK30. Next base: position 40,639 of record CP102404.1, read on the forward strand.
GAGAAAAAGAGGGCAAAGAACTTAAAGATATTATAAAAAATAGTGCAGATAAAATTTTAACTCATTTTATGGAAACTTTTGGTAAGTTAGAGGAAGATGTTATCTTGACTGTCGTAATCTCTCCTAGAAAGAAAGGAGGAGGCTATTGCAGGAAAAACTTAATCGTACTCAATGAATCTAAAAATATAGATAAAACTTCCTATGAACAATATTTTGCCCACGAATTAGCTCATCTTTGGTGGACTCATGGAAAAATGAATTCGTGGGAAGACTGGCTGAATGAATCTTTTGCAGAATATTCTGTTCTTTCCTATGTAAGGTCTGAATACGGGGAAAAAGTTTTAACTGAAAAAATTAAAAATTATGAGGAAAAAATTAAAGGAACTCCTCCAATATTTAATTTAGACAGAGGTCATGAGATGAGTTATCTGGCACTTTATCCCAAAGGGGCATTGATTTTAAATGATCTATATGAATTCCTTGGAGATCCTGAATTTAATAGATTGTTAAAAAGAATAAGTATGTTGAAGATTAATAATACTTCACACCTTTTTGAAGTAATTGAAAATGAATTTTCTTCTAAAGCCAGAAAAAAATTAGAGTGGAACCTTCGAAACTTCTAAAAAAAATTAAAAAAGTCGGATAACTAATCCGACTTTTTATTGTTATTATAAATTTTCTATAAATTCTAAAAATCAATATATTTAGAAGTCAATACTTTGAATATTAAGTTTCGTATAAGATAAATAACTTTAAGATAACTACCCAGATTTGTATCGCTATCTCTTTACTTTTTATTTAATTATAAGTCTTTTCTAAAAACTAAAAACAATGATTTTTTATACCTGGAAAAATAATAAACATTTACAATCAGTCCTAAAACGCCTACTAAAGTGCCTAAAGTTATATAACCTAATTTTTCTGCTATAAAACCACCTAAAAATGACCCTAGTAACATACCCATATTACTCAAAACTAAAGAAATACTCGATAAACGTCCCCTCATATTTCCTGGGATATAGGCCATTAGTGAACTGGTTCTAATTGTTATTGTTATGATACCTAAACTTCCAGTTATTCCCCATATAACATAGATACCATACAAAGGAGATATAAAAATAAATAAAAGTAATGAATCTATTATAAAATTTATTATTACATATATTTTAAACTTATTCTCAGAACTGTATGTTACAAATATTGACTGTAAAAACCCTATAATAAATCTAGATCCTGTCATTACGATTCCTAAAATAATATATTTATCCTTTCCTAAATCAACTTTAGACTCAAAATAAGGTAACATAACAGTCATAATGGCACCCCAAGTAACAGTAGTAAAAAAGATTTTCATATAAATAACATAAATTCCTTTTTCTTCCCTTAAATATACATATCCTTCCTTTAAATTTTCTAAAAATGTAGATTTTGAATCTTTAATCAAGTTTTCTTTTACATCTATAAAGCATTCAAATATTGCCACAATCAAATAAGTTATTGAATTAAAGATCAATATTCCTGACAGTCCTATTTTATTATATACAATCAAGAAAATAGGAGCCATTAATCCTTGGGAAATTGGTCCTAAAAGAGAATCTATAGAATAAGACTTTTGAGATCTTCCAGGAGTTATAGTATCTGGTAATAATGTTGTAAAAGCTGCTGAATACACCGAATCCAATAAACTAATTAAAAAATTAAATCCCAAATATAAAGGTAAACTAAATTCTGTAAAATATATTATTACTGGCAGTAAAAAAAATAATAAACAATAACAGCAGTCTGTTCCTATTACTATTTTTTTCCTACTATATTTATCTATTATTGGTCCCAACAACGGTGTTACAACTAGTTTAGGTATATAATATGCTACATTAAACATTGCAAATAAAAACACAGATTTAGTCATATCAAAAACTGTAAAACTAATAGCCAAAGAAGCCATATAGCTTCCCATCATTGATATAAAAGATCCGATCGTTAATAATGTAAAATTTTTATTCCACACTTTATTCTGCTTAGATGCAATATCTATTTCATATGTTATTTTACTCATGCGTCTCCCTCCATTTCATTATCTCTTTCTCAAAACTTTCACTTTCTAAAAATTTGAGGGGCTCCTCAGCCCAATCAGGAAATTTTCCCCTATTAAATCCCTCTAAAACAGCAAATGTATGTGCTAATATATTATTCACTGTAGTTTCCAACATATTAATTTCCCCATATAACTCAATAAACTTTTCACCACATTTTTTTATAGAAGAAGTTACATTTAAAATATCAGAAGCTATAAGCCCTTCTCCTAACATATTATAGTCAAACATAAATGCTTCACTGTAATCTTTGGCAACTATCATATTCACAAAATAAAAATCATTGTATGTTATTGTCCTTCGAGCTTTACAAAATTTATGTAATTTATCTATTTCAGAATTTAAAATATCCCATACCTCCTTATTTTTAACATTAATTTTATCTTTAAGAAAAGTAATAGATTCTCTAGTAATTAAATCATACTCAGAATAGAGTTTTATTTTATTATCTTTTAAATATATTTCTCCTTTCCTATGGAGCTTTTGATACCACCTTGCAAGAAGAACTATAACCTTTGGATTAAACATATCTTCTTTTGTTGCAAGTCTATATCTATCCGAAAATTTTATATCTTCCATTAAAATAAATGATTCTGCAAAGCTATAAACTGGAATAGTTTGAATTCCTAATTCCATCAACACCTTATAGTTACTGATTTCCCTCTTATAAATTTCATTTTAAAACACTTTTAAAATTTTTGATGACTCTTGATCTTTAACTCTATGCACAAGAATCCCGTCTTTATTTGATATTTCTTCTAAAGTTATTTCTTTTAGATTTTTAACATTATGCTCTTCTAAAATTTTATAAATTATTTCCATTTTTACCTCCTAATTAATTTCCCCAGAGTAAAAAAATGTACAAAAAAAAGCCTATCTAGAAATATCCTAAATAGACTTCTGTTTAATTCACTTAAACTAATAGCTATTGATACAAACCTAAACTCTGGGAAAGAGTCATTTTGAATAAATAACAATAAATTTAAGCACTAAAAAATACTATAAGTAATTTATAGTTCTGCAATTATAATTATATTTACCAAACATCCTCTTTTTATTAAATTACATCTACCCCTGTTAAGTTTCCCATTAATCTTTTACCTCCTTTTAATTTATTGATATTCAGATTGTAGCATTTTATATTTTTATTGTCTAACAAATTTTTAAATCAAAAAAGTTATTAAAAAAGAGGTCTGAAATATTCAGTTAGATATGGAGAAAGGAAAACTTAGAAGATCCCAGAAGATTATTCTAAAGGAAAAAGATGAATTTTTTTACAAAAACTCCTCCACAAAACAGACTAAATTTTTAAAACTTTATTTATAAATTTATGTACATCTACCTAAAATTTCTGTGAAAATAATAATAACGATAAACTTTTTTTGGGGCTGCATCCCAATTTTTTTAAGGGTTTCAACTAAAAAGTTATATTGTGCACACTATTGTAATGTGAAAATAATATTCCTTATTGACTTTGTTAAAAAATAAGAATACAGTTGATTAAAAGACTATACTTGGAACCACAGAGTATTAAAAATTATAAAGATCAGGAGTAGTGATATTTATGAAAGACAGCAGAGTAGCAAAACCAGAATGGTTAAAAATAAACTTAGGAAGTGTTAAAGGGTTTCAAAATATAGAAAATATATTAAAGGAATTAAACTTAAAAACAGTATGTAAAGAAGCAAACTGCCCTAACAGAGCAGAATGTTACTCTAGTGGAACTGCGACCTTTTTGATAATGGGAGGGATCTGCACTAGAAAGTGTAAATTTTGTAATGTAAAAGATGGCTCACCAAAAAGCTTGGATATTGATGAACCTAAACATATCGCTGAGGCTGTGAAAAAACTTAAATTAAATTATGTAGTAATTACATCAGTAACCCGGGATGATTTGGCTGATGGCGGTGCCGGCCATTTTTCTGAAGTTATAAAGGAGATAAGAAAGATAGACAAGGATGTCAGAATTGAAATATTGATTCCTGATTTAAAAGGGAGTGAAGACTCTTTAAAAATAGTTCTAAAGGCAATGCCGGAAGTATTAAACCATAATATCGAAACAATCCCAAGGTTGTATGAACTCGTAAGACCAGAGGCCGAATACAATAGGAGTTTGGAGATCTTAAAGATGTCAAAGGCAATCGATCCAAAAATTAAAACGAAATCCGGAATAATGTTAGGACTGGGGGAAACTCGAGAAGAAGTTATTGAAGTCTTTAAAGACTTGAGGAAAAATTCTTGTGATCTATTAACTATTGGTCAATATTTGAGACCATCTGCAGAACACTACCCTATGTCTGAATATGTAACTCCTGAAGAGTTTGAATGGTACAAACAAAAAGCTGAAGAAATGGGCTTTGAAGGGGTGGCTTCTGGACCTCTTGTTAGAAGTTCTTACAAAGCTTGGCAACTATATAATGATTAAGGAGGATAAAATGGAATTGAAAAAAACATCGTTAAATGAAGTACATAAAAAACTAGGTGGTAAATTAGTAGACTTTGCAGGGTGGGAACTACCTATTCAGTTTGAGGGAATAAAAGCAGAACACCTGGCTGTCAGGGAAAGAGCCGGTCTCTTTGATGTATCTCATATGGGAGAAATTACTATTGATGGTTTAGAAGCTTTAAAATTTGTAGACTATTTAGTTGCCAATAATGCAAGTGTTATGAATGATAGTCAAGTGATGTATACATTTATGTGTAATGAAAAAGGTGGCGTTGTCGATGACTTGCTTGTCTATAAATATACCAATGAAAAGATATTATTGGTAGTAAATGCATCTAATATTGAAAAAGATTACAGATGGATAGAAGAAAAATCTAAAAATTTTGATGTTGTAACAAAAAACATATCTGATGATGTTTCACAAATTGCAATCCAAGGACCTAAAGCTCAAGAGATCCTTCAAAAGATTACAGGTATTGACTTAAATGAGATAAAATTCTTTACATTCAATTCTAAAGTTCTACTATCTGGAATAGAATGCCTGGTTTCAAGGACTGGATATACTGGAGAGGATGGATTTGAAATATATCTGGATAATGATAAAGCTGCTTTTATTGTAGAAGAACTACTAAATGTCGGCGGGGAAGACCTTTCTCCTATAGGACTAGGAGCCAGGGATACACTTAGGTTTGAAGCAGGTTTACCACTTTATGGAAATGAATTGCGGGATGATGTTACTCCTCTTGAATCAGGACTTGGTTTCTTTGTAAAGTTAGAGGCTGGAGATTTTATAGGAAAAGATATCCTCGTAGCACAAAAAAAAGAAGGATTAAAACGAAGAACTGCTGGATTTAAATTAATTGGAAAAGGGATTGCCAGAGGCGGCTATAAAGCCTTTGCCGATGGAAAAGAAATAGGAGTTGTCACAACGGGCTATCAGCTTCCTGGACAAAAAGAAAGTATTGGTATTGCTCTTATAGATATAGAATATGCTAAAATAGGCAAAAATCTTCAAATTGAAATTAGAAATAAACTTGTAGATGCAGAAGTAATCAGTAAAAAGTTTTTAGAAAAAAAATACAAAAAATAAACAAAAAATTTAGAGGAGGAATTAATCATGGAAAAATTACTTTATTCAAAAAATCACGAATGGATAAAAAAAGAGGGAAATATAGCACTTATAGGAATTACTGATCATGCACAAAAATCATTGGGAGAAATTGTGTATGTAGAACTTCCCGAGGTTGATGATGAGTTTGAAGTTGAAGAAGCTTTCGGTGTTATCGAGTCTGTAAAAGCAGCTTCAGATTCATATATGCCTGTATCAGGAAAAATCATCGAAATTAATGAAGCTTTAGAAGACAGCCCTACTTTATTAAATGAAGATCCGTATGGAACTTGGATTATAAAAATTGAACTTTCAGATGAAGGAGAATTAGAGTCATTATTAGACCTAGCAGCATACAATGAATTATGCGAGGAGGATAATTAATGTATAGATATATACCGGCTACGGAGGACGATAGAAAAGAGATGTTAGATGTAATTGGTATTAACAGCGTCGAGGAACTTTTTGATGATATTCCTGAAGATTTAAAACAAAGTCAACCTTTAAATATTGGTGCACCTATGTCTGAAATAGAGTTGAAAAAAAGAATAGAAGAATTGGGTAATAAGAATTTATCAGATCTTATATGTTTTAGGGGAGCAGGGGCATACGATCACTATATTCCTGCAGCAGTTAACCACTTGATCAGCCGCTCTGAATTTTATACAGCTTATACACCATATCAACCTGAAATCAGTCAGGGAACATTACAATGTATATTTGAATATCAGACGATGATAGCTAATTTAACCGGGATGTTTGCATCCAATGCTTCCATGTATGACGGTGCTACATCAGCAGCAGAAGGAGCTATGGTAGCAGCAACTGTTACTAAAAGAAAGGAGATCGTCGTTTCCAGAAGTGTTAATCCTGAGACAAGAAAAGTTCTTGAAACATATTGTAAATTTAGAGATATAAAGGTAGTAGAGGTAGAACTGGATGAAGGTGTTACTTCTGTTAAAGGTTTAAAGGATAAAATTTCTGATAAAACAGCAGGAGTAATAGTGCAAAGTCCTAATTTTTTTGGAATAATTGAAGATTTGGATGAAATCAGAGAGAATATTACAGATAAAAAAACAAAATATATTGTCTATACAGACCTTGTAGCAATGGGAATGCTTAAAACTCCCGGGGAATCTGGAGCAGATATCGTTGTTGGAGATGCCCAGAGTTTTAGCAGCGGACTTGCATATGGTGGACCTTATCTAGGATTTATGGCAATAACCAAAGAACTTATCAGAAAGATGCCTGGAAGGATAGTTGGAGAAAGTGTAGATCAAGATGGTAAAAGATCCTATGTTTTAACTCTCCAGGCAAGGGAGCAGCATATCAGAAGGTATAAAGCCACTTCTAATATTTGTTCAAATCATGCATTAAATGCTTTAGCTGCTACTATTTGTATGAGTCTTTTGGGAAAAGTAGGATTAGAAAAGATGGCTGAGCAGTGTTATAAAAAATCTAATTATACATTGAGTAAAATCCTGGAAACTGGTAGATATAAATTAAAATTTAATAGACCTTTCTTCAAGGAATTTGTAATAGAGGGGGAGGAGTCTCCTGAAGTTATCAATGAAAAATTATTAAAGGATGGTATTTTAGGTGGGTATCCTCTGGAAAAAGAATATCCGGAATTAAAAAATACATCTTTAGTTTGTACTACGGAAAAAAGAAGTAAGTCAGAGATCGATAGTTTTGCTAAGAGGATGGGTGAGATATAGATGAGGGAATACAATAAACTTATATTTGAAATTTCTAAAAAAGGAAGATGTGGTTATTCACTACCGGAATTTGAGGTAGAGAATCCTGTTATTGACTCAGAAATACCAAAAAATTTACTAAAAACAAGGTCAGTAAAATTACCAGAAGTAAGTGAAAATGGAGTAGTGAGACACTATACTCGTTTATCTAATAAAAACTTTGGATTAGATACAGGGTTCTACCCTTTGGGGTCTTGTACAATGAAATACAACCCTAAAATAAATGAAGAAATAGCCCGGAACTCTAAGATGGTAAACCTCCATCCTTATCAACCTGAAGAAAGTGTACAGGGAGCTCTTGAAATGATGTATGAGGTGGAAACACATTTGGCTGAAGTCGCCGGGATGGACCAAGTATCTCTCCAGCCTGCAGCAGGTTCCCATGGAGAGATGACAGGACTTATGCTGATAAAAGCTTACCATGAGAAAAATGGTGATTTTAAAAGAAAAAATATAATATTACCTGATTCTGCCCATGGAACAAACCCATCTTCAGCACAAATTGTAGGCTACAATGTAATTGAGATTAAATCAACACCAGAAGGTGATGTAGATGTAGAAGCTCTAAAAGAGCATCTAAATGATGAATTGGCAGGATTCATGTTAACAAATCCAAGTACCCTTGGGATCTTCGAATCAAATATAAAAGAAATAGCGACACTTATACATGAAGCCGGAGGATTGCTCTATTACGACGGAGCAAATATGAACGCAATAATGGGCAAAGCAAGACCTGGAGATATGGGATTTGATGTAATGCATTATAATTTACATAAGACTTTTTCTACTCCACATGGTGGAGGAGGTCCCGGGTGTGGAGCAATAGGATTTAAAAATAAACTTGCCCCTTTTCAGCCTGTACCTGTCATAGAAAAAACAAATAGTAAATATCACCTTAATTATGATAAACCGGATAGTATCGGTAAAGTTCGTAGTTTTTATGGGAATTATGGTGTTATTTTAAGAGCATATGCATATATCTTGACAATGGGTGGAAGCGGCTTACAGACTGCTAGTGAAACTGCAGTTCTCAATGCAAACTATATGATGGCAAAATTAAAGGACCATTACCCTATTGCAGTTAATAGAGTATGTAAGCATGAATTTATATTAACAGAGCCGGAGCATGAAAAGGTAACTACACTTGACATTGCAAAAAGACTTTTAGATTTTGGATACCATCCACCAACAATCTATTTCCCTCTTATTGTAAAAGGAGCTATGATGATAGAACCTACAGAAACAGAGAGTAAAGAAACAATGGATGAGTTTATAGATGCTATGATTGCTATAAAAAAAGAGATGGAGGAAGACCCTGAAATTGTTCTATCAGCACCTACAAACACATTAATTAAAAGAATTGATGAAGGAAAAGCTGCAAGAGATATAATTGTTACTCACTCTTGGTAAGATATAATTCAAAAATAATAATTAGGAGGGAAATTAATGAGTTTTTTAAATGGTAAATCGGCTAAAAAAGCTATAGAAGATAGCATATTGGAATCTCTTCTTGAAAGGGATGCCAAAATGTGTGATACATGAGACAGAAATGCGGCATTATCTCTGGCATTTGGAGTAAAGTCTGAACTATCTCAGGATGAGGTAGAAGAAGTTAAAAATTATGTGAATGATTCAAAAGATAAAGAACTTTTACTTAAGGATAAGATCAAAGTTCAATTTATAAAAGGAGATGTTAAAGAAAGAAAAAATAAAGCTCTTTTAATTTTTAGATATAAATATTTGGAGGGGTTATAATGGGCAATAAACAACTTAGTAATATTGATAAAGAGGTCTTTGACCAAATAATCAATGAAAGGGAGAGACAGGAGAATGGAATTGAGTTAATTGCCTCTGAAAATTTTGTATCTAAAGCTGTAATGGAGGCAGTGGGTTCGGAATTTACAAATAAATATGCTGAAGGATATCCCGATAAAAGATACTACGGTGGTTGTGAACATGTAGATGTTGTGGAAAAGCTTGCAATTGATAGATTGAGTGAGCTCTTTGGCTGTAAATATGCAAACGTCCAGCCTCACTCTGGTTCTCAAGCTAATATGGCTGTGTATATGGCTCTTATAAATACAGGAGATAAAGTTTTAGGCATGGCACTGGATCAGGGGGGACACCTTACTCATGGCCACTTTGTAAACTTTTCAGGTTCTCTCTATGATATAGTTTCATATAAATTAACTGAAAAAGAGCAGATCATTGATTATAACAATATTAGAGAAATGGCTCTGAAAGAAAAACCAAAGTTGATTATAGCAGGAGCCAGCGCTTATTCAAGGGAGATAGACTTTAAAAAATTTAGAGAAATAGCAGATGAAGTAGGAGCGTATCTTATGGTAGATATGGCACATATTGCAGGTCTTGTGGCTGCAGGTCTTCATAATAACCCTGTCCCATACGCTCATGTTGTTACATCTACAACTCATAAGACATTACGTGGACCTCGTGGAGGAATTATACTTTCAAATGATGAAGATATTATGAAAAAAATTAATAAAACTATCTTTCCGGGGATTCAAGGTGGACCTCTAATGCACGTAATTGCAGGTAAAGCAGTGGCATTTAAAGAAGCTCTTTCAGATGACTTTAAAGAATACCAAAAACAGGTTGTTAAAAATGCAAAGATCCTTGGCGAAACTCTCGTAGAAAGAGGATTTAATTTAGTTTCTGGGGGGACAGATAATCATATGTTCCTTGTTGATCTGCAAAATAAAGGAATCACTGGTAAAGAAGCTGAAAGAATACTTCTGGAGTCAGATATCACTACAAACAAAAATGCCGTTCCAAATGATCCTCAAAAACCCTTTGTAACAAGTGGAATAAGAATAGGGACTCCTGCTGTAACTACTAGAGGGATGAAGGAGAAAGAGATGGTTAAGATTGCTAATATGGTTGCAGATATTATAGAAGGAAAATCTGAAAAAAACTATAGGAAAGAAGTTCAGGCTTTAGCAGCAGAATTTCCAATAAACAGATGATAAAAGATATAAGAGTTACAGACACAGGAAGGGTACCATATTTAAAATCTTATGAACTGCAAATGAAATTTTTTGACAACTTAATTTCTGATAAAGAAGTTTTGGGACACCTTATTATAACGGAACCTAATCCCACTATCACTAAGGGCATTAGAGGGGAAGATAGTGAGATTTTTATTTCTAGAGAGGAAAGAGAAGAAAAAGGGATTGAACTTATTGATATTAGAAGGGGTGGAAAAGTAACTTTTCACGGTCCCGGTCAAATAGTTATCTATCCTATCTTAAATTTATCTCATTTTAAAAAAAGCATTAAATGGTATATTGAATCTTTAGAAGATGTTGTAATTCTGACATTGAAAGAGCTGGGGATAAAAGCTCATAAAAAAGAAGGTATTGTGGGTATTTTTACTGAAAAAGGGAAAATTTGTGCTATAGGAGTGGAAGTAAAAAAATGGAGGACTCTTCACGGTATTGCAATTAATCACGAAGTTGATCTGGACTATTTTAATAATATCAATCCTTGTGGTATAAGTAGTTTAGGAGTTACTTCAATATTAAATGAAGGTAATAAAATTGCAAGAGAGGATATAATAGATCTCTTTAAATTAAACTTTTCTAAGATATTTGATGTTTCCCTAAAAAATTACAACCGTTCGTAGTACAAAATATAAAATAACTATTTTAAAAATTTCAAAAACAAAGTCAATAAAATCAATCTTAAAAGGACACTTCTAATAGTGTCCTTTTATTTGATGTTTTTTCAGTTTTTCAGTTTTTCAGTTTTTCAGTTTTTCAGTTTTTCAGTTTTTCTGCTATTTCTTCATATTTTATTTACATACTCTTTGGAATACATCCTTTTTTTTTATCATCCTGTCATAGATTAGATATATTGCAAAAATTACTATAACTGAAGATAAGATAATTATTTTCCAGCTTTCTAAAATAGAATATTTATCTGATAGTTTCCCGCTTATGGGAAGGAGCATGGTAATAAACAAAGATTCTAAGGTGTTAAAAGATGATACCATAGTGCTTCTTAAAGAGTCTTCCTTTATGAGCTCTTCATGGAGATAAACTCCTACTTTCATTTCTAATATCAGAATGATAAAAACATGGAGCATGAAGAAGATAAGAGTGTATCTGCTATATATCATAGCAAAAAGTTTCTGTAAATTTTCAGTATGTCCCTCTTTTTTGAGTTTATTTACTACCCAGCTTCTCAATGAACCAGACGACAGTGCTTCAGCTGTTCCTGTTAATATCCCCGAAAAAAGTAGAATACCATAATTTTTATTCATTAAAAGTAATAATAATCCCAATCCTCTAATAAATCCACTTATCATAAGGGTCCTTCTCTGACCTAAACTATCGGCCAGTATTCCAGTGGGGATCTCCAGTATAAATGTAACCAACCAAAATACCGACAGATAAAACCCTAATTCAGTCAGGGAATACCCTTTCTTGCTCAAATAAATGTATAAAATAGGCATAAAAAATGTAACTCCTACAGATCCTAAAACAGATCCGGTAAAATAATAATTTTTTATTTTATCTACCTTCAATCTTACCTCCATTATCTCTTAAAAAATAAGCTTTTCCATCTTTACTTCTTTCTAAATACCCTATGTCAATTAATTCTCTCCTTAAAAGGCAGCTATCATTGAGGACAGAAAGATTATTGAGGCATTTATTAATCTCATTTTCAGTGTATATTTTTTTAGCTTTAAAAAATGTTATTAAATATTTTAAAATTTGTATCCGTTTATTTCTTTTAGTGGGATAAAGTTTTAATAAACCATTTTTATCCAAAAAATTATTAACTTTTTTTTGATCGAACATATTATGCTCCTACTTATCTTCTAATTTTTTTATTTATGGTACAAGAAGTTAAAAAACTTAATTTTTTCACTTAATATTCTCATAGAGTTTATATTTTTGTCTTAAAAAAAATCAGCTATTACAAACGATGAAATAAGCGATATGCAATACATTAACGTTACCAGTAAGAATTTAAAGATTTTAATTATAATTTTAACCATCTCCTCTGGGATCTAATTTAAACAGTTTGAGTTTTATTCTCTGCTATTTCTTTTTAATTGAACAAATCGACACACACTCAACCCTGTTGGAATATAGAAATACATATCTTCTGATCCGTTCTTTTTTTAGAATATTTATAATTTCATATTTTAAAGAAAAAAGAGAGCCCACGCTCCCTTGCTTCTTATTTTCTCAATTTTCATTTATCATGTTCTTTTTCGACTCTCTCCCAAGGGTCACTCTAACATATTATGTTGTTAAAACTAATTTTTCAATTTTTTTATAAAAAAACCTTAAAATTGGAATTTTTTTTCCTTTATTTTTCCAAAACAAATCTTTTTTTTATTTTTTTATATAAATTTGGAATTTTATTGTATACTTTCATTACGATTAGGAGGGTTTATGAATAAGAAAATATTTGAACTTATAAAAGAGCATAAAATTGGAATTAAGGAACTGGAGAATCCAAAAATGAGCCTGTCTCTACTATACAAGATCAGAAGCGGAAAAACACCTTTAAAACCAAAACATCTACCATATTTAGTTATTTCACTTAATAAAATATTTAAAGAAAAAAATATAGATAAGATCATTACTACAAAAGACCTATATATTACTCCCCAGCAGGAGTTGGAACAATTAGTCAACAAAAGCCTTATAAATAAAAGCATCTATTCCACTGAAAAACAAGAAGAGATAAAGAAGTTTGAACGAAAAAAAGAAGTTCATAGCTGCAGATACCGATATATTGTAGCCAAGCACAATCAAAAGACAGGCAGAAAAGAAGAAGCTTTAAAGATCTATTATGACCTGTTAAATAATTTCTCCTGCTCTGACATTTTCTACTCTGTCTTAATTGAGATCATCAGATTGGAAAAATTAGAACTTACCTATGATATATATATGAAGTATATAAAACAGATCGATACAGCTCCGTATAAAACAAAGGCCCTCTTGGCTTACAATACTGGAGTTAATCTTTTAAGAACCACAAAATGGAAGAAAGCTGTCCCATGCTTTGAAGTTCTTGTGAATATGCCAGAGATTACAGAACACTACTATCACTCCTATAATAACCTGGGAATCTGTTGTCAAAACTTAGGCGAATATGAAAAAGCCATTGAATATTTTAAAAAAAGAGTGAGTGATCCATCAAATTATCATGATTTAGAAATTTGTTATATTAATATTATCTCCTGTGCCAGAGAGATGAAAAATGAAATACTGGTAAAGATTACTCTTAATAAACTTGAAAATATCCTTAAAGAATTAAAAGATAAAACACTATATCAAACTTATTGGAATATAGGGTTAGCCTATTTATATTTAGGAGAAAAAAGAAAAGCTGTAAGCGCATTTGAAAAGGAAGTTTCATTTCCTATAAATTTTGATAACCCTCATTTTAACCCAGTTAAATATTTAGATTCCATCAAACACCTTGTTTTACTCTATGACAGCCAGCCGTTAAAACAGCAGGGATTGATAAAAATAGTTAGCAGAATACCAAAAAAAATAATGGATTATGATTTCTTGACATATATATTAAAGTTCTACATAAATAATTCTTTGGAATATGAAGCCAGCCTTCTTATTCAGAAAATACCATTATAAATTTAAAGGAGGAATTTCAATGAAAACAAAATGTTTAATCTTTTTAGGTGTTCTGTTACTCTTTAGCATAACTTTTGCTAATAAAGATGACGGTCAGGGAAGAAGTGCTCCTAAAGTCCCAACTGACATATCTCAAATTATATTTGAATCAAACTAAAAATATAGCTCTTAAACTATATATGGTTTAAGGGCTATTTTTTAGTTATTTCGTTGTAAGATAAAGAAATAAGATTTCAGATAAAAATAAGGTACAAGTAAATATTACAAGGGATACTTTTTTAGAAAAGCAAGTTTCTTTTGTCATAAATTATATTGAGAGAATTAAAAAAACAAAATCAGCCTTAAAAGGTCTAGCCTACCTTTGCTCTTACTTTTAAGAGATCCCATTCTCAATGGCAGCTATGAGATCTTAGAGAGTAACAGCTGTATATACCTTATTTCATCAAAATAAAAAAAATCTGACATTATCAGATTTTTTTGTGAAAATTTTTAAAAATTTATATCATCATACGCTCTTCCCCAATAATGAGGCATTAATTCTTCTAAAGTTCTAAATTCTAGAGTATTTTCTTTGTTTGTAATTGCACATCTGACTTCTTTTCCAAAGTAACTTAGCCTTTCCTGGCAAACTCCACAGGGACTTAAAATCTTAATTTCCGAATTTTCATCATCTCTTGCTATGGTTACTATATGAGTTATTTTTTCATCATATTTAAATGCTTCTAAAATAGTTCCAGTTTCTATACAAAGTTCCACACTGGGATTATGTACACTTGGAGCTATACTGGTTAATATTCTTTTTTTATCCGTAATAGCTGCTGTTACTCCTCCCCATTCCTTGGGAAATCTTTTAATTAAAAATTCTTTCGCTGTCTCAAATAATTTAATTTCAATATTTTTAGTCATTTTATTCCACCCCTTACGTATTGTTGCTAATATATATCTGTTCTTCTTCAGTCTTAAAAATTATTTTCTTAATTCTAAGTTATTCGTAATTCTAAAAACTAATTCTTTCTTTATCTCAGAATTATTAATAACAGGATTATGTTTTGTGTCAAAATATTTTATTTCATCAATTATTTTAACCCCTAATTCATCTATAGGTTTTCTCATAGCTTCCATGGTGTATCCCATAGAATCTATACTCTTTCCTTTGCAGACACCTATTATTATAGCTTTTTTTCCTGGAGCCAGTTTCGATTTCCAACTGTTGTTGGAATAATCATTCAGACTAAATGTCCTGTCCATCAATATTTTCATTTGGGAACTTACATTATAGTTATATGAAGGTGCAGCAAAAATATACCTGTCAGAAACCTTCATTTCATTGATTATCTCTGTCAAATCATCTGTAATATTACAGACTTCATTTTCAATACAGTATTCACAGGCATTACATCCAAAAATATTTTTACTGTTCAGATAATATTTTTTAACTTCTATATTTTTCTTATTTAGAGCTTCTATCACAAGATCAGTTACTCTATCTGTATTTTCACCTTTTCTGGGACTTCCAATGACTGCAATCCATTTTCCCTTCATAGGTACCTCCTAATAATTTTTTCTATATCAATGATTTAAATGAATTATTTGTTTATTAGTAGCATCTAATCTTATATTTGACCCTATGGGCATTGTAAACATAGGATGGGTATGAGAGCAGTCCACATCAGCAAGAAAAGGAAAATCATACTCTCCTAAAACTTCTAACAGCACCTCATAGGGTTTTCTACCGGTACCTTTATCATTAAATAACTCATGTTTACCTAAGATTAGACCACCGATTTTATCAAAAACTCCATTTATTTTAAGAAAAGAAAAAGTTCTTTCAATGGTAGCGATATCTTTTAAAGAATCTTCTATAAATAAAATATCACCTTTTTTTATTTCAGGCATATACTGGCTGCCCCATATTCCAGTAATAGTATTTAAATTTCCGATGATCAGTCTTCCTTCGGTTTCTCCATCCTTTAAAGAGATCCAGTTATTTTTAATTTTTAGTTTAGATCTATTCTGTTCTTCCCAGCTTATATATTCTTCTGTCCAAAATTCCGGAATTTTATATTCGTAATCACCATTAATATCTTTTACAAAAATATCTTCAAAATATTTATAAGTCAACTCATTATAAGGTTCTAGCTCTCCAAAAGATGCAACAATAGCTGGTCCATAAAATGTTTTTATTCCGGTTTTAGCATATATTCCCATTAGTATCGCTGTCACGTCTGAATAACCGATTACAACCTTAGGGTCTTTCATAAAAGCTTCGTAGTCTATATAAGGCAGTAAAGAATTAGAGTTAGATCCTCCAATTGTAGACATTATACATCTTACTTCTGGATCTCTTATTAATTCATTCAGTTCCTCGGCTCTTTCTTCAATAGTTCCTGATCTATAAAAATCACTTTTTCCAGTAAGTTTTCCTTCTATTATTTTAAACCCTTTTTTCTCTAAGAACTCTTTTCCTCTATTGTATCTTTTAGGTGTAATTTTTGTTATAGGAGTAGAGGGTGAAAAAATCCCAATACCGTCACCTTTTTTTAATTTAAATTCCATTGCTAATCCCCCTAATTAATGATCTTATATCTTTTATAACTATTATGATAACAAGAATAGACTTAATTTTACAACCATCAAAATAAAATCTATGAAATTTAATACTATACAGACTTAAGTACTAGGATGATTATAGTCAACAAATAAAATTGTTAAAACTTTATTTAAATTTTTTTACTTGTTTCTACTTGATTTCATCAGATATTTCTCTTTTTCTTATACTCGGAGTATGGGAGGGATAAATAATCTCAGATATCCTTTTTTGTAAAATTATAGTATTATTATAGTAACAAATAAAGAAGGAGACCCAGATGAAAAATAAAAAAGGTTTTACCTTGATTGAATTATTAATAGTAATTGCAATAATAGGTCTGTTAGCAACGACATTAGCACCTAAATTAAAAGAACAGCTGGCTAAAGGTAAAGATGCCAAAGCTATAGCTCTTTTAGGTTCTTCAAGAACAGCCACGGAATTAGTATTAATAGAAAAAATTATACGCGGCAATGTAGACTCCAATGGAAACGTAGCTATAAAACTTTCAGATATAAAAAGTAAATTAGACAATAAGAGTAATGAAATTTTTGAAAATGAAGCATATATTCCAATAGGAGGATCCCGTGAAACCTCTAAAGGAGAACTAACATACGGGGGGAAACTTATATTCTCTAAAAATAATGCAAATTGGGCTGAAGATACTTTTACAAGTAACGACGATATTGTTTATTACACCGGTAAAACAGAAGAAGCTCATCCTTCACGACAAGCTGAAAATCTTTATTTTGCCCTGCCGATACAATCAGGAGGATACAAAAACTTCAGTATCGAAGGTAAAAATTGGAGATATGATTATTAAAAAAAGCCTCCTTGCTGGAGGCCTTTTTTTTACAGATACTGGCTTTATAATTTCCACTTTATTTAGATTTTTTTCATAGGAGCTATTTCCCCTTCTGCAGAGCCTTTACTTTCAATTCTAACTCTCTTAATCTCTTTTCGTGTTGTTCCAATATCTCTAAAGCTTCCACAGGAATACCTATATTTTTTTCTTTTGGCTGTTTTACTATCTCATATTTTTGAAATGAGAATAATTCTTTTTCTTCTGATGTAAACTCACCGGAAAATCTATTTATCCACTGAGCCATTTTAGTTTTACTTCCAGAAAATTTCTTATCCAATATATCTTTTTCATCTGCACCACCTTTCAGTAGCTTAATTATTTCATCTAATTTTTTTCTAGTCGCTCCATTCATATTCTCAACCTCCTAATTTTATAAAATAACTATGTAATTTATCCATAGTATCAAACTCTTCATTATATACCCCTTCAAATACTTCAATTATATCTGACTCCATATTTTAATGATTTAGACATAAGATCCTCCTTTTTATTAAATATTTAATTACTGTAACTAAATAAAATAATTCTAGCCTTATATTATATTTAATATGATTATTCATATAAAAATCCTTTTCTCTGATTTATATTTTTATTTATTCTATAATAATATTTTAAAATTTCCATTTCATTAAGTACTTTTTTTCTAAAAAAATTAAAGGTGCTTTATATTTTTATTGTAGCAATTAATTTAGAAAACCAATATATTAAGTATAACTATTTGAAACGCTGAACCTTTAAAATTACAGCTGAAATAAATCTTTAAATTTAAGGAGGAGATGAATGTCTAAATATACTAAAGAAGAATTAATTGAAGGATTTATGCCTGTCATAATAATGGCTGGAGCAGCCAAAAACATCGCATTGGAAGCATTAAAAAATAAAGATAAAAACAGCTTAGTAGAAGCTAAACTCCTGCTTCTGAAGGCTCATAGTGTACATTGCCAATTTTTAACTACAGAGTGCAAGGATTATCAAAATGTTGTCGTTGAAGTAAATCTGATAATTGCCCACGCAGAAGATCAGTATATGTCAGCTGAAACAATTATTCATCTGGTGGAAGTTTTACTGGATCTTATATAGGAAAAATTCAAATCATTGTTGACAATTTTTGTTAGTATGTTGTAAGATTAGACGAAATTAACCAATAAAATATATTTTAGGAGGACAAATATGAGATCTATTCAATGAAAGTGACAATCAATTAAAACTTCCGGTGGAAGGAATGAGATCTGCTATAAATGGAGAATATAAATAAAACTAGTTTAGATTAATATCTTTTTCTCTGTAGTTTTCAGACTATGCCTATTCTTTTTTCAGCACGATCATTTTTTTTAACAACTCTCAGCTTTTTTACGAACTAAAATCCCAAAGGGATCCATATTTTTATGCCGCCGGTTATAGGAGGTTTTTTCAGATGAAAAATAACTGATATAAAATGGAGAACGCTCTTTTTTATATTATTTTTTAATGAACATAAAAACATTTGCTAGTACAAAAAACTTACCATAAAAGAATAAAGTGAAATCTACAATTTTTTTGTCATGCAAAAATTGCCATTTAAAATTAATATAGCTGGATTACTTTCAGCTGATCAAATCTATTAAAACTTAAGGAGAAAAAAATGAAAAAAACAATGATATTAATCGGTCTATTTATACTAACCTTTACCTGCTTATCTGCCAAACAAGAAGTACAAAAGATATCTTCTAAAGAAGCTCTAGAATATTTAACAAATGAAAATTATTTATTTATCGATACCAGAAGTGTAGATGAGTATATAGGATGGCCTATCAATATAGAAGTAGAAGGACATATCAAAGGGGCTGTTGATTTCCCAATAACATGGTTTCCAATGCTCAATAAAAAAAAATTAGAAAAAGAACTCATAAGACGTGGAATAACTAAAAATAAAACTTTAATCTTATATAATAATTTTGGAGAAGAAATAGAAACCCCTCTAACAAAAATGGGGTATAATGTTCTAATTTTAAAGGATGGTATCAATGAATGGAATAATTTAAAATATCCAATTGAAAAATTAAAAGGATATAAGATCTATGTTTATCCTCAATGGATTGATGATCTGATTGACGGAAAAAAAGTTCCCAACTATGACGGCAAAAAATATGTGATTTTAGAAGTTAATTCTAAAAAAAAATCAAGTCACAAAATTAGAAATTCTATTTTTATAGATTATTCATTTTTAGAAACTGAAGAAATGTGGAATAAACCAAAGGATGAAATGATAGAAAAAATATTATTATCCAAAGGTATTACAAAGGACACAATGGTTATTTTATACGGGCCGAATTTAATGGCTTCAAACAGGTGTGCCGCTGTAATGAAGTATGCCGGAGTTAAAGATATCCGTATCTTAAACGGTGGTACCAAAAGACTGGAAAAAGAAAATTATCCTTTTGTTAGAGGTTATATAAAACCTGTTCCTGTTTCAGAATTTGGGGCTGAAATCCCTAAAAATAAAGATGTTTTAATCGATTTTGAGAAAGAATTAGAGTTAGTTAATTCTCCAGCTGCAGTTATAGCGTCAATAAGAAGCTGGCCGGAATATATAGGAAAGGTCACAGGTTATACTTATATAGATGTAAAAGGTGATATTGCAAATTCAAGATTTGGATATGCAGGGAGTGACCCCTACCATATGCAGGATTATAGAAATATAGATAACACTATGTTTAATTACAATATCATAAGAAAAAGGTGGAAAAAATGGGGGATTACTTCAGATAAAGAAGTCAGTTTTCATTGCGGTACGGGCTGGAGAGCAAGTGAGACATATTTTTATGCTAAAGCTATGGGCTGGAAAAACATCCACGTCTATGACGGAGGATGGTATGAGTGGCATATGAAAAAAGATGCACCTAGAAAACCTATTGGTGTTCCCGATGATGCACCCTTATCAAAATTATAAAGATAGAAAACCAGGAAGACTTTCTCTACAGGGCAGATATTGCAATGTATACGGCTAAGAAAAAAATGATGGTGCTATTGTGGTGGCTACTGCTGAACTGATAGATCAATTTGAAAAAGATAAAAATCTCAAAAAATAATAAAAACAGCATCTTGGTTTAATCTGCCGATTTGCTGTTTTTTCATACTTTAATTCTAAAAAAAGTTGGAGACTGTAAATTTTTAAAGTATACTTGAAATCGAGAATGAAGATAATAAAATGGAGGAAATATGGAGATAATAAATAGATTTTTTAAAAATGGACGACTGGAAAAGATCCCTAAAAAACTTTCTTTTAAAATAGAAATTTTTAAAGAGATCTCAAAGTTATTTACTGCAAATACAACTTACAGTGAAAAAGAGGTCAATGAAATTTTAAAGGAAGTATTCAATGACTATGCCATTCTCAGAAGGTATTTAGTTGATTTTAAATTCTTAGATCGAAGTAAGGATTGCAGAGTTTATACACTGAATGAAATGTTAGAAAACCATGAATGATAAATCTTTAATATCAGTAAGGAAGTTTTATATCATAAAGAAAAATATATCGTAAATTTAAACTAGATTTAAAAGAGATCTAATCAAATCACAAACAGAGGTTTAAAATCTTTTCATTGAACTTTTTCTTAAATTAAAGTATAATGATGATTTATTTTTGGACAATTTAAATAGGAGGAACAAGATGATAAAAGAATTAGAATTTTATTCAGATGGATATAAACTTAAAGGAAACCTCTATCTTCCAGAGGGGTACAACGAAGAGAAACCTCTTCCACTTATCCTCCTCTGTCATGGTTTTGCAGGAGTAAAAGAGCTCCTTCTTCCCAACTATGCATTGAAATTTATAGAGAAGGGATATGCAGCTTTTACATTTGATTACAGGGGCTTTGGAGACAGTGAGGGTCCAGAGGGACAGATCATCCCAGAGGAACAAGTTAGAGATATAAGAAATGCAATAACTTTTATCAGCTCTCAAACTGAGGTTGATTCTAATAAGATAGGATTATGGGGGACATCTTTAGGAGGAGCCAATGCTCTTATGACCTCTGCTGTGGATGACAGAGTAAAGGCACTTAGTGTACAGATAACATTTGGAGATGGGGAAAGAAACAATACCTATAACCTCTCAAAAGAGGATAAAGAAAAAAGAAATCTCTCTCTAAATAAATCTTTACTGGCTGCTACAACTAAGAATAAGGTTATGAAGCTGCCATTAAAAAAGATTCTTTCAGATACACAGTCTAAAAAGTTTTTTGAGGAGTACAGCCCATTATTCCCAGAGGCTCTCAAAGCAAAAATACCTTTTATTACCACTAAGTATATCGATGAATGGAAGCCTGAAAACTACCTTCATAAGATAGAGATTCCTGTATTAGTTGTAGGAGCTACCAATGACATGGTAAATCGTCCTGAAGAATCTGAAAAGATCTTTAATAAACTTTCTACTAAAAAGAAAAAGCTTCTTATGGTAGATTCTACTCATTATGACATATATATAGGTAAAGATCTTGATACAGTGAGCTGTGAACAGCTTAAATGGTATGAGGAAAACCTGTAAAACTATATAAATATCAGTTAAATAGACCTTAAAAGGGCGCTATAAATTAAACTGTACCCTTTGTCAAAGACACTTAAAAAAAGGTATGGTTAAGATACTGTTAAAAGATGATTTCTGTGTTGTGCAGGTGTCATCTTTTTTTATTTTCAGTTTTTTCTATCATTATATAAAGTTTTGATTACCTCTGTCCCTTTAAACTTAAGTCGTTATATTTTCAAAATCTATTTTTTTATTCAATTTTGAAAAATTAAGTAGTATACTAATAATAATAATTACAGTACTCAATATAGAATAAAGGAATATTTATGGTATTAAACTCCAAAGATCATTAAAAATTATTATGTAATTTTTATTCATTAGTTCCGATAAAATTTTATATTTTAGAAGTTAAAGATATTAATTAAAAAATAATGGAGGATTTCGTTGAAAAAAAACCTAGAAAATTCTATAAAAAAATGGTTCTTTTCTCTTGTATGTATAATGGCAGTCACTTATATAAGTTCTTATATTTTGGTTGTTATTCCGGCTCTTAAAAGGGCTACCAGAGAAAAACATAAGCAGGATATAAATAAATTATTTTCAGTTACATCACAACAATTTGATCACCTTTCCTCAATCCTAAAGGACAACTCCGAATGGGATACACTATACGAAAGTATGGACGGATCTATGAGTAATGAAGAAAAAGAAATTTTTTTAAATGACCTTTTTGCAGAGGATTCACTAAAACTTTTTGGATTGGATTATATTGGTATCTATGATGATGAGCAAAATGAAGTTATTAATTATTCTATATCCAAAACAAATATAAAAAACGCCATCTCATTGAAGGGAAAAAAATATTTTTTCAGCAGCCAGCCAAATGGCATAAATCGAGTCAAAACAGTATCAGGGTATATGGATATAGCTGGAAAAGCTTATATGTTTTTTTCCCATGTTATTTTACACAACGACGGTACTGGAAAATCAGTTGGTCACCTTCTATTTATTAAAGAAATAGATGAAGATTATATATTTGATTTAAAGATAAAAAATAATTTGTCACTGCAAATTTATATGCTCAATGAAAATAACGAAAAACTCATAGAGAAAATTCTTGATTCAAAACAAGCATTGGATTTTTACTCTCACCGGATAGAAGACGGGAAGAGAATGTACTATGTCCCTTATATGAAAAGTGTTCATAAGATAGCATATATCATAAAAGTCACTGTAGATGATCGGATTTCCAAGGGAGCCCTATTAAATTTTTGGATTGGAATGATTCCGATTATTTTTTCGTTCCTATTTATTTTCGTTATAAAAAATAGGTTAAATAAAAAATTGATTGCTCCTCTTATATCCCTTTATAGTCACATTATTTCTATAAAAGAAAATCAAAAATATAAGCTCCTTGTATATCCTGAGGTAGGGAATGAGATGGATGAAGTTCTCAGAGCATTTAATAACTTCATGGTTAAAGTAGAAGAACAAAAAAATGATATAAAAAATAAAAAAATTGCACTAGAAAAGCTGGCATACACAGATTATTTAACAGGTCTGGCTACCAGAAGATTTCTAGATGAGGGATATGACCTTTTGTTTAAAAGTGCTAAAAGATCTGACAGTGTATTAACACTCATTATGATCGATATAGATTTTTTTAAAAAATATAATGACAGGTATGGGCACCCTGAGGGTGACCGGGTTTTAAAAATAATTGGAAAACTTCTAAAAAAAGTTTTTAAAAGAGAGGGAGACATAGCCGGCAGGTACGGAGGAGAAGAGTTTTTAATAATTTTATACCAGACCCCTTTAAAAGAAACTATACGTCTGGTCAACGAATTCCAGAAAAAATTAGAAATGTGTAATCTAAAACACGAAGATTCTTATTTTGGAAAAGTAACAGTCAGTATGGGTATAAAAAGTTCTAAGGTAGTTAAAAATCAAAATTCTTATTCCTTTTTAAAGGAAGCTGATAAAGCCCTCTATAAGGCAAAGGAAAGCGGCAGAAATAAATATATATTTGAACTCTGATATCCATTTAGAAAGTTTTCAGTTGTTTAATATAAAAAATCTCTAAACTGTACTTCTGTGCAGTTTAGAGATTTTTTATTTATTTTGAATGTTTTAAAATTACCCTTCCTATTAATTTTGAATTGAGCATATCCTGTACTTTTTCTAATATCCCCTCTAATTGAACTTCTTCAATTCCATTTTCTAACTGGTTCCCCTTCCAAGACTCAGCTAACATATTCCATACTTCCTCTCTCTTTCCTTTAGGACATTGCACAGAATCAATTCCAATAAGACGTACTCCCCTTAAAATAAAAGGGTAAACATTCATATTTTCAATATTTCCTCCCGCTACATTCCCACAAGTCGTGACAACTCCGCCATATTTTAAAGATCTGATAGCTGTGGACAAAGGATCTCCTCCTACAGTGTCGATAACTCCTGCCCAAGTTTGTTTTAGCATTGCTTTATTAGACGTATCTTTAAATTCATCTCTGGTAAGAGTATCGCTAGCTCCTAATTCCAATAAAAAATTTCTTTTTTCTTCATTTTGAACTACCCCTACTACTTCGTAGCCTAATTTAACCAAAAATTTAACTGTATGACTTCCTACTCCTCCAGAAGCTCCTGTTACCAGTATCGGTCCGTCTTCAGGATCTACTATTGAAATTAGTTCATATACAGACAATGCCGAGGTAAATCCAGCTGTCCCGTAGATCATTGCCTCCTTCAAACTTAAATTTTCAGGTTTTTTTATTACCCAGCTGGAAGGAACTCTAATATATTCACCAAATCCACCATCTGTATTCATCCCTAAATCATATCCTGTAATAAAAACTTCTTCCCCGATTTTAAAATCAGAATTTTCAGATGAATAAACAACTCCTGCAGCATCTATTCCTGGTGTATGAGGAAAATTTCTCGTTACTCCTCTATTCCCTGTACAAGACAATGCATCCTTATAATTTAAAGATGAATATAAAACCTTAATAACTACATCTCCCTCTGGAAGATCCTCTACCTTTCTTTCTACAATTTTTGGAATATACTTCCCCTCTTCTTCGAAAATTCTTACAGCTTTAAAACTCATCTCCTCAACTCCTCTTATCTAAATATTTAATTTTTATTCATTAAAACTTCCATAACAACTACCTTCTGGGATTCCTGGGTCTTAATTAATTTTGAAGATAGTACGATACCGTACTATATATAGTTATAATATAATAGATGATAACAAATGTCAACAATTATTAATTCTAACTACTCTATTTACCATTTAAATATCTATATTCCTATAAAAATTTACGTATGAAGTAGCATTCCTCCTTTATTATTTTTCAGCTGTATATATCAAAAAAGTCCTGACTTTAATATTTTTAAAGTCAGGACTTTTTCTATTAAAAATAAAAATCTTTTCATATTTTTTTACTCTGTGATTGTACCTTCCCCTTTTTAATTCCTCTTAAATTTTCTTCGAATAATATTTCCAAGCAGTAGAGATGAAATGACAATTCCTATAAAAAATGAACTATTAAATCCACTTTTTTCAATAATATAGCCTAAAATAATCTGAATAAAAAAAGTTGCTATAGTTGCTATACTGCTCACTAAAGAAAAAATTGAAGCTTTATACTTTGAAGGTGCATAGTTATTAATATACGTTGAATTCATAAATATAAGCTAGTCCGCTTCCCAGACCGAAAAAAATCAATGCTGACACAAGTAGGACTATATTCTGCACAGTATTAGATATCCTAAAAAAAATAAAGGATAAAGCCATATTACAAAATATAAATAAACTGATTTTTTCAGTGTCTTCATGAAATAATTTAATAAAATAAGAACCTAAACTCAAAGAAATAGAATATATCCCAAAAAGTATCGGAATATACTTTATATCTCCTAAGATATCCTTTGCAATTGGCTGCCAGACAAATATAAAAATTGTAAAAAATGTATATATAGCAATATTTATCCAGATGATATACCTTAACTTATCATCCTTGAAAGTGAACCGGATTACATTCATATATGTTTTCCTTAACTTATCCGAACTCCCGTAATTTTCTTTAAAAAATATGATTACAAAGATAGAAGTAATTATATCAACTACGGCTGTCAATAGTATTAAATAGCCTATATTTTTAAGTTTTAGATAAATAAATACAATGGGAACGATTAGTTTAATAATACTTGAAATTAATTTTGTTCTTAAAAGTGTATTTTTATATACCACTTTATTTTCTGTGTCTCCAAGCCAGGTTATCAGCGAACCACTGAGCTGGGAACTTCCGATTCCCTTTAAAATATAGGAAAAAATAAGTGCCGGGAAAGAAATACCAAAAAATAAAATAAAATATGACAAACTGGTAAAAAGTTTCCCGACGATATATATATTCCTTCTCCCGTATTTATCTGCTAACCCTCCTGTGGGATAATCCAATACAGCTGTTGTTCCTAAATATACTGAAAATAGCAGCCCTATCTGAGAAAAACTCAATCCCTTTTCAATCAGATATAGTGTTAAAAATGAGTTTAACAAAACTCCTAATATCCCCGAAACCCCAACCAATATTATATATTTTTTATTCACCCTCTCCTGTGAAAAACCAAATTTCTTTTCCTTTAAATTCTGGCTTATTATCTCTCCTACTGCTCTGATCATAATCTCTACTCCCCCTATAATATCAAGTTTTTTATAAATACACTGATATTATCCTCCCTTCAAAAAAAAGAGAGAGTCGTCAACTCTCTTTTTTTATTAAAGTATATCCAATTTTCTTAAATTTAACTATTTTTTTGTAAAACATTAAATTTTTGGAATTAGAATTTGTTAATTTTTACAATATATATACCAAAATTAGTCATCATGAATATACCATTTTTTTAATCTCCTTTATTTAAAGATATTCCCTGTACTTCCATCTCTTTTTGAGGAGTTAACAGTAAAAATACCAGTGACACTGCTATGGGAATTACCCCTAAAATTATACTGTAACCCGGTGTACTCATATCAATGATCTTCCCAGATAATAATAGTGCTATAGGCATTATTGTTTTTATAATTCCAATGAATAGACCTATTACCTGTCCTCTGATATTATCCGGTATCTCCTTCTGAAAGTAAGTCAATAAGGGGATATCTACCAAAGCAATCACTCCTCCTGTCAGGAACATTCCTATGGCATAAATTATTGTGGTTATCATTTGCTCTAAACTCACAGATATTGGAATTAAGAATAAAATATTTACTCCTATAAATCCAATAAATAATACTTTTATTAGTTTAAGTGTCAATTTGAGATTAAATTTTCCTATTATCATAGCTACAATTATCAATCCTATGGAAAACATAGACTGTATCCCACCCAAGACCTTACTTCCATATTGAAAATAATTTGTAATGAGATATGGAATAGGAACTATTATTGCCATGGGAAATGAAAAATTTAAAATGACTAATAAAACAACATATTTTTTTAATTTTTTATCTAACATCATATACCTGAAACCTTTGGTCAAAGACATCTTCTCTTTTTTCTCTGTTTCTGTTTTGACTTCCTCTATACTTAAGAATATCTCTGTAATCATAGAAAATAAGAACGAAATTCCATTGAATAAAACAAAGGTTCTTATATCAATAAATGCATATACCAATCCTCCTAAAAATGGCCCTGCTATCCTGCTCCCCGAACTGATTATAGATGATAAAGAATTAGCCTTTACCAGCCAATCCTTTTCAAACATCTGAGCTTTCCCGCTTTCAAACCCTATGGATACAAGGAGAGAAAATATACTGGTAAGTACAGTACCTGTGTAGATTAAAGTGATGTTATCTATATAGTTCCACATGTAGAAGATTCCAAACATCAAAAGAGCATTTAAGAGATCTCCCAAGATTATAAGTTTTTTCTTGGAATACTTGTCTACAAATATCCCAAAAATCGGTGATAAAACAACAACTGGTATTGTATATAATATTATGTTAAAAGCGTATGATGTACCCTGATGGGTTACATCCAATAAATACATCCCTGTGGCAAATGAAAATAATACCGATCCCAATAGAGATATAAATATCCCCGGAAAATATATCAATTTATTTTTTAAATAACTATTCATCTCTTTCCTCCCTAATATTTTATTATCTTAATCTTATTATAGAATCTAGAGATAAGGCTACATCAATAGCTAAAATAAAGAAATCTAATAATATAAATGATAAAAGGTAGGGTTAACCCTATCTTTTACCAAAATATAGATACGTCGAAATTACTTCTCCGGGAACGGTAAAATCCTCATATTTTCCTAACTCTCCACTAATAAAAAAAGAAGGAAGCTGTTTTTGAGATAAAACTTTATAATTCATTTCAATTAGTTTTTCTTTAATATTTTTTAAAATTAAATATTTTCTAAAATTTGCTTTGATAAGTGAATTATTTTTAAATTTTTTAAAAATAATATAACCGCTCAAAAGAGCTGAGTTATTTTTTAAATATTTATCTACTTTTTCCATAAGAAACTCTTTATTTCTAAAGGAGAAATTACTGCTGGTTGTAAAGGGTAATATAAAATTGACCCTTTTGAGATAAAAAAGGCAGCTAATTATTGACCCACCCTAATATTACTCTGTACAATCTTTTTAAAGAGATGTACAGGAGGTTTGAGGTGGCAATTCATATGGATACATATAAAAAAATTAGACGACTTCATCTAGTTGAAGGGGTTTCTATTAGAAAAATTTCTAGAGATCTTCATATTTCTAGAAACACTGTTAGAAAGTATATTAATGGAGATACAATTCCTGGAGAAAAAAAGTTTTCTTCTAGAAGAAAACAAGTTATGACTAGAGAAGTCTTAGACTTTATTCAAGCTTGTATTCTTGAAGATAACGAGCATACTCATTCAAAACAGAGGCACACTGCTAATAGGGTTTGGGTTAGACTCAAAGAAGAGGCTGGGTTTCTTGGTTCATATTCTTCTGTTAAGGTTGCATTTAGAGAATTAAAAGGTAAAACAAAAGAGGTTTTTCTACCACTTACCTTTAATCCTGCGGAAGCTATGCAAATTGATTTTGGTTCAGCGCATATCTTTCTCAATGATGAAAAGCAGGAAATAAAATATTTTTGTGCTCGGTTAGCATATAGCGCTCATATCTTTACTAAGGCCTACTTCGCAGAAAGAGAAGAATGCTTTTTAGATGGGATCATCTCTGCTTTTTGGTGGTGTTCCTAGAGAAGTTCTCTTTGATAATGCCAGAGTTGCTGTATCAGAAGGCTATGGAAAACATGTAACTAAAATAACTAAAGGGTATGAAACTCTCGTTGCTCATTATGCTTTTAAACCTAAATTTTGCAATGTTAGAAGTGGAAATGAAAAAGGTTTGGTTGAAAATTTAGTAGGACTTATCAGAAGAAATACTATGGTTCCTATCCCTAGAGTTAAAAGTTTGAATGAGTTAAATATCAAAATAAAAAAGGCTTGTGATAACTACTTAGAAAATCATAAAGTTGGCGGTGAAAGCTTAAGTGTTAAACAAAAATTCCAGATTGAAGCTAATAACCTTTTAGAGCTTCCTAGCCATTCACTAGATATTTCTAAAAGAGACTATAAAAGAGTCACTAAGTTTTCAACTGTAACTTTTGAAACTAATAAATATTCATTACCCTGTGAATTAGTAGGAACTGAGGTGATTTTAAAAACTGGTCATTCAGAAATACAATTTCTTCATAAAGGTAAAGTTGTTGCAATTCACCAGAGGATATTTAAAAAAAATAAGCATAGTTATCAATTAATTCACTATCTTAAAGCTTTAGAAAGAAAACCGCGAGCTGTATTTAATGCTGATCCAGTTATACAAAATATTCCTAAAGCAATTTTTGAAATGTATCACTCTAAAGGAGATTCAAAACTCTTTTTAGAATATCTAAGAGAAGAAGTCGGTCTTCCTAAAATCAACGACCAAATAGAAGTTCAAAGAAATAATTTAGGTAAATATGATAACTTAATTTCCCAAGAGGTGATCTAATGAGTGTAATTAGTGAAAAAATTAAACTTTTTTCCAAAGCTTTAAAACTATCTAGCTTCAAAGACTATCATGAGGTTCAGCGCCAAGCAATAAATTCAAAACAAGGATATGAAGAATTTCTGCTTACACTATTAGAAAAGGAAGTATTAACTAGACAAGACAATAAACTTTTCAGGTTAAAGCGCGGAGCTAAATTTCCCTTTGAAAAAACGCTAGAAGAGTTTGAAGTTAAACGTCTTAGCTATTTAAAACCTTCAGTAGTAGGCGAACTCTCCAGCTGTGAGTTTATCAAAAAAAAAAAAGAAAATATAATAATGATAGGGAACCCAGGAACTGGAAAGACACATCTTTCTATAGCTCTAGGACTTAAAGCTTGCAACTGTGGACATAAGGTGTACTTTACTACAGCTGCTAACTTATCAAATAAATTAGTTGAAGCGCAAGAAAATAGTAATTTAGGGAGATTCTTAAGGCAATTAGCAAGATTAGATCTACTCATAATAGATGAGCTTTCCTACCTCTCCTTTAACAAACATCAATCAGAACTCCTATTTCAAGTGATTTCAGAAAGAAGTGAGAGGGGAAGTATTATAATTTCTACTAATTTAGCATTTTCAGAGTGGGAAGAATTCTTCCCTGATACAATGTTAACAACAGCTTTAATAGATCGCGTAACATTTAGAGGACATATTTTAAACATGAATGGTGACTCTTACAGGGTCTCTGCGAAATAGGCAGGGTGGGTCACTTTTTAATTACCCTTAGGTGGGTCAAAAATTAACTGCCACATGGGTCAATTCTTGATTGACATTTACAGCTGGTTAGATAATCTATGAGAATATCAATACTATTCATCTTTATTGGTATCTCTTCAACATCTGAACAGATAAAAATAATATTTTTCTTAACCCCTTTACCTTCAAATCTTTTTTTTAGAAAAACTTGTGAATCCAAATTTAAATCTACAGAAATATAGGTAGTATCTTCACTGAGGTTATCATAAATATTATTCAGAAAAAAACCTATACCGCTTCCTACCTCCAATAGAACCTTGTTTCTTAAAAAATTATTGGGAATTATATTGGAAAACCACTGGGAGTTTTTATAAATATTATCTAACAGCTCCTCCTCGGTATTATCAATATAGTTTAATAAAAAATCTTTAGGATAATCACAACGACTCTCAAAAGGAGTCTGTGAGATAATAAGAATCCCATCTGTAATTATATATTCTTTTTCACAATGACATTTAAGAATTCCTTCTAAAATCTGATTATCCTCTATATTCCCCTTATAAATTTCGAGATTGGATTGACAAACAGGACATTGTAACAGATGAAGACAGTTTAAAGGGATCCCTATCTTTATTTTAGAATTTTCCTCATGTAACAGTAAGCTTTCGATTTCCTTTTCAAGTCCTTTATCAATTTTTCTTAAATGCTTAATCTCTTCTTTTACCTCTTTACTTTTTTGAAGATAGTATTTTTTATACAAATAAGAGCTGGTTTTTAAATCGAGATTTCCTAATCTTTTGGTTAAAAGAATACTTTTAATCTCACTTAAAGTAAAATTCAAAGATTTTAAATGTAAAAGCTGATTTAATGTATTTTGATCATTTTCTGTAAAATTATATTGATTATTAATTTTTTTAGGATTAAGAATTCCAAGGTCTATATAATGTCTGATCGTATCCTTAGTAAGATTATTTTGTCTTGTAAAATTTCCTATTTTCATATAGCTCTCCTCATATCTATGTTTATAAAAATTATTTTCACTCCAAAAAAAATGATAACTGTGATAGATAATTTTATCAAATAACCCGCTAATTTCCTTCTGCATTTTTTTTAGATTTCATAAACAGATCTGGATTTTAATAGTTATTATCTATCCCGTATTTTTTACCACTTTTATAGATCTTTCTGTATATTACTAATCCCAGTATAAAATAGATCACACTTACAAAGATCAACCTGATAATTAAATCTGCAGGGGTTTTATCATAATCAATTATACTTTTCGTTGCTTTTATAGCTAATGCTAAAGGCTGAAAATTATTAACCCATTGAATGATCTTAGGAAGGCTTGATTCAGGAACAACTCCACCGCTGGTGAAAAGAAGCATATAAGAAATAATAGATACAAAGTTTCCTATCTTTGCTGTTTTTATTGTCATACTTGTAATTATATAACCAAGACCTTGAAGAGCTATAAAGAGAGAAAAGCCTATCAATAAAATTTTTATATCAAAGTAAAGCTTAAGATCAATAGTCAAAGTTCCTAGTAAAATAACAAAAAGTATTTGAAGTAGTGCAAAGCCCAGCCAAAAAATATTCCGATAAGTTACTATTTTCAAAAAAGAGACTGGCTTTAAAAGCAGCTGTTGAAGAGTTCCTGTCTGTTTCTCTTGAGATGTAGAAACAGATCCATTTGATATTATCCCGCTGGCTAAATACCAATAAATAAAAGTCAGATAATAACTTTTTGAATGATCTCCTAATCCCTGCATAAGTCCAAAAAATATAATTGCTGTCATCAGCATCTCACTGATATATCCGGCACTGTATGCCTTTATTTCTAAAGTACACCTTTTGCACTCAGTTAAAAATATTCTCATTTGCTTTCTCCTTTACTCAAGTTTATAATTGCATTCTCAAGTTCATTTTGTGTTAAAGAAAAATCCAGTATTTCATATTTATGCTTTATAAGGTCAGTTAAAATTTCATTGGAATCACTCTTTTCATCTATATAGATCTTAGTAATCTCATTTAAATAACTTTGTTTTAAAGATATAAACTCCTTTTCATCTTTTAAGGCACCTTTCACACTGATTACTTTTTTAGATTTTGCAAATTTCTTTTTGAATTCATCAATATGAGCACAAAACTCTATCTCTCCATTATTTAAATAAGCTATCCTGTCTGAAACCTCATCTACAGTAGATACTTCATGGGAAGTTAAGATTATTGAAATATTATGATTTTTAGATAATCCTTTCAATTTTTTTATTAATTCCTTAGTGGAAATTAGATCCAGACCTAAAGTTGGTTCATCTAAAAATAAAACCTTAGGAGTTCCTAATAGAGCTACTCCAATCCCTAACTTTTGTTTCATTCCAGTAGAAAGGTCTCCAGCTTTTTTATTTCGATGTTCATAAAGATCCAATTCTTTTAAAAGGCTTCCCCCTTTTTCTTTTATCTCACTTTTTTTTAGACCTAGTAAACCACCATAATAATATAAGTTATCCATTGCGGAAATATAATTATATAAATTATTCTGCCCTTCTAAAATGACTCCCAAATCTTTGTAGAGATTATGTCCATAGGATGAAACCTCTTTATTGTTAAACTTTATACTTCCTGAATCATAACTTATAAGCCCCATCATTGTTTTTAACAGTGTTGATTTCCCAGCTCCATTTTTTCCGATAACAGTTATAATCTCTCCCCTTTTTATTTCTAGATTTATATTTTTCAATACTTCTTTTTTCCTGTAGCTTTTTTTCAAATCTTTTATTCTATAAATTGATTGATCTTCATTGTTCATTAAATTCATTTTTGATGGTCCCCCTTTTTAGCTTCAACATGTTTATACGATTATTCTTTTGAGTTGTCAACAAAATGTTTTTATTTTGCAATATTGTCTATTTTCAAAATTGTCGCAGCGATATTTTTTTCACAGTTTTCTCCTCTATTTCAAACAAAGTTTTCTTGATTATGATAAAATTTATTTATAGAAAATTATTTACAGTAAACATGATACCGTTTTCTAAAAAAGGAGAATCACATGCTAGAAAATTTAAAACTGTCACTGATTACAGGAATTTCCATATTAACTGCCCTGTCTATAGGAACTCTCCTCCACATTAACTCTTTATTTTATGCTTGTATTGCAGCAGTGGTAGTGTCCCAGTCCTGCCATAAAAAAGTTATTCAATTGGGAATAAAAAGACTTTATGGAACAATTATAGGAGCCCTTATGGGTTTATTTTTTTACCACTGCCTTCCCCACTCAAACTATATCTATGCCTTAGGTGTTTTTCTGGTAGTTTTTATCTGTTCTAATTTTTTAAAAGCCCCCTCAAATATGGCAGGAATAGTATTTTTAGCTATCTCTATCAATTTAGGAGGAATTTCCAGTTCCTTTTATGCTTTTCACAGAATAATAGATACTGGGGTTGGGATCATCTCCACAGTCTTTGTTACTGTTATCTTTACATTTTTAGAAGATAAATTAAAAAAATAATTCCTGAATAAAAATTTAATATTTTGTATTCATAAAATAATAATTGACATTATCATTTAAAGAATATATCATTAATGAATGAAGTATTCAGTATATATATGCAAATTATATAAATATAATATTATTATACTATAAATATAGGTAGAAACTTGAAATCAAGGAGGAATTTATGAAAGAACATTCAAATTGTGGAATAGGAGTAGTAGCAGATATAAACAATGTCCCTCAGCACCAGATAGTCAGAGAGGGTATAAAAATATTGAATAGGTTAGAGCATCGTGGAGGAACCCTAAGAGACGGCAGCGGAGATGGTGCCGGTCTTTTAGTTCAGGTTCCAAAGGACTTTTTTAAAGAAAAAGTCGGTATAGATGGAGATTACCATGTAGCTATGACATTTCTGCCTAAAGATAAACTCTTAAGAAAAATTTGTATAGATATAATTCTAGAGGAGGTTTCTTTAGCCGAAGGTATTATGGCAGGTGAAAGAGAAGTTCCTGTAAAGAAGGAGATCCTTGGAACCAGTGCAAAAAAATCTCTTCCATATATATATCAATATTTTATAGAGATCCCTCAAAATAAAAATAATTTTTCTGCATATAATCTGAGGAGAAGTATAGAAAAAAGAATTTCTGCTGAAGGAATATTAAAAAAAGATTTTTATTTTGCTTCATTTTCCAATAAAACAGTAGTTTATAAGGGGCTTATTACCCCCAAACAATTCAATGAATTTTATGTAGATCTTTCTGAAGAAAGTTTTAAATCAGCCTATGTTATGATTCATCAGAGGTTCAGTACAAATACACTCCCTTCATGGGATCTGGCACAGCCATTTAGAACTCTAGAACATAATGGAGAGATCAACACAATAAATGGTAATACAGCCTGGATAGAAGCCAGAAAAAATGATACTTATTCCAAAGAATACTCAAAAAATCAAATAGAACAAATATTTCCCCTTACCAGTCCTGAAAATTCAGACAGTGCCAATCTCGACAGTGTAGTAGAATTTATGATGTATACCGGAAAAAAACTTCCTGAGATAGTTACAACTCTGGTTCCTCAGGCGTGGGAAAAAAATAATAATTTAGAAAAAAATTTAAAAGAATATTATGAAGCTAAATCCCTAGTAATGGAACCTTGGGACGGCCCTGCCGGACTTATTACATCTAATGGAGATGAGATCTTTGCATCTTTAGATAGAAATGGTCTGAGACCTATGAGATATACCATAACTAAGGATAACAAACTTATTATCTCTTCTGAAATGGGAGTATTGGACACAGAATTTTCAAAGATTGCCTATAGCGGAAAGTTAAGTGCAGGGGAATTTCTGCATTTAGATCTTATAGAAAAAAAATTACTCACCAGGGATGAGATAATAGAAAAAATTGTCAGTGGGACAGATTACAATGAAGAGATAAAAAATCTAAAAAAATATAGTAGAGTAGGGGAAGTAAAAGCTGATCTAAAAATAGAAGAAGTAGAAGATCTTTTAGAGAGATATTCATATACCAAGGAAGATATAGATATGTCTATAGAACATCTGGCCAATGAGGGAAAAGAAGTTGTGGCATCTACAAATTACGATGTCCCTCTGGCTGTACTGGATGATAAAAATCCCAGATTGTTCTTTGATTATTTCAAGCAGAAATTCGCCCAGGTAACCAACCCACCTACTGATTCCATAAGGGAAAAATCAATATTTTCTATTACTTCTAATTTTGGAGGAAGAAAAAATCTTTTGGATCCCACTGAAGACAGGGGAATTATATACCAATTTACCTCTCCCATAGTAGAAAATAAACATATAAAGGAGTTAAAACAACAAAATTCAGCTGTAATTTCAACAGAATTTCAAGAAAATATAAAAAAATCTTTAGAAGATATCATAGAAACAGCTATATCAAATGCAGAGTTAAATAAAAATATCATCCTTACCGATAGAAATACCCAAAGATCTATCCCTATATTACTTGCTGTCTCTGCAGTGCATCATGCCCTTATAAAAAAAGGATTAAGAGGGAAAATCGGCCTGGCTGCAGAGAGTGGTGAAATTCGTGAGATTACTCATTATGCCCTTCTTATCGGATATGGAGCGGATCTTGTCAATCCATACCTTGTATTGGAATATCTTGCAGTTAAAAAGCTCGATACGGTTAAATATTTAAAAGCAGTAGATAGCGGTATACAGAAGATAATGTCTAAGATGGGAATTTCTTCCATCGCATCCTACAGAGGAGCCAAAATTTTTGAAAGTATCGGATTATCCCGTGAATTCTGCAATAAATATATGGGAAATACATCTTCAGACCTTGACGGACTAGACATAGAAGAGATCCAAAGAGAAGTTATTTTTAGAGAAGAGGCTGGATATTCCCATAAGAAAAGTATCGGAGAGTTTGTATCTATAAAAAATGGATTATCCCATAAAAATTCATATGATATGGTAAAAAACCTTCAGGAAGCGATCTATTCAAATGACTACACAAAATATAAGGAATATTCCCATGATTTTCATAAGATAAAGGGAACTTTGAGGGATTATTTTATCCTGAATAAAAACCCTATTCCATTGTCCCAGGTGGAATCTGAGGAAAGTATATTAAAAAGATTTGTGGCAGGTGCTATGTCTTTTGGAGCTCTCTCCAAGGAAGCTCATGAAACTATAGCTATAGCCTTTAATTCCATCGGATCTATGTCAAATTCAGGTGAAGGCGGAGAAGATACAGAAAGATTGAAGGATAACAGGATCTCCCAGGTAAAACAGATTGCCAGTGGGCGATTTGGTGTAACAGCTAATTATCTGATCCATGCCAAAGAACTTCAAATAAAGATGGCTCAGGGAGCAAAGCCTGGAGAAGGGGGACATCTTCCTGGACATAAGGTAAGTGATTCCATTGGAAAAGTAAGAAATACAGTTCCGGGAACAGATCTTATATCTCCTCCTCCCCACCATGATATCTACTCCATAGAAGATTTGGCTCAGCTGATATTTGACCTGAAAAATTTAAATACAAATGCCAAGGTAAGTGTAAAATTGGCCAGTGAAAAAGGTGTTGGAATAATAGCCAGTGGGACAGTCAAGGCAGGAGCCGATAAGGTAGTTATATCAGGATTTGACGGTGGAACAGGAGCAGCAGTGTCCTCATCTATGAAATTTACAGCTACCCCATGGGAACTTGGTCTTTCAGATACCCACAAGGTTTTATGTGAAAATGAGCTGAGAGATCTGGTTAAACTTCAGGTAGATGGTGGAATAAAAACAGGGTACGACATTGTTGTAGCAGCTCTTCTGGGAGCAGATGAATATGCCTTTGGAAGCGGACTTCTTGTGGCTGAAGGCTGTATCTTCTGTAGAAGATGCCATACCAATTCATGTCCTGTAGGAATAACAACCCAAAGAGAGGAATTAAGAGAAAAATTCACCGGGTCACCAGAAGATATCCTTACATATTTAAAATTTATAGCATCTGAAGTAAGGGAACTCCTTGCATCTATAGGAGCTAAAAGTATAGAAGAAATAATTGGAAGATCTTCTCTTTTATCTTCTGATTTAGGTATTGGGTATAAGAGATCTAAGTTAAATTTTGATCCTATCTTCAGAGAGGTCAGAAGTCAAAAAGAATACTGTGGAAATATAAATATAGTAGATCCTTTAAATAAAATGATATGTCAAATTTCAAATCATGGATATTTGAAATATCACGGAATAATTGATAATACAAATAGATCTTTTGGGACTACAGTAGCCGGAAAATCTCAGTTAGAGGCTTTCCACAATAATGAAAAAACAGATTTAAATATAGAGCTCAGAGGATATTCTGGACAGAGTTTTGGAGCCTTTGCCGTAGAGGGACAGAAGATAACCTTGGAAGGTTATGGAAATGACTATGTCGCTAAGGGTCTCTCTGGAGGAACTATTATAATCAAAAAACCCCAAGAGGCAGATTACCCGTCTAGTATGGGGTGTATCGCTGGAAATACAGTATTATATGGTGCTACAGGGGGAGAATTATACTTAAATGGTAGTGCTGGAGAACGATTTGCAGTAAGAAATTCTGGAGCTTCTGCTGTGGTAGAAGGTATAGGAAATCATGGCTGTGAATATATGACTGGAGGACTTGTTGTTATCCTAGGAAATACAGGAAATAACTTTGGAGCAGGAATGAGTGGAGGAATAGCCTATCTGCTGAAAGAAAACTTTTTAGAATCCAATATAAATATGGATATGGTAGAGTGCTTTGATCTCAACGAAAATGATGTGGAAATCCTAGAAAATTTGTTGAAAAATCATCTGGATCATACAAATAATAAGGTTGCAGGAGATCTTCTGGCAGTAGGAATCAAAAATAACTTTATAAAGATAGCCTCTAGAAGATATTTGGAAAAAACAAAAAATATATAAAGAAGAAAAAGACAGATATTTTTTAATATCTGTCTTTTCTTCTTTATCTCTCAGTTAAACCTGATTTTTATACCTCTTCCAGCATATGATCTAATTTTTCTTTCTTAGTTTTTAAATATCTTTTATTCTCTTCATTAGGTCTAATTTCAATATTTTCTCTCTCTACAACATCTATCCCATAAGATTTTAATCCTTCTATCTTCTTAGGGTTATTTGTCATAAGTTTAACCGACTTTACTCCTAAGTCTTTTAATATCTGAGATCCCAATACATAATCCCTTAGATCTGCTTCAAATCCAAGTTTTTCATTGGCTTCCACAGTGTCTAATCCCTGGTCCTGCAGATTATAGGCTTTCATCTTGTTATAAAGCCCTATTCCTCTTCCTTCCTGACGAAGATACAGGATAACTCCCTCTTCTTTTTCATCTATAGTTTTCATAGCCTTATGTAGTTGGGAACCACAGTCACATCTACGAGAACCCAATACATCTCCTGTAAAACATTCAGAATGTATCCTTACCAATACCTCTTCCTTACCCTTTACATCTCCTTTTACTAAGGCGATATGTTCTTTATCATCCAGGCAGTTTTCATAGGCATGAAGGTTAAATTCTCCCCACTGTGTAGGCATCTTAGCTACTGCCACTTCGTTGACTAAAACATCATTTTCTTTTCTGTATTTTATAAGATCTTCTATACTTACAAGTTTTAAATTATGCTTTTTAGCAAATATTTTTAAGTCATCTAATCTTGCCATGGTACCGTCGTCTTTTAAAATTTCACAGATTACACCCATTGGTTTTAACCCCGCTAAACGTGCAAAATCTACAGATGCTTCAGTATGACCATTTCTGATCAAAACGCCTCCATCTTTTGCTACAAGGGGAAATAAGTGTCCCGGTCTGTTAAAGTCATCAGCACCTTTATTTCTGTCAGCCAGATCTTTTAT
The DNA here is from genome assembly GCA_024628785.1 of Fusobacteria bacterium ZRK30. NCBI lineage: Bacteria > Fusobacteriati > Fusobacteriota > Fusobacteria bacterium ZRK30. The sequence continues at coordinate 80,277 of CP102404.1, forward strand.
AGTCTGTACCCTGTCTCTAATAGATATTCCTGTAGTAGTATCTTTTGAATCCACAGATACTGTAAAAGCTGTTCCATGGGGATCGGTATTATTTCCTACCATTTGATCTAACTTTAATTCCTTGGCTCTTACTCTATCCATTGGAATACAAGTAAGTCCTCTAGCATGAGTAGCCATAAAATTAATAGCATCATAGGATACCATATCTGCTGCCATTACTATATCCCCTTCATTTTCTCTATCTTCATCATCTACTACTATTATCATCTTTCCCTGTTTTATATCTTCAATTGCATCTTTTATATTATCTAACATAGTTATTCTCCCTTTTTCAAAATTTTTTAATACAACTCTTTTATTGATTTCAAAATTTATTTTTCACAACAAATAAAAATTATTGTCGATGAAGACTGATATTTAACGATGACTAAGTTTTAATAGAATCCATTTTCAGCTAAAAAACCTTCTGTGATGCTGCTTTTTTTTTCGACATCTGCTTTTTCTTTAAAGTTCATCATTCTCTCTACATATTTTCCGATGAGATCGGTCTCTACATTGAGGTAATCTCCTATACTTTTACTTCCTAAAGTTATCATCTCCTGGGTATGAGGAATCAAAGATACACTCAAGAAATCATCTCCAAAATCTACTACAGTCAGACTAGCTCCATCCAGGGTAATCCTTCCCTTTTCAACAACATATTTCATAAGTCGCGGCTCTACCTTTACCACATAGATTTTTGCTATTCCATCAGAATAGATATTAGATATCATTCCTTCACCATCTACATCGCCTGTTACCAGATGCCCCCCCAGGGGAGTGGCCAAAGTTATAGATTTTTCTAAATTTACTCGGTCTCCAACCTTTAATCTTTTCAGATTGGTTCTTTTGACACTTTCATGCATTATGTCAGCCTCGAAATAGTCGCTGCCTATCTTAGTAGCAGTCAGACAGGTTCCATTGGTAGCAATACTGTCTCCTAATTTAGCTCCTTCGATTACTTTTTCACACCTCAGTGTTATTTTAAGTGAAAGATCTCCCGTTTCCAGACCGATTACTTCCCCCATCTCCTCTACTAATCCTGTAAACATAATTTTACTCCTTATAAATTAAATTCTATTGCTACATTATCTCTATAGACTTTAAACTTTACATCTTTTAATTCTATACTTTCTTTCATCGTTCCTATCTTAAACCCACTTATAAATGGTATGGCGTTATTATCTCCTATGATTTTTGGAGCAATAAATATCTCTCCTCCATCCAAAGCCTTCTCTTTAAAAGCCATGGATATCATGGAATTCCCACCTTCTAAAAGGATTGAATCTATCCCTAATTTTCCTATTTCTTTTAATATCTCTGTCATTAAAAATCGATTACCATCTAAAAATATAAATTTCACATTATATTTTTTTTCAAATTTCAGATGTTTTTCACTCTGGATATTCCCTTTAGAGGTAACTATTATAGATTTATCATCTCTGTTATTCTGGATAAAATTATAGTCCTCCGGAGTTTTTAATCCAGGATCCACAACTATTCTATGGGGATTATTCCCCCCCTCTATCCTTGCATTGAGCCTGGGGTTATCTCCTAAGAGTGTGTTTACCCCTACCATTATTCCCATATATTTATGTCTTAATTCCTGTACCCTTGTTCTCGACATTTCATTGGAGATCCATTTGGAATCTCCGCTTTTAGTGGCTATCTTTCCATCCAGGGTGATGGCACACTTTAAAAATAAATAAGGGGTCTTTTTTTCTATATATCTGAAGAAAACAACATTTTGTTTTAAGGCTTTTTCTTCTAAAACATTAATTTTTACCTCTATCCCAGCCTCTTCTAAAAGTTTAACACCTTTTCCTGCTACCAGGGGGTTGGGATCTAGAGTCGCAATTACACATCGTTTGATTCCCATCTTAATTATTTTTTCAGCACAGGGAGGAGTCTTCCCATAATGGGAACACGGTTCCAAAGTTACATATATTGTAGCTCCCTCTGCTCCTTTTCCTGCATCTTCCAATGCAAAAACTTCTGCGTGGGGACCGCCATATTTTTTATGGTAGCCTCTACCGATTATTTTTCCGGCTTTTACAACTACTGATCCTACCATAGGGTTTGGATTTACATCTCCCTCTCCCAAGGCTGCCAGCTCCAGGGCTAACTCCATATATTTTTCATCTAAATTCACCATAATTAACTCCTTTCCTTAGTGCTCTTTATGTTTTAATCTTATTTTTTAAGTATATTTCTAAAATTTTATCCTATTGTTTGAATTAAGTTTACCATCTCAATAGCTGATACTCCTGCATCAAAACCTTTATTTCCTGCTTTAGTTCCTGCTCTTTCTATAGCCTGCTCAATTGTATTAGTTGTTAAAACTCCAAAGATCACAGGGATTCCTGAATCCATAGATACAGTTGCTATCCCTTTAGATACTTCTGCACATACATAATCAAAATGAGGAGTTGATCCTTTTATTACTGCTCCTAGAGCTATTACTGCGTCATATTTTTTAGTTTCTACCATTTTTTTAGCTATCAATGGCATTTCAAACACTCCTGGAACCCATGCTGTATCTATATTTTCATCATTTACACCATGTCTAACTAGAGCATCTTTAGCTCCTCCTAATAATTTAGAAGTAATAAATTCATTGAATCTCCCGCATACTATTCCTACTCTGATATTTTCTCCGTTAAAATTTCCTTCAAATGTTCTCATGATTTTTTTCCCCCATATATTTTATTTTTTATAAAAAAAAAGCCTCAAGTTTTACTTGAGGCTTTAGACTTCTAATAATTTTTTTAATTTATAGTTTTCTAAAAAAACACTTCCATATAGTTCTGTTTCAGAATATACCATAAAGAAAAAAATGTTTTAAACCATAAATTAAAATTTTATTAAATAACTTCTATCATCCAGACTATACTGTCGGTACTAGAATTTCACTAGTTCAGCTTACGCTCGCGGACTTTTACCGCCGGTAGGGAATCAAACCCTGCCCCGAAGTTTCTATTCAATTTTATAATTGATTATATCCTTAATTTTCTCTCCTTGTCAAACATTTTTTTATTAATAATTCAAAATATATAAATAAGTAACTTTTTTTAAACTTTTTTACATCTTTTACGTCTAATAAAGCGTCTACAAATATTAATTTTTTTTAATTTACAGATTATAAATTTATAAAACTTTTAATGAAGTTTTAATTTTTTTCTATCCATATAGGTGGTATACTCTATTAAGGAGTTATTACCACAATTATTTTGAGGAGGTGTATAAGGTGAAAGTGTTTCTTATATTAAAAAAGGGTGAAAAAATAATGCAAAAATTTAACAACAAAACATTACTTCTAGCATCTATAATATCTTGGAATAAAAGTTTTGGTGATTATGATCCTATGAAAATTATCATGGCCCTGGATAGCAGCGGACAGATATTATTTAGCTCTTAATTTTTCATATTTAAAAAGCCCAAGTCTAAAGACTTGGGCTTTATTATTTCAAATAATTTTTATTTTTTTGATTCTTTTATTTAACTATAAATCCACTGGCCATTACTTCGCCACTATAATTATAAAGTACTACACCTTGTCCTGGAGTTATGGCTCTAACCTTCTCCTCAGTGAAATCTATCTTTATCTTATCATTCTCTAAAACCTTTACACTGCAAGGATGAAATTTATCTCTAGATCTAGTCTTTGCTTTTAATTTCATATTTTTTAATTCTTCTATCGTTTCACATCCTAAAAGATTTATTTTATTGGCTATCAAATATGTACTGAATAATTCTTCATTATTTCCAACTATCAAACGATTTTTTTTGCTATCTATCTGAATAACATAAAGTGGTGTCGGGTAACTGATTCCCAACCCTTTTCTCTGCCCAATAGTGTAAAAACTAACTCCTCTATGTTTACCTATTACCTTTCCATCTGTTGTTACAATGTCTCCTTCAGATGTGGCTTTACCATCTGTCAGCTCATTTAAGAATTCTCCTAATTTACCATCCTCTACAAAACATATTTCCTGACTGTCTTTTTTTGCATACACTCTGATATTTAATAACTCAGCTAATTCTCTTACCTGAGGTTTCTCAAGATCTCCTATTGGAAACATTAATTTTTTTATATTTTCTTTTCTCATTTGAGACAGGAAATATACCTGGTCTTTATTTGGATCGTCACCTATTTTCAACAGCCCATTTTCTATCTTAGCATAATGCCCGGTAGCTATAAAATCTGCTCCATGAGATAATGCTAGTTCTACCAGCCTTCCAAACTTGATGTATCTATTACACACCATGCATGGATTAGGAGTTCTTCCTTCCATATAGTCGTTTACAAAACTGTCTACTACTATGTCTTTGAATTCATCTCCTAAATGAATCATATGATGTTCTATTCCCAGATCGTCACATACTTTTTTTGCATCACTTAAGTCTATATTAGTACTGCATGCTGATCCACTGGTCCAGACCTCCATTGTGATTCCAAAAACTTTGTATCCTTGTTTTTTTAACAGGTAAGCTACTGTTGAAGAATCTACTCCTCCACTCATTGCTACTGCTATTGTTACATTTTCGTTCTTTGGATCATACTTTAAGTATGAATCTAAATTTTTTACCATTTCACTACTCCTTTTTTAAGATTATAGGAAAAAGCTATATCTTAGTTTTTTATAAATGATGACAGAGTGATTGCCACTCCGCCTAACATAATTATTACACTGGCATAATGCCTCAACGTTTCTAAAGTTTTAAATGTTATTTTTTTTCTATAATGAGATAATGCTCCTGTTATTCCGAACCACTGGGTTCCTCCACCGATAAGTATTCCCAAAGCAATTTTTAAACTAATGTGTTTTACATCTGTAGATACACCTAAAATTGCAAAAAGACCTATAAAAGTAAAGATCGAAAGGGGATTAGCAAATGCCACTAAAATAGTTGTTATGTAAGACCTTATATAACCAAAGTGATCTTCTTCTACAATATTTTTTATCTCTTTTCTATTTTTAAAAATTTTATATCCCAATCCTAATATCAATATTCCAGATACTATTTTTATTTCTATTTGATAGTCACGTAATAAACCTTCTACATATCTAAATCCAAACAATGCAATAAGCCCGTAAAAAACATCTACTGTTATCATTCCCAAAGAGGATATAAAGCCTTTATACCTTCCTTCAGATAGTGTCTTTTCCATGCAATATATAGCTAGTGGACCAAAAGGTAATGAAAGTATCATTCCACATATAATTCCATCTAATAAATGCACATAAATCTCCTCTTCTGCTATTTTATATGAACAATTTATTATATTATATCATACTCCATCTATTTTTTCCTTCTAATATTCGTACTCCATTATTGTTTCTTTTTCTGCTCCTATATCAGATATTTTCATCATAGTCTTCCTTTTAGATTTGTCGTATCTGTATTCATATATCCAGTGAATTAAAGTCTTTCCCAAGCCATCTGTTTTTTTAAACAAAATCGGATCACCATATTCATTATATTTGTACTCTTGAATACTTTTTATATTCTGCCCTTTATCTTTGACAACTATCTTTTTTGGATTTTTTTCCATTTTAACTCCTCCTCTAAATTTAAATCTACCCCTAAAAGGAGTAGATTTAATTTTTATCTATAAAGTTTCTGCTATTTTTTTAACTTTTTTTGAAAATTCCTGAATAGCTTTTCTATTTTTTTCTTCATCATAGGTCAATAGTTTTTTATCCTCTACAATCATCTTTCCATTTACAATTACCGTATCTACATTAGAAGCGTTAGCTGAATATACCAATACTGAATACGGATCAAATATAGGCTGCATATTTACAGATTTTGTTTCTAAAACTACTATATCTGCCAGCTTTCCATTCTCCAAAGAACCTAATTCGTCTTCTCTATGGATAGCTTTAGCTCCTCCCATTGTAGCCATCTCTACCACTTTATATGGTGGCATTGCCGATCTATCTTTATTTGTTAATTTATGCAATTTTGCCACATACCCCATTTGACCTATTATATCAAGTGTATTCCCACTCATAGGGCCATCTGTCCCGAGCCCGATTCTAACTCCATCATCAAACATCTTCAATGCCGGAGACACACCTTTTGCCGATTTAATATTGGCTACCATATTATGAGCTACTCCTATATTTCTTTTTTTCATAAGTTCGATATCACTATCTGTTACAAAAATAGAATGTGCTGCTATAAATCTTTCATTCAATAGGCCTATAGAATCCAGGTATTCAATAGGGGTCATATTATACTTGGTTTTAAATTTGTCAAACTCTTTTTGAGTCTCTGCTACATGCATAGAAACCGGGACATTATATTTTTTAGAAAGATCTCTTATCCTTTTTAAATCTTCCTCTTTAACAGTATGAGGTGCATGAGGTCCAAATCCAGGAGTTATCAATTCATCATTTTTATATTTTTCTACAAATTCTATTGCCATCTTTACCTTAGCGTCTCCATCTTTTCCGTCTGCTGTAGGATATTTAATGATATTCTGTGTCATTATCCCCCTCAAACCAATCTCTTTTACAGCCTGTGCTGCACTTTCTTCAAATAAATACATATCCACCATAGTTGTAACTCCGCCTTTGGCCATCTCTATAGAGCCGTGAATAGCTCCAGTATAAACCATCTCTTGAGATACCATCTTGTTTTCCAGAGGAAATATATACCTGTTTAATCTGTCTGGAACGTCATCTGCTAAACTTCTGAATACACTCATAGAAACATGGGTATGAGTATTTATCATCCCAGGCATGATGATCCCTCCATCTGCATCTATAATTTTTTTAGAAGAGTATTTTTTCAGTATTTTTTTATCCCCTACCTCCACTATCCTATTTCCCTTTACAACTATTACACCATCATCTAATATTTCTTTTTCCCCATTCATAGTTAAAACTATCCCATTTTTAACTATTAAATCTACTTTTTTTGCAGCCTTTACTTCTGCACTATTAAAAGCAAACAATGATATAAGTGATCCTAACAACAACAATTTTTTCATATTTCCCCTCCATATAATCTATTTAATTTATTATATCATTCCACCCTTTATATAGATAGTTCTCTATCCCTATTATTTTAGAAAGAAACTTATCCTCCTGTCCAGACAGGCTTAATTTTAATACTTTTCTAAATTGCTTCTCAGTCAGAGACCTCTCTCAAAAATCCTATGTTTAGAATATAAATTATTTATACTCTGGTAATGTCTCTTACGATTATATTTTCCTGAAAAAAGAACGTGATATTCTTTCCAAATCAGGATCAACTTAATCTATAACTAAATTTTATTATTTGAACTCTGCAAAGACATTTTCTAAAACTCTAAAAAGTGTCGCGGCGACACTTTTTTGTTTTTAATATATTTATACAGAGTTATTGACAATTTAAAATTTTCACCTTACACTATTTTAATTAGCAGTAAATTTTCACCTATTAAAATTGAGGAGAGAAAAATAAGGAAAAAGCAGAACTGATATTGGGGAATGCAGTTACTTTATTCAGCATAGCAGGTATTTTATTCTCAGCCTTTGGTCTCTTATTCTTAGATGATATCCTTTTATTATTTGGAGCTACCTCTAACAACATCATGTATGCCAAAGATTATATGTCCGTTATTTTCTTTGCCATTCCATTTCAATTGCTCTTTATAGGAATAAATTATATTATCAGAGGTGAAGGAAACCCAAAAGTTGCCATGAAAATAAGTATCATAGGCTGGGGATTAAATATCTTACTGGATCCATTTTTCATGTTCACATTAGATATGGGAATAAAGGGAGCTGCCATGGCTACTTTAATTTCAAATAGCTTGGCATTTTACCTTCAACTCAGATATTTTTTAATAGGGGAGAGTAATATCAAATTAAAATTTAAAACTAAAAAAAGATATCCTCTTAGGTATATCAAATATTGGTATAGCACCATCTATTATGCATATATCCAATTCCCTAATACTTATTTCTATCAATAAAAATTTAAATATCTATGGAGGCGATATAGCCATTGCCGCCTACGGAATAATCAACAGCATCAGTGTCCTGAGATACATGCCAATTATAGGAATATATCAAGGAAGTCAGCCTATTTTAGGATATAACTACGGTGCCAAAAAATTTGAAAGGGTCAGCGAGGCATATAAAATTTCCCTTCTAGCGGGTATTGGTATCTCAGCTATAGGATTTATCATAGCTGTATTTATCCCCCATCTATTGATCTCACCATTTATCAACAACGATAAAAATTTATATGAGCTGACAATAAATTCCACAAAAATATTTTTCAGCATGACTATCTTTATGGGATTTCATATGATTGGCAGCCGTTATTTCCAATCAGTAGGAAAAGCTAAAATAACTATTATCTTAAACATCATTCGTCAATTTTTCCTTCTCCTGCCTCTTCTACATTTCTTGCCTAAAAACTATGGGGTGAAGGGGGTTTGGTTAGCTATCCCTATTACAGATTTTCTCCTAGCTATAATCACATCATATTTCGTAATCAGAGAGTTTAAATTTTTAAAAAATGATTATAAAACCAGAGAGTCTTTTAATAAAGATCAAAGAACGTGACCCCTCATCCAAATAGGTATTATTATATTTTTTAACTAAGAGTTATAAGAAAAAGAGCATGCACAAAGTGATATGAAAACTGTAAATAGCTCTAATGGATGTTAATTTCTCTTTAATACATCAAGTTGAAAAAAGGGGTTATATAAAGGTCTACTAATCTTTTATGTGTCTCCTTTACGTGAAATTCTATCTCTACAACGTAAACTAATCACAGCATAACCTTTAGAGGCACTCCTTCCCAAATACTAAAAGTAGAAAGTGTCGCGGCGACACTTTTTTTAATTTTAACAGTTAAATTTCTATTCATAATTTATATTTTTTATTTCTATTGACAATTAAAAAAAATTAATCTATACTGTTTACACATAAACAGTTAGGAGGAGATTATGCTTTCAAAATATATCAGTATAACCTATAGACAATACCAGCATTATATGAGGGAGGAGTTAAAAAAATATAAGATAGGCAATAGTGATTACCCTATTTTACTCTGTCTCAGTAATAATTACGGGATATGTCAAAATGAAGTCTCTAGATTAACTAAATTAAATAAAAGTTTGATCTCTAAGGGAGTTAAAAAATTAATTGAACACGGTTATCTATACCAAGAAGATGATCTCCACCATAAACAAAAACAAAAATTATTTTTGACAAAAAATGGAGAAAAAATAATCCCAGATCTAAAAAATATTATCAACCACTGGAAAAAAATAATTTTAAAAGATCTATCAGAATCTGAAATTGACACCTTATTTAAAGTTATGAAAAAGATAGATCAAAATTCAATGATTATCAAATAATAAGAAAATTTAGGAGAGTGTATGAAAAACATAAGACTAGAATCAGAGAAGATATCAAAACTTTTATGGGAATATTCCATCCCAGCCATCACAGGAACTTTAGTTTATATCCTATACAATATCGTTGATAGGATTTTTATAAGTTTCGGTGTCGGAAGATTAGCTATTGCCGGAATAAGTATAGCCTTGCCGCTTTTCACCTTTATATTAGCTACAGGATTATTCATAGGCGTCGGAGGAGGAGCCCTTATCTCCATAAACTTAGGAAAAAAAGACAAGGAAAAAGCAGAACAGATATTAGGAAATGCACTGACTTTATTTATTGGAATGGGTATTTTATTTTCAATTTTTGGCCTATTGTTCCTAGATGATATTCTTTTACTATTTGGTGCTACAGCAAATAACATCAATTATGCCAAAGATTATATGTCTATCATATTTTTCGCTACTACCTTTCAACTATTATTCATAGGAATGAATAATATTATGAGGGGAGAGGGCAATCCAAAAGCTGCCATGAAGATGAGTATCATAGGATGTGGATTAAACATTTTACTGGACCCACTCTTTATATTTACACTAGGCATGGGAATAAAAGGAGCTGCCATTGCTACAGTTATTTCAAATATACTTGTAGCAATACTTCAAATCAGACATTTCTTAAAGGGAAACAGCAATATAAAACTAAAACTAAAAAATTTGAAATTAAAAAAAGAGATCCTTATAGGGATAGCCAGTATCGGGATAGCTCCATTTATTATGCAGATGTCCAATTCTATCGTGGTTATCTTTATAAATAAAAACTTAAATATCTACGGTGGGGATATTGCTATTGCTGCTTACGGAATAATTAACAGTATCAGTGTCCTCATGTATATGCCTATTGTAGGGATATATCAGGGAAGTCAGCCTATTTTAGGATATAATCATGGTGCTAAAAACTTTAAAAGAGTAAGAGAAACATATAAGCTATCTCTTTTAGTGGCTATGAGCATTTCAGCCACAGGATTTTTTGTAGCTATATTCTTGCCCCATCTGTTAATTACACCGTTTATCAACAACGATAAAACTTTATTCGAACTGACAATAAATGCAACTAAAATATTTTTCAGTATGACCCTCTTTATGGGATTTCATATGATTGGAAGTAGTTATTTCCAAACTGTTGGAAAAGCCAAAATAACAACAGCTATAAATATCATTCGTCAGTTTATCCTCATGCTTCCGCTCCTCTATTTTTTACCTAAATACTACGGTGTAAATGGAGTTTGGTTAGCTGTTCCTATTACAGATTTCACCCTAGCTTTAATTACATCATATTTTGTAATTAAAGAGTTCCAATCTCTAAAAAAGAAATCAAATTTAGAAGAATCAATTATAGAAATATAGATTTTAAAAAAAAGCAAAAAGTGTCGCCGCGACACTTTTTGCTTTCTTTTAATTTAAATCTTATATCCTGAGTTTATCCTTCTAAGATCTCTGCAGTAGCTTCATAATATGGTCCCTCTTCATCTTCTCCGTATTCAACAAAAAATGTTATTTGAAAATCACCTAAATAAAATCCTACTCCATTTCCATCTTTTTCTACAAAATATTCAATTTTCTTTAATTTTGTTGTTAAGATCAATTCAGCTATGTCTTTTCTCATCTCAACTAATTCTTTCATATCTTCTTCTAACTCAAAACCTAACTCTTTCATCTTCTCACCGATTGCCACAACTCTTCTATCTAATTTTTCTCTCATCTCTTTATCCAATTCAATCACTTCCTTTAATTTTTTATTTCTTATTATACCATATTTAAACAATATATTAATGCCGGTAAACAAATAAAGATTAAATCACTTCTATATATCTTTAAAAAAAATTAGCAATTCAAAAAACGTGAACAACATAAAGCATAGTCATCTTTATAAATATAGGATTTTTTATGTTTCATATGAACATTTTTTAGTATTGACTGATACTTTCACAACTAAAAAACTAATGTTACACTGTTTAAGTAAATAATAATAACTTAGGAGGAATAAGATGGAATATGGAATTTTAAGTATTATACCACCAATTATAACCATAATTTTGGCTATAACTACAGGGCAAGTGGTAATATCTTTATTTTTAGGGATAGTCTTTTGCAACCTTATCTTAACAGACTGGAATCTGATCACTTCATTAAATCATAGTTTAAATGGAATTATAGATGTATTTAGTGAAGGCTGGGCTACCAAAACGTTGATATTTGTATTTTTAATAGGTGGAATTATGACCTTAATCCAAGTCTCCGGTGGAGTACAAGGATTCGTTGATTACCTGACAAAGAAAAAAGGAATAATAAAATCAAGACGCGGAACTATGCTTCTGGCATATTTTATAGGAATAGTAGTTTTTATAGAATCTAGTATAACCATCTTATTAGCCGGAACCATTACTAGAGACCTAGCCGATAAATACAAGGTCTCCAGAGAAAAGTTAGCATATATCTGTGATTCTACATCTGCACCTGTCTGCGGACTAATCCCATTAAATGGATGGGGTGCTACTATCTTAGGAGTTTTGGCTGCCCAGGTAGCATCAGGAGTTATAGATATAAATCCAGTAACCATCCTTATAAAAAGTATCCCATATCAGGTGTATTCATATATAACTATCCTCAGTGTTTTCTACTTTATTATCTCTGGAAACCACTTCGGACCCATGAAAAAAGCTGAAGACAGAGCTATGCATGATGGTAAAGTTTTAGCAGATGATGCCAGACCTGTAATCGAAAAAGAAGCTATCCATCTCCCTATAAAGAAGGGAGTAAAACCATCTATGTGGCATATGATCCTTCCTATTCTAGTCCTAGTAATAATGGTCCCAACAGGACTATATATCACTGGTGGAGGAGATCTAACTAAGGGAAGTGGGTCTACAGCATTATTTTGGGCAATATTTGCAGTAACTATCTTTACAGGAGTATATTATATAGGTAAGGGTATTATGAGCTTAAAAGAATATATGGATTATTTCTATAAGGGTATCGGCGGAATGATCCCTGTTTCATCCATACTGATATTTGCCTTTGCAATCGGTAATTCTATAAATGCCTTAGGAACAGGAAGATATTTAGCCAACCTTTTAAATGGAGCTTCAATAAATCCTGCCTTTACAGGAGTAATAGTATTTATTCTGGCTGGAATAATGGCCTTTGCAACTGGAACATCCTTTGGTACATTTGCAATAATGATCCCTATTGCACTTCAAACTGCTGTAATCCTAGACGGAAATATCTATCTGGCTGTAGGAGCTGCCATATCCGGAGGGATTATGGGAGACCACTGTTCTCCTATATCTGATACTACTATCATGTCATCTATGGCAACAGCATCGGACCATATACATCATGTGAAGACTCAAATTCCTTATGCTCTCCTAAACGCAGGAATAAGTTCTATTATATTTATAATACTAGGATATCTCAGTTAAAATTCATGAAAGATGAGTTAACCAGTTGATTCCACTTATCTCTTTTAAAAAAATTAATTGACAAGTGTAGGAGTTTACTATATAATTTCCTATGTTAAGCATCAGTGGCGGAATGGTAGACGCGTAAGGTTGAGGGCTTTATGGGAGTTTTCCTGTGGGGGTTCAAGTCCCCCCTGATGCACCACGCTATCCCCCTACAAAAGGGATTTATATAATTAGATTTTAAAAGCTTCCAAATTGGAAGCTTTTGTTTTACAAAAATAAAGTATTTTATAAAAATTATGATTAACTTAAATAAATTTTACTATCTTTTATTAAATTTATTATAAACAATAAAAGATTATTACAGGTAGTGTATAAATTTAAACAAGGGGGAGTTATGAATAAAAAAAATTTTAAAATCGATTTACATATTCACACTTTAGAATCTAGAGATTTTAAAGGTGATAAATCAGAGAATTCATTAGATAAAGTTTTAGAAGAAGCTATAGAAGCAGAACTAGATTTGATATGTTTTACAGATCATTTTTCTGTAAAAGGATTTGACCAATATGATAAAAAGAAAAAAAAATTACTTGAAATGATCGATACTGCAAGAAGTTATGGTTTTTATGGTGAAGAACCTGAAAAATTAAAAAAACTTTATACAGCTGTTAAGGTTTTAATGGGTGTAGAAATTAAAGTTGATCCAGGAATACATTATTTAGTTATTTTTAATAAAAATATTACAATTGAAAAAGCTGAAGAATACTTAATAAGTTTAACAGAATTAGATAATGAAAAAGCTCGCGAAACGTTTGGTGATCCTAAATATTCTATTCCATTAAATTCAAAACAATTTTTTCTTAAAACATATGAAACATTTGGTGAAGATGCACTAATTATTGGAGCGCATGTTGATTCAAGTTCTGGTTTTTTCGAGACATTAAAACAATGTGGTGAAGCGAGATTAAAGATTCTTTCAGATCCGCTTCTTAAAGCAGTAGAGTTTAATAAAGTAGAAACAAAACAAAAAATAATTAAAAATTTTCTACCAGAAACAAATAGAGAAAATATTGCATTTATACAAAATTCAGATTTTCATGGGAAACCTGGTGAAAAACTAGGTAGTTTTTATTTTACTATTAGAGAAGATGATGAAAAATTAACTTTTGATTTAATAAAAAAAAGTTTTGAAAAAAATCAAGGAATTTCTACTGCTGTTGATACAGCAAAAGAACGATATGAATTATTAATAAAAAATGAAATAAAATTTGACTTTGACATTGATAATTGTGGGTTTGATTCCCAAAAAGAACAATTAGCTAAAACTGTCTGTGCATTAAGTAATTCAGAAATAGGTATCATAAATTTTAAAATCATTTTAAATAAAGCAAATAATGAAAAAGAAATCATCGATACTTTTACTAATGACTTATCTACATTTATCACAAAAAGTTTAGATGGCAATATCCCTATTTTTAAACTTTCACATTTTAATTTTACAAAAGGTTCAAGCACAATTATTTTAAAACTTCCAGAAGGTAGAGATTTAATCCTTTATGAAGGATCTGCTTATATTTTAGATAAAAATGAAATAAGAAAAGGTACTTCTAATGAGATACAATCTATTGTCGCCAAAAAAATGTTTTATAAATTTGGAAAAACAGGAGAAAAAATTCTTCATAAAGTCAATGAACACTCTAAAAGACTTAAAAATAATTTACTAGGATATGCTATAGCGTATAAAGTAGAAAATAGTATAATTCCATATGATAAATTTAAAGTTAGAAAAGTAACATTTAATGATCATCCAAAAGAAATTTTAAATTTAATAGCTGATGGTCCAAGAAACGGGAACTCAGAAGGTGATTATTCTATTATTTCCTTCAACCCAGGCACTTTAAAAGGTGGTCGATTAAAAAATAGTTACTCTAGGTTAAGTTTACCAACTTTTAAAATCAGTAACCTCAATTGTGAATGTAAAAAAAATGAAATAAAAAAAGGAGAAATATTAATAATCCCTAGAGGAGCATGTTTTGTCGCGGAAAAAGATTTAACTTTAATAATAGACTGCGAAGCTTTAATATTAGAAATACCAAAAGATGATAACCCTTATGATCTTTTAATGTATTTAAAATCTAGCTTTTTTCAATGGTATATTGGCAAAATTTATAATTTTAATGATGTGTTTGAGTGGGTTTATTCTTTTCAAAATAAAGGATTCCCAATTTTAAAAGAAATTGAAAATTTGAATAATATATCATTAAAAGCTAGTAATTTAATACTCGATGAGAAAAAGCTTTTAAAAGTAAATGAAAAGAAAAGATCAAAAGAATCAGAAATTGTCCGTAAAATAACTAAACATAATTCTAAAGGTGATAACGTTTGTAAAGAAATAGACGAAATTATTTTTAAGCATTTAAATTTAAAAGATGATGAAATTAAAGAAATTTATGAAGGTTTAAATAATGTAGAAATTTATGATTATGGCGCTTTAGAAAAAATTAAAGAAGAAGAAGAAGAAAGCAAAAGCAAGAACTCTAAAGGATAGTAAATCCATTAACATTTTATTCTTCAGTTTAGATAACCAAAAAGCTCCCAAATTTGGGAGCTTTTCTTAATTAAAATATATATCAAACTGTGGATTCTTCTTATTATCATCACGCAGTTCTATCCTGTTAATGATAAACCTCATTATCTTTTTAGCATCATCAATATCTTCAGATTCTAAATTTTCCATAACATCTATAAACAATTCTAAATTATCATTTCTTACAGCTAAGTTTTTTTCATTAGCCTTTATCTCTTCTAATTCATTGATTTCATTTTCATAGATAAGTATATCATTTTTAATCTCTTTTACCAGGTCGGCAAAGTCTTCATCTTCTATTAAGCCGGAGGCATAACTCCTAGTTATTCTTTTTCTCTTGTTTTTAGATTTAGATATTTTAACTCTTAATCTCTCTATCTCTAATACATAATTGGCAGCTTTAAGACCTTCGGCATTATTTAAATCCTTTAGTTCTTTTAAAGCATATATTTGTTTTAATAATTTAGTTTCTAACTTCTTCCTAGGAATCTTTAATTTACAACACTTATTATCACACTGATAATAATGATAATTTTTTTTAGTATTTCTTAAAGTTGAGTTATACATCTTATTTCCACAGGCACACGTAATCAATCCGGCAAATAAAGCTCCACTAGTTGAGAATTCAATCCTTCTCTTAGTATTTAATTTTAGTATTATCTGTACTTTTTCAAATATCTCTTCTGGCACTATCCCTTCATGTTCACCATCAAAGACCTCATAATCTAATTTTGTTTCCTGTTTATGGGTCATTAAGTTTTTTTCTTTTTGTCCCCATTTCTTTTTTCCTATATATGTTTCATTTTTAAGAATCCACCTGATCGATTCATTATTTCTATTAAACTTCTTCGCAGTTTTGGCCATAGACTGGCAACTGATATAGTAGTAGAAAATATCACTGACTAATTCAGCATCTTTATTTGGTATTAATTTTTTATCGATAACATCGTATCCAAGGGGAGCTGTTCCTCCGGTAAACATCCCTACCTTGGCTCTCTCATATTTCCCTGACTTTACCCTGATTGAAATTTGTTTCCTTTCATACTCGGCCAACGATGCCTGGATTTGAAAAAATAACATCCCTGTGGCGGTAGTTGTATTTAGATCAGGCTGAGAGATTGAAATAAATTTTATATCCTGTTCCTGCAACTCTAATACAAACTGGATCATTGTAATCATCTTCCTGGAGATCCTGGAAGCTTCATAAACTACAAGTACATCAAAAGTCCTGGCTTTTATATCTTTTTGCAATTCTAAAAAACCGTCTCTATCATCTCTGCCACCTGACTCTACATCTGTGATAATTTTAGTCAATTCAATATTTTGTGATTTCGAATAATTTTTTCCTTTTTCAATTTGATATTTTAAAGATTCTTTTTCTTCCTGCATCTCAGTTGAAACTCTGCAATACAAAATTCCTTTAAGCATTTTTCTTTCTCCTATCCTGTCTATTTTTTATTTTCTTTAAAAGTTTTAAAATTTCTGTTTTTTCAATATTACTCATATTTATACCTCCTGCATCAATTTTAATTTTTTTCATATCCCAAATTTACTTTTAATCTTGCCTCAAAATTTCGTTTTAGCCTTATACCCGTCAGAGGCTCTAAAATGCGTTTTTACGCATTTTAATCGATTCTCGACTTATTTATTGGACACTTTCTTCAAAACCCCTATACAAGCAAATAAGAGGGTCGATTTTTGCATAGTATTCTCTAAAAATCAGATTTGAAATAAATATTTGTTTATTTTTATTTCATCATTTTTGATACAATTTTTTATTTTTTATTTACCCTGTATTAATTTCAAATTATTTTTATGCTCCCATTCTTTCTCTTTATTTTTAATTGCTTTTTTCATAGAATTAACATATTTTTCAAGACCTTCAAATTCTGCTTTTAATATATCTAATTCTTTTTTATCTTCAGTTTTAATTATCTGATCTTTTATCTTATCAAGTTTTACAAAATCAACATATGTTCTTGTTTTTTTACTTTTCTCTTTAAATTCAATTGCTCTCTGATCCTTTACAGGAGCTAATAATTCTTTTATTGTTTCAGCTTTTTTAATTCCCCCGTTAATTATCTTTTCCCTGGCATCTGCCGTTACATCTTTATGGGTTAAAAATTTTACCGCCTGAACGGATAGGGAAGAGATAAAATCCTTCTTATCTGGAAATTCTTGAAATAAAACATATCTTTTACGGTATTCAGATATCTTATCTTTCGTAAGCCCATTGGATTCATACCAATCTGTAAAGTCATTGCTTTTCTTAAAAACAAGACTTATTTTATTCAGTAAAAAGCATATCTCATATAGTTCTGAACTCACATTTTTAAATATTCTATATAATTTTTTCTCACTTTCTTGCACAAAAATTTTATCAAGGTGTCTAATTTCGCGACTCTCGAAATTGAAGCTGGATGTATATTGTTCTTTTTTTACAGCTTTCTGGAGTTCTCCAAATACATCCATCTACATCACTTTCCTTACAATATTTGCAAAGATCTGTTTTATTTCATTATATTGTTTACTCTTAGTTTCCATAATTGTTTTTGATTTTTCTGTAAGCTGCATAATTTTTGTAGTCTGGTAGATTGGATTAGTTATAACTGCTCCTACACCCTCAAGGCTCTCTTTTAATTTATTTAGGTGTTCTCGTTCCATCTTACTTTTCCCAACTCTGTTAGGCACGATCAGTGCCACTTTATCAAAGCCTACTTCTCCAATTAGGTTTATCATTCCCTTAGTAGTCACATTATCAAGGAAAGTAGGTATTACCACCTTGTCACTTACTTCCAGAAAGATATTATCTAACTTTAATACCGGTGATCCATCTATTAATATATAGTCATATTGGTTTTTAAAAACTTCTATTACATCCAGGAACCTGGTTTCAAAAGTTCTCTTTATCCCGGTAGATGTAAGAGGCACATAGAATAAATCCTCTCTTAATCTTATGAGATCTGAACCTCTACCATCGATATATCCTTGGAGTCCATCACCATACCCTGATTTGGCTCCTGCCATCTGCATGATATTATTTTGTGAATCAGATGTAAGGATTAATACTTTGTTTTTCTTATCATCACTTGTTTTTGATAATGTAGAAAGGATGTGAGCAGTCCAGAAACATAGTAATGACTTCCCTACTCCTCCTTTATTATTTTTAAATAATATAACTTTAGCCATCAGACAATCACCTTATGCCCTGTGTATCTTCTTTTTCTCTTTATTTCTGATTTAATTTGTTTAGTCTGTCTATTGGTTAATACATATTCACTTTTTAATATGAAGTTTAGATCCTCTAAACTCAGAGCTATAATTTCCTGGTGATTTGGTCTTAATCTTTGTTTTTTCATTTATTTCCTCCTAATTTTTTAATTTTATTATAAAAGGTTTTTTCTCTTTATTTAGTATAAATAGATTAAGAATTTCTTTGTTAACTAATAGAAGCTTTCTATGTAATTATTAATCACTTTTAAGGAGGTAATTTATGAAAATTCTTCTGGAAAATTCAGCACTTATATTAGGAATTGCCATATCTTTCTATACCATTTCTCATGCTCTTTTTTCTTATCTTAATTTACGCAGAGAAAGGTATTTTGTAATTGCTCGATTATCATTAAAAGTTCAAAAAATAATGGAACTATCTGAAAAAATATGGATTTCTTCAATAGAATTGGTAAAAAAAAATAATGAATACCAAAAAGAAATAAATTTGATTAAAAAAAATAATAAATATAAAGAAATCAATGATTTTTACAATTTACTATTAAAACAATCTAAAATACTTAACAAAATCGAGCTAAACTTAGATGAAGAGGTTATAGCAAAATCTCTTAAACCTAAACAAATAGATTATCTATGTTGTTTTTTAATATCTCTTTATCGATTAAAAAATGATTTAAATGATCAACTTATTTCTTTTAATAGTGACCCCACAAATCAAAGTGTACTTCAAAACTTTGAAACACTAATAGAAACACGAGTTATGCATCTTACAGCAAACCGCAAGGATTTAAAAGAAAATCTTCTTTGTATCCTTAACTCTTTTGATTAACTTTAAAAAATATTTCAAAATAACTTTATTTTTAAAATCCCTTAACAGGGATTTTTGTATTTTCAGTAACAAAACTCCATTTGGTTTTATTGCGATATTAAACTTATCATGATTTCGTCATCACTTCTTGATAATCATCCTTTTATTATTCCTCCTAATAACTCCATTCAACTTCTTCATTGAGTAAAAAAGCATCTATTGCTTCACTTTCTATTTCATCTGTTGTAGTAACTGTTTTACCTCTAAAAGTTAATGTTTTTAGCTGTGGAATAGTATTCCTGTAAAAAGCATCCCAATCTTTTATTTTCCCTTTTATTTTCACTATTTATTCCTCCTATTTACCTCTTATGCTGTGCCTCCTACTATGTTATAATCAAATCACCACAATAAAATTAATCACAAGGAGGCACATTTGGAAACTTATTACATAATCCTTAATTATATTAACGAATGTTATAAAAAAGGTAATCCTATTGAAAATGCTGATTCTTTCCCTTTAAAAGAATTAGAACTCGATGAATTAG
Source organism: Fusobacteria bacterium ZRK30 (assembly GCA_024628785.1). NCBI lineage: Bacteria > Fusobacteriati > Fusobacteriota > Fusobacteria bacterium ZRK30. Next base: position 100,306 of record CP102404.1, read on the forward strand.
AATTTAATTTAATCCTTCAAAATTTATTTGATAAAGACTATATTAGAGGCATAGAAATGGTTTATGAGGGAGCCTCAGAGGTACCTGTTATTATTTCTGAATTAACTGCTACTTTTGATGGTCATCAATATCTATCAGATAATAAAGAACTCTCAAAAACACAAAAAGCTTTAAATTTTATGAAATTAATTAAAGAAACAATCCCAATGATCTAAATAAAAACATAATTATAAGGATTAATTTTATTGTGCCTAAAATTGTAAAAATTAAACCAAGTATTATTAATATAATTTCTTTAAATTTTATCTCGCCCATACTCCTCCTCCTAAGACCTCCTCTATTACTATTTCTTCTCTTTTTTTTGCATTTCTAACTGAGTTAATATGTCTTTGGTAACTGACATATCAAGATCTAATGCTACTAATTCTTCTAAATATTTTATATGCCTATCTTGGGCTTTTATCAGTGGTATCATGATCAATACTCCTAATAAGAGACCTAAAGATAAAGTAAGTATTTCACTGTTCTTAAAAATTTTAACCACCCCCTATAAATTCTCTTCTTCCCTCTCAGAGTTGTCTAATAGCTCTTTTTTCATCCCTTCAAGATGTTGCTTACAAGCTTCTTCAAAGGAATCTATAGAGTCAATTATCACTTGATCGTCAATATCCACAACCTTCTTTATTTCTTTGTGGAATTTTATTGAACCCAATGTATTTTCAAGACCTTCCTTAAAATTTTTAACTCTACTCTCAACTATCATTTGTTTCTCCTCCTCTTTACAAAAATCGCTTCAAAATATTTTCTTCCATCATCTTTTTTTCAATACCTGAGTTTTCACCTCTGAGCTTTTCCCTGCATTTCGTTGCATATTCTATTAGCCAGATCCTGAGTTCATCATCCGACTTTTCATATTCAAGTTCCAGGGCTCTGATCTGCTTTATTTTTTTAGAGTAGGTCTTATTAAAACTGTTTACTTTTTTATCCAACTCTTTTAAAGCTTCTTTAATTTCTGTAAGATCATCCAGTTTTAAAATCACCTTTCTTGTTTTAGCGAATGATTTCTGCATATCTTCATTCCATTTATCTAAATTAAAGCTTTTAATCCGCCTCTCATCATCTAACTGGTCGATAATCTCTCCATGTCTCAGGTGTTCTTCAAATGTTTCTACCCTTACCTGCATATTCATACTTCTTTCTAGCTCCAATGATAGAGCTGATTCTGGTCTTGCCATAATACCTCCCCTTTTTATTAAATAAATATTGCGAAAACGCAATATAATTAATAAAAATAAAAAAATCAAGCTTATAAAATAACTATAACTCATAATATGCGAAAACGCAACATATTTTTTGTAAAAACGCAAAAAAAAAGAGTAAAATATATTATTTACTGGAGGTATATAATGTTAAAAAATAAAGAAGTTTTCAAACTTTTAAAAGATAAAAGAAAAGAAAAAGGGTATAGCCTTGAAAGTGTAGAAGAAATTTTAAAGCAAAACTATAATATAGAAATTAACAGTAGTAACATTTCAAGAATGGAAAATGGAAAAGTAAAAACTGTAGATGCTAAAATTATAGGGGCATTATGCAAAATTTATAATTTGGATATTTTTGATATTTATAAAAAATTAGAATATCTTAATGAACAAGATCTAGAGAAGAAAAAAATAAAAATTGGGAATATAGACTTGAATAATCCAATTACTGAATTTAAACAAATTCCTATCTACGATTCTATTTCAGCAGGTTTCGGGAGTTCTAAAAGCGGTATCATCGGTCATATGCCATTACCCCAAACTAATGGGTTTAAGGGTGATGTAATAGGGATTAGAGTAGATGGTGATTCTATGCAGCCTGATATTAAAGACGGGGATACAGTCCTTATAAAAATAGAAGTTATGCCTGAAAATGGAGAAGTAGGGGCGTTTATCTTAAATGATGAAGGATTATTAAAAAGATATAAAAAAACAGATCGTGGAGATGTAATATTATCCAGCGACAACAAAGATTATGATCCTATCATAATAAATGAATCCGATGAATTTCACATCGTAGGAAAAAAAGTAGGAGTTTTTAATCATTAAGAAAAATACTTATCTGAAAGAATATACAAAACTATGCACAGATAAATAAAAATAAGATAATAAATCTAATCCTGGAGGAGTTTATATGAAAAATATCCCTAACGAATTATATGAAGAAATTAAGTCTAATATGAAAAGACCAGAAGGAACTGTAACATTTGAATATCGAAATCCTGAGTTGTTTAATTCAAAATCAACTGGCGGTACTATACTTGAAGTAATTACAGGAGATCACATTTTTTTACTGCAACAAAGTTGTGATTTTAAATTAAAGTTTATACATTTTTCACCTGGAACTGAAACGAGAGTCGCTATTATTGATTTAAAAAAAATCAAAAAATCACCGAATGTATTAATAATTTTGAGATGGTCTACTTCTGAAATAAAACTTTCTATTTCTCCAGCTCCATTAATTAAAGTCGAGGACCTGACTACATCTATAGGCATAAAATCAGATACAAGTTATAGAGTTATTGACGGTAATATATTAGAAATAGGAGGTCCTAATACAGTTGTTATGGGTACAAGGATTATGTCAGAAGGAAAATGTGTTTTGGCACCTACAGCTATCGAAACTTGGAACAATACTATCGATGCGATTAAAATTTTACAAAGTAGTGAATCGGAGAAAGGTTATTCACATGAAGTTGTATTAAGTAATTTAACCATCTCAACACTTGTAACTGGATTCGAAACATATGCTATGAAAAGGTGCATTGAGATTAGTAAAGAAGGAGTTCAACCAGATATTCCTTCTTTAGTTAAACGAGTTTATTCAACATATGAACGAGAAAATGACTATCCTAAACATGATGAAATCAAGGCAAAGGAGAAAGGCAATTCGTTTTATGAGGAATTAATAACAAATATGGTTAATTTTCAAAGTTATCAAGAATGTAAGCAAGCATTTTCTAAATCTTATGGAATTAAATTTGGAGAGATTGATTATACTGCCAATTTATTAGAAAACTTGCAAAAAATAATTAAATTTAGACACAAGATTATCCATGTTTCTCCAATGTTAACAATAATAAATGAAGAAGAAGTTCCGAAAGAAAAACCTATATTTTCAAATAAAGATTATGCAGAAAAGTCTATTAATACGTTTAATGAGTTTATTCAAAAACTCCATAATACTACTTTAAAACTACAACGGGTAGACTAAAAGGAAATAATCAATTAGCACACCTCTTCTCACCATATCTCTATAGTTTTATCGGGAGCACCTTCTTATTTTTGGATATAGTCGAATATAACGTAGAAGTGATGAAACTAAAAAGATATCGAAAAATCAACAATATTTGAACCCATCTATTTTGAGGGGGTTCAAATTGAATGCATTCTCTTTGTAGGGATTCACTTTGAATACCTTCAAACCAAGGGGGGTAATAATAGTAAACATATTTAAATAAAATACATGTAATAATAATATACGCTTTTAGATAAAAAACATATTTAATAAAAAAAGTAGTAGTAATAGAAAAATTGCTGCTGCTTTTTATTTTATAATTTTTTTAAAAATTATTCTTGCAAATACGCAAAAAATAAAGTAAACTACATTTGAGGTGAGAATATGTGGGTAACAATAAATTCATATAAAGACATAAAAGCATTATCTATCATAAAAGAATTAGAGTTACTGGAAGTCGCTAAGGAAATGGGCTATACTTCAATTTGGGGACTTAAAGTTGCGTTAAAAAATAAAAGAAAGAAAGATAAAATTTTGAAAAAGGCTTATATTTTTTTTGAAAACCATAGTGCGAATACGCAATAAGTTGTTTTGTAAAATAATATTTATTATTTGAAACTCGAGGTTCTCAAGAGGTCAGATCCTTGACCTCGGATTTGAAATAATAAATTTATAAAAAATAAAATAAGTAGAGAACCTCGAGACTTCTCTGCTGAAAGGAGTAGCTTATGTTTACAGTAGAGCAATTTAAAGGGACAGTCTATGAAAATGGATTTGGGATGATCCCTAAAAAAATAATGTGTGATAGAGATCTTAGCAGTAATGCTAAACTTTTATACGCATTTTTAGCCTCACATAGTTTTAACGGGAGTAAGGCTACTCCTAAAAAAACTACAATAAATCATCTATTGGGATGGGGAGAGTCCAGGACCGATAAAGCATTAAAAGAGTTAAAACTAAGAGGTCTTATCCAGGTAGAAAAATATTTAATTCCTGCCAGTGAGAGAACGAACCCTAAACAGAGATATAGAAATCATTATGTATTAACTAATTCCCTAGCAGATGTAATAGAGATAAGTGTTAAAGAAACTAAAAAAGAAGAAGAAAAGCAAAAAGAGCCTAAAATTGAAACAGTAAAAAAAGATAAGAAAAATAAGCAGAATAAAAAAAATGATACCAGCTCAGGAGATTTAAACCAAGAGGACTCTAATTTTGATAAAGAATTAAAAGAAACTCTGGAAACATCAAATTTTAAGAACCTAAATCTAAATACAATAAAAAATATAAAAAAATCTGCTGACGGATCTTTGGAAGAGGTTAAAAAAGTAATTAAATATATGAAATCAAAGGGAAAACCAATGAGTCCTGATATCCTTATAGCCATATTAAGAGATAAAGATCATCTGGTTCCAAAAGCAGAAAGACCTAAAAAATTAACCAGAAAAGAAAAAGCAGAAATTATGATAAAGGAACTAGGTTCTAAACAAATAGAAAAGCTTAGAAAAGAAATTGCTGATGAAACAGGATTTCCTAAAGAAAGTGAGGATGTAAAAACTTTTTTAGAGAGTCACCTATGCAGCATGTTTAAAAATAATTATAGGGACTAGGGGGAAAAATTATTGTTTTTAACTAGATAAACTCCTGAGCTAAACTTATCAAGCCCCCCTTTGGTAAGTTTAACTAAGTAGTTTATCAGGGAGATGATAAGTTATGACTTGTAAAAAATGTAAGTTCAGAAAAAGAAAAATAGTACAGAATAAAAAAAGAAATGACAACTTTAAAAAAAAACTAGCGATTGAAATATCAAAACAACTTAAAAAAATAGAATTATATGTATAACAAAAGAATTGGTTACGCCTAGATTTTGTTTAAACTTTAGTATTCATATTATATTTTTCTTTTATAGAATTGAAATCTAGTTCCTCTTGTTTCTTTTTGAATATTTCATTTGCATCATTTATGATTTCTGGATGACTATTTTCAACAGCTTGTGCAAGTGCACTATGTTTTAGTTTTAACATCTCTAATTCACCTATTACAGTTCCAAGTGTTTCTATAAGTTGTTTCATGTATACCTCCAAATTGAGCGTAACCAAATAAATAATAACATATCAGAGGAGGAATATGAAAAAATTATTAGACAAAAATCAAAAGAAAGAATTAAATAAAACACTGGAAAAAGAAAGGAAAAAACTAGTAGCCATTGGAAAAAAATTACTGAATAAAACAGATAAGAGGATCTTGTTGCAAAAAGCTTTAAAGAGCTGGATGGAACTGCCTAAATTTTTAAAGGATAAAATAAAACAAAAGAATAACTACATAAAAGATTACTTAGAAAAAGAGTATCTAGAGATAGCTAAAAAATATCAAAATAATGAGGAAAGAAAAGCTAAATGGGATAGTTTGGATAAAAGTTGAGGTGGTATTAGTGGATAAAGAAAGAAAAGAAATAAGGTGTAAAAAATGTAATAAACTTCTTGCAGTAGTTAATGGGAAAGAAATAGAATTCACTATTAAGACAAAAGCAAAAGTGACTCCTATAAAGTATGAGCTAAAATGTAGAATTTGTGGGAAAGTAAGAAAAGGAAAAATACAAGAGAATTTAATTTAGCGACTCAAGCAGTCCTGTTTAGTAGAAATACTAGACAGGGCTTTTATTTTTTAGGGAAATAGTTCATTAGTTATTTTGGGAAACTATTTAAAAATTGAGATGGTGGGAACTCGATAACCCAATATGGGTTTTTATATATTTTTATAGGTATTATAGAATGGTCTGGTCAACCTCCTAAAAAAAATGATTGTTGTAATACCTTTATGAATATATAAGTTCAAATTTATTATTTAGGAGGTGATAGACATTGAAAATAGATAGATTTAGATTAAATAAAATTGGGATAGATAGGGTAGTTCTAAATAATTTTAATATTAAAAATCTAGATGAATTAGAAAAAAAAGTTCTTGATACAAATACAGAAATCTCAGAATTAGTTGAGGTTAAAGAAAAACTATTTACTCTTAGATATTCTACACATTTAAAGGCAAATAATGAATTATATGTTTTAGCTGATTTAGAATTCAACCCTAATACAATTTTAGAAGGTCATAATCTTTATAATGTGAGAGGGAATGAATTAAAACAGGCTGTTGAAATTTTAAAAGAAACTCTCAATAGGTCAGGAGTAGAGATAGATCTTGAAAAAGCTAAAGTGAAAACATTAGAGATAAATAAAACTATAGATTATCCATTTAAGTCATTAGAAGAAGTTTTTTTAGTTATTGGGAGAACTAATTTAAAAAAATCAATAGGATTATACTCTTTTCAGGATGAAAATATCCCACGGAAAATAAGGGAAGAAAGAAGTTTATATATTAATTCAACTTTAAATTCAAAAAAGACCATCACAGGTAAAGAGATAAAATTTTATGATAAAACTTTTGAATTTTTTAGGACAAAAAAAACAAAATTAGATATGGAACTGACTAGAGCAGAAGTAACAGCAGGAAGAGATTATTATAGAGAAATAGTGATTAAACTAGGGAATTTTAAAGGTTTAAAAATATCTAATAGTTTAAATGACTTAATAGAAAATGATTGGGTATTAGATGAAATATTTACTAGAGCTTTAATACCAGAAGTGAAAATAAAACCTTTAAGGTTCATTGAGAATGTGATTAAAAAAAATTTACGTAAAGAATTTATTAATTTTAGAAGAACTGAAAAAACAAAGAGAGAAATTAGGAAGAAATACATTGAAAATGACGAGCCTGTTCCAAAAAAATATAGAGAGGAAAAAGGGGTATTTAAATACTTGAAAAGTGAATCATGGATATTTGATTATAACTTTTTACTGGAGATAGTCCAAGAAGAAATAGAAAGTAAAAATAGATGGCGATTCAATAAACAAATATCAGATAAATATAGAGAAATTAACCATTTAAAACGATTTGAAAAGTTTTTAGAAATATTAAATTTAAGGTGATTTTTTTTAACTACATAAACTAAATTATGTAGTGCTATAAATAACTTATACATCTCAGTAAAAATAATGGGTAGATGTGGGAATGATCACAGAATAAATCTCTTATAATTCCTTTTAAGATAATTACGCAGTTTTCATCCTTTTAGAAATCAGATACTTTTTTCATCTATTTTAGCAGCATTTTATAAAAATAATCAGGAGGTGATTAGATGGCTATATTTACAAAAGAGATTGAATTTGAGATAAGAGCAAAATATGAGTATGGAGAAAATTTAAAAGATCTGGCTGTCCTATATAAAATTCCTCTGGCAACTATAAAAAGCAGAAAACAGGTATCAGCTAAAAGTGGTGATCCCTGGATAAAAGGATTTAGAAAAAGAGTGTCCTATGAAGATTTTATTAGTGAGACAGAGGATCATAAAGCCATGCTGTTAAAGCTTCACAACCAAGAAGCCACTGAGGAACTGGATCATATATCTGAATTGATGAAGATCCAAAGGGAGGAAGAACTAAAAAAATATTCAAGAAGCCAAAATATAGGGATGACCAATGATGAATACATGACCTTGGTAGATTTTTATACTGCTAAAGGAATGAATCTAGACACTGCCACCTGTCATGCTAACGAAGTGTTAGAGCAGAGGATAGAGGAAGCTATAACGAGAAATAAAAATAAATTGCCGCCTCTCATAGTAAGTAAATTAGATTCGGTAGATAAATTATTGGATTTAAGGAATAAAGTGGCCAATATCTATGTGGGCAAGGAGAAGGCTGATATTGAAAGGATAAAGGTCGAGACTGAACAGAAAAAAATAGAGCTAAAGGGTAAGATAATTGATTATAGATTAAAAGAACAGGCATCTTTAATGTATCTGGATGAGGAGTAATTATTATGGCATTTATGAAGTTTTGTGACAGATGTAAGACTAAGTATCCATATGAAGAAGAGTGCCCCAACAAATGTAAAGCCAAGGCTAAAAAAGAAGCTGACACTTACTATGACAGCCATCAGAGAAGTAATGCTGAGTTCTATAACTCTAAGAGCTGGAAGAAGTTAAGATTAGTTTGCATTAACAGGTTTGATGGTTTGTGCTTGTGGAGTTATATAAAGCATAAGAGGATAGTTCCGGGGACTCTAGTCCATCACATCATAGAGCTAAGGGATAGCAAGGATAAAGCTCTTGATATAGACAATTTAATCCTTGTGAGTGATGAAGCACACAGAGAGATACACCAGCTCTACAGGACAGATAAGAAGGCTACACAGGCAGAACTATTAAAGATAATAAAAACATGGAACAACAGGGAAAGGTAGGGGGTATCAATAAAGTTTAGGGACCTAGGCGGAATACCGCAGCCTGAGAATTTCTCACGCAAAATTCCCATTTGGAGATAATTACGAAATTTGAAATTTTTTCAAAAAAAAAGGAGTTGAAAAGAGAATGGCGGGGAAAAAACCTGTGGAGGTGCAAACAAGACATAATACAAAATCTGAAATAAATAAAAAAAAGTTAGAAGAAGAAGCGGTCTACGTGGGAAGAGATCAGCTAGAAAATCCTCCAAAGTGGTTAGTAAACGAAGAAGGAAAAAAAGAGTGGATTAGGCTAGTTGAACAATTTGGAAAGAAATCAATGATCAGTAATCTGGATTATAACAACTTAGGACTATATTGCAATGCTTTTATTAGATACAAGAAGATAAGTGAAAACCTGACTAAACAGGGAGTTATGGTAGGACGTGAGCACAATCCACTAGTAGCACTGGAAATTAAATATTCTGACGAAATAAAAAAATATTCAGCATTATTAGGATTGACCTCTGAAAGCAGGCTGAACTTGGGATCTAATAAGATTAATCAAGAAGATAAAAAAGTAGAGGATGATTTTGGGATATAAAACGGAGGCATAGATATGACCATTAGAGAAGAACTTATAGAGTATACCCATAACTGTATTGGTGATGTGTATGTATCAGAATATGAAGATTATATCTCAGGCAAGAAGCATAAGCAGGCTTGTCAAAGATACCTGGATGATCTAGAAAAAGATTGGGAATATTATTGGGATGAAGAGGAAGCTCAAAAGATAGTTAAATGGTTCTCCTACTTGAGACATTCCAAAGGAGTACTGGCAGGACAACCAATTCACCTTACAACCTGGCAAAAATTTATCATGTGCCAGCTATATGGATGGAGACATAAAGAAACTGGAAATAAAAGATTTAAAATCGGGTTTGTAGAAGTGGGTCGGAAGAATGCTAAATCTCAAATGCAGGCTGGGAGTATGTTATATGAAATGTCAGTACAGGCTACTAAAAACAATGAAGTCTATGAAACTTATTGTGCCGGTACTAAAAGAGATCAATCAAAAATAATATTTAATGAGGCAAAATTAATGCTTAGAGGGAGCTTATTAGCCCCTAAGTTTAAATTAACCAATAACATCATAACACATACAAAAAGCGGGAGTTTTTTAAAAGCCCTCTCTAAAGAAGATGGGAAAAAAGGAGACGGAACCAACCCGGCAGTATTAGTCCTGGATGAATACCATCAGCATCAGACAACTGAATTTTATGATCTATTCATTGGATCAGACGTAAAAGAGGGACTCATGATGATAATAACCACTGCCGGAGTAGATCTATCCTACCCATGCTATACAAACGAGTATACCTACGTGACCAATTTATTAAATCCTAATTTAGAAGTGGTCAATGATGAATATTTTGCAGATATATGTGAGATAGATAAGGACGATAAAAATAATTTTAATGATAAAAGGGTATGGAAGAAAGCCAATCCAATAAGAACAAGCTACAAAGAAGGGATGGAAAGAATTGAAACAACCCATAAGGTCGCTGTTGAAGTCCCCGAAAAGATGATTTCATTCAGGACTAAGATCTTAAATGAATGGGTACAAGCTAAAGATATGGGCTATATGGATATGGATAAATGGAAAAAGTGTGAAGTCAAAGAAATACCTTTCGAATGGCAAAACCAAGATGTCTATGTGGGCTTTGATATGTCCTCTAAGATTGATTTAACCAGTGTAAATTTTACAATACCGATAATGATAGATGGAGTTGCAAAATACGCAATATTTACCCATTCATTCATACCAAACAGGGAAAAACTAATAGAAAGAACACACCTGGATAAAGTTCCATATGATGCATGGGAGGAAGCTGGTTATCTTACTGTAACCAATACCCCTATTGTAGATCAAACTCAGGTTATGAACTATGTCGTGAAGTTTTGTGAGGAAAATAATCTAGATATTCAAACTCTGTGTTTTGACCCTGCTAATAGTTCAAAATTAATGTTAGATGCTGAAAATGAAGGGTATGAATGTGTAGAAGTATATCAATCATATAAATCTCTAAATGAAAGTACCAATGGATTTAGAGAGCAGGTATACAGTGAAAATATCTATTATTTACGTAATCCACTATTAACTTTTGCCATGGGAAATGCAGTAATCAGGCAAAACAATGGATTGATAAAAATAGATAAAGACGCAACTAAGAAAAAAATTGACCCCATAGACGCAATACTTTGTGGGTTTAAGCTGGCAATGTATCATGAATTTGGATTTGATGTGACTAAATATGCGTCGTTGGAAAATTTAAATAAATTATATGGTTAATTATTAGCTAATGGAAGGGGGTGAAAACAATAATAATTAGAGCAATAAAAGCAATAAAAGAAAAATTTAACCCTAAAAATGAAGAAACAACACTATCAGACCCAAATATAAGAACTGTTTTGAAAACATTAGGAATAGATCCTGATTCTATTGATAACTCCAGTGATATGTCCGAGACAATTTATTATATATGTCTTAAACATATGGCCGAAACTATGTCCAAAATGCCATGGGAAAGGAGAATTAGAACTAAGAAAAAAGGGAAAGAAAAAGATTTTGATAGTCCATTGGATCTAATCCTAAATATGCGGCCGAACCCGTACTATTCAGCCTCTACTTTTTGGGCTGCCATAGAGTTAAATAAGCTGCATTATGGAAACTCATATGCCTATGTAGAAACTGATTATAAGGGAGCTGTTAAATACCTATGGGTGTTGCCTAGTGATCAGGTAGAAATATGGGTGGATGATAAGGGATTAATTGGCAATCAAAATGCTGTATGGTATGTGTGGACTGACCCAAAAACAAATAAAAGATATACTTTTTTAAAAGATGAAATTTTACATTTTAAAACAATAATTTCATTTAATGCATTAGCCGGGATACCTGTAAAAGAATATTTAAAAACCCAAATAAATACCGGGAAAAATTCCATAGGGTTTTTAAATAAACTTTATAAAAACAACATGTTCGGCTCAAAGGTAATAGTTCATTATACCGGGGAATTAAGTAAAAAAGCCGAAGCAAATGTAGCTACATCACTGGAAAATTTTTCTAAGTCTCAAGGAAGTGGTAAATTTATTCCTATGCCTATGGGGATGCAGGCACAATTATTAGATATGAAATTGGCAGACGCACAATTCTTTGAAAATAATAAGGTTTCAGCTCTCCAATTGGCCGCAGCATTTGGGATTAAACCAAATGTAATAAATAATTACGATAAATCATCTTACAGTAATTCAGAAACACAGCAATTAGATTTTTATGTGAATACACTCCAGCCTTTATTTAGTAATTACCAACAGGAATTAAGTTATAAATTACTCAGGCCGGATGAATTGAAAAAAGGGTGTAGGTTAGAAATTAATGAAAAGATACTATTCAAAATGGATAATAAGACCCAATCAGAGGTTTACAGTAAATATTTATCTAACTTTGGAATGACCCCTAACGAAGTCCGGGAGGAACTTAATTTACCATATATAGATGGAGGAGATGTCTTGATAGGCAATGGAAGTGCTATAGGGCTAGAAGATATAGGGAAACAATATAAAAAAGGGGGTGATTAAGAAGTGAAAATAAATATAAAAGGACCAATTATTTCTGATGGCGATCAATGGATCTATGATTGGTGTGGAATCCCAGCAACCTCGCCAAGTTCAGTTTCAAAATTAATGAATAAAGCAGAGAAAAATGAAGAACTGGAAATCATAATAAACTCTGGAGGAGGATCTGTACATGCAGGATCTGAGATATACACAACTCTAAAAGATTATGATGGGGATGTCATTGTAAAAATAGTGGGAATAGCAGCAAGTGCTGCGTCTGTAATCGCTATGTCAGGGACAAAAGTAATGATGTCACCTACAGCTCAGATAATGATCCATAATTCGGCAGTTTACACAGGGGGTAATCATAGTGAATTAGAACATACCGCAGGGGTATTAAAAACTATTGATGCAGGTATTGCTAACGCCTATGAGTTAAAAACAGGAATGTCACATGATGAATTATTGGAATTAATGGAAGCTGAAACATATTTTGATTCTAAAAAGGCAGTGGATCATAAGTTCGCAGATGAAATTATGTTTACTGAGACCAAGATAGTAAATTCTGCACAGACTTTAGCTGATGGGACATTACCACAAGCAGTTATAGACAAGATTAGAAATGAACTAAAAGATAAAGAAGGGATAGTAAATTCTGAAAAAATACCACCTGAACCAAAAGTAAATAATGAACTAAAATTAGCAAAATTAAAATTAAGATTAAGATAACCAGGAGGAATAAATGAAAAAATCAGACATAATTAGAGCGAAAATTGAGGAATTAAAAATAAATGCAGAAGCAGCAGAAACAATTGAGGCTTTTAATGCTATAAAAGCAGAACTAGACTTAGCAGAGGGTAAATTAGCACTAGCGGAAAAATCAGAGGCAGAAGCAGCAGCTCAAGCACAAAATGATGGAACATCACCATTACCGGTTACACCAGAACCAAAAGCTGACGTGAATTTAGGAGAAATAGTAGCAAAAGCTATTGTAGGAACTGCGACAAGGGAAGAATTGACAGAAATTAAAAATTTAATGCAGGAAGGTGTTGGAGAAAATGGAGGAGTATTAGTTCCAAAAGACGTCAAAACTAAGATAATTGAATTGCAAAGAAGATCTTTTGATATAAGAAAATATGTTGAAATCGAAAAAACATCAGTTGACAAAGGGAGCAGAACAAAAGTTACGAATGAACCAGAAAATACTGGATTTGCTTCTGTAGATGAAGGGGCAGCAATACAAAAGTTACATGAGCCGACTTTAGGAGAAGTAGAATATGCAATCAGAAAATATGCTGGATATATTCCTATCACAAATGAATTAATAAAAGATACACCTGAAAATTTATTAACTTTTATCCTAAAATGGATGGCTAAAAATGAGCTGAATACTTATGCTTATCAAATATTCAACGGAACAGGGGAAAAAGCAGCAGAAGGAATTATGAAAAATATTGACACTGGTGGGAAATTAGAATCAAGAGTTCAACAAATAGAAACTAATCCAACTTTAAAAACCTTTAAATCTATTATCAACAAAGATTTAGATGAGGTAGATTCGGATAATATTGTCATTTTCACCAATTCCGATGGATATGACCATATTGATAATTTAGAAGATGGGAATAAGAAGTCCTATTTGCAACCAGACGCTACAAAGGCATCAGGTAATGCGTTTTTAGGGAAAGAAATAGTAAAAGTTCCTACTAAATTTTTAGCAGCTGTTACAAAAGATACTAAAGACTACACTCCGTTTATAATTGGAGACTTGAAATTATTATACACAATGTATGACAGGGAACAACTATTGATTGAGTCAACTAAGATCGGTGGAGATGCTTGGAGAAATGATACAACAGAGATGAAAGGAGGATTTAGGTTTGATGGAAAGATAAATGGGGATAAAAAAGCAGTTAAAATATTATTGGCTTTATTATCTTAAACTTGAAAAGGAGGGTTAATGCTTACACTAGACGAAATAAAGCTTTATCTAAGGGTAGATGATAGTGAAGAGGATAAATTAATCACTCAATTAGAGCTATTCAGCAGAGAAGAAATAAAGAACTCCACAGGGGTTGAATATGTTGAAGAAAATCCAACAGAAACTTATAAATTAGCACAACTTATAATCATAGCAGATAGATATGAAAATAGAGCCTCTGAAGACCAAGAATTTAAGCCAAATAATATTCTTTCTTGTCTATATAGTAAATTAAAATATTCGGTGGTGGAAAATGGCTAAGAAAAAGAAATCTTTAGCCAGCAGGCTGAATAATAGGCTTGAAATATGGGGAAACGCCAAGGTCAAAACAGACCTTGGCACTACAAATGGGCCAAAACTTATAAAAAAGATATGGGGTAAAATATCGCCTATCTATGGATTTTCTAGCGGTGGAGAGGCTAACACTACTAAAAGTACTGTTAATTTGAAAATTATGATTAGAAAAACAGAGATTTCAAAGGCTAATTGGGTAATACATAAAGGGCAAAGATACGATATAAGCCATATTTTGCCTAATTATGATAGTAATGAATATTTGGATTTAAACGTGTTTTTATATGAGGAGTAGATATTTATGAGTGATTTAGATGATTTTGCCAGTGATCTATTAAAAATTTCAGAGGAATTATCTAGTGGTAAAGAAGCTAAAAAGTTTTTAAAAAAAGAAGCCGGTAAATTAAAAACCAAAACTCTTAATAATGCTAAATCTAAAGTAAAAGCCCATAGCGGTAATTACTTTAAATCTATAAAGGCCGGGAATGTCTATGATAGTGAGGAGGGGTTATCTGTAGATGCTTATTCTGCAAGTAGTGCAGCACATCTGATAGAAAACGGCCACATTATAAAAGGCAGAAATAAAAAAGATGGATCTGAAGGAGAAACTCACGGGTTCAAAAAAGGTTTATATATATTCGATAATACCGCTAAGGACTATAAAGAAGAGTTTGAAACAAATATAGAGAATTTTAAAAATGAATTATTTGCTAAAAATGGATTTTAAGTGGGTGTAAAAAATGACAAAATACAAAGATATATTAGCAGCATTAGTTAAATATTTAGAAACACTTCCAGGGGAAGTAGAGATACAATCACAAGATATTGAGGAAGGATTTTCCAGGCCATCTTTTTTTATAGAGTTAGATAATATAAAAGTTGATGACTTTATGAAAACTTCAAAAATAAGGGATCTGACAGTAAGAATAATTTATTTTCCAAAAGATAAACATATTAATCAAGTTGAGCTATTGGATATGCAGGAATCACTTGAGGAGTTATTTATAGAAAATAACTACATAGAAATACTACCTGAAACAGAAGACAGAGAGGCTGTTTTGGTAGAGGTAGAAAATGCTAAATTTAATGAAAATAAAAATATATTACAATTTCAATTTGATATAAACCTGGATGAATATTATATCAGAGAAGATAATTATGAAAAAATGGAAAACTTGGAAATTAATTAATTTCGTAAGTCGCGAAATTAGAAGGAGGAAATATGAGTCCAACAAATAACGGAATGCCTAAATTAGAAATAATCTTTAAAGGACTTGGAGTAAGTGCAGTTGCCAGGGGAGAAAGGGGTACAGCTGTGTTGATCTTACCTGATGATACAACTGCGGATTATTTAGTTAAGTATAGATCCATTGAAGATTTTACATCTCAGGAAGAAGCTAAATTTGAAACAGGGAATACCTTATTTATAAAAGATGCTTTAGAAGGAATCCCTTTAGAGTTATATGTAGCAACAACAGCTAAAACTACTCCCGGTTTAGCTGCTACTCTTTTAAAACTAAAAGGAGCTATACCTAGAAATTCATGGATAGGAATCGCATCTAGTACTCAAAAAGATCAAGATGATCTAATAACATGGGTGAAAGCTCAGAGAAAAAATAATAAAAAAAGATATAAAGCATTTACATACAAGGGCACTACAACAGATGATAAGGGAATAACTAATTTAACCACAGAAAAAGTAACATTCAAAGATGATAGAGGTGAAGTTACCGGGGATAACGCTATTCCATTTTTAATGGGCTGCCTAGCAGGACTTCCACTATCCATGTCAGCAATCGCAAAACCACTGACTAAATTTAAATGCGTAACAGAACCAGATGATCTAGATGAAGCTATTTCAAATGGAGAATTTATCTTATTCAATGATGAAGGGATAGTAAAGGTCGCAAGGGGAGTAAATTCATTAGTTACACTAGGTCAGGATGTAACTTTAGAGATGACGCAAATAAACACTGTAGAAAAGATGGATTTGATTTTTTGTGATATTTATAATGCATGGAACAACAATTTCAAAGGCAGATATCCTAATATTCTTAACAATCAAATTTTATTAATATCTTCTATTAATGCTTATTTAGGATTATTAGCATTAGACTATATCTTAGATCCTGAATTTGATAATCGGATAGAGATCTATCTAGAAAAACAAAAATTAGCCAATTATGCAAAATATGGACAGGAGGCTGTAGATAAATGGAGTGATACAAAAATCATGCAAATGACTGTATCTACAAACGTATATATGAGATCAAACCTCAAAATATCAGGTATCATGGAAGATTTATTTATGGACATATTTATGTAACGATTTTTCAACATATAAACACAAGAAAGAAATTGAAAAAACGTCTTAGAAGACAAATAAGGAGGTCATTATTTTGGGGAAAAAAGCCAGCGGGAATAATTATAACAGTGGAAATAAAGGGACTATCTGGATAAATGGGATTCCAATTTTAAATTGTTATAAGGCAAGTATTGAAAAAAAAATTGAATATGAGGAAATCCCACACCCGACTAAACCCGGATCAAAAATAAGGGTAGAGGTGGGACATACAATAGAAGTAGGGTTTGCATTTAAGAAAACCCTCGAAACTAAATTAATCGATTTTGGATCAGATGATATCACTATGATTATGACTGACACGAATAACAATACTACAGTTGTAGAAACAACAGAGGCTAGCGGAATAACTTTTGATTCTACTGTAATAAAAGCATTTGAGAAGGGTAAAGTTGGAGAGATCGAGATGTCAGGGCAAGCTGAAGACATGAGAGAGTTAGTTTAAAATATTGTATTCCCTTTCTATTAGTTAAATGAGAGGGAATATAATAATTAAGTGATTAATAGGAGAAGATTAAATATGCAATTACAAGAATTTATAAATAAAGCAAGAGCAAGGAAAGACAACGAAGTCAAAGTGATAAAAATAGAGATTAAAGATATAGGGGCTGTCGAGTTCACAAGACCTGATAACAAAAAAATATTGGAATATATGGAAAAAGCAGATAAAGAGGACCTTAGTGTGACAGAGATGTTTGGCCTTACCAAAGAAATGTTATATCTGAACTGTCCTGTACTACAAAAAAAAGAAGTCCGAGAAGAGTTTAAGCCCAATAATCCTTATGATTTGGTCACAGATTTATTTGGTATCCATGAAACTACTGACATTATGGAGAAGTTCATGAAAGGCTTTGGGTTGGATGAAGAAGAAAAGAAAAATGAGGAAGAAATAAAAAACTAATAGGAGATAGTGATAGCCCAGGGGAGCTTTACTGGGTATCCCATTATCTCCAAAAAGGACATGAATTAGAAAGACTGTTAAATTTAAGCAGCATTGAAAAAAAATTCTATATACAATCTATAAATATAGAAAATGAAAAAAAAGTTAAATATGACATTGAAAAAATGGAATTATTTTTTAAAGTTTTGGGAGGTGGGTAAGATATCTAGAGTCATAAAGACCATCTTAAGATTAAAAGATGAAATGTCCCCTGGTCTCAAAAAAAATTCTGAAGCTACCAAAAGACTTAGTGAAAAAGTAAAAAAATCAAGAGATCAGATTAAAAAATTTCAGGTTGCAAATACAAAAGCAACGGCAGGATTAAAAGAACAAAACGATAAAATAAAAGCTTTGACTTCCAGGAAAAATAAAGAAAGTAAGACTATGAAAAAACTAGCAGGACAAATGGAAAAGTATAAAAATCAGACAGGGCTAACTTCTAAACAGATAGCTAAAAACAATCAAAAATTAAAAGAAGCTAGAACTAGATACAATAAATTAGGCGGATCTATCTCCACTATAAATAAATCACTCAAAGATGCTAACGGTTCAGTAAAAAAATACAATGAAAGTATAAAGGCTAACAATAAGGAAATTGGATCTATAAATAATAAGATAAGCGAGTATACTAAAAAAATAAAAAAAAATATAGCCACACAAAAGGATGCACAAAGTGCTTTGAACCGTTGGGGAAAAGGTGCTGTTAAAAGCATAGATAAAGTTATAGCCAGAACTGTTAAATTGGGAGCAGTAATGACCGGTGCAGTAGCAGCACTAGGAATTAAAGTAGGTCTTGGCGAGGCTATGGATATGGAAGGGTATAGGATGCAGTTGGAAACAGCTGTTAAAGACACTGAAAAAGCGGGAAAGTTAATGAGTCGAGCTGTTAATTTTGCAGATATAACACCGTTTGAAACTGGAGAAGTTGTAGAAGCTACAGCTACAATGGAAATGTACGGTCTTTCTTCTACTAGGTGGTTAAGAGATATAGCGGATATGGCTGGATCAACCAACAAACAAATTGGTGATGCTACAGAGGCTATGGTAGATGCAAATGTAGGCGAGTTTGAAAGGTTAAAGCAATTTGGGATATCCAAAGATATGATAATGGCAGCCTCAGCTAAAAAGTATGGAGACAAGGTAGTTTTTAATGCCAAAGGGCAGATGCTCGATCAAATTAAGATGCAATCTGTACTCCAGGAACTTATGCAAGAAAAATTTAAAGGCGGGGCAGAAAAGCAAGCCAGGACAATGAAAGGTCTTTTATCAACAGTAACAGGTAGTATAAAATCATCATTAAAAACAATAATGGGGATTCAAAAAGACGGAACTATTAAACAAGGAAGTATGTATGAAAAATTAAAAGAGCAGATAAAAGGAGTGACCGATACCCTCCTAAGATGGAAAGAAGACGGGACTATAACAAAAATAGCTTCTAATGTAACCGATGCAGTCATGAAAATAATAAATATTATTAAAAAACTATTTAATTTTGTTCAAAAATATAGAGGGATCATAGAATCAGCACTAGTATTTGTAGGAGTTATATACACTACAATTAAAGCATTCAAAGCATTACAGACTATTGTAATGGCTGTAAACATAGTTACAGGACTTTTGAATAAAACTTTGATAATTTCACCTCTTGGATGGGTAGCACTCGCCATTGGTGCAGTGGTCGGAGCATTATATCTATTATGGAGACACATGGATACCATAATCGCAGTCTTTAAAGGAGCTTGGGATTGGATAAAGAATCTGATAAGTAAAACAAGTGATTTTGTACTAGTATTAGCCGGGCCAATTGCACCTCTGCTGCTATTAATTAAACACTTTGATAAGATCAAAGAAACAGCCAGTAAAGCTTTTGGATGGGTTAAAAAGATCTTTGGTTTAGATAACAAAGATAAAGAGTTCAATGTAACTATGAATAAAAAAGAAAACTCTGAGATTGGTTTTCAAAATGGCAGCCCTGGAAGACAAATGGAGCAATATGCAAAAGGCGGGATTGCTACAAAACCAAGTATATTTGGAGAAGCCGGTGCAGAGATTGCCATACCTCTTAATCAATCTAAGAGATCTAAAGATCTATTGGGGCAGGCTAACAACATAATAGGCGGGAGTAACCCTGGAAAAGTTATTAATAACTATAAGATAATATTTACAGGTGATGTATATGGATTTGAAGACTTTAAAGAAATTTTAGCTAGGGGATTTTATGAAATTATTCAAGAAAATAAATCAAATGTAGTGAGGAGTTAGATGAGAGAAATATATTTTGCAATTGGAGAAGAGGTTCTCCAATTGCCTTATGTCAATGAAAAAATACAAGTTGGTGAAGGCCTTAATACAGAGGAATTTGAGACTGTAGACGGCAAAACATTAACATTAGTAGGGAATAGAGGGAATAGAACTATCAGTATAAGTAGTTTTTTCCCGACAAAACAATATAAATGGCTCAATTCTAATTCAAAACTTTCTACAGAATGTCTGGATTTCTTTAAAAGAAACAGAAAAAAAGTATTAAGGATTGTTTATGTAAATGGGGAAGAGACATTGTGTAATATGTTGTGTACTATATCAAACTACACAGTAGCACCTAAAAAAAATGGTGATTATAATTACTCTTTAGAAATTAAAGAATATATAGATCCAAAGGAGGTATTTTAGTGGTTACTTTAAATTTAATCAGAGATAGTAAAAGAATAGATATAACCAACCTTACAGGAAATATAAGTTTAAGTGACAGCTTAGATACTTTAGGAGCTGCTTTAAATTTTGATATCGCCAGGAATTTTAACGACCCAAATTTCGCGACTTCCGAAATTGTAGAAGCTGGTAATCTTATTGAATTTAAAAACGCAGGAAAAATTGTTTTCATCGGGATCATCATAACAATAGGGATTGAAAAATTTAAGAAAAGTATAAAATGTTTAGACTTTTCTTTTTATTTGAATAAAAATAAGCTGATTAAACAATTTAAAAATATAGGTGCATCTGATGCAATAAAAAATATGTGTGATCAGATAGGTATAAAAAAAGGAGATATTGATAATATTCCAACTTCTATCACTAAGATTTATAAAAATAAGACGGTAGCAGAGATAATAAAGGATATTCTTGTACAAGTTTTAGATGAAACAGGAGAAAAATATAAGTTAGAGATAAATAACGGAGCATTGGATGTAAAAAAACACAGGCTCATAGAAGCTAAAACTAGATATAAATTTTGGGGAAATATAACTAAAAATGAAGATATGACAGAGATGAAAAATGTTATTTTAGTGACTTCCAACAACCAGGATGATGTTAACACAATGGGAGAAGCCATTGACAAGGACGGCATTGATAAATATGGGAGATTGCAAGAGATTGTAGAAGTTGAACCAAAGGATATTTCAAAAGTTCGAAATATCGCAAATAAGAGACTCAAAGAGTTAAACAAAGTATTTACAAGTGTTAATGTCCAAACTTTAGGTGATAACTCATTGAGGTCCGGAAGAATAATTGAAGTGGTAAATAAAGAATTTAATTTAAATAGTAAATACTTAATTAAAAGTGCTAATCACAAATATTCTAAAGGTAATCATACCACCAATTTAAATTTAGAGGTGAACTAATGGGGGAATATGGAGCTAAGTTAGCTAAACTTTGGAAGGAACTAGAAAACCAAGAAATAATAGAATCAACAATTGGAAAGGTCATAAGTCCTCCTCCAAATCTCAGAGTTTCTATATGGAATAACAGTGTAATATTAGAGCCTGCCCAGCTTTATATGAATGACAGGTTATTTGATGATCATACAAGAAAATTTGAAATAGATGGGAAAGTCTATGAAATTGACTTAACTTTAGAAAAAAATGAAGTAACTGAGATAGAAGAATCGCCTATTTTACCTTTTGTCCCTGCACCTGCACCGCCTCCACCATGGTCTGTAAAAGGGAAGGGAGCTATGAAAGGTAAAGGGACATATAAAACTAGTGGGACAATAGTAAATACAGACACATTAAAAAAAGGCGATCTTGTAAAACTTACCCCCACAGAAGTTGCCCAGATATGGTTTGTAGACTTTAAGGTAAGAAAGTTAGGAGGGGAATAGATGAGTATATTTCCAAATACAAGTTTAAAAATTGAAGAAGAACAGCAGGCAATAGATTTTAAATCCTCTAAAGAACCTCTTTTTGACTTTAAAAGAAAGCAAATAGTAACTATAGATGGGAAAATTGTATATTGCACTTACAGACAAAAAATAGAGCAATGGGTCGAACTAATAATTCGAACTACGGTAAATAAATATAAGGTGTATAAAGACACAGGATTTGGATTTTCAAAATTATATGAATACAGAGGCCATCAAATATTTGCTTCTAATTTTGGTATTTCTGAACTAAAAAGAGAAATGAAAGAAAAATTAGAAGAGCATAAAGAGATTATATTAGCAAAGAACATAAAAATTTCTCAAGATTTCAATGTTTTAAAGATAGAATTAAATTTAGAGCTAGTTGAGGAAGAGTTAGAGAAAGAGGTGATTATAGAGTGAATGAAGAATATAAAGCACCACCAGTGGGAGATATACACAACGGTATGTTAAAAGATATATCTAATGATTATGAAAAAGAGGTTGGAACATTCACAAATGATCTAACTAAAACTTATGCTATACAGTCATATGAAGCAAGAAAAAAAATAGAACTTTTATTCAGCAAATTAGATGTAAATAATTATCATGGTACAGAACTTGAAAGATATGTTTTTCAGAGAAAAGGGATAAAAAGAAAAGAAAGTAATGCTTCTTCCGGGACTATTACCGCAAAAGGAAACGGGACTATCAATATTGGAGATCTATTTGAAACTGAATCTGGAACTCAATTTAAGGCTGCCGAAACAATCGTAGTAGTTAATAGCGGAGATGTAAAAATAGAAGCTGTTATCCCCGGATTAAAGGGGAATGTCGGAGCTAATACCATTACTTTAATTCCTATAACTATTCAGGGGATAACAGAAGTTACAAACACCTCCCCAACCATAGACGGATATGATCAAGAAACAGATAAATCATTGGTTGAGAGGTATTTAATTGATATTCAAAAGCCACCTACCTCTGGGAATATATATCACTATATGCAGTGGTCAAGGGAAGTTGTAGGGGTAGGAGATTCTAAAATAGTTCCCCTATGGAATGGTGACAACACAGTTCAGATAGTAATCATAGATGATGAAAAACTCCCGGCAACAACAGAATTAATAGAGCGGACTCAAAACTATATAGATCCTAAAGGTGAAAATAATTCTACCTGGGGAGCAGGATATGGAGAAGCTCCAATAGGTGCTTATTGCAGTGTGATAAGTGCTGCTCCTAAAAATATAAATGTTACGAGTACACTGGTCTTAGAAAGTGGTTATACAATAGAGCAAGTGCAACCATGGGTAGATGAGGCTATGAAAAAAAATTTAAAGGAAATAGCTTTTCTAAAAAATAGTGTTTCCTATGCAATCCTAGCGAGTAAAATTTTAAATGTAGAAGGTATTAGTGACTGGTCATCTTTTACCATAAATGGAGGAACAAAGAATATAAGTGTAGGAGAAAAAGAAGTGGCAGTTTTAGAGAGTGTGAGTTTAAATGAATAAATTACATTTATTAGAAAACCTGCATAAGATTTTCAGAAACGACAATTATATAAAAAACTTAATGGAAGCCTCCGGGAAACAGTTAGATGACATAGAAAATAAAACAGATCAATTGGGAAAGGAGTTTTTCTTTGATACTATGAGTCCTGTAGGTATAGCGGTATTAGAAAATCAACTTGATTTTAAAGCTACCGGGGATTCCATAGAAGGAAAAAGGGAGCAGCTAGAAGCCAGATGGAAAACAGCAGGTAAATGTGATTTAGAGCTATTAAAAATTATTGCTAACTCCTGGAGGAATGGTGAGGTTTCAGTCCTGTTTACCAATGCAGTTATAGAAATCACCTTTATTTCTATTATAGGTATCCCAAATAATGTAGAAGCTTTAAAACGTTCTTTAGGCGAAGCTAAGCCGGCACACTTACCGATTAATTATACATTTAAATATCGTACCTGGGGGATGTTACTTCCTAAAACATGGGGATATTATATGCAATACACATGGGGTCAAGTCTTAAAGCAGGAGGTTATATAGATGGATGGAACTACACCAAATTTAAATTTGGTTAAGCCAGGAAGAAATGGAACAGCCGATATAGAAGTTCTCGATCAAAATATGGAAAAAATAGATGCCTGGGCAGGAGAAAAAGAAACTGAACTAAGCGGTAAAGAACCTACAATTAATAAAAATAGTGGATTTAATAAAGAAAAAACCGACTCAGTTACTACCAACAGCTCTGTAATCTTAGCTACAGCAAAAGCTATAAAAACAGTCTGGGATGCTCTCACAAATCATAGGAATAGTACTAGTAATCCTCATACAGTTACTAAGAGTCAAGTAGGATTAGGAAATGTTCCTAATTATACAATTACTGATTCTACAACTGATGGATCTAGTTTAAAATTTGGAAGTGCAAAAGCAGTTAAAACTGTTTGGAATAAAGCTCTCGAGATATTGGGGCTGACTAATACAAATAAAAATGCAATACAAAATAATACAGAACAAATAGAGAATTTTTCTAAAATTTCAGAAACAAATATAAATATGACTACTGGTACAGGAGTTGTAAATATAAGAAGAATTGGTAACCTAATTTTCATAGGAATAGATACATTGAACACTACCATATACTATGGTAAGATTGCTTTTTCATTACCTAATGGGTTTCATATAGAAACAGGAAATTATAGAACCACCATCATAGCTTCACAGAGTTCAACGGGAGGTAAATCATGTTGTTTTAGATGTACGAACGGAATTGACTTTATAGCATTTGATGGGGATTCTCTAACATCTTCGGTGGGGTATAATTCATATATAGCTGCAAATAAAATCTAAATTTGTTTTGGTCAATAGATAAAAAGAGAGGTGAAAAATGAAATACAATTTATTAAAAAAAGAAGCAGCTAACACATGGGAATTGGCCAAAGAAAAACATATAAAATCTGTTTCTTTGGATAAGAATAGAATCAATAGAAAATATGAAAAAGCATTCCCGTATGATTATGATCCGGAAGTTCATTTTGTATACGAAGGTAAACTAACAGGACCATATATAATTCAACCTGATTTTACTCTATATTTTTTAAATGATAGAGAGCAAATAGAAAAAGGATATAAAGCTCTTGGGATTGGTGAAATCCTAGAAGGGAATAAGATAAAAATTATTCCCTCTCCTGGAGAGTTTTATACCTGGAATACTAATACCTGGATCTATGATAAACAAAGGGAGATAAATAGTATAAATAATAGGATTAAAGGAATTGAAACTGATTTAGAAAATAAACAGGCTAGATTAGATTCCAGAGAGAAACTAGGTATGAAAGTATCTAAACCAGACTCTGAAATAGTAAGACTATTACAGCTCCATGCTGATACTTCTCAAGAACTTACTTTAATCTAAATTAGGAGGGATTATTTGGAATACAATATTACATTAGATTTAATAACCTATATTATAGTCTTAATAGCATTTGGAACCATAGGAAGTTGTTACCAGGCATATAAAGACCAGGGAACTACTAAGCCATTCTGGGCCAGGGTTATATGTGGGGCATTTGCAGGATCGGTTACAATGCTTGTTGTGTTTATATTAGGACTAGAAGGAACCCAGGCTTTTATTCATTTTGGTATAGCAGCTCTTCTAGGCCTTCTATCTGAAAAAGGAGAAACACAGAGAATAGTAGATTTGATCTTTAACAGAGGAGGGAGAACATGAATAAAATATCGAGTAGAAGCATCAAAAATATCCAAGGAATAGATCCCAGATTACCTCTAATAGTTGGAATGGTATTAGCCAGAGGGAAGGTAGACCTGACTATTACGTGTGGTTTAAGGAGCTTAGAGGACCAGCAAAAAGCATTTAAAAATGGGTTCAGTAAATTGGATGGAGTCAATAAGAAATCTAAACATCAAACAGGGAAAGCGATAGACTTTATTCCATATCCCTTTAATGGATGGGATGACATAGAAAGCTTTAAAAAGGTTGGTGAGGAGTTAAAATTAGTGGCCAATCATTTGGGATTTAAATGTACTTACGGTGGTGACTGGAAGAATTTTAAAGATTATCCGCATTTCCAGCTGGATTAGGAGGGGTCATGAATAAAATTATAAATTTTTTCAAAGATAAAGGACTCCCGGCACTAGCCCAGGCAGTCATGGGGAACCCTGTAGGAGCATTAACAACTCTTACAGGGCTTACCGGATCATCTACTGAGACAGAAATTTTAAAAACCTTACAGGGAGATCCCCAGCTGGTTTTGAAATTAAAAGAAAAGGAAAATGAATATGTAAAATTTATCTTAGATGATAAGAAAAATGCAAGAGAGATGAACTTTAAAATAAATGACTCCGATAATTCATCCTGGCTCCAAAAGAATATAAGTGCCCTGATTGCCCTTGTATGGGTGTCGTTTTGTATCTACCTGTACTGGATAAGCCTAAAGGGAGAAGTAGGCAGTGACAAACAGATGAATAGCATGGTAGTCGGCTCTATAACTAATATCACCATGCTGATAATAGGTTTCTATTTCGGGAGTTCCGAAATTAAGAAAAAATAAAATTTTTAGGAGGTCTAATTCAATAAGGGAATTATTCTTTAAGTATAAAAGGAGTAATTAAAAAAAAGAGCTTTAATAGCTCTTTTTTTACATTTTAGGTAATTCAACTCCGCCAATTCCAGAAAAAACTAAAGTTTCTCCTAACCTTTTTTTCAATTTTTCATTATAAACCTTACTAAATAATGTCTTATTTTTTACATTAAGATCAACATCTTCGAATTTTTGATTACATAAATACTCAAAGAGGTATGTCCCTGAATAATCAAACATTATTTTTTTATTTATTTTCCCTAATAAAGTTACAGAAACTTTACAAGTTTTATCTTCGCTATTTAACCACATTTGAACATTAAGATCCATCTCCATTTTTTTTGAAGGAATTTCATCTTCCCTATTAAACTTTTCATCCATTAAGCAAAATTTAGATATACTTGATTTCATTTTCCCTCCTAAATCTTAAACTCAAAACAATCAATATTTTTTGATTGTTCTATATTTGTATTTTTATCGAGTTTTTGATGACTTACTGAAAAAGCAGCGACTAATACTAAACCTGCCATAGATAATTTTTCTATTTTTAAAGGTTTATTAGAAAAACTACTAGATAAAGAAAATCCAGTTTCAGCAACTACGATTTCATGTAATAATTCTATTTTTTCTTTTCTATTACTTATTTTTGATAATTTTTTTAAAAAATTAAAATTTATAGATTCTCTTAAAATTTTAAAAGTTTGAATTTTATTCATATTAATTGTTTCTTGTTTTGCTAGAAATCTTATTTCACTATACGTAGCTAATAAGAAGTAAAAAACTATAAATATTATTAATAATAAAAATTTTGTTAGCATAATAACCTCCTGTTATTGTTTAATAATATATACTTAGCATAGGGAAAGGAACTAAAGCTATAAAAAGACCTGCAAAAACATTATTTGAAATTTTTATTGAAGCTATACCTACTCCAATAGTTGGTTCAGTATAAAAACCTATAAGCATCATAAAAGATGAAAAAGTTAATAAACCACAAACTACAATAGATAATACAAAAAGTCTTTTTTTAAATTTAGTATCAAAATTACTATCTGTTCCATACCCTGTTTTTACTACTTCTTTTAAAAATGGAATTGCAAATAAAAAGGAACTTATTGCATAACTGTTCAATTCTCCCTGAGAACTCATAGAATAAATACCCCAAAATCCAAAATTTAAAATAATTTCAATTACAATTGCACCAAAGCTATTTATTTTTCCCCTCTCCTCTCTTACATATTTTTTTAAGTTAAGAGCTCTAGGTAAACTCTTATAAAAGTAATAAAGTCTAATTGTAATGTCCCGTTTAGTAAACTTAACTTAATTTTAATAAAATTATACATTTATATTCTAATAAAGTCAATTTAAAACTTCTCTTATCGTATATATATTTTATACTTTTTTAAGCATTTTTTAATTTAAATAAAATTATCTAGTTCCCTATAAGTGGTAAAAAAGAAGCATAAAATAAAAAGTCTACCTTAATTGGTAGACTTTCTTTTGTTTTTCCGTGTAAGTAAAAATCTCAAATATTAGTAAAAATTAATTTATATACTATTTATTAAGGGAATATTGATTTTACTTGGAAAAAGTAGTATACAAGAAGAAGTAGAGTAAATTAAAGGAGGGATATATGAAATTACATAGCTTAAAGATTGAAAATTTTAGAAAAATTAAAAGTGCTTCAGTACTCTTTGAAGACGCAACTTTTCTCATTGGGGAAAATAATGTTGGTAAAAGTACTGTTTTAAAATCGATAGATTTTCTATTAAATTCTGAAAGAACAATGAGCGGTGATAATTACTATAAATATTGTGATGAGAGAGGTACACTTTGTGAACCTACTAATGAAGTAGTGCTAACTGCTGAATTTAGAAATTTACCTACAGAATCTAAAACATGGAAAGGTTTTAAAGGTCGTGTTTTTAATTACGATACAGACGATGAAGCGGATACCGGCTTAGGAATTATTTATAGAAAAAAATATCCCTTTAAGAATAACGTTATAATAGAAATGAAATCATTTAAAAGAATTCTAAAAGAAGAATTTATCGCTTGTAAAACTCTTAATGACTATATAACTAATGGAATAGAAGAATGTATTTTAGTAGAATTATTTCCAGGTATTAAATTAGATAAAAACTTAACAGTAGCACAGAAAAAAATCTTATTAGAGTTAGACGAACTATACGATATAAATGAACATGAATATGAATGGCACAATAATCCTGGTGGAATAATGCAAAACGTACTTTCGAAACTTCCTAAATTATTGTTAATTCCTGCATCAGATAAAAAAGAAGAAATGGGTGAAAAAAAAGGGGCTTTAGTGGATATAATGTCAGAATTATTTTCTGAGGTACGCTCAGAATCTAAAAATTATGAACAAGCACAGGTTTATTTAAATGCATTAAGTAAAGAAATGAATCCAGATGATACAACTAGTAAATTTGGTATAATGATGAATGAATTAAATGGTATATTTACCGATGTTTTTCCAGGGTCGCTGATACATACAGATGTTGATTTAAGTAATCCAGATAATGCTTTAAAACCAGAATTTAAAATTTCTATGTCAAGTAATGTAAAAACACCAATATCATTCCAAGGAACTGGTTCAATCAGATCAGCGGTATTTTCACTATTAAAATTTAGACATGAGAGAGAGTTGAGAAAAGATGAGAGTAAAAGAGCGTCAATTATAATAGCTTTTGAAGAGCCTGAATTGTATTTACATCCAAATGCTGCTAATTCCATAAGAGATACTATCTATGATTTAGCAAATGCTAAATCACAAATAATATGTACAACTCATTCCCCTTTTATGATCGATTTAAGCAAGAAACCTAAACAAATTCTTAATAATATGACTAATGTAAAAAATAATATTGAAGTAGCTCCTTTCAATACTAGTCATGCATATAAAACTCTCGAAGGAAATGAACAGCTATATATAAAAATGTTATTAAAAATGGATGATTATTTAACAAGAGTATTTTTTGCAAAAAAAATTATTATAGTTGAAGGTGATACAGAAGAAATCGTAATGAGAGAAACTATCGAAAGAATGCCTTCAGAAGTAAAAAAACGTGTAAAATCAGAAGTTCAAATCATTCGAGCTCGTGGAAAAGCAATAATAATATCTTTAGCCAAATATTTAAATGCTATGAATATTAATTATTATGTAATTCATGATAGAGATAAAGGTGTAGTTAAAGCAGAATCATTTAACGATCACATTGTTAGTGCTATAGGAAATCCTGATTTAAGAATTATGCTGGAAGAATGCATTGAAGATGTTCTGGGGTATCAGGCTCCTTCGTCAAATAAACCATATAAAGCATATACACAAGTTTCACAATGGGGAGAAAATTGGGAAGATGTTAATGAGAAATGGCGTACAGTTGTCGAAACTGCATTAAGTGACTATTTCACTAGTTAGATATTTTTTTTGAATAAAAATAACTAAGCCTCTAATAGCTAGTATTCTTTAGTAGGGGGAAGGCGTCGTTCATACTGATGCACCATGTTATCTTCCTTAAATTGGGATATATAATTAGATCTTTTAAAGCTCCCAATTTGGGAGCTTTTTTTATAAAAAAAAGAAATATATATAATACACCTTTTAGTTATAGACTAGAATAATCTCATAATCAAATACCTTTTACTCTCTATCTCAGAAAACAGGATCTCTTTTATTATTATCCTCAAAAGATTTTTTAAACTATCAGAGTTGTAACTCTTATAATTATTAACCACGTCTTCCAATATCTCATAATTATTTTCATTGCTGCTTTTTTCTCATCCAATATTTGTATTTTTTCTATCAAGATTATTTTGTAATTCCTGTAATCCCCCTCTCTCATCATCTCCTGTAATTTTTTTACTCTTCATCTCTCTTTCTCATTTTTTTTAATAACTTCACTATATTAACTTTTCTCCCATTGCTCATAAATAATTCCCTCCTAGTTCAGATGAATTTATTTATCTGATTATTTCTTTTTTTTATATCCTCTATTTTTTTACTTAATAACTTTATTTTGTGTTTTTTTAAACCTCTTTCGATCTTCGCCCTCTCAGAGGCTCTAAAATTCGTTTCTACGCATTCCAATTAATTCTCGACTTACTTGTCGAACAACCATTTAATTTCTCTTGTATAAGCAAATTAGAGAGTCGATTTTAAAGCAGTATCCTCTATAAATCAGATTTAAAATTAATATTCGATTTTTTAATTAATACCACCTAAACGATTTCTTAATTGTCCTAATAAATAAAAAACACACTATTTAATAGTGTGTTTTATTCTTGAATATTTTATTTTATAACTTCTATATGATTTAATGGAGCCCACCCTTTCTTTTGTGGTTCTGTTTCTTTATAACCCCAAATCCATCCATTCAAAACTTTTTCTTCAACTAAAATTTCTCCAATTTCAAGATTAAATTCTGTAGCATCATAACTTTCTAATATAGTTCCTTTACCATTATTTTTATCAATAATTTGTTGTGGAATCCACCCTTCATTATTAGTAGTTTTACAGAAAATCCAACCTTTCCAATCGCCATTTTCATTAGACTCTTCTATACATTTAACACTCTCTCCTTTCAAAACTTTAATAGGGTTTGGATATTCTGTTTCTCTTTCTTTATTAACTAAATATTTATTCATTACAACCTCCAACAATAATTTATACTATAAGTATAACTCATAAAATAACCTTTAACACACTATTTAATTTCTTTACACTTTTACTTATCATAAATTTAGCTACTCCATTTTCTTTAATAATAATTTTGCTTTTGTAATTTTTATTGGATTTTTATAATGCTTTGCTTCTTCCCATAAAGTAAACTTACAACCATTTTTATATCCTTCACAAGAGTAATTTAATTTATCTATTTTCGTCTTTCCTTGATAAACATTCTTTCCACACTTTGGACATATAGCTATAATCTCTTTTTTACTATTAGTTTCGATTTTATCAACCTCAATAACTTTTGATAAAGTTTCTATTAAAATCTCACCTTTTGATTCTATAGAAAAAATTTGATAAATTAAATGAAAAAAGTAATCAGCTCTGGTATGAATGACTATGGCTAAATTTTTATCGTGTTCTATAATAACAATTATTAATTTAAGTATAATATAGCCATTCTCAGTAGACAATATCAAAAAGAGTAATTTAGTCTAACATTATTTAGGATTTATTTCCTATATTCTTGCATGTAATCTGCAAAAGTAAGTGAGCTGCATTTTTTTAATTCTAAGAGAAATTCTTCTACAATTTCTACTATAAACTCAGGGGCTTCTATCACAGTTATAAGATTTTCTTCTTCTTTAGAAAGTCTTTTTCCTTTAGAATCTATTCTTCCACCAATATATACTTTAAAACATTCTGTTAGTTTCTTATCTATTAATTTTTTTGTCCCCTCAAATCCAAGAGGTGCAATCTGATTCCCAGCACATGAACTTCCACACCCTGAGAACTTTATTCCATCTATTATTTCATTATAGACATCTTTATTGTCTGAGTATTTTAGAAATAATTCATCTAATTTTTTAGAGATCTTTTCCCCAATTACTGGAGTATCTAAAAGACCTATTCCACAAAGACTTGCTCCTAGACAGGTAACTAAATGATTTTCAAATTTTATGTCTGCTGCTCCTTGAACCTCTAAATTTTTCATTATTATATTATAAGCATTTTCTAAATACGACTTGTGAACAAAAGGTATATAAATATCTTGTTCTAGTGTAAGTCTAATAATTGAACAACCAATATTTTCCATTACATCTGCTAATTTATATAATTGATTAGCTGTAAAATTTCCTTTCCCTATAAATAATCTTACTGAAGAGATATCTTTAAACCTAGTTTCTTTTACAGAAACATTAGACCAAGTTTCAAATTCCTTTGAATTGTTATTAAAAGTTTCTTTTTGACTTAATTTATCTATTATTTCATTATAATTATCAGGTTCAAAACTCAAGTATTCGTTTGGTATCTCAACTTTTGAATAATATTCTAGAAATAATTCCTTAAACTCTTGAAAACCTAATTTTTCTGCTAAAAATCTAAGTCTAGCTTTAGTTCTCTGTTCTCTATTACCATGATCATGAAATAACTCTATCATTGCTACTGTAGCTCTTATACATTCTCTAGCAGGAAGGAAATCCAAAAGGATAGAGCCCATAGCAGGACCTCTTCCTAGTCCTCCTCCACTATATACTGTAAATCCTTTTTCTCCATCTTTTACTGTAGCTAAAAAACCTAAATCATTCACAATGGTATTTGCATAATCATCAGTCTCTGCAGAAAATGATATTTTAAATTTTCTACCTAGATTGAAAGCTTTTTTCATTCCTTGTACAAATAAATCTGTTTGAATAGCATATGGTCTTACATCAAATATACTCTCTTTAGATATTCCAGAAAGTGGGGATATTAAAGGGTTTCTATAAGAATTCCCTCCTCCTCCTTTAAAAGGCATACCATTTTTCGTACATTCTCTGATTACATCATAAACCGCCTCTGGATTTACTCCTTGAAGTTGAATACAGTCCCTTGTAGATACATGAGCAAATTTAATACTATATTTTTCCATTATATCTGCTAATTTTTTTAGATTTTCAGTAGTAAACTCTCCCCCTACTTTTCTTACTCTTGTCATAAATTTCTTGTCTTTTGTACTATATATACCGAATCCAGATGTGATTTTCTTCACATCCATAACGTTTAATTCACCTAAAATATATTTTTCTATAACTGCTTTTATTTCTAAATGTTCTAAATTTAATTTTTCTTCTGAAATCATGATTGCCTCCTAAATTTATAAAAATTAATTATACATAATTTAAATTATTTTGATAAATACTTTTTTTTTATTGAAACTATAAGCTTTTACTTATGGCATTTACATCACTGAAATTATATTTACTTTGATCATCTCAGATAATTTTTAATTATCTAGTTAGCTATTTCCCATCCATTTTAATTTTTTATGATTCTATTCGTTAATTCCTAAATACATTTAACCAACCCTTTCAAAGATGAAATTAAATAAGGGTGTTACTTTTATCGCTCGTTAAATTTAGCATACTAAACATTACATTATTTCATTTATTATTTTAATGAGTTTTGATATACTTTACAGTTAGGTTAAAACTGACATGGTTTGTAGTTAATAAAGATAACTATTACGAAATTTTTGTAATAGTTATTAAGGAATTTTCGCTAATGATGTTATATTTTTATTTAAAATATATAATCTTTTAATTTTTTTCCTTCATTATTTTTAAGATGTTCATATTTTTTTAATTTACCATCTTCGATATTATATTCAATTGATACTTTATTATTTATGATGAAAAATTTATCATAATAATCTTCAGATGTATTAAATATTTCATATCCTATATTTATTTTTTTTATTTCTCCATTAGTCATCTCCTTTACTCTTTGGGCCATATTTTGAGTTTTATTACCGTTTTCTTCTAAACTATTAATTGGAATACCAACAAATACTTAAATTATCTTTATAAATCAAGTTTTAATATATTAATAATAATATAAAAAGAGCTTTTCAATCGAAAAGCTCTTTTTTCTATTCTCCTGATGAAATCTTCAAAATATTGATCTCTCTAAGTTGTATTTTTTTTTAATTTCTAATTTATTTTACAGCAATTACTTCTATTTCAATCTTTACATCTTTTGGAAGTCTTGCCACTTCAATACAAGCTCTAGCTGGTTTATTTTCATTGAAATACTGAGCATAAATTTCGTTGATCAATGGAAAGTCATTCATATTTTTAATAAATACTCCTGCCTTTACCACATCATTTAAAGTATAACCCGCTTCCTCAAGGATAGCCTTTACATTCTCTAATGATTGTTTTGTCTGCTCCTGTACATCATCAGAGATACAAATCATAGTTTCTGGGATAAAAGGAATTTGACCTGATACATATAATGTACCATTTACCTCCATTGCCTGTGAATAAGGTCCTACTGCTGCTGGTGCATTTTTCGTATGAATAATTTTTTTTGACATTTTTATTCCCCCTTTATTTTAATTAATTTTAATTTTTAAAAAAACAATGTAAAACCTATACTTATAAGCATTATATGAGTCATATATTTAAATTTTTTCTGACTTATTTTATCAACTGTAAAATTTCCAAGTAAATATCCTAATATTACTGCTGGAAAAAGTAATAAAAATAATTTTTGATGTCCTATACCAATACTTCCTCTTAAAAAATACCCGATAATTATGAATGGATTTAATATACACCAGTATAATGAAATCATTGCTCTATATGTTCTTTTTTCTTGAGTCTGTGTGTCCATATACGTTCCAATCAGTGGTCCTCCTACTCCATACGCAGTCTGTAGTAACCCACTAAATATAGGATATAGATAGTGATATATCTTCATCTCATTGTTTACTTCTTTTTTTGTAGCATCTACATACAAAGAATATCCGGAATTAAAAATTATGAAACATCCCAATAAATAATTTGCTATATTGACATCCAAATAATCGGTGATTATCATTCCAAGTGGCGTTCCGACTCCTGCTAAGGCTAGCATAATTATGAACTTTTTTCTATCTATATATTTACGATCTTTATATGCCACAGCTAACGATTGAATAACTGACATTAATAATACAACTGGTAAAAACAAAGCTTTGTCTATAAAAAATAAACTAAGAGGCAGTGCAAATATTATTGCCCCAAAACCAGATATACTTTGTATCCAATAACCAATTAAAACTATAATAAATAATGCGCTACTTGTAAATAAATCCATATTATCTCCTATTTTAGATTGTGCTATATAAAAATTATATAGCACCACCTTTAATTTTCTTATTTTTTTAACTAATTTAATTTTTTAAACTTCCATCTCCACTTCATCGATATTTACTTTAACTTTATCAATGTCTTTAACTGGCTTTAATCTAGGAAGATTAAGATATATTGATGCAAATGCTGAGATAAAAACTAAGTGTGAATATGTAGAATATTTTATAATCTCGAATGCTTCAAGAGTACCAATTGTCATAGCCGAAGATCCTGCTGCTGCCGCTGCAAGCATCATTCCGCCCCAAGGGACATTAGCCATGGTAGCTGTACCGAAAATATCTAAATATGAAGCTGTTCTTCTGGGGTCTATACCATATTTATTAGTTGTTTCCATAGCTATGGGAGCTGCTGTAACAATAGCTACAGTACTGTTGGCAACAAAGATAGTAACTATCATAGTTAAAAGTGCTATACTTACCATTCCACCTTTTTTAGAAGCAATTCTAGATTCTAATTTTTCAACAATCCAATGAATACCGCCATTATACTTTATCATCCCTATTATTCCACCAACAATTAAAACTATCATAGAAATTTTAGCCATTCCCATCATACCTTTTTGAATAGTTTGAAGCAATGCAATAAGTTGTCCATATCCCTGGGGAGAAGTGAAAGATCCAAAATACATTCCAACTCCACCAGCAAGAACTATTCCTGATAATAAAACAAAGAATACATTTACTCCCATTAATGCCGATACCAACACTACTGCAAAGGGAAGAATTTGCAATAAATTATAACTTCCAGGTACAAAATCAAATGTTCTACCACTTGTTAGAACAGAAAATATAACCATAGTTAAAATAGCCGCAGGTAATATTATTAAAAAATTTACTTTGAATTTATCAGTCATCTTAACGCCACATAACCTAGTAGCCGCAATAGTAGTATCTGAAATAACAGACATATTATCTCCAAAGGCTGCTCCTCCCAATGCTGCCCCAACAGTCATAGCAACTGGAAGATTTGTAGCCTCTGCTAAACCAACTGCAATTGGTGCCAACGCTACTACTGTCCCTACTGAAGTTCCCAGCGATAATGCGACAAAACACGCTATTAAAAATATTCCTGAAACCAATAAATTACTAGGTACAAATGTTAAAAAAAGGTTTACTACACTATTAACTGCACCTCCATCTCTTGCCACTGCAGAAAATGCTCCTGCTAATAAAAATATTACAATCATAATTATTGTATTAGGATTTGCAGCATTTCTAGCAAAAATATCAATTTTTTCCATAATAGGTTTATCCTTATTCATAAAAATAGAAATAAATGCAGCTATCATAAAAAATACGAGAGCATCTACAACCTTTGAACTTCCCAACACTATCCCAAATCCAAGTGTTAAAGCTAAAAATATTAAAATTGGTATTAATGCAAAAAAACTTGACTTCTTCTTAACCTCCATAAAATATTCCCCCTATAAATTTATATATTTATTCTAATAAATGTGGTTTTAATCTTCATAAAAAGTTTCTATTCAATGAAGAATCTCCCAGAACCACCAATATACACCAAACTTTAATTCTACATCTATCTACTTTTTATAAATATGCTTTTTTAAATCTTCGTGGAAAGTTTCTGTTCCAATAAAGAGTCCACCGGTGCCACCTGTATGTATATATCCAACCTTGCTTCCAGATGGGATTTTTCCGCTTCTTATATAATTAAGCAGTCCTGAAAAACTTTTTCCTGTATAGACAGGGTCTAAAAATAGTCCTTCTTTTTTAGCAACTTCTATAATTGCCTCACTACCTGCAGCTGTAGGCTGTCCATATCCTTTACCTAAATAATCTTGGTCAATATTTATTTCTGCCCATATTTTGTCATCAGCAGGAGCCTCTATATTTAATTTATTAAATAAATACTTTACCCTGTCAAAAATATCCTGTTCACTAACTAATTCACCAGGACCATATCTTCTATTGTTAATTGAAATCATTTTAGTCTTAGCACCCATTAAAAATTTCCCTACAATTAACCCAGGAATAGAACCTGCCGAACCATTAGCATGAAATATATAATCCAACTCACTATCAAAAGATTTCATTTGTTCTACAATTTCTTTAAATACAGTTATATAAGACACCCATCCAGCCTGACTGGTACATCCAACAGGGACCTGCATAACTTTATGTCCTTTTTTCTCATATTCTTTTTTTACTTCTTCAGATTTTTTATCGACTTTCACCCACAATGGATTCATATTATAGTTACCTTTAGGTTCATCTCTATGTACCAGATGTATGTCTGTTCCTAAAAAACTATTTAATAATAAATTTCCTTTTCTTTCCTTAGGTTCTCCCTCTGTTTTAGTATCCCCCAAGATTGAAATAGCATTTAGATTATTAATATTGCAGTATTGAGCTAATTGTAACGCAGCGTTCGATTGGTAACTTCCTACGGTCATTAATGTATCGTAATTCTTTTCTATAGCCTCTCCGACAATATACTCTATTTTTCTGACCTTATTTCCACCAAAACTACTTGGCCCCGACATATCTTCCCTCTTAATATAGACATCTACTCCATACTCTTTAGAAATATTTTTTAACTTGTGCAGCGGTGTAGGAAAAAAACCAATTTTAACTTTAGGTATTTTTTCTAATAAACTTTCAATTTGTTTCCCTGATAAAACTTTTTTCAAAATAAATCCTCCTTTTGGTTAACTTTTCTTTTTTTGGTTAACCAGAATTGTTAATATAGTAATACCACTTTGAAATCATTTTGTCAAATTTTAGAACGTTTTTTTTTAACAGGTTTATTTTTTTTCATTTTGTACTATATTTTTAGTATTAATTTTTTATTAAATAGTCATTGAACGCTTTAACAAAAACAGGTATAATAACCTTACTAGATATCAGGAGGCTTTAAATTTGATTAATAATAAAATGGATATAATTTATAAAGATATAAAAGATAAAATCTATAATAATACCCTTTCAAAAGGTGACCGATTAATTGAACGAAAAATATCTGAAACCTTTGGGGTTAACAGGATACATGTAAAAAAAGCACTGCAAAAATTAGAAGATGATAATTTAGTTTTATATACCCCTAAAAAAGGATATTCTGTTATAGGAATTTCAAAAAAATATTTTTTAGAAATTGCAAAACTTAGAGAAGTCTTGGAAAAAACGATAATAAAAGATGTTATAAAAAATACGTCACAAGAAAATATCGATTTATTAGCAAATTCAGCATTGCGTAAAGCCATTTTTTTAGAAAATAATTTGGTGGAAGATGCCTTTAAAGAAACTAAGTATTTTTTTGAAAACCTGTATAATTTTTCTAGTTATGACATTATTATTAATTTATTAGTAGAATATAACAATCTAATCGAAATAATGATAAAAAAAACTTTTGAATCTTCAGAAGGTCTGCAAAAATCAATAATAAATTCTCGATTTTTACAGAAAGCATTAATAAAAAAAGATTTAACTTTATTGGATGAATGGATCCATACTCGTTATAAAAATATTTGTGAGACAATTAATGAGGAATCCCAAATATCGAACGAATAAAGTTGTAAAAAAAAATCCCAGAATTTATGAATTTCTGGGATTTTTCTATTTTTCAGCATATATTTTATAACTTTTTTAGCAAAAGTTGATAATAATGATTCGTTAATAAAAAGTAATTTATATAAAGGGATTTATTTGAATGGGATTTAATAATTATTTTCTTACTATTTTAGTTTCAACACATGCTCTTGCTGGAGTAAAAATTATCCAACTGAGTTCATATCTTGAAACATAGCCATGCCTTTTATATGAAACGCTCATAGGTATTCATGACATATTAAATAACCTATTAAAGTATTTCCTTTATGCATTAATACAAACGCTCTCCTATCTTCATCTTTCATAGCTTTTTTTTTGGCTTCGTTTATTTCTTTAGGTGTGTATTCTGTTATAATGTAATCTATTAAATTTTCTTCTTCAAATTTTATTTTGTTTATCTCCCTTCTAGGGATCTCTCCCCTATATATTTTTATTTTTTAATTTCTTCTATAATTAAAAACAATTTTGCTGTAACAATTATAAAAAAATAAGATTCTATATAACTCAATTGCAAGCAAATTAATTTAAGTGTCCTTGATTTTTAAGTCCTACCATCAAGTTAGATATAAAGCGAAAATATTTCTTTTTTTCTTTAAAATTAAGAGTTATTATTTTTTCATCTGTCTTAAGTTTTACACATAAGTTATTTGGTTTGAGATTACTACAGAAAAAGTCATAACCAGTAATAGATGAAAAATTTAATTCTATATCAACTATATCTTTTTCAATAATCATTAATCTTTTTAAAGTTAAAACTATTAATTTTTCTTTTAAAGAATAACTTTCATAAATATCCTCATTTGGATTGACTATCCCAATATATTTACTAATATCATAAAATTCTTTATTTATATTCAGTTCTCTTTTTATCATAATTTTCACACTCCATTTATTTAATTTAATTAAAGTATAAAACAATAGTGTGAAATTCATGTGAAACTGAAAGAAAATATGATTCAAGAATAAAAAATAAAAAAGTTTGCATTAAACCATGGTTTAACATATATACTAATTTCATAATAAAACTTTAGGAGGAAATAGAATGAAAAGATTAGTAGTAATTACAGGAGCAAGTAGTGGATTTGGTATGGAGTTAGCAAAGGAATTTTCAAAAGATGGATATCCTACACTACTATTAGCAAGAAGAGTAGAAAAAATGGAAGCACTTAATTTACCAAACACAATGTGCAAAAAAGTAGATGTAACTGACAAAGTTGAATTTGAAAATGCAATAAGAGAAGCTGAAGTGAAATACGGGAAAACAGATTTAATAATAAATAATGCTGGAATGATGCTCTTAGGAGATATAGCAACTCAAGATACCAATGAATGGCAAACTATGTTAAATGTAAATGTAATGGGCGTAATGAATGGGATGCAGATAGTAATGAATGATATGAAAGAAAGACAATTTGGTACAATAATCAATTTATCTTCAATAGCAGGATTAAAACCATTTGGTGGTCATGCTGCTTATTGTGCAACAAAATACGGAGTGACAGGTCTTACAGAGGTTGCAAGACAAGAGATGTCCTCTCACAATGTAAGAGTATTATCTATTTGTCCAGGAGCAGTCGCAACAGAATTATTAGGCCATACTACAGATAAAGATATTATTAACGGATATGAAGCTTGGAAAGAGGCAGTAGGAGCCACAAATATAACGGCAAATGATGTAGCAAAGACTATTAAATATGCTTATGAACTACCCCAATCAGTATCTTTAAGAGAAATTGTAATTACAGACACAAAGCAAGATGCATAATAAAAAGTACTCCTAAAATCAGGGGTATTCAGACTGTAGACGATTAAGTTTACAGTCTTTTTTTAGTCTTTTTTCTGTTTAAAATAGGAATAAATAGAAATAAATCATCTTGCTTAAAGGCAGGGTTAAAAGAAGCATTTATAGAAGAGGTAAATGATTTTGTAGGAGTTCTATTATTTAGAAAAAAAGTACTGGTAAAACATTGGATAATCAAGAAGAAATAATTTTAGATTTATCTCTTCTTAATAGATATATTTGTAGTATAATAGTTTAATTATATTTATCAGGGAGGATATCATGGATAAGGTTGAACTTCAAAAGTATATTATAGAAAATATACCTATCGTAAAGGAAATGGGATTTGTTATTGAAAATATAGGGAATAACGAAGTTGTTGTTTCAGGAGAATATAAAAAACACATCAATCATACTAATTCTGTATTTGGAGGAAGTATTTCCTCTGTGATGACTTTAGCAGGTTGGGGTAGAGTTAGAATTTTAATAGAAGATATTGATAATAATGCGGTCATTCTTATAAAGAGCAATAGCACTGATTTCATAAAACCTGTAGTCGAAGACTATGTCGTAATTACAGAACCTCTTCTGGAAAAGGATATAGCAAAGTTAAAAAAAGTATATAATAAATTCGGTAAAGGCAGGATTATAGTCAATGCTGTTTTAAAACATAAAAATTCATGTGAGGTTTTAGCTAAGTTTACAGGGGAATTTGTTGCAATAAAAAAATAAAATTAAGACTCTTTTGAGAGTCTTTTTATTTGCTATACTACTTTATAATAGCAACTTATTATTTTAAGTTATGGTATCATTTAAGAACTCATCCTTGCTAATTGAGTAAACATAATGAAGCATGGTCTTATCATCATAAATTCTATTATACTGGCCCTTCTTTGACATTTTTAAATTTTTCGCAACTTTTATTGATGAAAGGTTATTATATTTAATCTGCGCAACAACTTCTTCAACTTTAATAACTTTAAAAAGGTAATCTAGACAAACTTTTGTTCCTTCTAGAGCATATCCCTTTCCCCAACACTTTTTATTTAAAATATATGCTATCCCAGCAAAATTATTATTATCTATAGTTTCAATTAATGGACCCATTAAACCTATACATTCTCCAGATTCCTTTTCATGGGCTATCAAATAGCTATAACCATCACGTTTATATCTTTCAATATTTTTATCAATCCATTGATTAACTTCGTCATTTGAAAATCCTTTTTCCCAGGCATACATAACTTCTTTATCTTTTAAAATTATAGATATCTCATCAAAATCTTCTTTTTTTATTTTTCTCAGGGTTAATCTTTCACTTTCTAATTTTAGATCTTTCATTTAGCTCCCCCCATTGTTGCTTAAATATTGAATATAACCATCTTATCATTTTTAAATAACACGGTAAAGCATTTCGAGAGTTATTGTAACACTCATAATTTACGTTAATAAAATTAAGCTTAGAAGGACAGTATAAATTAACTCAAGTTCTTCCTAAAGAATTTAAATCATCTTTACTAAGTATTGAGGAGATCGAAGCAGAATTAAAATAACTATTTTAAAAATAAGTAAAGAAGGTGCAATTCATATAGTAGGGAAAAGATGTCATTCATACTGATGCACCACATATCCCCTCTAAAATGGAATATATAATTAGATTTTTAAAAGCTCCCAATTTGGGAGCTTTTTTTAATTAATATCTCCTAACAAGTTCTTATTATTAATATTTTGACTTTTCTTAAAAATATACTATACTCATACGAAAGATTTATTATGCTGTCCACAGTTATTCTTTTATTGTTTATTTATGATGATTATAAAGGAGCTATATGAAAATAGAAATCCCTAGTTTTAACAGAAAAAAAGAGTTTTTGACAATGCTCAATGATTATGAAAAAAAATGATCCCTCTAATGCTGAATTTTATCAAGAAGCTAAAAAATTATCTATTGATAAAGTGCTAATAATTGCAGATCAAGATAACATAGCCTCTATCAAAATTATTGAAAACAATGGTTTTAAACATGAAAGTACTGTCATTTCTAAATGTTATAATATTCCTATAGTAAGATATTGGTTTCACTTTTAATCTTTATAATTAGAGACTTGGAAATAATTCATCATTTTAACCAAAATAAATATTATTTGTTTTTATAAATTAAAAATCCCCTAGAATAAACTGGAGGATTCTTAAGGTATTTAATTGTAATTTTCTAATTTGTGCATCAATGCAAATTTTAATATTATAGAAAACTTTTTATACTGCCTTATTGTACATTTCATCTCTGAGTAACTTCATATCGACTTTAATCATTTCTATAGCTTGATTTTCTTTAAGTTTTATATCAGTTTTTTTAGGA
Organism: Fusobacteria bacterium ZRK30; assembly: GCA_024628785.1. NCBI lineage: Bacteria > Fusobacteriati > Fusobacteriota > Fusobacteria bacterium ZRK30. The sequence continues at coordinate 143,342 of CP102404.1, forward strand.
GGTTCAGGAATAATTTTTCCATATTCTTCCAGCCTATAAAGGTATGATTCCAAACAGTTTTTAGCTCTATAATGAGCTTCTTTTGGTGTAGTTCCAAAAGTAAAAACTCCATCTAAATTAGGAAATTCTACCAAAATATCATCATTATCATCATCAATAGCAGCATATGAAAAAATTGCCGGGTAAATATAAATATCTTTCATCTAAATCATCTCCTTTGAGTCACTAATTTAAGGTCCTGCTTTTTTTGGAATACTTCTTACAGATCCTTTAAGATCTTTTTTAATGATATGGTATTGTAACCCTAGCATTTGTAGATAGATGTTTAAATTTATGGTATAAACCTCTTATATTCACAAGATGCCATTCATTGTTTTTAATGATCTTAACTAAGTTATTTGATTTAACTCCCCACCTCCACAATCATGATAGTGCCTTTGGTTAGCTATACGTGAAAATAATATTTATCCTCTAATTTATTTAATTTTTAAATCCCTTTCATGAATAAATTTTATAATTGGAGTAATCACCTACAATATTTTGTCAAGGATCCCTATCAAAATAAAAGAAGATTTCTGTATTGAAAAAGATTTTTTAATTCCATTGATACCTAAAATTATTAATAGTAAATTATATATTTTTATCTTACTTAAAAATATTAGTTGAATCTCTTATTTTATAATAATAGTATTATAGAGATTAAAAGATTAAGAAATAGATTTTTAGTCTAAAGCTATTTCTTGATAAGAGGGAAAATTAATAGAAAGACTCGTGGGAATACAGGAGATAAATTAACAGAAACAGGTAAAAAAAATACAACTAATTATGGTAGAGGGAACAAAATAAACTTGATATAATAAGGTTCTCAAAATAGGAAGGATAATTGCTGATTTAGAGGGAAGTGGAAAAGATAAAAATAGAAATAAAAGATCCAGGAGAGAAGCCGTGTGGCTTCTCTCCTGGATCTTTTTTATTTTCTCTTGATTTTTATGGACATCGTATTACTCTTCCTCTAGCGGGCAGAAAATCGCTATAAGAAGCTTACCAGGTCCCTCTGTTCCTAGGAGTAATCTATCCCTCCTTAATAGCTTCTACAAATCTTTTAGTTATGAACTGAGGTCTTGTTATAATACTCCCAACAACCACAGAAGAGGCCCCCAGTTCAAGAGCTTTCTTTACCTTAGATGGAGTATCTATATTGCCTTCTGCTATTACAGGAACCTTCACTTTATCCAGTACTCTAGCGAGCTCTTCCAATGGCACAAATCCCCTAGTATATTCAGTATATCCCACAAGGGTAGTACCTACTATATCTACTCCTGCTGCTGTTGCTGCTACTGCTTCTTCTGCACAGGAAATGTCTGCCATGATAAGTTGATCTGGATACTTATTTTTTATATTTTTTATAAATTCTTCCATAGATATCCCATCTGGCCTTTCTCTCTTAGTTGCATCTATGGCTATTATGTCTACCTCTTCTCTATAGAGTTCATCCACCTCCTTCATCGTCGGAGTAATAAATACAGGACACTCTCCATAGTTTTTCTTTATTATCCCTATTATAGGAAGATCCACTTCCTTTTTTATTTCCTTTATATCTTCTACAGTATTAGCTCTTATTCCAGAAGCTCCTCCCTCTGCCGCTGCTCTTGCCATTCTTCCCATAATGAAAGAACTGTACAAAGGCTCAGATGGCAGTGCCTGACACGAAACTATTAATCCTTTTTTCATTTATTCTACTCCTTTAATATCTTAATTTGAGGGAACTATATTTTTATCTACATTTTACTATATAACCATTTAGTAACTCTTTTAGACCTCTTCTAATCACTGGAAATAATTGAAGTTGTTTTATTAATATAATTTACTTTCTTTTGGAAGTTCTTGAGTTATTAAGTATAGTGCCCCCAACATGCCTGCATCATTTTTTAAGTCAGCAATTCTAATCTCTAAATTTTCATAAAAATTAATTTGCAGCTTTTCCTTTAAATCATTTTTTATTTTATCTAGTAAATAATCACCTTGGGCAGATACTCCACCACCTATAATTAATGCTTCAGGGTTGAATGATACAATAATATTTTTTAAACCATCACCAATATCACTTATCCATTTAGAAACTAAGTTTTTATATGGTTCTTTTCCTAACTTTTCATACTCAAATATCTCTTTTCCTGTTATATCCTCCTCTCCAGTTACTTCCTTTACAATAGATACAAGAGCCAAGGTAGAAGCATGAGCTTCGTAACATCCGTAATCACCACACTTACATTTTCTACCGTTATCCTTAATTTTTAAGTGTCCAAATTCCCCTGCGGAATAATGTGCTCCTCTGAATAAACTCCTATTTAAGATTATTCCTCCCCCTATACCAGTTCCTAGAGCTATAGAAATAAAACTATTCAAATCTCTACCATTCCCTTTCCACATCTCTCCTAGGGCAACGCAATTAACATCATTTTCTACTGCTACTGGTAATTTGTACTCATCCATAAAATATTTTTTTATGTTCGTACCAACCCAACCCGGAATTAAATCTGTTGCTGCTGATATTATTCCATCTTTATAATTAACTTGTCCTGTAGCGCTAATTCCTATTCCAGAAATATCATATATTTTTTTACAGCTGTCTATCTGTCTTTTGATATGTTCTAGTAAGCTTCTACTTCCTTTCTCCGGGTATGTAGGAATCGTTTTTTTCAATAAAAAATTTCCATTACTATCCGTTATTCCATACTTGATACTTGTGCCTCCTATATCAAATAAAGCAAATTTTCTAATTTTCACCTTTCCCTCCTGCTCTCCTTTAAACTAAAAGTTTTACAACTATCTTTTTTATTTTTTCCTTATCTATATTTTTAATTCCAACTCTGTGTGCATCCTTAGGATAACAAACTAAAAAATCATTTTTTTCTAATATTATTTTTTGAGAAGTTTTCCCAGATAATATTAAACAGTCATTCTCCTCATCATACTCCTTCTCAACCTGGAGTTTCCTTATATCTTCTACCTCAATTACTTCTGATCCGCATAAAGTGACATGAATATCTATATATTTTTTATGTGCCTCTATAAATGAACCTTCATAATCTTTAGTTTCATATTCAGTTCTAACAAAGAAATCTTCTCCATCTAACTTATGTAACCCCAGTTCTTTAGACAATAACTCCTCATCTTTTAGCTTATTTAATATCGTATAAATATCTTTATCTAAGTTTTTATCTAAGCTTTTTAAGTTTCCCTTTATCACAATCTATACTCCTTTTTATTGAAAAGGACTAGAATACTAGTCCTTTTCTTAAGTTTTCTACCCCAATAAATTTGGCAAAAACATTATAATTTGCGGGAACAATGTTAAGATCACTAATGTTATCAGCAGTGGTATTAAAAATGGAATTATCCCCTTTATTATTACATGGGATGGAATATTTCCTACTCGGGAAACTACAAATAGCGCTGTTCCCATTGGAGGTGTTAAGATTCCTATCATCAGGTTAAATATAACCATTACACCAAAGAATATCGGATCTATTCCAACACTCATTACTGCTGGTACAAATATTGGTACAACCAAGATTATTAAAGGTAAGGCATCTATAAACATTCCTAAGAATAGTAGTGTCAGGTTTATCATCACAAGAAGCATCAATGGGCTATTGGCTATAGAAATAAAGTATTCCGCTACTTTTATAGCAGTCTGTTCTCTAGCTATTACCTGGCCAAAGATTCCTACTCCCATTATCATAAGGCAAGTTACTCCAGATACTTTTACAGCTTCAATAAAATCTTCAAACAATTTTTTTATTGTAAGCTCCTTAAAAAAGAATACACCTAAAAATATTGAATATACCGTTGCTACTACCGAGGCCTCTGTTGGAGTAAAGAATCCGGAGAATATCCCACCTATAATAATTATAGGGGTTAATAATGCCCAAAAGGACTCTTTAAAAGCTATTTTTTTCTCTGCAAATGTTGCCTTAGGTGCTTTTTTATACCCTCTTTTTTTAGCTAGAAGATAAGCCGTTATCATTAAAAGAGCTGCCGTCAGCATTCCAGGTATGAATCCTGCTAAAAAAAGTTTAGATATCGACTGATTGGCCACAACACCATATATAACCATAATTGAACTAGGAGGTACAAGGGGTCCTATTATACAAGAAGCTGCTGTTAGTCCCCCGCTGTAATCATCATCATATCCTTCATCTCTCATAGACTTTATCTCCAGCTGACCAAGTCCTCCTGCATCTGCAAGAGCAGATCCGCTCATTCCGGAAAATAATAAACTTGCAGCTACATTTACATGGCCCATCCCCCCTGTATAGTGACCTAACATTGATTTTGCAAAGTTAAATATCCTATCTGTAATCCCTGAACTATTCATCAATATCCCTGTCAGAATAAAAAACGGTACGGCAAGTAAACTAAAACTATTTAACTGGTCTACAAACTGACTACCTGCAAAATATACTAAATTCCAGTCTCCTGTTATAAAAAAGAATAAAAGGGCTGAGATTATTAGTGAAAATCCTACTGGAAATCCTATAGCCAATAGTACAAGCCACACCCCAAACATAATTCCTACATACATATTATCTCACCTCTACTTCATTTAGCTTTTTTGCTTTTCTTCTGTAATATATCTTCTCTATATATCTTATTCCCATCATAACTCCCCCTAACGGTAAAGCTCCATACAGATATCCCGATGATATTCCAAGTGATATCAAATCAAGGGAGGCCTTTCTTTTGGTTATTCCTAAGCCTATTACTATAAGAAGTACAATGATTATCCCTGTTAATATAGTTTTTACTATATCCATAACTTTAGCTGCCCTTGGAGAAAACTTGTCTGAGAGAACCTCTATTCCCACATGTTGATCATATTTTATCCCCAGTGTAACTCCAAGCATAGCTATATATACAAATACTAATCTTGCTACTTCCTCAGTCCAGATAAGAGGTTTATTTAATATCTGCCTTGAAAAAATTTGTATGATAAGTGTTATAAACATTACCGAGAATAGAATTCCACCCAGATATTCCTCATAATATTTCAATATTTTTTTCATATAATACTCCTTATGGTAGAATAAAAGGCCAATAGTATTGGCCTTTTATTAATATTATCTTGCCGAATTTATAGCTTCTAATAACTTCTTACCTAATTCACCGTTTTTATTTACGTATTCATCATGTACTGGCTTAAGTGCTGCTTTGAAAGCGTCTAAATTAGGCTCAGTAATAGTTACACCATTTTCCTGGAAGTAATTTATTAGGTTCTTCTCATCATTCATAAACATTTCAGTATGAGATTTTCCTGCTTTTTCTACTCCATCAGCTAATATTTGCTGAAGATCTTCTGGAAGCTTTTGCCAAGTACTTTTCCCTACAATGTAGTTCTGATCATTGATTATATGGTTTGTCATTGCTATATAACTCTGAACCTCATAAAATTTAGAACTCTTTATTGCTGAAAGCGGATTTTCTTGACCATCCACTGCATTAGTCTGAAGTGCAAGATAAACTTCTGTAAAGGCCATAGGTGTAGGTGAAGCCCCTACAAACTTTGCATAGTCGAGGTTAGCTTGAGCATTAGGTACTCTTAGTTTCATCCCCTTCATATCTTCAATACTCTCTATTGGTTTATTTGAACTTGTTTGTCTAGAACCATTATAGGCATTTGTAAGAATCTTCCAGTTATTTTCTTCTTCAAACTTCTTTAATAAGTTTTTACCTTCAGCAGTTTTAAAAAGACTATTTCTCAAGTGGTCATAGTTATCAAATACGTATGGTAACTGAAATATTTCCGCTTCCTTTACCCATAGACCTAAACGTCCTGTTTCAGCAAGAACAAGATCTAAAGACCCCTCCTTTACCTGTGAAAGCATCTCTCTGTCGTCTCCAAGCTGTGAATCAGGGTATATTTTTATTATTAGTCTGTTCCCACTCTTTTCAGCTACATAATCTGCCAGTCCCTTCACAGCTTTATATTCATTTGACTGAACACCAGGTGTCAGTCCAAATTTTAATTCGAATTTTTCTGCTGCACCTTCCTTGTTTCCGCCACACCCTACTAAAGTCATAATCATTCCTAAAGTCAACAACAATCCCATAATTTTTTTCATTGCCTTTCCCCCTTTTTATTTTTAGTTTTTTAAATATATTTTCTAGAAAGCTCTTTTGCTTTCTCTATCTTTTTCATAGACAGTTTCTTCATTGGCTGCTTTGTATAACCTGCATCTACTCCCTGTTCCTGAAGCATCGCCTTAATAGTCTGATATAGGCCGTTGTTCAATATTTCCTCTATAAGGTCATTGGTTATGTGCTGCAGCTCCCTCGCCTCAGCAATCTTCCCTTCCCTTGTTAGTTCAAATATCTTCTTAGCTCTTACTCCATTTACATTAAAAGTACTGCCAATAGCCCCATCTACTCCCAGTACAGTTGCTGAAAGCATCATTTCATCAAAACCTGCATAGATAAGGTGTTCTGGAAAATATTTTCTCATTCTTTCAAGAAGGAAGAAATCTCCCGCTGTAAATTTAACACCAATTATATATTTATTTTCAAAAAGTTCAGCAAACTGATCTATAGTAATATTTACACCAGTTAAAAACGGAATAGAATAAATTACCATATCCATTTGAGTAGCTTCTATTATAGCGTTGTAGTAGTATTTTATCTCTTCAAAATCAAATTTATAATAAAATGGTGTCACTGCTGATAATGAGTCATATCCTAAATTTTTTGCATATTTTCCAAGTTCTATAGATTCATCCAGGTTTATTGATCCTACCTGTGCCATTAACTTTACCTCTCCCTTAGTTTCATCCATTGCAATCTTAAAGATCCTCTTTTTATCTTCAGTAGCCAGCATAAAGTTTTCCCCTGTACTGCCTCCTACATATAACCCATCTACTCCCATGATATCGATGTTATGTCTTATTATCTCCCTAGTGCCAGTCTCATTAATCTTTCCATTTTCATCATAAGCTACCATTAGAGCACTAAATACTCCTCCTAATTCTTTTTTCATTGTTCCCTCCTTAGAATATATTAAAGTTTTTAAATATGTCTCTTTCATGATTTGCTTCTATCTGATTCAGATTTTCTTTAAAAACTATCTCAGTTTTAGTCGTATATCCGATCTTTTCCTTTTTCCCATTTAATTTATTAAAAATAATCTTTCCTGCAAGGTAAGCCTGTAAAAAATAATTTTCTTTTGTTGTAGCTACAATTTGATCCTTTTTTATAAGATTTATAGTTTCTTTGTCTATTCCATTGGCCATTAATTTAATATTATTTAGTCCTGCATCTTTTAAAAAATTCGCTACCTTATCTACATACCTCGATGTATAAATATATTTTGCTTCATCTATACTGTCTATCTTTAATATCTCATCTAAATTATTGTTTAGATTTTTTATATAATTTACTTTAATATCTTTTAAATTACTAGCATCTAACTCTTCTAGGAATCCTTCCATATAAACACTAGAAGATATCTTATCGTCATCTGAATCTAATACTATTACCTTGTCTTCTGCTCGAGCCAATTTAGTTAAAATCCCTGCTGCAATTCTTCCTGAATTTTTGTAATCCGATCCTATAAATGATATTTCATCATTTATTTTTTTGTCCAAACTTACCAGAGGAATATGAGGGTATTTCTTAAGAGAAGTCACTACTTCCTCCTTTAGCATAGGAGTAATTATTATTCCATCTACATTATTATATTCTAAAATTGTATTCAGCTTTATAATTTGTTCCTTTGGTTTTGCTATATCTGTCACGATTATCTCTAAAGAAACATTGTATTTAGATGTCTCTTCCTTAAGCATCTCGAGCCCCTCTATTATCTCTTCCAGGTATTTTTGGTTTTTAGATTTCACCAAAAAGGCATAGATCTTCCTGTCCTTTTGATTAGCCAGGATGCTTCCCACATAATTTTTTTTATAGCCTACTTCCTCACATAATTTCAATATTTTATTTTTAGTCTCAGGCTTTATACTTTCATCTCCCTTGAGGGCTCTAGCTACTGTCGTTCTAGAAACACCTAACATGGAAGCTATTTCTTTTTGTGTCATAATTTCACTCCTTTTCAAACTTTTGTTCCCGTGTACATTATAAATATAGATCATAAATTTCTATTTGTCAAATGTTTTTCGTCTTATTTAGACCTATTTAAGTACAAAAATTTTAATTTAAGGTCAATATCATTATTATTTTATACTTATTAAAATACACGAGAACATTTATATATCAACAACAGAAAACCAATACTAAATAGACTCTATGGGAATTAATTAAAAAATCGCGGACAAAAATAAAAGAATTTTTAGATATTACCTGATGTATAATCGCTATTTTAACTTCATCACTTACGTTAATTTTTAATTATTTTAGCAGTGCTAATCCTCAAGCATAAAAATAAACTCTTATTTGCTTCCTATGAAAATATAAATTTTGGAAAAATTAAAAAAATGGACTATTATTAAGGGTAATAAAAACATTAAAGGAGGAGATTCATGTATAAGCTCGCAGTATTTGACATAGATGGAACCCTAACAGTTAAAGGAAATGAGATCCCAAAAACCGCTCTTATGGCAATAAAAAAAATGAAAGAAAATGGTATCGAATGTCTCATTGCTACAGGGAGAGAAAGGGAAAATTTAGAAGAGATCCTAAATATAACAGGGATAGATAATTATATAGCATGTAATGGCCAATATGTGAAATACAAAAATGAAATAATATATAGATACACCTACCCTGAAGATGTCCTAGAGGAAATAAGGACGATCTGTGAGAATAAAGGCTATTGCTACGGGTTTTCCAATGGAAAGGGACTTTATCTATCTGATATAGAAACAATAAGAAAAGAACAAGTTCATCACATGTTAGACAGCATAAAGCTTCTTAAAAACTTAGAGGGAGAAGTCGAAAATATAATTCTTTTTGCTAAAGACGGTGGAAAACACTTTAAGCCTCTAAAAAAAAATTATGAGTTGGGACCTTGGGGAAATGGTATGTTTGATCTCTTGAAAATTGGTCGATCAAAGGCTATAGGAGTAGAAGAGATCGCCGGAAGAATAGGAATAGAAAGAGAGAGAATAGTATCTTTTGGTGATGGATTAAATGATTTGGAGATGATAAAATATGCAGGTCTTGGAGTGGCTATGGGTAATGCAAAAGTAGAATTAAAGAAAGTCGCAGATCATATAACTGACACAGCATCCAATGATGGAATTTATAAGGCATGCAAAAAGTTTGGATTAATTTAGAAATGTATTTGATAATTCAGGAAAAATAAAATATGCAAAAGGAGAGATTACAAAGGAACAATATCAAGAGGTTAAAGATAAAATTAAATCTAAAAGGCAGTCATATCAGCTGTCTTTTTTTACTCCTTTACTAAAATTTAAAATAAATAAAAAACATCCATATCCTTAAGACTAAAACGAAAGAAAGAGTCGACTGGTTAGGTTGACTCTTTCAATAATCAATTATGATAATATAAATTATTACAATTTCATTTATCTTTATACGTTTTATGAAAATTTAACACTTAGCAAGCAAAGCTGCTGCTCCTATTATTCCTGCTTCATTACCTAATTTTGCAGGTAAAATTTGTAAACCATCAATACATGCTAGCAGGCTATATTTTTTTATCTTCTTTCTGATTCCATCAAATAAAATATCTCCTGCAAGAGCCACTCCTCCTCCTATTACTACTACCTCTGGATTAGTTACATGTAACAAGATCGATAGTCCATAAGCTATATATTCCGTAATATAGTCAACTATGTCTAAGGAAAAGCTATCTCCTAATTTTGCCGCATCAAATACATCTTTAGCTTCTATTTTTTGCCCCTCTTTACTTGAAATAATATCCCAAAGTTTATTATTTTTATTTATAGTCAGTCTTGACTGAGCTTCTCTTTCGATTCCTGTCGCAGAAACATATGCTTCAAAACACCCTTTTTTCCCACATCCACAGAGTTTTCCGCTAGGAACTATTGTCATATGACCAATCTCTCCACCTGCACCTTTAACTCCACCAATTAATTTACCATTGGTTACTATTCCCCCTCCTATTCCAGTCCCTAGAGCCATTCCAACAACATCACTATAGCCCTTAGCTGAGCCCTGCCAAATTTCTCCTAAAGTAATTACATTAACATCGTTATCTACCTTTACTTTATATCCTGTTTTCTCTTCTAATATCTTAGCCACATTAAGATTTTTCTTCCAAGGAAAATTAGCGAAAAAACTTACTATTTCCTGATGAAGTACAGGACCAGGGATTCCCATTCCTACTCCAAGGATATCTTTATTATCAATATTTTTTTCAACACTCATTTTTTTTATTACTTCGGCAATTCTATTAAAACAATCATCAAAACCTGCTTCTGAACTGGTTTTTATAGATTCTTTTAACAATATTTCCCCTTCTATGTTGAGCAACCCAATCTTAGTATTTGTACCGCCAAGATCTACTCCAAATAAATATTTCATACTTATTCTATCCCCCCTAATTTTTTTCTATTCTCTGAGGTAAAGGTTTTTCACCCATTTTTTCAGGCTAAATTCCCTACGATTTTTTTCCCATGGAATTCAGTAGATGATATTTTTAACTTTACTTTTTCATAATTTTCTAAAGTAACTCCACCAGCAACAACAATTTTGATTTTATTATCAGCAATTTTAATCATCTTATTTAATATATCCGCTCCTTCTAAGGCCGTCTTACGACCTCCAGAAGTAAGGATTCTTTTAACTCCTAATTGAGCTAAATTTTCTATCTCATTTTCAGGATTTATAACTTCATCTATGGCTTTATGAAAGGTAACTTCCATACCATTAGTTTCTTTTAAAAGTCTCTTTAAAACAGGATAATCAACTTTATTATTAGAAGTTAAAACTCCTAATACTACACCTTTTACACCTAATTTTTTAAATAATCTGATATCCTCTACCATAATTTCAATCTCAGTAGGAGAATAGCAAAAGTTTCCTCCTCTAGGCCTTATCATAACTAATGTTGGTATTTTTAATTTTTCTAAGATTTTCTTTACTGTCCCATATGATGGGGTAGTCCCCCCCTCATACAGATTCTCACAGAGTTCAATCCTTTCAGCACCAGATTTTTCAGCATTTTCAGCCTCTATAAAGTTTCCAACACAGGCTTCTCTTATTATCATATTTCTAGACCTCCAATTAAATTAATTCACTTAAAATTAGGATAGATTTGGTTTAGATCACCTAATATTTCTCTATCCTTATTCTTGTTGTTCCTTTTCAAAAGCTTTTACCTGATCCTCTTCATATTTACTAGCTTTATCTAAAATTCTTAAAAATGGAAGATAAATTAATGCTCCAATAATTAAGTTTGTAATCTGCATCAAGGACCCAGAAATATCTCCTACTGTTATAAACCCACTTATAAGTGCAGGGGTAGGCCAGGGAAATGGGACTCCTAAAGGTTTAGAAACTAATCCAATAGACATCGCTGCATACTGAGTAGTTAGTATTACTAACGGTACAATATTAAATGGTATCAACATAATTGGATTTAGTATAATCGGTAAACCAAATAATACAGGTTCATTGATATTAAAAATTCCAGGTATAGCTCCAATCCCTCCAACACTTCTAATATGATTACTTCTAGCAAATAGTAGAATTGCCAAAAGTAAAGAAAGTGTACTTCCCGCTCCTCCCATCCAAATAAGATCAAAAAACTGTTCTGTAATTATATGCGGTAACGGTAATCCTTCTTTTAAAGCATTTATATTGTCAACTTGGTTTTCTAACCAAAATGGTCTTATCAATCCATTTATCATGGATCCACTATTAATCCCTACGGACCATAAAAGCGAGATACATAAAACAGTTAAAAATGACCCAACAAATGAAGTTCCTAAAGATTTTAATGGTAACGCTAAAATATTATAGATAAAATCATGAATAGTACCATAATCAGTATTCATCATTGTGACTCTAAGGAGCAGCGCTAAAGAAAGAATAACTGTTCCCGGGATTAATGCTTCAAAAGATTTTGTGACTTCAGGAGGAACACCATCAGGCATTTTAAGCAATATATTATGAGTTACAAAACATTTAAATATTTTAACAACAACAATACCTACAATCATCGCAACAAATAATTCTTTACTTCCAAGCCATGTGAAGGTAATTACCTGTCCAAGGGTAGTTGTAGATTTTAAAGGTGTTAATATTAAAAATGAAGCTAGTGAGAGCAATCCAACCGCGATACTATCAAGCTTAAATTGCTTACCTAATTGTTGAGCTACTAAAAATGCCACATAGACAGCAATTAGAGAAAATGTTGCATTAATAGGAATCTCTAAAGTTCTTTTCCAGCTTGGACCAAATTTATTATACATAAAATCTTGATATACAGTTGAAGGTAACACCGAAATAACCAAAAATATAGACCCAATCATAAGTAGGGGCATCAAGATAATAAATGCTTTTCTAATTCCATTAATATAATTATTTTGGTTTATCCAAACTGCTATAGGAACTAACTTTTCTTCTAAAGTATTAATAATTTTCATACAATTCTCCTCATTAGATATTTTCATAAAATATTTCTTAATATAGTATTATACTACTAGATATTCAAGAGTCAAAATTCAAGAATTAACATGATCTTAGATACACCATATTTAAAATCTTTAGGAGATATATTTAAAAAATTATTTTAAATTTTTCTTTGGATCATAATCAAAATCTTTATCCAAAGGGTAAATAGGTCTTAAAACTTTTTCATATCTAATATTTTCAATGTCTTCATTAGTACTTCCTTTGGAAAGTGCCATTATTGTTTTTTTAGCAATTTTTTTATGAGGGGCAGTAAGGTATCCTAACTTACAAACAATAATCTCTGTTTTTGAGGGATTAAGCCCTAAATCAGTAAACATTTCAGGGGTAATATATCCCACATGCTTTTCTGAAACAATAATATCTACACCATTGGAATTAATAAGAGCTAAATCACTTTTATAACTACCCCATGATTTTAAATAATTCATTACAGTACCTTTAATGATCAAAGGTTTTGTTGTTAAGGTATCGAATTTAGCCCCTATGGTTATTTCTATAGTTCTACCCACTTCCCCTTCACATTGAAGTGTAGCTTCTGGATCATAAATCCCTCCATAGATAATAGGACTATTTAATTTCCATCTTCTTTCATCTTTTAAAATCAATTCTAGTAGTTCAGTGCAATCAGAAGATGACCCAGCAGTTGGATTATCTCCAGAATCAGATAAATAAATAGGGAATTTTCCCTCTTTAACAGCTTCAAATACTTTATCTATAGATTTTTGAGGATGATAAGTTTCTGTATGGAATTTAAAACTATCTCTTAAACTCCAAAACTCATCTGCCAACTCCAATGCTAATTTATCAGCTAATCCTTGATTATTTGAGGTAACAACATATGCAGCGACGCCAGCTTCGACACTATCTGCCCATGGGTAACCCATTAAGTAAGAAGCTGCCAAAACGTCTTCTGTTTTTTCTAATTTTCTTAATTTTTCCATGAGGAAAACCATAGGTTCTGTAGATGTTTCTGATTTTTCTCCGGCTATAAGAGTAGGTAATCTTACCCATGCTTTTGTCAATTTAGTGTTATTTTCCAATATGTCAATTAACATTTTTGCTGAGTGTTCTCCTGTTTCAAAACAATCAGTATGAGGAGCAAATTTATACCCTACATATCCATCACAATTTTGATGCATATTATCCGTCATTGTTGTATGCATATCTAAAGCACAAACTACAGGAATATCAGGGAACAATTCCTTTAAAGCAATCAGTAAATCACCTTCTGCTTCTCCTAAACCTTTAACTCTCATGGATCCATGCAGTGCAAGATTAATTGCATCAATTTTTTTCTCTTCATTAGCAATAACAGCTCTTTTTAGAAAATCTTTTTTTATTGCTTGATAAAAAGATAAGCTAACTTCTCCATTGGGAACAGCTCTAGCATTTACAGCAGGTATTACTTCATAACCCTGGTTAATAAGAGTATCCACTATTCCCTTAAGGGAATCATTTTTACTTTCAAAGTTTAATATTTCCATCCCATATTCCACATTAAAGTCTTTTTCATCAGCTATTATTGGATTAAAAGAATTTGATTCATGACGCATTCCTCCAACTAAGATCCTTTTCATAAATTCCTCCTATTTTATTTTTTCAATTAAATGACATGCTGCACTATGACTATTACTTAGTTTAATTAATTTTGGCATCTTATCTTTACAAATATCTAGAACTTCGGGACACCTTGTTGAAAAAGGACATCCTTTTGGTGCATTAATAGGACTAGGAATATCACCTTTTAATATGATTCTATTCTTTTTTCTAGTTGGATCCGTCACAGGGATGGCTGATAATAATGCCTTTGTATATGGGTGCATAGGGCTGCTATACAATTTTTTTTTATCTGCAATTTCTACTAATTTTCCTAGATACATTACTCCAATCCTATCTGAAATCATTTCTACGACACTTAAATCATGAGATATAAATACATATGTTAAATCATATTTTTCTTGCAATTCTTTAAAGATATTAAGCACTTGTGCCTGAATAGAAACATCTAAAGCACTGATAGGTTCATCTGCGATGATCAAACTAGGATTAACAGAAAGAGCCCTGGCTATACCAACTCTTTGTCTTTGACCACCACTAAACTCATGGGGATAACGAATTGCGTGTTCTTCACTTAATCCTACAATATTAAGTAACTCTTTAACTTTATTTTCTCGCTCCACTTTCTTCATACCACTATGAATCAAAAGAGGTTCTCCTACTAAGTCTTTTATTTTTAATCTAGGGTTTAAAGAACCGTAAGGATCTTGAAAAATAACCTGCATCTTCTTTCTATACTTTAACATTTCCTTAGTATTGAGACGAGTTATATTGCTACCATCAAAATAAACCTGACCTTCTTCTACGTCTAAAATTTTATTAGCAACTCTGCCTAAAGTGGATTTCCCACAGCCACTTTCTCCTACAATGGCTAAAGTTTCCCCTTTATAAACCTCTAAAGAAACATCATTTAATGCATGTACAAAGGTTGCTTTTTTTCCAAATGTTTTCTTTGTTGCAATAAATTTTTTATGAACACCCTCTAATTTTAAAATTACTTCTTTCATCTAATTCTCCTTTTCTTCTGTAAGATGACAACGACATTCTCTACTTTGGCTTATTTTTACTAATTTAGGTTCTCTAGTAAAACAGATGTCTCTTGCAGCATTACACCGAGGAGAAAACTTACATCCCTTTGGCATATTTTCTAAACTAGGCACTTTCCCCTCTATAAAAGGTAATTCACTATTTCCACTTCCTAATTTTGGAACTGAAGCAATTAATCCCTTTGTATATGGATGCTTTGGAGATTCGAATAGATCTAATACATCAGCTTTTTCAACAATTCTACCTGCATACATTACTAAAACTTTATCGCACATTTCTGCAACAACACCAAGGTCATGAGTAATAAGTAAAATTCCCATATTTTTTTTCTCTTTTAATTCTAAAAGTAATTCCATTATTTGAGCTTGAATAGTCACATCTAAAGCAGTTGTTGGTTCATCAGCAATAAGTAATTCTGGGTTACAAGCCATGGCCATAGCAATCATAACCCTTTGACACATTCCACCGCTTAACTGATGAGGATATCTAGTTAAAACATTATCTGGACTAGGTATTCCAACAAGATCAAGCATTTTTATAGAATGTTTCTTAGCCTCTATTTTTGAAAGTCCTAAATGGAGTTTACTGCTTTCCATAAGCTGATCTCCAATTTTCAAAACTGGATTTAAAGAAGACATAGGATCCTGAAAAATCATAGACATCTTTCCACCTCTGAGTTTTCTAATTTCATTTTTACCTAAATCTAGTATATTTATTCCTTTAAACTCTACATCCCCTTCTGTTACCTTTCCCTGCTCATCTAAAAGTCTCATTATAGAAAGTGAGGTAACTGATTTACCACTTCCACTTTCACCAACGAGACCTATAATTTCACCCTCTTTTATATTAAATGAAACCCCTTCAATAGCAGTAACACTACTTTTATCCTTTTTAAATTCTGTTTTTAAATTATTAATTCTCAATAAATTTTTCATAGTTATCTCCTTAATTTAATTTTGGATCCAAGGTATCTCTTAAGCCATCTCCTAATAGATTAAATGCTAGAACAGTTAGAAATATCATGAGTCCTGGATAAAAAAGCATGTGAGGTGCTAATCCAATATAATCTCTTCCCGTAGATAACATCGCACCCCAGTCTGGCGTTGTCGGGCTTGCTCCAAATCCTAAAAAACTAAGTGATGCTGCAGAAATTATGGCTGTCCCTATTCTCATTGTTAAAGTAACTATTAATGTTGGAACAGTTCCAGGGAAAATATGAACAAATAATATTCTAAAATTACCGACACCAATAGATTTAGAAGCTTCTATATAAAGAAGTTTCTTTATAGATAATGTTGAACTTCTTACAATTCTAGTAAAGGAAGGTATTCCATATATTGAAATTGCTACTACAACATTTATAATACCTGGCCCGATAATTGCTACAATTCCTATTGCTAGCAATAACCCCGGAAATGAAAATAATACGTCACAACTTCTCATTATGATACTTTCTATTTTCCCACCATAAAACCCTGCAATTAATCCTAATAAAGTCCCTATTAATGCTCCTATAAAAACTGAACTAAGAGATACTCCCAGAGAAAGTCTGGTACCGACTATTACTCTATTAAAAAGATCTCTTCCATACTCATCTGTTCCAAACCAGTGAGCGGAACTTGGTGCTGCTAAAAGGTTATCATAATCAGCAAAATCCGGATCTATTGTTATTGGTTGAAAGATTCCTACTAGTATTAGCACTACAATAAATAATAGTGATAATACTGCTATTTTTCTTCGCGTAAAATTTTTAACAAATTCTTTATAAGGTTTTTTTATTTTTTCGTCATTCATTTTTAACTCTCCTTTATTCATATCTTATTTTAGGATTTAATATTCCATACATTACATCTACAACTAGATTTACAATTATAAATTGAAGGGTAAATATTAATAAAATCACTTGAATTACTGTGTAATCTCTAAATAAGATCGAGTCTATTAACAATCTCCCCAGACCTGGTATTGAAAAAACTGTTTCTACTAATACTGATCCTGCAAGTAAAAATCCGAATTGCAGGCCAACTATTGTTACTACGTCAATCAGTGAATTTCTAAGAGCGTGTTTCCCAACTACCAACATCTCTGAAACCCCTTTAGCTCTAGAAGTACGAATATATGGTTCTCTTAAAATTTCTATCATAGAAGAACGAGTATAACGAGCTATCATAGACATGATCCCGGCCCCAAGTGTAATAGAAGGAAGTACATAACTTTTAAATCCATCTACTCCTCCTGTTGGGAACCATCCTAGATCAACAGAAAACACTTGAATGAGCATAAGTCCTAACCAAAATAGGGGTAGGGAAATTCCAGAAATAGCTCCAATCATTACAAAATAATCGAGAGCCTTTCCTCTGTTAACAGCAGATATAATACCAGTAACCACTCCAAAAATTGATGCCCAAACAATTGAAAAAATAGCTAAATATAATGTTGGTTTAAATCTTGGAATAAGCATTTCCTTTATAGGTAAGCCTGTTTTTATAGATACTCCTAAATGTCCACTAAAAAAATCTTTTAAAAAATTAAAATATTGTAGATACATAGGGTCATTAAGCCCTAATTGTTCTCTCATAATTGTTATTTCTTCTAATGTTGCCTGGTGACCTGCTAATAACCTTGCTGGATCTCCAGGGATTAAATGTATAAATAAAAATACTAAGATTGAAACTATTATTATTATCGGAATAGTATTTAATAAACGTTTTAAAATATAATGTCTCATTTTTTTCTGTATGATAAGTATATAGGTTTCATCATACCCTCCTTATTTTTTATAATCCTATATATTATTTTTATTAATCCATCTAAAACTTAATATGAATTTTTCTAAAAAAGAAATGTAGTAATACTACATTTCTTTTTTATTAACTATTTACTTGTGTCAGCTTTCTCTAAATTAATCGAACCATCAGGCATAACATATACATTTTTAGTAGTTTTCCTTTTAGCAGAAACTAATTGATCAGAACCTAAGAAAATCCAAGGAGCATCATCCCAGATAGCAGACTGCATATCTGCATAGATCTTTGCTCTCTTTTTAGAGTTAGTTTCAATTGCACCATCGTCAATCATTTTATCTACTTTTGAATTCATATAATAAGCTGTATTAGCAGATACTGGAGGTATGAAGTGACTATGGAATAAGTTTTTAGTAGCACCATCGATATCAAAAGAAGACCAGTTTACATACCACATATTAATTTTAGCCTCTTCAGAAGTTTGAGCGCTATAAATTGAATTAGCTAAAGTTCCTTCTTCCATTGGCATAACTTCAACTTTAATTCCTATTTGAGCTAATTGTTGATTAACAAATTGCATCCCTTTCATATCTTCTGTATTGTTAGACCCCCAAATAGAAGTTGTGAAACCATTAGGATACCCTGCTTCTTTCATTAATTTTTTTGCTTTTTCTAAATTAAAAGCATATGGTGTTTGATCAACATGATATTCTAAAGCTTCAGGTACAGGTGATGTTAAAGGAACTAAATACCCTGATTTTACTACTTGTGCATAAGCCTTTTTATTAACTGCATAGTTTATTGCTTGACGAACTTTTTTATTTTTGAATACATCTTTAGTTGTATTCAAAGTAACATATCTAGATATAGTAGAAAAACCAGTCATAATTTCAATATCTTTATTCCCTTTTATTCTTCTAACTTGTTCTGTAGGCATAGGATAAATAAAATCAGCTTCCCCAGTTTGAAGCATCGCAATTCTAGATCCATTTTCTATAACAGGTTTAAATGTTACTTTATCGACTTTTGGCTTTTCTCCCCAATAAGAATTATTTTTTCTTATAACTAATTTATCGCCTTGAACCCATTTATCATAAACATATGGACCTGTTCCAACAGGATGTGTAATAATTCCCTGGTCACCATATTTTTTTAGAGCTTCCGGACTTATAATTTTTAAAGAGGCAACTCTATTAAGCATTGGTGAATAAGGTGTTTTTAAAATTATTTTTACAGTATCTGCTCCAATTGCTTCAACTTTTTCTACTGCCAAAAAATTTCTACGTCTTCTTAAATTTTTCTTTTTATCCATAACTCTATCAAAGTTATACTTGACAGCTTTAGCGTCTAAAGTCGTTCCATCACTAAATTTTATCCCTTTCCTAATTTTAAAAGTATAAGTTAACCCATCATTAGAAATATTATAGCTTTTTGCTAATAGAGGTTTTAGTGACATATCATTTTCATACTTTAATAACCCTTCATACATAGTCGCACTTGCCGTTCCAGATAATGTATCTGACAAATTATGTGGATCTAAAGAAATAAAATTAGCATTAACTGCTATCACCAATTCTTTACTTTTTGCAAATCCTGTTACCGATATTACAAACATTAAAACTGTCAGTAAGAACACCATTCTTTTTTTCATTTTTTGCCTCCTTAAATTAAATTGTTTAGCATTAAAAATACTCCATACTATTACAAATCTGTTTTGTTGAATTAAAACTCAAAACAAAATTATATTATCATTCTACTCCCATCTATAATAATGTCAATTTTACACTTTTAATGTATTTATTTCGTTTATATAGTTTTAATTAAAATCGATATTATTTGAAACTTTAACAAATATAAGTTATAATCGACTATAACGAAATAACGAAATACTCTATATCGTTAAAATCCAGAAAAAATATATTGAAAAAAAATAAATTAAGGGGGTTTTATGGAAAACATTTTAACTTTTGAACAAATTAAAAGATTAAAAAAAGATATTACAGTAGAATTTTCTAGTCGGTTGACTAAAAAAGAAAAAAAAATTATACAAACAATTATTGATGAAAAAGATTCTGCATCAATTTCTATAAAAAAAATGTGTGAAATCTTAGAAATAGAAGGAATAGAGGAAATAAAAAAAATCCTCTCCAAATTTATGACAAAATATTTATTGTTAACTTCAGATCAAGCCTCTTATTTTAGTTTTGTTAGTATTTTAGAAATGTTTCATATTATAGGTGAAAACATTCATTTAAAATTCTCAAGTCAAATTATCAATTCATTTGAAATTGGGAGTAGTTATGAAAAATTAGGAATAAATAAAATTATAACTTTTAAAGAAAAGTTTACCTACAGATTTTATCAACATATAAAAAGAAATCTTTTTGACAAAGTAGAAATAAGTATGAAAGAATTGAGAGAACTATTAGAGATAAAAGATACTTATAAAAGATTTTATGATATAGAAAAAAACCTCTTAAAACCTATTTTTAAAGATTTAGAAGACATAGGAGGTCTGTCTCTAGAATATACTAAAATAAAAGATGGGGAGTTTAAAAGTGCTAAAATTACTGCAATTATTATAGAGAAAAAAGTTGTAAAAGATATAACTAATAGTGTCATTAATGAGATAATGACAGAGATAAAATTAAAAGTTGAAAATTTTACATATATATTTGACCTTATTGAAAAAGCTATAGCTCATAGAGGTGTAAAACATGTTAAAATGGAAGTTGACTATGCACTTAAACACTATAATTACAATGATTTAAGAGTTAGCTTTGATCTATTTTTAAGTAGAATATTATCCCAAGAAATAAATGTGATTCCAAAGGTAATAATAGAGCCAGATTATATAATAAAGAAAAAATACAAAACATTATTTGAACTTCATAGTGAAGTATTGAGTACAATAAAAAAATTCAATAAGGGTACTTCTTACGCTTCTATCTACCTTTTCAATTCCCAATTTTTACTAAAGATCTATAATTTAAAAGATGGAGAAAGTATAATTTGTTGTGGTAAGGGAGTAAAGGTAGAAATTCATTATGAAAAAAATAGTGTATCCATACTTAAATTTTATTTTGAGGGGACTAAGCAAAAAAGTCTGTAAATAGAATATGAAGAGATAGCTATTCAATTTAGATAGATAAGAGTAAGGTAAAAATTAAAGGTAGGGCATCTTCCCTCTATGCGTTAGATGGAGCAGATGAGGATTAGAACTGGGAACTAAAGCAGTTGCATGTGAACTTGACACTAATCACTTCGGTGATGAAGACATGATTAAACAACAATATTATTTTGAAGTAAACTTTACATTTTAATTAAAATATATTAATGATTCCTGTGCTTTACAGGAATCATTTTTTTATTTTTTGAGATAAATAAATCAAGAAATTAAAGTATATGCTAAAAATAAAACCCTAAACAGCACAGGAAAAAATATTTATAGATAAATAAGATAATAAAAGTAAAATAGTGATCATAGATTTATTTACCACCCAAAAGTTGTAAATGGGTTTCTTTTTTTATAATTTTCTATTGCATATTTTATGTAAGGAATCGTATTATCAGGGAGTTTATCTGTTTCAAACCATTCTAGTTTATCACACTTGTGAGGTTCCATATTCCTTATTTCTCCTTCCCAAGTAACAGTTTCTAAAAAATAATCAATTCTTTCTTCAAAAGGTTTTTTTCTATGCATAACTTGAATAGGTAAAATTGTTTCTTTTTTTATAATTATCCCCGCTTCTTCTTTAGCAAGTACACACATTATCCAGCTTTTAATATCCAATTTATATTTATGAGAAGGGATTTTTGTTTGTTTCGAATAATTATCCCCGGTTGTTAAAACACTTTCTTGTTCTTCTTAAATAAATTTTCTAGATTACTTTCTATAAAGAGAGTTAAGTGCTATACTTTATTAGAGTCGGAAAAGGAGAGTTATGAAAATTTTTAATAAGAAAATAAAGTATAGCGGGCTAATAAGCACCGATACTTTAATCGGCGGAACCTCTAAAGGGCACCTTACTTTAGATAACTGCAGTGTAATCATTAACGGAATGCATAAAGGTACAATCAATTGTACTCCAAACTCGAAACTTGAAGTAAATGGTATGTTAAAAGGAACCATTACCAATAGTGGAGGTTATGTTAAAATAACCGGAATTATTAATGGCAAAGTTAATACTATTACTGGTAAAACAATAATTGATGAAACAGCTATAATAAAATAAAACTATCCCGACTCTTTATAACTAACCTACCCTTCGGCTTCTACCTTCAATTTTTTTCTCCAGCTGACAGCATATTCATACTTTCTTCAAGCTCTAAAGATAGAGCTGAATCTAGTTTATCCTCCTCCTAATTTTATTTTTATAAAATTTTATACTTTTTACTCTAGAAATATTGAATACTTACAATTTTTAGAGTATACTCAAAGTACAACAATATGGTATAAAATTCTGAATAGTACTGTCCAAGAAAACTGAAAATCTATTTTGGATATTCTTGAACTATCTATCCAAAGTTTAAAAAAGGGGGGGAGCTTCAATGGAAAAATTAGTAAAAGTAAAAGTAAAAAATTTAATGTCTGCTATATGTGAAAAAGGACACCTTCAAACTTCTACACTTGAAAGAGTAGAGGATTTTTGTGGTGATCTATGTATCAAGTGTAATAGTAAAGTTTTAACTCACTGTACATGTGGCTCACCTATCAAAGGCGGTATCTTAGCTATAAATGCCAGACCTGATTTTACTAATGTTCGAGAACCGCGATATATAGAGAGTGAAAAAGTCCCAAATTACTGCCACGACTGCGGTAAAGCCTATCCATGGGTTGAAAAATTTCTAGAAAAATATAAGAATATTTTATAGTTCTAATCAAAAAACTTGATTATCACTGATCTTTTAAGAGTAGATATATTTCTACTCTTTTTTTTTATTTAAAATAATTTATATTACTACTAAGAAAGGAGCTTGCTAGAAAAGGTTGGAAATAGAAAATTATTGTATAAGGAAAGTAAAAAAATTTAATGGGGAAGGTGCTCCTTCCAAAACTGAAAGGAGCACCTATGAAAAGAATACAACTTAAGACGTATAAAATAAAAGTCTCTGCTCAGTGGATAATCAATAGTTTAATTACTAAAAATAAAAACACTTTTGACCGTATTCTATCCACTTGAATCAAGTTTATATTGAATTAAAATAAAAGTCAATATAAATATTAATTTTTTTTAACGTTGAAAAAAAAGAATAAGATCTCTACAGAAATAGAGATCTCATACGAATAATATATAAAAGACAATCAAATAAAAAAGTCTTTTTAGGTGGATTTAAAATTTTAAAAAAGCAATTTTGGTATTAACAACAATTTATTAAATTTATTAGATAATATCTAATTTAAATCCACCTAAATTAAGTATATCTAACTTTTTTTCGAAAGTCAAATATAACATATTAATCATCTAAAATAAAAAAATAGAGCCTCTAATTCTTAAATAACTAGAGGCTCAGAGGAAAAAATAAGTAAATTTACTGTCCGAAATAAATTTACCCTAATGAGCTATATACATTACAACTGGGATAAGCAATGTATACATTGGTATGCTCACTGTAGATTAATTTTACCTTAAAATAACACTAAAGTCAACTAAAAAAAATAAAACATTGAAATTAAAGGGCTACACAAAGATAAAATAACATCTTTCTATATCTTTAAAAATATTGTAATAAAGTGGACCTCCTAAAACAAACCGCTATTGCAGTATTTCTATTAATATATAAAAAGAGAAGTAGATTATAGCAGTCTTTTGGATTTTGAACTAATAAGGTTGAAATGATGATTTCCTATAAAAACAAAGAGTTCTCGTAAAATCAACGAGAACTCTTTGAGGAAAGAAACATACGGCATTAACATTTACTAGCTTAAAATATCAATACACTAGTATTAATACCTTAATAAATACTAAAAGTCAACTTAAAAATAAAAAGAGGAATGAAGGAGATAACAGAATCTTAAAATATGGGACTTTTACAATAGATGACCTGTCTTTTTAAAAAATATCAGATACTATAGGCATAGCTATAGATCTTAAAGGGGTATAAAATCCACTACGATGATTTAAATATCTATAATGCAAGATACTGACACATTCCAAGGGGAACTGTTAAAAAGCAAATATGGAGCTCCTACGAGCTCTTTCTATAAAATAAAAACAAGAAAAAATTTTAAACGAACGACAAAAAAAGATTCTTAGAAATCCGAATAAAAATGAAACAAAGATAAAAATATCTCATATAAGAAGACTGAAATACTTAGCAGGTCTCACAACTAAAATTTTAAAATTTAAAGGTACGATGATTTCTATCTAATAGCTTCCATTACCAAGGAATATATCAGTAGTTCAGATATGAAGAGGAGGTTAGACTTTTAATGGAGTTTAAGTTTTTAAGGACTTGAAAGCTATCCTCTATAAGTTATAAGATGATACAACAAGGGTAGAGTTTAGTGATGTTCCTAGAACCATATCTAAACCTTTAAAAGTTTTAATGGATCATAGGAATACAGATGCCTAATATAAAGGAGAATGTTATATGCCTCATTTTACCTCATGCATCTGGTACAGGCTCTATTTTATGGAGCTATTACAGTGGAAAGAGCCGGTAAGATGAAATATATTATCTTTCCAGATGAAACTAAGATTAAATATAAGTTTGAGACACACCTGTTGGAAGTTAATTGTTTGGGAGATATTTATAAAAGATCTTAATAATGTAAATATATCTTCTAACAATATAGTGATGATAACAGATCGCTTAATTATCAATTCAAAAGCTATTTTTTCTCACAGAAACTACACTAAATACAGATGCAGAAAATAAACCAACAACAATAACAGTATAGTAATTTTTATATAATAAAAGCCTTAACTTCCCAAGTCAAGGCTTTTAAATGGTAACTAATATGAACATCAAAAAAACTTCTTATTCAAAGTATTCCCATAAATTAAAAAAAAAAGCAAATTTAAGACTCATATTTTGTAAATAACGAAATCGAAGTGATAAAATGATAGGAAAGTCAGATGGGGGATTTCAATTATTTTATCAAAGTTATATCAATATTTTTTATTGCATCAACAATTGCATTTTCTGAATGTTTAGAAATATTCGCATAGTCATCTATATGGCTATAACCACTAGATAGGACTAAGTTTCCACTTGAAGTGGAATAATAAAGGCTAGCTTTTATAACATTAATATGTGTCATAATCTGGGTATCAAAACCGATATCTAGAGTATATTCTTCAGTTAATTTTCTTAATGCTTGATTTATTTGAATTTTAATACTAAGCCCCCCTTAGATTATCCCCATCTAATAAGAGTATAGCACATAAAATAGGGACTTAAAAAAGGTTCACTAAAATTAGGAAAGAATACTTCCTAACGTTTCACGGCAACATTTTCCATTGTCCTTCCTAGTTTTAATTTTTTTGAGAAGATGTATATGATAATTAATTCTAGCAGATAGAAAAATCAGCTGAAGATTTATTAATTTTAGAGGGAAGAGTTAGAGAGTAAATTATCTAGGTGATAGTGATTTCCTGTAAAAAAAAGTAAGAAGTTCCCGTAAAGTCAACGAGAACTTCTTACTAAAGATGTGATATTAATATTTGGTTTGAAGAAATATTAATACTATTATTTTTATTACTATAAAAAATACAAAAAGTCAAAAAAAATGTACATTTTTTTTTTTGAAAAAACCTTTTAATTTTTAAATATTTATATTTAAGGAAGTTCATTAGATATAAATGCAATAACAACTTCTAAAAAATATTAAGGTATAATCTACACAAATATAAAACAGACCAACTACAGTATCAGAATAAAAATATACACATACAATGATTAAACTTGGAAAAATTTAATTATAAATTAAAAAAAATCAAGTTTATTTTTCACATTTTATGAATGATGAAAGTGAAATCTAGAGTAAGTAAAACTAGCTGAAAAAATATAAATCTTTTAAAATATTTCAAAAATTACGAAATGAAGGCATATAAGTATTCAGCAGAATCTTTAACCTGTGGTCTAAGGCAACCAAAAAAAGGAGTCATCAATAAATTGATGACTCCTTTTTAGGTTAAACACTGGTCTAATAGTTGCAGTTCATTTCTATGTTCTTAGTCATCAATAATTTGATGACTTCTCTTTAGATTAAATATTAGCAGCTTGTTTTTTCTACTGCGATATATTCATTTTCTCCTAAGATAACAATTGCTTTCTCTTTGTTAGTTTCATTTACTAAGATGATTGGTCCTGTACAACCCATTCCTGCTTCTGCATAGATCCCATTTCTCATAAGTTCTAGTGCTGCATCATCTAAGTCCATGATATCTATCCCTGATACTTGCGCTGTTACTACTTCTTTTTCAGGCTTTACAAATTCTTCTACTGGTTTTTTAGGTGCTTCAACAAAACCAGCTAAGATCTCTTCGTATCCTGCTTTTTTTATCATCTCATATTCTTTGCTTACTATTGCAGCAAGATCATTTTTCCCTAATAGTGCAGCATATTTTATTGCTCCTTCTACTACAGGTACTCCTGATGCTCTAGATAAGATTAATATAGTTCTCTTCATATCAAATGATACTCCTGGACCATATCCATATCCGTTTGCTTCATAACTTCCACCTGTTGAGTAAGAAGAAAACATCTTCATAAGAATATTTCCAGTTAAACTATCTGTTACCATTACATCTGATGATCCCATTAAAAGGTCGTTTCCTCTCATGATTGTTCCACCATCTGCTCTTCTAGATTCACCAAAGTTAATTGCATAACCGTTGTCAGCTAATTTTCTAAGAGATCTTTCTACAGCTCTTGAGCTGTCTACGTTTAAGATTCCAACACTAGGATTAGCTATTCCAATTGCTTTGGCTGTTGCTATTCCATAAAGTGAGTTTTTAAACATAGCTTCTGTTCTGTTAGTAGCTGATGTTCCTGTTGTAGTTCCTATTAACATGTCATTTCCAAAAGCAGGTGTTACTACTCTACCTATTGTAGAAGTACCGATTGGGAAACTGTAATGCATAGTTACAGCTGAATTGATCTCTTTTGAATCGATTAATTCTTCCATTCTTTTATGCGCTTCTTCCTCAGTGTTAGCTTCTACAACTCTTAAAGCTGTCTCTACCTTAGGTCCAATTAAAACTACATCAAAGTCACCACTTAAAGCTGCTTTTTCTGCACCTTTAACGATGTTTTCTACTCCATGCTCACTACCTATTGTAGTTATTCCTACACATATTCTCTTACCAAACGACCCTGTTTCCATGGCATTGGCTATATCTAAAAAAGTTTCACCTATCATTTGTTTAATATCTAAAGACATAAGAAATCCCCCCTTAACCTAAGAATTGAGAGGCAAAGTTTTTCATAGCTTCTGCAATCATTGTATTAATTTCATCTTTAGAAACTGATCCTGCTTCCTCTGTAACACCTGTGTTTCTTTCTACCATGATAGATACACCATCGAATAAGTTAGTCATTCTTCCTAAGAATAATGATCCTTTTCCTACTACCATTACTCTGTTTAAGTCACCTTTAGTTAACTCATCCATAGCAAATCCTAAGTAAGGTACTCCTGAAGGGATATGACCTTGTGTAGGTGCCCATCCAACCATTCCGTTATTTACAACGAAATCTTTCATAGCTTTCTTTTCGATATGTCCTTTCTTAACTCCACAAGCTCCGATCATCTTGTAGTTTCCTTCTGGTACATCTCCTGCTCCTGCTGGTTTTGTAACATCTGGGTTTTGCATCTCTACTGAGTACTTATCTACATCTGTAATCTTTAATCCAGCTTTTTCTAATGGCTCGATTACTAATGATGAGATAACTGCTTGAGGTGAAGATCCTGTTCCTACAGTATGTCTACCTACGAAATCAGTGTTGATTACCGGGCTAACTCCGTCATTTTCAGAGATTAAGATAGCGAATGCTCCTAATGTATCCTCTAAGATAGGTAAGTCTTTTTTAACATGGTCTTTACCGTTCATTCCTAACTTAGCTGTAGCTCCACCTGCAACAACTACAACGTTCTTGTATGTTCCAGCTTTTACTAATGATGCTGCGTTGATCAATGAATGAGTAGGTGCTGCACAGAATCCTCTAAGGTCTGATCCAGTTGCATTTACTGCTCCGATGCTTCGGCGATAGCTTTAGCGAAGTTTCCTCCACCTCTTTGGTTCATATCTCCACAAGCTTCTTCTGAACATTCGATTACATAGTCGATAGTTGTAGGATCGATGTTGTTTCTTGCAATTAAGTTTTTAAATGCTAAGATTCCAGATGCTTTTACAACTAAGTTTTCAAATATTACATGTGAACTTAAGTTAGAGTCTACATCATGGGCTCTCTTTACACATCCAACTAATTTATCTTCATGGTATAACCCTTCTGCTCCCTCTTCATTTACTAAAGCTTCGATTACAGAGAATTCATGACCTTTATTTAATTGAGCTTCGTCAGCTTCTGAATAGAACTCATAGTTTCTATATGCTTCTACTGCGTCAGCTAAGAATTTTTCTTCTAATAATACTAAGTCGAAAACGTCAGCTAATTTAACCATTACGATAAATTCTTTTTGAGCTAAGATCTCTCCAAATTTACCTTTGTTTGAAGAACCTTCAATATTTTTACCTACGAATGGCATTCCAACTTCTTTTAATTTTTCAGGAGTAAGGTTTCCGATGTAAGTTTGGTTAGGTCCGTAGTTTACTACTTCTTCATAAGTTCTGTAGCTGTCTCTGATATTTTTTAAATATTCAGAATCCGGGTTAGTATGTTTTTCAACTGTTTGAGTAGTTCCATTGTGTAAGATCATGTCTGGAGTATGCACTAAACAATATGCTGCTCCTTTTAAAACTGCAAAATTCATCTTTTATTCCTCCGATTTTATTATATATTTATTTATTTATTTTTAAAGTTATAAAAAATAAGGGAAAGAGACAATAACTCTTCCCCTTATTTAGGTTTAATTATTTTGTTTTTTGTCTTCTATATTTTTCAATTAGAAGATTTATTGATTTTAATAATCTAAGAAAGTTGTTATTATTTTTATAAGATTTTTAAATTTAAATTTGCTACCGATAGTTCTTACCTCAATTTTTATTAATAAGGAAGAATTATTTTATTACTGTTATATAGGCTCATCCTGAGCCATGTGTTCAATGGATTTTTTAAGAATTATTTTTGATTAAAGATTTGTTGTGTGCCTCGCATAAGACACGGTTTTTGAATATGATTTCTTAGTTTTTTAGTTATTTTTTGTTGCTGGTTTAGTTATTACAAGTTTTGCGAGAAATTAAAGGTATTTACAACCTTCTCCTCTGATTTCGTTCATTTCTTCTACGATTTCTTCTACTTCTAATACCATTTCCATCATTCCTACTTGCTCTTCAAATACGTCTGCATCTACAGAACCTTTGAATTGATCTTCTAATACGTGGAATACTGATAATCCTAACGCTTCGTTAGCTAGTACTCCTGAGAATGTAGGGTCTCCCATTGTTACTGTTTCTGCAGCTAATCCAGATGCCTCTGCTTCTGCTGCTCCTAATATAACTACTAAGTTTTCTGCTCCATATTCAGTTGCGAAATCTTTAATTCTTTTTTGATTCTCTAAATCCATTGCTCCTGCTGCCGTTCAGACAAAACATTCTGTAGAAGCAAATATTACCTCTACTGAAGGGATTGTTTCTGCACAAGCTTTTATAGCTTCTCCAGGTACACCGTCTCTATCTCCTACTATTATTAACTTTTTATTTTCGAACATAATTAATTTCCTCCTAATATTTTCTAATACTTTTTTTAATGAATACATTAGTCTTATAAAAATAACATTTCTTTGATTCCTAAATTATTTATATAATAATTATCAATCTGTAAAGATCGATATATTATTGTTACTTGATGTTTTCTGCTAACATATTTTCAATGTTTTTAGCTGTTGCATCGTCTTTTGTTAATTCTGCTACTTTTTCTCCACCTTTATATAAAGTGATTGTAGGTAATCCTAATACTTTTTGCTTTATCGCCATTCTTCTTGCTTTACTTGTGTTTAATTTTACGAATTTAGCTTTATCAGCATTTTTTTCAGCTATTACTTCTAATTCAGGTAATAACGCTTTACACGGTACACACCCGTCACTATAATAATCTACTAATACATAACCTTCTGCATTTAGTACTTCTTCTTCAAATGTTCCCTTATCTACTACTAACATAAATTGATCCTCCTTAAAATTTTTCTTCCATATATTTTTCAGCTAACGTTGCTGCGATTGCTCCATCAGCAGTTGCTGTTACTACTTGTCTAAGTGCTTTAGGTCTGATATCTCCTGCTGCAAATACTCCTTCTACATTTGTTCTCATTTCGTCATCAGTTTTGATATATCCCCAGTCATCCATTTCGATATGACCTTTGAATGTATCTGAATGTGGTACATAACCAACAAATGCGAATAATCCAAATGTTCCATCTTCTTCATCTGCATGGAATTCTGTTAATTCTCCAGTTTTTAAGTTTCTGAATACTGCTGTTTCTAATATTCCGTCACCTTTTAATTCTTCAACTGTTGAATCCCACATAAATTCTAACTTGTCGTTTTTAAATGCTTTCTCTTGAATAGATTTAGCTGCTCTTAATTCATCTCTTCTATGTACTATAGTTACTTTTCTAGCAAATTTAGTTAGGTACATTGCTTCTTCAACTGCTGTGTCTCCTCCACCGATTACGAATACTTCGAAATCTTCAAAGAAGTCAGCATCACATGTAGCACAGTATGAAACTCCCTTACCAGTAAATTCAGCTTCTCCAGGACAACCCATCTTTCTAGGTGTAGCTCCAGTTGCTATAATAACTGATTTAGCTTTATATTCTTCTTTTTCCCCTTTAACAATTTTGATGTCTCCAGAAAAATCTACATCTATTACATCGTCAGATTTGATCTCTGCACCGAATTCTACAACTTGTTCTACCATTCTAGCGATTAGAGATGGTCCTGTAGCTTCTCTTACAGATCCAGGATAGTTTGCTACTTCATGAGTTATAACAATCTGTCCTCCTGTTTTACTCTTTTCCAATACTAATGTAGATAATTTTGATCTTCCTGCATATAGAGCCGATGATAATCCTGCTGGCCCTGCTCCTACTACTATAAGGTCGTATATTTTTGACATTGTATCCTCCCGTTCATTCTATTCCATTTTTAATATTATATCAATGTTTTTTTAATTTATTTGTTCTATTTCTATTCTCTCTGATTGTTCTGCCTCTTCTTTGTTCTATTTTTCCAGATTTTCTTTAACTATTGGATTATTACTTAACTACTAAACACCAAAAAAATCACTTTTTCCACTTTGAATATCCTTTTCTTGTTTCTTGTATACTCATTGTATTTCAATCTTATTCCAAAAGTATACAACAGAACAAAAAAAATTCCAAAATATTTTTGAAATTATTTTATAAAAATAAAACAATCAAAGTTTTTATAAACTTTAACCTTTCAAAAAAATTTTCCAAAAAGTTCTATGTCTACTAAGTAAACTACTATCTCAAGGTTCTTAGATTATGTAATAATCTTTATCTCAAAGTTCTTAATTTACACTGTAAATTTTTAGATACTTTGGTGATACTCTTTATCGAGTAGAAGTCTTGGTGATACTTCTACGGGTATATTTTTCTAAGCAATAAAAACAATTTACTTTTCAATTAATAGGACATTGCCTATTAATTGAAAGATAAATTTTTATTTTTTATGCTTCTTTTATTTGCTCTATTTCTACTTCTTCTGTCTCCGCCACTTCTTCTTTGTTCCAATTCTTCTCAGCTTTTAATGATCTCATCAATGAAATCATAGCAAAGATCATTATGAATACAAACGGGAAGGCGGCGACCAGAGATATTGTCTGTAACATTTTAAGTCCATTTGCACTTGCTAACATTAGAGCTAATGCTAATCCAGATTGAATTCCACCCCAAAGAAGTTTTTTTCCAACCGGTGGATTTAAATCCCCTTTAGAACTTAACATACCTAATACAAACGTAGCTGCATCTGCCGAAGTGATAAAGAATGTACATAATAAAACTACTGCGATTACAGATACTGCCATTCCCATTGGATACTTACTTAAAACTACAAATAGTGCTGTAGGAGTAGAAACTATAGCTTCTTTAGCAAGATCTAATCCTTGTGCTAATCCCATACTTCCAAATACTGAAAACCAGATAAATGAAGCTAATGTAGGAGCTAATAATACTCCTGTAATAAATTCTCTGATAGTTCTTCCTTTAGATATTCTAGCAATAAAACTTCCTACAAATGGAGCCCATGCTATCCACCATGCCCAGTAGAATACTGTCCAAGTTCCGTACCAAGAGTCATTTGTAAATGTTCCCATCTCGAAACTGGCACCTACAAATCCACCCATATAGTTCCCTAAAGATTCTACAAATACTTTTAATATTAATAATGTAGGTCCCACTAAGAAACAAACAACTAACATTAAAAGGATTACTCCTACGTTTAAGTTAGATATAAATTTCATACCTTTATCCACTCCAGCCATTGCTGATAACATAAAGATAGCAGTTATTATTCCTACAATTAAAATTTGAACTAATTTTGTTTCAGGTACTCCGAATAAATAGTTTAATCCTGCATTTATTTGGTAAGTTCCAAGTCCTAAAGATGTAGCTACTCCTGCAACAGTTGCAAAAATTGCAAATACATCTATCATCTTCCCAAACCATGATTTAACAGCTTTTTCTCCCACAATTGGAATGAATACACTACTTACAAGAGCTGGCTTACCTTTTCTAAATTGCATATAAGCCATAGCTAAGGCTAATACTGAATAGTTAGCCCATGGATGAAGACCCCAGTGCATAAATGAATGCTGCATAGCAAAAGCTGCTGCCCTAGGTGTTCCTCCCTCAATCCCTATAATTGGATTAACATAGAAATTCATAGGTTCTGCTGCTCCCCAGAATACTAATCCTATACCCATTCCTGCTGAAAAGAGCATAGCAAACCATGATATTAGAGTATATTCTGGTTTAGAATTGTCAGGACCTAATTTTATCGATCCATATTTACTGAATGCTAAGTATGCACAAAATGCCACAAATGATGACATTGAGATAGTATATAACCATCCGAAATTATTCACAAGATAACCAAAAGTTGCATTTCCTGCCTTTTCAAAACTAGCAGGTAAAACTAGCCCCCATAATACAATGGCTAAAGTTAGACCTATAGATATATAAAATGTCGCATCACTTTTTTTTATATTAGTTTCTTTAATTACACCTGTATCCGCTTTCATAAATCCCCCTTCTATCGATTAAATAGATTAATAGGGGAGCATACTTGCTCCCCTATGAATTAAAACTTAACTTCAAATACTGTTTGATCTTCAATGTCAGTAGCAAGAGCGTCTAATGCCACTCCAACTCTATGATATCTTAACTTCCATTGTTCTTCTTTAGAAGTATTAGGATCTCCTAGTGGGTAAGGAATTGAAATTGTAGGAACTATCTTATTGGCACCTACTGTTTTCGCAACCGGTACTAAGTTTGCCATTTGTACAATTGGGAAACCAGCTTTTTCTATTTCTTTTACCATCGTTGTTCCACAACGAGTACAAGTACCTCATGTAGAAGTCATGATAACGGCGTCAACACCATGTTCTTTTAAGAATGGTACCATTTCTTCAGCCATTCTAGATGCTTCTGCTTCTGTAGTTCCAGTTCCAACTGTAGTATAGAAATGTGTATCTAAACTTCCAATTTTCCCCTCAGTCTCATATGCTCTCAATGCATCTAAAGGTACACATACGTTAGGATCTGCATCTGCTGCTGCTGGATCATAACCTGCATGGATAGTTTTGAATACTCCAGCTTCTAATCTTGGCATTTCACTTACATCATACATTCCCCATCTTGTAGCTGATGCAGATTGAATTCTATCTGGATTTGCTACTGGTACTATTCCACCTGTAGTAACTATTGCTATTTTTGAAGTTGATAAGTCTTTAACAGCTGGTGCTATCTCAACTCTATCACTTTTTGGAATAGGTAACTCAGTTACATATTCTTCTCCAGCTAATTTTTTAAGAAGCATTTTAACTCCTCTAACTGCTGCTGGTTCCATTGTAAAGTCAATTACTTGATGTCTGATTCCTCTTACGTAGAATCCTTCTTCTTCAGCTGTTCCAATTTTTTCTCCAGCTAAAATTTTGTCTGCATAAGCAGCCATTTTCTTAGTGTCTTTTCTCATTGCAGCGGCACTTCTACCACCTGGGAAAATAACAACTTCTTTTTTAAACATGTTTACTCCTGGATTTTCAACATGCATAGATGAAATTACAGGAACTCCAAATTTTTCTTTAACAGCTTTACAGATTACTCCACAAGCGTTTCCGTATCTTCCTGCTTGGAAAGATGGTCCTGCGAAGAAGATATCAAATTCTTTATCTTCTAAGAATGCTAAAATTCTTTCAACTGCTTCATCTTGATTAGAACCCATGAAGTTATCTCCACAAATTACTGTATGAGTTACTTCTGCATTTTTTAGTGCTGCGTCTAACGCTAGTGAAGGACCTACTAATCCTTCTTTAATTTCTGGAGCATGATCGGCTTTTTCTTCCCCACCAATTCCAGCGAAAAATTGATTTATATATAAAATTGCTTTTTTCATACTGATTAATCCTCCTTAATATTCTTTCATTGTTTTTTGAGACCATCCAAGTACTTGATCTCCACAGAACATTGAGTTATTTTCTAAAATAACTGAACCGTCTTCTCTAACTGAAGGACCTAATTTCTCGTCGCCTTCCCATCCACCAGCTAAACCATCTCTACCTAATGCTGCTAATTCACCGATTACTTCTTCCATTGGTGGTAATTTAATTAATTGTGATACATTTCCACAAGAAACAATTGCATTAGCTTTTTCACTTAGTACAACTAATGGTTGAGATTGACCGTCTCTACCAGTACACTCATTAGTGATTCCTACAGTTTTTACACCAACATCTTCTAAAGCATCAAAACATGCAATAAAGTCTGCATCTGGGTTTCCGTATCCTTCTTCTGTTAAGATAGCTCCATCTGCACCTAATGACTTAGCCATTTGAGCTACGAATGCTGCTGCTCTTTCTTTTTGCTCCATTGCTACATTTAAGTTAGACATGATAACTCCTAAGAAGTTAATAGTTTCTCCATGTGCTTTGTATAACTCTTTAATTGTAGGACAGTTTTGCATATCATATGTAGACCATTTAGATGAACAAGGCATGAATGAACCACTGATGATTGCTCCATCTAAAATTTCATTTGGATTCATGAAAGTTGGAACCATTCTATTTGCATCCCATCCATATACTAAGTCATTGTATCCAGATTCTTCCATTTGTGATTGTGGTTGCATTACATATACAACTGCTGGAAGTGCTTTTATTTTTTCATCTCTTTTAATGATTGGCTGTAATTCAAACTCTTCTATTTCTTCAGGTTCCATTTCTTTAACTGCATTACCTAAATATTCAGAAAGTCTCATTGCACCCCATCTAAGAGCTTTATTTTTCTTTTGTTGCTCATATCTTTCAAATTCCTCATCTGTGTCAGCTACAAGACAAACATTGATTAGTTTAGAGAAATAAGTTAAATCTGCTCCTTCTCCACTCATATCTATCATTCCGTCTCCAAAACTTCCCCAGTGCTTTCCTACTGCTAATACACTTGTGTTCTTAAGTGCATGCGTTCTTCCATTACCTGCAGGAGTCATTCCACCTGTTACACCTGGAAATACTGGATTTCCATTTACTCTACATCTAGGCTCAACAGCTTCCTTTACAGGAACAATTCTCTTGTTTTCACCAGGTCTAGCGATAACGATATCTGCTTCGGTAATATGCTCATCTTCCATAACATAAGCCAAGGCTTCATCTTTGTTAATTGTAAGAATACCATTCGCATAAGCTGTAGTATCCCCAAACTTAACATCTTTAACATAAAAATTTCCCAATTCAAGTTTCATTACTTCACCTCTTTTTCATTTTTTTTTAATTAAGGTTAATTAATCGTATAGGTTATTTTAGTAACCAAGATTATTTTCTAATCGCGATTAATTTCTTCTATACGTAATTTATAACCTATAAAATTCTATAAGTCAACTCTTTTTTTTAAATAAAAAGTTATTTTTTTATCAATCTCTTTCTGAAGCCAACGTTTTCATTAAAAAAAACGAAAAATAAAAAAAAGATTCGTTTTTGAAACTTCGTGTAATATTTTAACGCTTTATCTCGGAATACATTCACTCTTTATAATGTGTTAAAGTGAAATAAAATTAATAAATATCCAATAAATATAATTATATATATATATTCTCTTTTATATCACTAAAAATTTTATACGCTTGTGATTTTTTTATTTTTATTTTTTGATTTTTAAAAAAAATAAAGGCTATCATCTGTTTAATTAGTACTTTATAATATATAAGGTACAAATAACCGAAAAAAACAATGTAATATTAAAAATTATGATACATATGTTGTTGTTTCATCTTCACAGGTCAGACTTTCCTATTTATTACGATACTAAAAAAGGTTACAAAGTTTATTCAATTTCGACGTAAAATCATAATTCATAGAGATATCAAGATGAAAAGGTCTTTTAATCCACTTTTTCTATTTT
This sequence comes from Fusobacteria bacterium ZRK30, assembly GCA_024628785.1. Taxonomy (NCBI): domain Bacteria; kingdom Fusobacteriati; phylum Fusobacteriota; species Fusobacteria bacterium ZRK30. The sequence continues at coordinate 180,080 of CP102404.1, forward strand.
TACAAAGATTTAGTTATCCTCAATAAAATAAAAAAATAAATTTTGTTTTTGGCGTTTTTATTATATACTTAGTTAATAACTAGATTAATTTACAGGAGAGAAGGAAAAGATGACCAGACTAGAACGAAAATTAAATGTAAAACGACTTTTTATAGATGCTACCATGACTATTATTCAAGAAGAAGGCTTAGAAGAGGTTAGTATAAGAAAAGTTGCCAAGATCACAGGTTACAACAGTGCGACCCTCTATACATACTTTAAGAATTTAGATCACTTAATTCTTTTAGCTTGTATGAAATTTTTAAATGAATATATCACTGGATTAGATGCTTATACTGAAGAAGCTGAAAACCCATTGGAGGAATCTATCCTCATTTGGGAGTTTTTCTGTAAATGCTCATTCGAAAGACCAGAGATATACAAATCTATATTTTTTTCTAATTTAGATTTTAACAGAAAAGATTTTGAAAATTACTACGAGATAAAGGAATTTTATAAAATTTATCCAGAGGAGATAACAACCTCCTTTGCAAAATTTCACCGTATGATCTTAAAATTAGATATCTATGAAAGAAATAAGATCCTTTTGATAAAGACAGCTCGAAAAAAACTGATTTCTCCGAGTAATATAACCACTATCAATGATATGCAGGTTCTTATGTATAAGGGACTATTAGAGGAAGCTACAAAACCTGAAAATATTTATAGACGTAAAGTTTTATGTAATAGAGCTATCAAATACATAAAAAACTGTTTAAAATTATTTGTCTTACAGGATTGTAGATTATTAAAGTAAATAAAAATAGGGGTAGTCTAAGACTACCCCCTATTTTTATTTACTAATTATTATATTTACCTATTCAAATACCTATTATGAATCTTTTCATATTTTAAGTTGGTATCTTCTCCGTGTCCCGGATAGATAGCTATATCATCGGGATAAGTTTTGATTTTTTTCAGACTTTCCTTCATCTGTTCCTTATTGCTCAGTTGTGTATTGGTTATACCAATAGTTTTTTTGAACAAAAAATCCCCTGTAAACATTACTTTTTCTGCTAAAAAATAATACACAATTGAACAGGTAGTATGTCCCGGGGTATCTATTACAAAAAATTCAAATTTTCCTATTTTTTGTTTCCCCTCATCTAAGTATTTGATATCTATCTTATCTATATCAAACCTTGTTCTTATTCCATATTTTTTTATAGTATAATCGAAATTAGCATCCATTATATAGTTAGGACGATTAGAACTGAGATAGACCGGAACCTTATATTTGTCTACAAATTTTTCCACTCCTAACAAATGATCCCAATGGGTATGAGTCAAGAGAACTCCCAACACATTCAACTTAGAGTCTTCTATAAACTTATCAATATTATCAAAATCGCTTAAATCTACAATTAAACAATCATTCCCTTTTATTAAAATATAATTATTATTTGCAATTATTCCGCAAGTAATTTTCTTTATCTTCATAACTCCTCCACAATCTTTGTCTCTGCTCATTTTAATTTCAGACTATAATTCTACTGACACTACTATGGGAGGAAAGATAGACATTTCTTCCAAAATAATAATAAATAATCCATTTTTGCTATTTCTTTAAAAGGTTAAAATTCATCCAAAACTATATTTTTAATCTTTTTTATTATTTAAGAACTCACAAAATTTATGGAATAAATAAAAGATTATAAAGATCTAAATTATGCTTATCTGGATGCAGTGTCACGCTGCTTTTTTATTTTAAATATTCCCTTAACTTTTGTTTTTCATCCTCTGAGATAAAAGCTGCTTCTATGCTGTTTAAATATATATCTATATATTCGCTTTTTTTCAACTCAAAAGCCTTCTCTATTTGAACACATTCCTCAGTCATAGTAGTGTCTGAAACAGTTCTATTGTCTGTATTTAATGTTATCATAATTTCATCATTATAGAAATCATATATTGGATGTTCCCCATATTTTTTTACAGCTTTAGTCTGTACATTACTTGTAGGGCATATTTCCAAAGGAATTTTCTTTTCCTTTACCAGATTATAAGCTTTCCTGCTATTAGTTATAAATACCCCATGTCCAATTCTCTCTGCTCCTAAAAGTTCAATTGCATCGACAACATTTTCACCTATCCCTGTTTCTCCTGCATGGATAGTTATCCTATATCCATATTCTCTGGCTTTTTTCATGGGCTCAATAAATTTATGACAAAATCCTGCCACTTCTCCACCACAAAGATCCACTGCCACAACTCCTTTTCCTATGAATGAGCTTCCCTCCTCAACTATCTTCATAGCTGATTCAGCTGACAGGTGTCTCATACATGATAAGATGTAGTTTCCCTTTATATCATATATTTTTTCTGCTCTTCTCATCCCACACAGTACACTCTCTATTATCTCTTTCGTAGTCAATCCATCTTCCGTATGCTGCTGAGGAGCAAATCTTATCTCTATATATTTTATATTTTCCGTGGCAGCATCTTCCATAAGTTCAAAAGATACCCTTTCTAAATCTTCTTTAGTCTGCATCACAGCTATTGGCAAATCAAAACATCTAAGATATTCATCTAATGAACTACAGCTTAAAGGAGCAGTCAGCCATTCTTTTATATCTTCCAAATTTTGAGTTAATTCCAGCCTATTTTTTTTTATTATATCCAAAACTGTTTCAGCTCTTAAACTTCCATCTAAATGGCAGTGTAGATCAATTTTTGGCATTTCTTTATAATTCATTTTATTCCTCCTATTATTTGATCCGATATATAGATTTCTAAGCAATTAAAAAATTCCCATTACAAAGAACGCTGTATAAACAGACCCTCTTCGTAATCAGGAATTATAGGTACCTGGTAGAAACCTCCAAACCATATTATTGGAGTTATACGATATTAAATTATTTATAATATTTTAACAATTATTTTCCTTTCTGTCAATTATAACTCTTGTGTTTCAACAGTCAACTCTTCATAACCTGTGTCCGAATCCATCACCCTGTCAAACTTATAACTTTCTAATATCCCTATCACTAATTCACATGTTGTATTAACAATATTTCCCTCTACAAGGTGACCTCCAAAACTATTACCATCTTGGTCACTGCAATTTATATGAAGATGGACACCCTTAGGAGAGAGAGTTCCATTCAATGAAAGGATCTCCATATTTTTATCAATCTCCTTAATAGTTATACCATCAGCTACTCTAAACCTAGCCCTTGATATACAACCTACAGAGGAAAGTATTGTCCCTGCCTTTACCTTTTTTTCTTTAACTATCCTTTGTATCTCAATTTTTAAATCCATACCCTCAGTTAATCTAACAGCATATATCTTCATCTTATCTCCTCTATTATTTAATTCTAAGGTTAATGCTACTACATTTGAATAAAAGATACAAGTTTAAAAAATTTCTTATTCTTTGATCTCTTTAACTGCTTTTTTCTATAATTATCGAATAATATGATTTGTGGGGATTTCCAGTCTTAATATCAATCACATCCGGATCATGCTCTATAATTTTAAACTCTTTTAAATATTTTTTTACGTCATTTGCCTCAAATATATGAGGTTCCAATTCAACTGCCTCATTACTGACAAAGCGAATCCGGATCTCCTTGGGATGTTCCAAAGCTTTATTTGATCCTGAATCTATAAACTCATAGCCAGCTCCTTCCAATATTTCTCTGATTTCATCGATTAGTTTCAAATCTATCATCCTCCTCTGTTATATTTCTAGATATTTTTTAAGTTTTTATAAAAAAAGCCGCCTCAGAGGCAGCTAAGGGAGAGAAAGTTCATTATTTTTTTCGATAAGTTTGGCAGTCTACCTCATTTCCTACAACCGACATATGAATACCAGATGCAGTACATTCCAAAGAACTGTTAAAAGAACATGAATCTACTTTACATGACCCTACTCCACCGGAAACATCATTAAATCCGGCTTTCTTAGAACCAGCCATAAATGTATCGCAACATGGTATATCGTCCCCTATATTTATAGCAGGAGTATGGCATTGTTTATTCTTATTATATACACAACTTTCAGCATTACAATCAAATATTTTTGTAATTTCCATATTTCATCCTCCACAACTCCCTCCCTTGTTTTATATACTATCTTCCTCTTAACTTCCTTCAATTAAGTAAATATTTTTTGAAAGTATTTTATAGAACAATATACTTATTAATTAAATAAAAATTTAAAAAATACCCTAGCTAAATCCCTGCTGCTGTTAAACATATCCGTAAATTGGTAGGTGATCAGAAAAAATAAGGGATAAAAGATATGCGGCTTAAAATCTGACCAAACTACAATCGAATTTATATATTTACTTTTTGATATATATACATTTCCTAGTACAGCAATTACTATTCCAACTATGGCACCGAAGATAATATCGGTTGGGTAGTGCAAACCTAAATATATTCTTGGAATAGCTATAAATAATGTCGTATAAAAAAATGTAAATAATCCTAATTTTTTGGATATAAAAAAAATCCCCGTTGCCAAGCTAAAAAATAAAACAGCATGATCACTTGGCATTGAACTCCAGCCAGAAGAATGAAGACTAACCATCCCATGTGGCAGTAAAAAATCCAATCCTTTTTCATGCAGTGGTCTAAGCCGAAATGGCAGTATTAATGCAAGCCCCCTTGCAAAGAACATTGCAATAATCGAACTAATAAGAATTGAGATGATCTGCTGACGATTCTTTTCATCTTTAAACCATCCATACCAAAGAATAAACATAAAAACACTGGCTTTTAAAAGAGAGTTCCCTGATAAAATCAACATAGAGTAATCAAATATTTTTGACTGCTGAGAAAATTGATTCAGGTAAGTCATTATTTCAAAGTCAAAGAAATTCATAGAGCCTCCTATATACTAAATAACGTTAAAACGATAATATATTTTTTATACTATTCTAAACAATTGTTGATATTCCTAGTTTTTTTTATATAAATAATATGAATTTGTAAAAAAACCATAATATAAGAAATTATATATTCATAGAGAAAACTATCAGAGACATATCATTTTAATCTCACAATATATGATATAATATGAGGTATATTGTAAAAACTTACAGACTGGAAGTTTTTATTTTTATTAAAGGAGGTAGAAATGAAGAAAGGAAAAACAAAAGCCGTTAAAATAAAAGGAAAAAACAAAAACAAAGGAAAAAAACTGGGTAAGCCACTTATAAAAGCAAATGTTAAAAGAAAGATAAAGATAAAAGAGATACAGGATGAGGGAGAAGCAGGATAATATCCTGCTTTTTTTTCTTATAAACTTAATTTAATCAGCCTGTTTTAGATGAAAAAATATATAACTTTTTTATAATTCAGAATGATAAAAAGAATAAGAATTCTCCTCCTATTCCCCTACCTCCACTTCCATTACATTGTAATTAATTATTAATTAAAAAAAATTAATTATTAATTAAAAAACTAATCGCGATTTTTTTCACTTGCCTATTGTATTCTCAAAAAATATATGCTAATATCATAGGGATATTCCACATAAGATGTCTTTTAATGGATATAATTTTCATCTTAAAAAATTGCTTTTTCAGAATTTTTTATTATGTATAATATATAAGTTAAAAATCGGTTGAAGGTATAGGGAGAAGATAAGAAATTATCGCCGAAGAAGTAAAACTTTCAGGTGCTTTTATTTAATAAAAGTGGGACCTATACTGGACGAACCTCTGGAGAGATCCAAAATAATGGACACCGAAGGAGCAAACCCTTAACGGGCGAAACTCTCAGGTAAAAGGGACAGAGGAGTTTAATTATATATATATCAGTGAAACTACGTATTTTTATATATAGTTTTTTTCTGTACATATAATTAAATTCCCTACAAATAAAAGGGAGGCACTAAAAATGGATACACTTAATTTTTTTCAAGCAATAAATAACTTTGTATGGGGACCACCGCTATTAATACTATTGGTAGGAACAGGTTTTTATCTGACGGTTCGACTGGGATTACTACAAATTTTCAAACTTCCCCTGGCACTGAAATATCTTTTTGTAAAGGATAGCGATGATTCTGGTGAGGGAGACGTAAGTAGTTTTGCTGCACTTTGTACAGCACTGGCAGCAACTATTGGTACCGGAAATATTGTAGGAGTAGCAACGGCTATTAGATTAGGAGGACCGGGAGCATTATTCTGGATGTGGATGGCGGCATTCTTTGGAATGGCAACGAAATATTCAGAGGGACTTCTAGCCATCAAATATAGAACAAAAGACGAGAATGGACAACAAGCTGGAGGGCCCATGTATTATTTAGAAGGGGGGCTTAAAAATAAAAAGCTTGGTAAGATATTAGCGAAATCTTTTGCTATATTTGGGATAGGAGTTGCATTCTTCGGGATAGGAACTTTTGCTCAGGTAAATGCCATCGTTACAGGAGTAAGTGGCGGATTTGGAGTTCCAAGAATAATAGTTGCAGTACTTTTAACACTTAGTGTAGCTGCTGTAACTGTAGGAGGAATAAAGAGTATCTCTAGAGTTTCAGAGATTGTAGTTCCATTTATGGCACTATTTTATGTCTTTGGAGCAACAATAATACTTCTTATGGATAGAAGTGCTACTGCTGCTGCATTTAATTTAGTTATCAGCAGTGCATTTAATGGCCATGCTGCTGTAGGAGGATTTGCAGGTGCAGGGGTAGCTCTAGCATTAAAAGCAGGGGTAGCTAGAGGAGTTTTCTCAAATGAATCTGGTTTAGGATCAGCTCCTATTGCATCTGCTGCTGCTAGAACAAATTCTTGTGTAAGACAAGGACTAATCTCTATGACTGGGACGTTCTTTGATACTATTGTAGTTTGTACTATGACAGGTCTTGTACTTATTTCTTCTGGATTCTGGAACCATGCAAACCTTGCTGGAGCAGAAGTTACTAACGCCGCATTTAATAACCTTCTTACATTTGGAGGTATTGGTGGTCTTATTGTCAACATTGGTATTATTTTCTTTGCCTTCACTACAATCCTTGGTTGGAATTACTATGGTGAAAGATGTACTGTATATCTTTGTGGTGTAAAAGGAATAAAATATTTTAAAGCAATCTTTATATTCTTGATTGCCATAGGACCATTTATCAGACTAGAACTCATTTGGGTTGTAGCTGATATAGTTAATGGACTTATGGCTATTCCAAACTTAATCGGTTTAATTGCTCTTAGTGGAGTAATCATAAAAGAAACGAAAGATTATTTTGAGGAATTAAAGGCAAAAGAAAAAAAGACAAAAACGGTTTAGAGAAAAAACAAGTGGAATATCAAAAATAAGGCTTCCAAATTTTGGAAGCCTTTTCAATTATATTAACTATAAGATAAATTTTAAAATTATGGTATAATGGTTGTAAATGTTTTTTATCAGGAGGAAAGAATGAAGAAAATTTTATGTATACTTGGATTGGTTATATTTTTTACAGGATGTGACTCAATTACTACAAAGGGAAAGTTTGGAAGTATTCAAATAAATAATAATAATAATAACAAAAAAAACAAATCAAATGGGAACGCATTTGGGCATAAAAACCCTAAAAATCCTCATTATAAAGGTCAGACTACTAACAATATCAATATAGAATTATAAATAAACTAGTTACTTTTTATATTTTTATTAATTCAAAAAGGTTTCCAAAATATGGAAACCTTTTTTTTATCAATGATAATTTCATAGAAATAGAAGATATGGAACCTTTAATTTTTAGACCATTATATATATAGCAAAAAAACTTATTCTCAAATCCCATATTACTTTATTCTTTTATTCCAGATTCTTTCAAAAATTAAACCTATTAATATTTCCTTTAAAAGAAATAATTACTTTTTTTGGCAGCTGAAAAAGAAAAATTTTTCATCCTTTATTACAATATTTTTTAAATTTAATTTTACACACTCTTTTTTTAAACTTATATCGTTAGGAATTGCATCCCTGTTTAAACTATAATTTATTTTTTTATGATGTTCTTTCAATTGATTTCTTGTTTTAGAATGTATTATATAAAAAACTCCTCCATCGTTGAGGAGTTCAGCAGCATTTTCAAATAGAAGATCTACTCTTTCAAAGTGAGGAATGCTGTCAAATAATACAACGATATCAAATTTTCTGTCTAAATTTATCTTTTTCTCAAAGTTCATACAACAGGTTACAGCTTCAGGGAACCTCTTTTTAAATTCTTCTAACATCTTTTCTGAGATATCTATTCCCAAATAGTTTTCCGATTTATTGGTATTAAAAAAAGAATAAAAAGTTCCTGTCCCTGCACCAATCTCTAAAACACTGTTTTCCTTATCAATGTTCATTAATTTTAAACTTTCTTTAATAGCAAAGGTTCTGTCATCAGTTAAATAATCAACCCATTTATCTACATTCTTATTAAAATATTCTTTATTATTCTGAATTTTCATATATCTCCTTAATTATAAATTTAATCATACCCTTTTAATTTAGGCCCATTACATATTCAAAACTTCCTTATAAACTGCTGAGTTATTCTGTACAGTAAAAACGTTAAATTATCTTAAAAGATCTTTTAAATGGTCTACTCGATTAAGAATATCACGGTCTATCAGGTTTGACTGCGACTCACAATATTTCTGAACCTTATTAATGGACCTCATTTTTTCATGAACATCTCTGGAACTATTAATAGAATCCATATATTCAAATAATTCTGCATGGTCTGAGTATAGCGGCAATAACAATTCTTCAAGTTTATTTAATTCATCGTGGAATTTATCTAGACTTTTGCTCATTGGTGCCCTCCTGAATGTATAGAATAACTCAGTCTCTTATAAGTATACTTCATTTAAGTTATAAATTATATACCTTCCAAGCTCATAAATCAATATTTTTTTATCTGCCATCAGAGTCTCTGGTAAATCATATTAATATATAAAAAAAGATGATTCCTAATATAGAAATCATCTTTTTATTATTTCAAATAATAACTCTAGTTTAATCTATCTTTCCAATGTCTCTCCTACAATATACTCCCTCAAAATTTATTTTATCCATAGAACTATATGTATTTTCACAGGCAGTTTTTAAATTTTCTCCTAAACTGACTATATTTATTACACGTCCCCCATTGGTCAGGAGTTTATCCTCCTCCAATTTAGCCCCTGCAATAAATACCAGATCGTCTACATCTGAAAGACCTGTTATCTCATATCCCTTGTTATAATTTTCAGGATATCCTCCAGATACTCCTACAACACAGCATGCAGATGCATCCTTCCAGTCCATCTTAACTTTATCCAAGTTCCCATCTATACACATCTCTAAAATTTCCAGAAAATCATTTTCCATAAGGGGCAATACAGCCTGAGTTTCAGGATCTCCCAGTCTCATATTGTATTCCAGTGAGTAAACTCCTTTTTCCGTTATCATCAATCCAAAGAATATCACACCATTAAACTTCATCTTTTCTGCTTTTAATCCTTCCAAAGTAGGAGTCATAATATCATCAATAAAACCTTTCATTATTTCAGATGTCACATATGGATTAGGAGCTATTACTCCCATTCCTCCTGTATTTAAACCTATTTCACCTTCACCGATCTTTTTATGATCCTTGGCAGATATAAACGGCACTATGGTATTACCATCGGTGATAGACAGGATGGAAGCTTCTACTCCTACAAGAAATTCCTCTATAACTATCTCAGATCCAGCCTCACTAAATTTATGATCTAATATCATATCTCTCACTGCTTCCACTGCCTCATCTTTATTTTGAGCTATAATTACACCCTTTCCTGCAGCTAAACCACTGGCTTTTACTACAGTGGGGTACTCTATCTCATCCAAATACTTTACAGCACTATCATAATCAGTAAAGATCTCATAGGCAGCTGTTTTTACTCCATATTTTTTCATAAAGTCTTTAGAGTAAGCCTTGCTCCCCTCTAAAATTGCAGATTTTTTATCCGGACCAAATACAGTCAATCCTTTTTCTTCAAATTTATCCACTATTCCTTCTACCAGTAGCTCCTCAGATCCCACCATGGTAAGTCCTATCTTATTCTTTGCTGCAAACTCTACCATCTCTTCAATATTGGATAGATCTATATTTTCACATCTGTCCAATAGTTCAGTCCCGGCATTCCCCGGTGCTACATATATTTTTTCCACCTTACTGTTTTGAGCAAATTTCCATGCAATAGCATGTTCACGACCGCCACTACCTATAATTAAAATTTTCATAATTTACTCCCCTGATCTTAAATATTAGTTTTTAATTTTTTATCATACAACTTTTAAATACTCTCTCCTTTATTTACAGCCTATGACTATGAAATTTAATTTTTAATCTCATCTATAAAAAAGCAACGTGACGTTGCATCCAATATCTTAATGTTTAAAATGTCTTATCCCTGTAAGTACCATAGATATCCCGTGTTCGTTACATGCATCTATAGATTCTTGATCTCTTATTGATCCACCAGGCTGGGCTATCCCACCAATCTTTGCTGCTGCACAGGCATCCACTACATCCCTAAATGGGAAAAAGGCATCTGATGCCAAGATCGCACCATCTCCTGCTCTCTCAATAGCTTGTTTTGTAGCCCATATTCTATTGGTTTCTCCTGTTCCTATCCCCTTAGCCATCCCATCTTTTACTACTACTATGGCATTGGACTTCACATGTTTTACTACCTTCATTCCAAACACTAAATCTGTCATCTCTGATTCTGTAGGAGATTTTTCAGTTACCACTTTAAAATCATCAGAGAATGCGATGTCTCTATCCTGTACTAAGATACCACCATCTACCTTTACATACTCTATATTATCACATGGTTTTTGGTACGCTTTTATGATTCTTAAATTTTTCTTTGTCTTTAGTATCATTAAAGCTTCCTCTGTAAAGTCAGGAGCAATTACTATTTCTAAGAATATTTTCTTTAACTCCTCAGCGGTTTTACCATCTACCTTCTTGTTGAAAGCTACTATCCCTCCAAATATAGAAATGGGGTCACAGTCATAGGCCTTCATATATGCATCATAGACATTTTCTGCAATTCCTACCCCGCAAGGTGTTGAATGTTTCAGACCACAGCATGCAGATACTTCAAATTCATTGGCTACCTTCCATGCCACATCCATATCTCTTATATTATTAAAAGATAATTCCTTTCCATTTAATTGTTCAAAGTCTTTCATAGCTCCATTTTCAGTTGTAGATACATAATAAGCAGAATTTTGATGTGGGTTTTCACCATATCTCAGATCCATCTTCTTAACATAAGATGTACTCAAGTATTCCGGCATCTCTCCCTCCAATAAGAAGTTAGATATAGCTGCGTCGTAAGCTGATGTCAGGTTAAATACCTTTCCTGCCAGTCTCTTCTTAGTTTCAAAAGTTACTTTCCCTGCTTCCATCTCTTCCTTTACTACATTATAGTCAGAAGTATTAGAAATTACCACTACATCTTTAAATGACTTAGCAGCAGATCTGAGCATTGTAGGCCCGCCGATATCTATGAATTCTACCTTGGCTTCAAATGAGATATCATTTTGTACCTCTTTAAAGAATGGATATAAATTAACTATTACCATATCTATTGTAGTTATCTCCCTCTCCTCTAAAGTTTTCATATGCTCCTCATTATCTCTAACAGCCAAGATACCCCCATGGATAATTGGATGCAAAGTTTTTACCCTTCCATTTAACATCTCTTCTGCCTGTGTTACTTCTGCTACATCTAATACAGCTATATTATTTTCCTTTAGATGTCTATAGGTTCCACCTGTAGAGATTATCTCCACCCCTTGCGATATTAAAAAATTTGCAAATTCCACTATCCCTGTTTTATCAAAAACTGATATCAATGCTCTTTTCACTTGTATACCCTCCTATGTGTTTTTACAACTTTTTATTTGAAATTATATAGTACCTGCTCAATAGCTTTTGGCAACAATTTATGTTCTTCCACCAATACTTTCTTTTGTAAAATTTCTGCGGTGTCTCCTAAATCAACTTTTACCTTTATTTGCTCTATTATCTCTCCTGTATCTATACCTGCATCTACATAATGAACTGTACAGCCAGATTCATATTCTTTGGCTTCTATCACTGCCCGGTGAATTCTCATCCCAAACATTCCAGGCCCACCAAATTTAGGCAGGAGAGAAGGGTGGATATTTATTATCCTCCCCTTCCTGTTATTTATAAATTCTTCATCCAGGATCGATAAAAACCCTGCTAAAACAACTAGATCTACTCGATCTCCTAAATATTCATCTATCTTTTTAGAGATATCTTTTTTTAATATCTTTCTATCAAATATTTTTGTCACTATATTATTTTTTTTTGCCCTTTCAATACCATAACATTCTCTGTCTGCTATAACACAAGATATTTCGTATTTTACTTTTGATATAGAGACAGTATCAATTATAGATTGCAGATTACTTCCTCCACCAGATATCAAAACTGCTATCTTAAACATATTCCATTATCTCCTTTAGATATAGTTCCTATCTCATAGGGAGCCTCTCCCAACTCCTCCAAAGTTTTGATTATTCCATCTTTTTCATTGGGATTAGCTATTATTATAAATCCTACTCCCATATTAAATGTTCCCCACATCTCAGATTCATCTACACCCAATGACATTAGGTGTTTAAAGATAGGGAGTATCTTTATTGCTGATTTATCAACGATAGCTTCTAATCCTGCCGGTATTACTCTAGGTAAGTTTTCGATTATTCCCCCACCAGTCATATGAGCCAGACCGTTTACACTATGCTTTTTAATAAGTTCTAAGATAGGTTTCACATATATTCTTGTCGGAGTAAGCAGTTCCTCTCCTATTGTCTTATCCCCATATTTTGCATTATAATCAGTTACTAATTTTCTTACCAGGGAAAAACCATTACTGTGTACTCCTGATGAAGGCAATGCTATGATTGTATCTCCCTCTTCTATCTTTGAACCATCTATAAGATTTTCTTTTTCAACTACTCCCACTGTAAATCCGGCTATATCATAGTCTCCATCCTTATAAAATCCAGGCATCTCTGCTGTCTCTCCTCCAACCAGTGCTGCATCAGACTGTAGACATCCTTCTGTTATCCCGCTTACAAGTGTCGCCGCGACATCTGCTTCTAACTTCCCGCAAGCCATATAATCTAAGAAAAATAATGGTTTAGCCCCATGACACAATACATCGTTTACACACATAGCCACACAATCAATTCCTACAGTGTCATAAGTTTTAGTTTTGAATGCTATCTCCAATTTTGTTCCTACGCCATCTGTTCCAGATACCAATATTGGGTCTTTCATCTGTCCCAATTGATACATTGCCCCGAAGCTGCCTAAGCCGGTAAGTACACTTTTATTATGTGTTTTTTTTACTAGATCCTTCATTAGCCCTACTGACTTGTATCCCTCTTCCTTATTTACCCCTGCATCTTTATATGAAATTGTTGACATTACAGCCTCCTGATATTATTTATATTATGTTTTCTTACATATTCGCTACTGTAGACATGGGGTATATTCCGTTAAAACATCCCATACAGAAACTTTTACTTCCCAAAGTATTAGTCAGATTATCCAGCTTTAAAAAATCCAAACTATCTGCACCGATATATTCACATATCTCATCTACAGACATCTCTGCAGCTAGAAGTTCCTTCCTATACGCTATATCTACCCCAAAATAACATGGATGCATCACTGCCGGGCTGGCAGATCTAAAGTGAACCTCTGTAGCTCCCGCCCCCCTCAGCATCTCTATTAATTTTTTACTTGTAGTCCCACGAACTAATGAATCATCTATTACTACAACTCTTTTTCCCTCTATCATAGACCTGATTGGATTTAATTTTACCCTTACAGCTCTTTCACGAAGTTCCTGAGATGGTTTTATAAATGTCCTGCCTATATATTTATTTTTTACTAACCCAGTCACAAATGGTATCCCAGAAGCTATTGCATATCCTTGAGCTGCCGGTAACCCGGAATCTGGAACCCCTATAACGATATCTGCTTCGATCTTTCCCTGCTCCCATAGTTTTACCCCTGTTTCATATCTGCTTTTATATACATCCAATCCATCTATCACAGAATCCGGTCTGGCGAAATAAATATGTTCAAATGAGCAGGGAGCTTTATGAGATTGTTCGTTGTAGTTGATCGCTTCTACACCATTTTCATCTATTATTACTATCTCCCCTGCATTTATGTCTCTGATTAATTCTGCTCCTACAGAGTCTAAAGCACATGATTCAGATGCCAGTACAATACTTCCATCCTCTAACTTACCCATACATAGTGGTCTAATCCCATAGGGATCTCTTATTCCAATCAATTTATCTTGTACAGCTATTACCAGGGCAAAAGATCCCTTTATAGCTGATATAGTATCTACCAATGTTGATTTCAATCCATTTTTAGATCTCCTGGCCATCATATTTATAATAACTTCTGAATCGGTAGTAGTCTGGAACACCACCCCTGCATCTTCCAATAATTCTTTGATTATCATAGGATTAATAAGGTTTCCATTGTGAGCCACAGCTATATCTCCTAATTTAGAATGTCTTTGTAATGGTTGTGCATTCCCCTCACATGATCCCCCGGCTGTAGAGTATCTTACATGACCTATCCCTACATTTCCTACTGTTTCTTTTAAAGTTGTTTCTGAGAATACATCTGAAACCAGTCCTTGACCCTTATAGGTTTTTATCTTTTCATCTTTAGATATACTCATTCCTGCACTTTCCTGGCCTCTGTGCTGTAGTGAGCACAACCCATAGTAGATAAGTCCCGCTATATCTTTTTTATCTTCCTTAGAATAGATCCCAAATACTCCACATTCTTCCTCCATCTTCTCTGATTCATTATATACAACCATTATTTTGCTCCTAGTCTTTTTAATATCTCGATGTATGCTTCCTCTATACTCCCTAAATCTCTTCTGAATCTGTCTTTATCTAGTTTTTGTCCTGTAGCTTTGTCCCATAACCTGCAGGTATCCGGTGAAATTTCATCGGCTAAAACTATCTCTCCGGCAGCATTTTTTCCAAATTCAATTTTGAAATCCACTAAATCTATCCCTTCATCTCCGAAGGCTTTAAGTAATAGAGTATTAATTTCCCCTGTAATCTCGTATATCTTCTTTAATTCATCATATGTAGCTAACCCCATAGCTACTGCATGGTGATCATTGATAAGGGGGTCACCAAATTCATCATTTTTATAACATATTTCAAAGATAGTGTTTTCAGGTTTAGTTCCCTCTTCAATTCCTACCCTCTTAGCCATAGATCCGGCTATTATATTTCTTACTATTACTTCTAATGGAAATATTTCCAATTTTTCGCACAATTGATCTCTCTCATTTAATTTTTCTTGAAAATGAGTTCTGATACCGTTTTTTTCTAAATTTTCAAATAAGATAGTTGTGATCTCATTATTTATCATTCCCTTATTAGAAATTGTTCCTTTTTTTTCTCCATTTCCAGCAGTAGCATCATCTTTATAATGAATTATTACCAAGTTCTCATTGTCTGTAGCATATATTTGTTTAGCTTTACCTTCATATATAAATTCTCTCTTTTCCATCTTCTGCCTCCGATTTATTCAAATTCAATTTTTTCTCATAAATTATACAAATCCTGTATATTCAACCTAGTCTCAACGTTTACTAATTCCATCATTATATTATCAGTTCTAACTATTAACTGACAACTTTTATAGCTCTACTCCACTTTCATTATCTGCAATGAAATTTTTCTTCATATTTTCTCTAAATCCTACTAATTTTTCTTGAACTTCAGGATATTTCAATGCTAATATCTGTACCACTAACATCCCTGCATTATAGGAATTATTGATTCCAACTGTAGCTACCGGGATAGATTTTGGCATCTGTACAATTGACAGCAGTGCATCCATCCCATCTAATGCTGCTCTGATAGGTACGCCTACAACTGGCAGTGTCGTTTTAGAAGCTATCACTCCCGGCAGGTGTGCTGCTAATCCTGCCCCTGCAATTATCGCTTGTGTATCTTCTGCTTCTAATCTTTTTAATGTTTCTACCAATTTCTCTGGAACTCTATGGGCTGATAATACATGTGCTTCAAATTCAATCCCAAACTCTCTCAGGCATTTTGCTGCCCCTCTCATAACATCTGTATCTGATTTACTTCCAAATATAATAGCTACCTTCATAATCTCTCTCCTTTTATGTAAAAATTTTTTTTATTACACCAATATCTTGCCTTTATTATATATATATCTACCTTTGGCAGACATGAAATCTATACAATTATCTGTTTCTGAAATAATTCACACCATTTCTAAAGATATTTTGTTCCTTATCTCCAATGATATTTTTATATAAATTTTCTCCTGTTCTTTCTGAATGTCCCATCTTACCGAAAATCCTTCCATCTTTAGAGGTTATTCCTTCGATTGCATAGACAGATCCATTGGGGTTATATTCTCCATGATTAGTCGGGCTTCCATCTAAGTCAATATATTGAGTGGCTACCTGGCCATTCTCTATTAATTCTTTTAGTTTTTCCTCTCCTACAACAAATTTTCCTTCCCCATGGGATACAGCTATCTGATGTTTTGATCCCACTTCAATATCACTGAACCACGGTGAGTTATTGGATACAACCTTAGTTGTTACAATTTTTGATATATGTCTGTTGATGTCGTTATAAGTCAGAGTAGGAGAATTTTTATCCAAGTCTCCGATTACTCCATTAGGCAGGAGTCCCGATTTTACAAGTGCTTGGAATCCATTACATATTCCTAAGATCAATCCATCTCTATCTAATAATCTCTCTACTGCACCTTTTATCTTTTCATTTCTTAAGATAGTTGCTATAAATTTAGCTGATCCCTCTGGTTCATCTCCTGCTGAGAACCCCCCTGGAAGCATTAGAATTTCACAGTTATCTATATGACTTGTCATCTCATCTATAGATTTTGTTATATGATCCATAGTTAAGTTTCTAAATGTCATTGTAAATGGTAGTGCTCCTTCCTTAGCGAAGGCTTTCATAGAATCATATTCACAGTTAGTCCCGGGAAAAGCTGGTACAAATACCCTTGGATTTTCTATCCTTTCATTGGGTTTTACTGCCTCTTTTTTCTCACAAGTTTCAATATTTAGATCTTCACTTTCAATTGAAGTTCCTTCTACTATTTCAGGGAATATTTCATTTAGAGTTCCCTTCCATTTACTTAATAATTCATCTAATTTAATTGCTTTATCATTTATAATTAGTTCCTTAGACGGGATTGTTTCCCCTACTAAGAGTGTATTATCATCTTCTAAGATATGAGGAGTTTCAACCAGGATCGATCCATATCCCATTTTAAACAACTCATCTTCTTTCATTGTGATCTTGGCTCCTACCATATTTCCAAAACTCATCTTAGAGATAGCTTCAATTACTCCTCCAGCTTTTATGGTCATTGCTGATATAATCTTCTTATTTTTTATATTTTCATGGATATATTCAAAGTTAGTTTTTAACTCCTCCAGATTAGGCATAAGATCTTCATTCATATTGTGTTTTATCAGGTATAGATTATTCCCGCTATTTTTTAACTCTGGTGAAGTCACATTAGAAGCCAAAACCTTAGTTACTCCAAATGAGATCAATGTAGGCGGTACATCTATATCGTTAAAACTTCCACTCATACTGTCCTTCCCACCGATAGCAGGGATATTGAAATTCTTCATTATGTATTGTGTTCCCAGTAATGCAGCGAATGGTTTACCCCATTTTTTAGGATTAGACCCTAATTTTTCAAAGTACTCTTGGAATGATAGTCTTACACCTCTGTAATCTCCTCCCATAGCGACTATCTTAGCCAGTGATTCTACCACTGCATAAGCTCCACCATGATACGGTGACCATTTAGTAATCAATGGATTATATCCCCAGGTTATAGCAGATGCTGTATCTGTGGTTCCCTCCAGCAGCGGTATCTTGTGAACCGATCCCTCTGTAGGAGTAAGCTGGTATTTTCCACCAAATGGCATAAGTACCGTTCCTGCTCCAATCGTTGAATCAAACATCTCCATAAGTCCCTTTTGAGAACTTACATTGAGTGAACTTATCCTATTCATAACTTTTTCTTCCAGTGTTAAGCCTTTTGTGTTAGGAGTTTCCATCGGACTTTCTGAATCAGGTGTTTCTACCTCTATATCCATATATCCAGTGACACCATTGGTATCCAAGAAATCACGGCTGAGATCTACTATAGATTTTCCTTTCCAATTAATTATCAATCTTCTTTCCTCTGTAACTACTGCTACCTCTACTGCCTCTAAGTTTTCAATGTCAGATAGTTCCAAGAATCTTTCTACATCCCTATCCTCTACTACCACTGCCATTCTTTCCTGCGATTCAGAAATAGCCAATTCTGTACCATTTAATCCCTTATATTTTACCGGTACTTTATCTAAATTTATTATTAATCCGTCTGCTAGTTCTCCAATTGCTACCGATACTCCCCCGGCACCAAAATCATTACATTTTTTAATCAATTTAGTTACTTCTGGATTTCTGAATAATTTCTGGATCTTTCTCTCTTCTGGGGCATTCCCTTTTTGAACCTCAGCAGAGCAGGTAGTTATAGAGTTTATATCATGTTCTTTAGATGAACCAGTAGCTCCTCCACATCCATCTCTACCAGTTTTTCCTCCCAATAAGATTATCTTATCCCCGGCATTTGGAGTTTCACGACGTACATTACTTGCCGGGGTAGCCGCTACTACTGCTCCTACTTCCATCCTTTTAGCTTTATATCCCTGATGATATATCTCTGCCACATGGGATGTCGCTACACCGATCTGATTACCATAAGATGAATAACCATGAGCTGCACCAGTTGTTATCTTTCTCTGAGATAGTTTCCCAGGTAGAGTATCCTCTAATTTTTCCAATGGATTCGCCGACCCTGTCACCCTGATAGCCTGATATATATATGATCTTCCAGATAATGGATCTCTTATTGCTCCCCCTATACAAGTAGAAGCTCCTCCAAATGGTTCAATCTCAGTAGGATGATTGTGAGTTTCGTTTTTAAACATCAATAGCCATTTTTCTATTTTCTTTTTCCCATCTTTTTCTATATCCACATCTATGTATACAGAGCAGGCATTTATTTCTTCCGATACTTCCAAATCATCTAAAAGACCATTTTTTCTCATCTCTCTTGCTGATATGGTAGCCATATCCATAAGAGTCATCGGTTTTTTCTCTATCCTTGATCCATGGGCATCTCTTCTGCTTTCCAAGTATTCATTAAATGTTGATTGTAAACTTTCTTTAAATCTACCTTTAGGTAAGGTGATTTTTTCTAATATCGTCTCAAAGGTAGTATGTCTGCAGTGATCTGACCAATAAGTATCCAATACTTTTATCTCAGTTTCGCTGGGGTTCCTCTTCTCTTCATCTTTAAAATATTTTTGAATATGTACTATGTCGGCTGTAGTCATAGCTAAGCCAGAAGATTTTCTAAAATTTTCTAATTCAACCTCGCTATAAGAGTTAAAATCACTATAGATTTCCACTTTCTCTGGAGGAGTTATCTCATCTTCTACCATGTTAGACAAATCTTTTTCCCTCATCTCAACTTCATTTATATAATATTTTTTTATTTTTTTCATATCTTCAGGTGAGAGGTCTCCAGAAAAGATAATTAGTTTTCCTGTTTTCACCGATATATCCTGACTCTCTTCACAAATTAAATTTATACATTGGATGGCTGAGTCTGCCCTCTGATCAAATTGACCAGGTAAAAATTCTACAGCTAAATAATTTCTATCCTCTAAGTCTAAAGTATCGTAGGTAAAATCTACTACAGTTTCTGAAAGCACCACTTCTTTTATTGTAGATATTTCATCTTTTTTTACATTGAAAAGATCATATATATTTATTATTCTGACCTCCTCCAAATGAGCTAAATTTAAATTTTCCTTTAATTCCGCCTTTAATTTTTTAGCTTCTACAGCAAATTTTTCTTTTTTTTCTACATAGACACGGTGATTCATGACTCCTCCTAATTTTTATGAATAAATATAATTTTCTTACTAATAACAAAAATCCAGGAACTATTTTTAATAAGTAAAAATAGCCCCCGGATCTATCCAAGTACTTTCATTTACTTATAGCGGTTTATTTAAGGTAAACCGTAGAGACTCCCAACCATATTATGGGTATATATAAGTTTATTTAATTTTTTTAGAACAATCCTGAGATTACTCCATCTTCATCTATATCGATCAATTCTGCCGAAGGTATTTTTGGTAATCCTGGCATATCTAAGATACTTCCGGCCATTGCTACTATAAATCCTGCTCCTGCTGATAATCTCAATTCATTTATTGTAACTGTAAACCCACTTGGTCTTCCCATCAATTTAGGATCATCTGAGATAGACTTTTGAGTTTTCGACATACAGATCGGTAATTTGTCGTATCCATATTCATTTAATGTTTTTATCATCTTTTTAGCTTTAGGTGTAAATATTACTCCATCTCCACCATAGATATTTTTTACTATTTTTTCTATCTTTTCCACAATAGACTCTTCTGTTTCATAAAGATATTTAAAATTATTTTCCTTATTTTCAACTTCATCTATCACTAGTTTAGCTAGTTCTATTCCACCATCTCCACCATTAGCCCATACATCACATAGAGCTACCGGTACACCTAGTGTTTCACAGTGAGTTTTAATGAAGTTTAATTCAGCTTCACTGTCTGTAACAAATTTATTTATCGCTACCACAACTGGCAATCCAAAACTTTTCATATTTTCTATATGCTTATCTAAATTTTCTATTCCTTTAGTTAAAGCTTCTAAATTTTCTTCTTTTAATTCTTTAGGATTCGCTCCGCCATGTAACTTAAGAGCTTTTACTGTGGCTACAATAACTACAGCATTAGGTTTCAATCCACCTTTTCTACATTTAATATCTAAGAATTTTTCTGCTCCTAAATCTGCTGCAAATCCAGCTTCTGTTATTGCATAATCAGATAATTTAAGAGCCATTTTAGTAGCTAATAATGAGTTACACCCATGAGCTATATTGGCAAATGGACCACCATGGATTATTACCGGGGTATTTTCCAATGTTTGAACTAAGTTTGGTTTGATTGCTTCCTTTAGAAGAGCTGTTATAGCACCCTCTATCTTTAGATCACTTACTTTTAGTGGTTTTCCTGCTCTGTTAAATCCAAATACTATCTCACTGATTCTGTTTTTCAGATCCATTATAGATTCTGATAAACAAAGGATAGCCATTATCTCTGAAGCTACAGTTATTTGAAATGAATTTTCTCTAGGGATCCCATTGGCAATCCCCCCCATTCCAATCACTATATTTCTTAGAGATCTGTCGTTCATATCCATAACCCTTTTAAAAGCTATCTTAGTCACATCTAGATCCAGTTTATTTCCATGTTTTATGTGGTTATCTATACATGCTGAGATAAGGTTATGTGCCACTCCTATTGCATGAAGATCTCCTGTAAAGTGTAGATTTATATCTTCCATTGGAATTACCTGAGAATGTCCACCACCAGTGGCTCCCCCTTTCATTCCAAAGACAGGACCAAGAGATGGTTCCCTCAATGCTGCTACAGATTTTTTTCCTAACTTGTTCATAGCCTGAGTCAGACCTACAGTAACTGTAGATTTTCCTTCTCCTGCTGGTGTAGGGGTAATTGCTGTTACCAAGATCAATTTACCGTCTTTTTTATCACTGTTTTTTTTCAATATCTCTAAATTTAATTTTGCTTTATGTTTTCCATATTGATCGTAGTCATCTTCCGATAGATTTATCTTCGCTGCTACCTCTTTAATGTGGAGTATCTTCGCTTCCTGAGCAATTTGAATATCTGTTTTCATTCTGCCTCCTTAAAATAAAAATCCTAAGTACACACTTATTCCAATGCGGACTTAGGACTATTGATTAATTTCTTTTTTTATTTTTAATAACCTCGTCTTATACCTCATTTCATTCCCCCACTTCCTCCTATGTTGAGGAATTATAATTGTTCTATTTGAGGATACTATACCATAAGATTTTTTAAAAAGCAATAAATAGTCGTCGTCTTCATAAAAAAAATTTGGTTTTCCTTAAATAATATAGCATACTTGTAATAGAATAATACATTTTTATAATTAAGGAGTGTGATAGATTATGATTGGATTTTACATATTGATCGGAGTTGTTATTATTATTTTTTTACTCAAAGGATCTAAAACAAAAGATTCTCATGAAACAATTAATGAAAAAGATGAACTTGCAATGAAAAATAAGGAAGTTTTAAAAGAAAAGATCCAAAATGACCTAAAAAATAACAAGATAGACCATGTATTTGTATCACCTCATTCAAAAAAATACCACACCAGAAAATGTCGATATTATAACGATACTATGTCTGAAATCCCTTTAGACATAGCTAAAAAAGAGGGATATGTTCCGTGTAAAATATGTAACCATAAAAAAGATATCTCTGCCTAGTGTAGGGAATATCTTTTTTTTATTTTGTAAATAAAAAAAATCCGAATAAAATATCCGGATAAAATTTCTTATGGCAGTCCAGTAGGGACTCGAACCCTAAACCCACGGTTTTGGAGACCGTTACTCTACCAATTGAGCCACTGAACTATAAATATTTAATTGTTATTAAACATTCAAAACTATATAATAATGTTTCATAAATTAACTTTCTAAAAATCATTTTCTTTAGGTAAAGTGTTCGTCATATTAGTATTGGTCAGCTAAAGACTTCACAGCCCTTACACCCCCAACCTATCAACCTCCTAGTCTCGAAGGTGACTTATCAATGATAGAATACTTATCTCTGAGTTGGCTTCCCGCTTAGATGCTTTCAGCGGTTATCCATTCCAAACGTGACTACCCAGCTATGCCATTGGCATGACAACTGGTACATTAGAGGTTTGTCCATCCCGGTCCTCTCGTACTAAGGACAGATCTCATCAATATTCTTACGCCTACAGTGGATAGGGACCGAACTGTCTCACGACGTTCTGAACCCAGCTCACGTACCGCTTTAATGGGCGAACAGCCCAACCCTTGGGACCTTCTCCAGCCCCAGGATGCGATGAGCCGACATCGAGGTGCCAAACTTTGCCGTCGATATGGACTCTCGGGCAAAATCAGCCTGTTATCCCCGGGGTAGCTTTTATCCGTTGAGCGATGGCCCTTCCATTCGGAACCACCGGATCACTATGTCCTGCTTTCGCACCTGCTCGATGTGTCTATCTCACAGTCAAGCTCCCTTATGCCATTGCACTCTTCGGTTGATTTCCATCCAACCTGAGGGAACCTTTGAACGCCTCCGTTACTCTTTCGGAGGCGACCGCCCCAGTCAAACTACCCACCTAGCACTGTCTCCATGATTACACATCACAGATTAGAATCAAAATGTTATATGGTTGGTATTCCACCAGCGACTCATATACAGCTAGCGCCATATAATCACAGTCTCCCAACTATCCTATACACATAACATCTCAACCCAATACCAAGCTATAGTAAAGCTCCACGGGGTCTTTCCGTCCTACTGTAGGTAACCGGTATCTTCACCGGTAGTACAATTTCACCAGGCCTCCCGCCAAGACAGCATTCGAGTCATTACACCATTCGTGCAGGTCGGAACTTACCCGACAAGGAATTTCGCTACCTTAGGACCGTTATAGTTACGGCCGCCGTTCACCGGGGCTTCAATTTGAGTCGCTAAACCCTCCTCTTAACCTTCCGGCACTGGGCAGGTGTCAGCCCATATACATCGCCTTTCAGCTTAGCATAGACCTGTGTTTTTGCTAAACAGTTGCTCGAATCTCTTCACTGCGGCCATCAAAAGCTCAAAATCGCGTGTATTTATCACCTTTAATGGCACCCCTTCTCCGAAGTTACGGGGCCATTTTGCAGAGTTCCTTAGCGAGAGTTAGCCTGTACGCCTTAGATTTCTCATCCTAACCACCTGTGTCGGTTTACGGTACGGGCACTATAATTCTCAATAGAAGCTTTTCTCGGCAGCGTGGGATTTGTACCTTCGTGTTCATTACAAACACTCCGCATCACACCTCAGATCTAAAACCGTGGATTTTCCTGCGGTTCCATCCTACATGCTTACACAGACATATCCAACAGTCTGCGCACATACCCTTCTGCGTCCCTCCATCTCTCAAACAAATTACAGTGGCGCAGTAATATTAAACTGCTTTCCATTCGCCTACGCAATCTAGCCTCGGCTTAGGTCCCGGCTTACCCAGAGAAGACAAGCTTTACTCTGGAAACCTTGGTTTTCCGGCGAGAGGGATTCTCACCCTCTTTCTCGCTACTCATTCCTGCATTCTCACTTCCGATACCTCCAGATTGGGTTACCCCTTATCCTTCAACGGCCTACGGAACGCTCTCCTACCAGTCTACACATAGTGTATACTCCACAACTTCGGTTTATATCTTAGCCCCGTTACATTGTCGGCGCAGAGACTCTCGACCAGTGAGCTATTACGCACTCTTTAAATGTATGGCTGCTTCTAAGCCAACATCCTGGTTGTTTCAGAATCTCCACCTCCTTTCCCACTTAGATATAATTTGGGACCTTAGTTGGTGGTCTGGGCTGTTTCCCTTTTGACCATGGATCTTAGTACCCATAGTCTCACTCCTGATCTCTTGAAATATGGTATTCGGAGTTTGATTGATTTCGCTAAGCAATATGCCCGCTAGACCATTCAGTGCTCTACCCCCATATTTAAACAATCAAGGCTGCACCTAAATGCATTTCGGAGAGAACGAGCTATCTCCTGGTTCGATTGGCTTTTCACCCCTATACCTACCTCATCCCCCGGCTTTTCAACGACGGTGGGTTCAGACCTCCACTGTGTCTTACCACAGCTTCATCTTGGACAGGCATAGATCACCAGGTTTCGCGTCTACAACCAACGACTAATTCGCCCTATTCAGACTCGGTTTCCCTTCGGCTCCGTTATACTTAACCTCGCCATTGATCGTAACTCGCAGGATCATTCTCCAAAAGGCACGCCATCACACGCCCGAAGGCTCTGCTCTGACCGCTTGTAAGCACACGGTTTCAGGTTCTATTTCACTCCCCTCCCGGGGTTCTTTTCACCTTTCCCTCACGGTACTATTCACTATCGGTTAGTAAGAGTATTTAGCCTTACGAGATATGGTCCTCGCTGATTCACACAGGGTTTCTCGTGTCCCGTGCTACTTGGGATTACAGTGACTTGCTAACATAAGTTCCCTATACAGGACTATCACCTTCTACGGTTGAACTTTCCAGTTCATTCTAGTACCTTTGTTAGTCAAGCGCATACCTTGCAGTTCTGCCGCTCTGTATCCCACTACCCCCAACAAGCAACGCCTGCATGCTATCACACTTGTTCGGTTTGGGCTCTTCCCCGTTCGCTCGCCGCTACTTAGGGAATCGTTTTTACTTTCTCTTCCTCGGATTACTTAGATGTTTCAGTTCATCCGGTTCCCGTTTCCACACTAGTTCTTCAAACTAGTAGGTTTACCCATTCGGAAATCTAAGACTATTACGCTCAATTGCAGCTTGTCTTAGCTTATCGCAGCTTATCACGTCCTTCATCGGCTCTTACTACCAAGGCATTCTCCGTGCGCCCTTAATTTCTTAACCTATTATTAAAATAGAATTTTAATATTTTTTGCTTAATTTGTTTTTAGAATTTTTGAAATCTAATTATCGTTCAGTTATTTCTAACTCTTCGTTAATTATTGTTACACTCTCGTGTAACTGAAGATCTAATAAAATTGTTAATTTATTATTTCATTATTATATAGTTTTCAATGTCCAAATTGTTTTGGTGGAGATAAGCGGGGTCGAACCGCTGACCTCCGCAGTGCAAGTGCGGCGCTCTCCCAACTGAGCTATATCCCCAAAATGGTACGCCTAAGTGGACTCGAACCACCGACCTCACGCTTATCAGGCGTGCGCTCTAACCAGCTGAGCTATAGGCGTATATAAGGAATATAAAAGTCATATAGAGAAAGAAGTATGTAAATATTCTTTATATAGATCAGTTAACTGATCTCATAAAGTGCTCCTTAGAAAGGAGGTGATCCATCCGCACCTTCCGGTACGGATACCTTGTTACGACTTCACCCCAATCGCTAATCACACCTTAGGAACATCCCTCCATAAAGGTTAGGCCTGCTACTTTAGGTGCAACCAACTCTCGTGGTGTGACGGGCGGTGTGTACAAGACCCGAGAACGTATTCACCGCGACATTGCTGATTCGCGATTACTAGCGATTCCAACTTCACGCAGTCGAGTTGCAGACTGCGATCCGAACTAAGATTGGCTTTCTGAGATTTGCTCCACCTCGCGGTATTGCTGCTCTCTGTACCAACCATTGTAGCACGTGTGTAGCCCAGCACATAAGGGGCATGATGACTTGACGTCATCCCCACCTTCCTCCTGCTCGTCGCAGGCAGTCTCGCATGAGTCCCCAACTTAATGATGGTAACATACGATAGGGGTTGCGCTCGTTGCGGGACTTAACCCAACATCTCACGACACGAGCTGACGACAGCCATGCACCACCTGTATCAACGTTCCACCGAAGCGGCACCAAGTCATCTCTGACGAGTTCGTTGTATGTCAAGTGCTGGTAAGGTTCCTCGCGTTGCGTCGAATTAAACCACATGCTCCACCGCTTGTGCGGGTCCCCGTCAATTCCTTTGAGTTTCACACTTGCGTGCGTACTCCCCAGGCGGTTCACTTATCGCGTTAGCTTCGGCACAGAGGTTCGACCCCCTACACCCAGTGAACATCGTTTACGGCGTGGACTACCAGGGTATCTAATCCTGTTCGCTCCCCACGCTTTCGAGCTTTAGCGTCAGTATCTGTCCAGTGAGCTGTCTTCACTATCGGCATTCCTACAAATATCTACGAATTTCACCTCTACACTTGTAGTTCCGCCCACCTCTCCAGTACTCTAGCCTGCCAGTTTCAAACGCAATACGGAGTTGAGCCCCGCATTTTCACATCTGACTTAACAAGCCGCCTAGACTCGCTTTACGCCCAATAATTCCGGATAACGCTTGCGACATACGTATTACCGCGGCTGCTGGCACGTATTTAGCCGTCGCTTCTTCTGGTGGTACCGTCACTTTCTTCTTCCCACCTGAAAGCACTTTACAATCCGAAGACCTTCATCGTGCACACAGAATTGCTGGATCAGACTTTTGGTCCATTGTCCAATATTCCCCACTGCTGCCTCCCGTAGGAGTAAGGGCCGTGTCTCAGTCCCCTTGTGGCCGTTCACCCTCTCAGGCCGGCTATCCATCGTCGGCTTGGTAGGCCATTACCCTACCAACTACCTAATGGAACGCAAAGTTCTCCTCCAGCGCATATAGCTTTCATAAGTTCTTGATGCCAAGATCTCATAATATCCGGTATTAGCTAACCTTTCGATTAGTTGTCCCGGTCTGAAGGGCAAATTCTTTACGCGTTACTCACCCGTCCGCCACCGTACTATCTTCCGAAGAAGAATTCCAGTCGACTTGCATGTGTTAAGCATTCTGTCAGCGTTCATCCTGAGCCAGGATCAAACTCTACATTCAAATTTATATCCTAACTTCATAAATGAAGTTTAGCTATCTATTAAAAGATAATTATTTTTATAGTGGTTCATTCCACTGTACACCTTAATCGATTGTTTGAAAACAAAATTTCAAACGACAATTGAGTTTTTAATTTACACTTTCTTTCTCTATTCAACTTTCAATGTCCTTCTCTGTCTCGTTCGGTTTCCCTCGCGGACAAGAAGAAGTATACCGCACTTATTATTCTACGTCAAGAGTTTTTTTGTTTTTCTTTTATTTTTTTCAAAAAAAACATCAAAAAAACCAGGAAATACGGTTAAAAATGAAGGTCTCTATAAACATTTTTCGAACAAAACACAACTTTTTTTCCATACAAAACTTACCTTATATATGATCAACATAAAAAAATAAAAAAACGACTAAATTCCAAAAGGAATAATATAGTCGTTTTTTTATATTTAAAAATTATTTTATGGGTTTAATTATTTTCCTTCAAAATGTCTCTCTAATAAACCTTTGAAAGCTTTTCCATGTCTAGCTTCATCTTTAGCCATCTCATGTACTGTATCATGAATTGCATCTAATCCTAATTTCTTAGCTCTTTTTGCAATTTCAAATTTACCAGATGTAGCTCCATATTCTGCTGCTACTCTTAATCTTAAGTTTTCTTCTGTTGAGTTAGTTACTACTTCTCCTAATAACTCAGCAAATTTAGCTGCATGTTCTGCTTCTTCAAATGCAATTCTTTTGTATGCTTCTGCTACTTCCGGGTACCCTTCTCTATCTGCTACTCTTGACATTGCTAAATACATTCCAACTTCTGTACACTCTCCAGCAAAGTTAGCTTTTAATCCTTCAATGATCTCTGCATCTCCACAAGCTAATCCTTCTCCTAACTTATGTTCAGTTGCCCACTCTTCAGTTGCATTCTCATCATAAGCTACGAATTTATCCTTTCCAGCCTTACATACTGGACAGACTTCAACATTTGCATCTAATATTTCCCCACATACTGTACATCTCATTTTAGCCATTTCACTTCACTCCTTATATTTTCAATTTATTTTAATTTCAAATTTGTATTTATTACAAAATAATAATAACCTATTTTAAATAAAGTGTCAACATTTTTTTATAAATATTTTTAAAGATTAATTATAAATTTATTTATCTATTGTGATATACTATATAATCTAAATATAATTATAAAAAGGAAGTACTTTATGAAAACATATGAATATATAGTTGTAGGTGGAGGACCCGCCGGTATATTTTCTGCAATATATGCAGGAAGCTTCGGGGTAAAAACTGCAATTTTAGAAAAAAAAAATAGGATGGGAAAAAAAATATTGGTCGCCGGTTCAGGTCAATGCAATATAACCCATACTGGAGAGGTCAAAGATTTTTTAACTAAATACGGAGACCACGGTAAATTTTTGCGAACAGCAATCTATAAATATTCTCCCCAAGATCTGCAAAGTTTCTTTAAAGATAATGGGTTGGAACTAGTTCCCAGGGAAGACGGTAAAATATTCCCTATAACTAAACGATCTGTAGACGTTGTAGAGCTCCTCTATACCCTGTGTAAAAAATACAGTGTTGATATAATAGAAGAGTGTGAGGTATTATCTATAACACACGATAATAACTTTAATTTAAATACCAGTTTAGGAGAATTCAACTCTAAAAATATTTTACTTTCTACTGGTGGAATCACATTCCCTCAAACAGGGAGCGATGGTCAGGGATACAGGTTCGCCAAAACTTTAGGCCATAAAATAGTAGAACCAAAACCATGTCTTACACCGGTATACATAAGGAATTATCCCTTCACTGAATTAGCAGGGATCTCTTTTAAAGATATATCGATCAGTGTCTTTGACAGGGATAAAAAAATAAATTCTTCCAAGGGAGATATACTATTTACCCATAAAAATCTTAGCGGCCCGGGAATTTTAGATAACTCGAGATATATGAAAAAAGGAAATCAGATTTCATTTAATTTTATAGATATGACTGCAGAAGAATTCAAGGAAGATTTCATCGAATATACCAATGCTCATGGCAAAAATTTAACTAAAACTTTTTTAAACACTTATAATTTGCCTGAAAGATTTATTAAAAATATGCTTTTTGAAGCTGAAATATGTGAATGTATAAAGATCTCCAGCTTAACTAAAAAGATGAGAGATGATCTCGGAAAGCTTCTCACCGATTATCAATATGAGATAACTAAATTAGGTGGTATCGATATAGGAATGGCTACTAACGGCGGAATCAACTTAAAGGAGATCAACCCTAAAACTATGGAATCCAAACTGGTTAAAGGACTTTATTTTGCAGGTGAGATCATGGATATTGACGGTGATACCGGAGGATATAATATCCAGGCTGCAATATCAACAGGGATCTTAGCCGCAAGGAGTATAGCTAAAAGCTAATAATCGATAAAATAAAAAAATAGGAGGACAATTTAAATATGAAATTAGAAAAAGTTAAAGAATTTAAAAAATTTGCCAGTGAGGTGATATTAAAAGTTTTGATGAAGATGGACAAAGACTACCAAAACTATCAAAATTTAGATGACTATGATGGGATGCAGAAAGTTAAATTGGAGTTTATTCCTAAATATGAAAAATTATATCTTGAATTTTCCAATGATATCTCAGAAAATCTAGATGATCTAGATGACAAAAAAATAGAATCTTTAATGGGTATTGTCAATGATATTATGAAGGTTCACAATATAAATATTGACTATATCTTAGACGAGATGGAAAAAAGGGAAAAATTAAAGGGGAAATCCGGTGCGGAAGCTGTTGAAAAATTATTTAAATATCAAATCAAAGAATTAGAATCAAAGATGGAAAAATTATTAACACAAGCCGATACCATCTTAGACAATGAAGGAAAACTAGAAGCAGAGTTAAGGGACGCCATCCAAGAGGATGATCAGATGAAGATCTTAGATCAACTAGTTGTTGTTAGAAGTAAGTGGAGTACTCTGGAAAAGAAAACCATCCAGTGTAAATCAGCATTGGACGGGTTAAAGGACTCTCTGATAAAAAAATGGACCTATGATATCTACGGTACTATCCCTCAGGAAGAACTTAAAAAAGTTTTCAGTGCTCAAATGAAAAATAAATAAAATTACTAATATTCACAGTAAAAAGATGGATTAATCTAGTTTTCACTAGATATTGCACAAGTCAAATTACTATGTTAAAATGGAGGTATATTTCGATATGAATACAGGAACTAGAATAGCAATAAATGTGATAGTTATCTTAATCATCATATTTTTTGTAATGAAAAGAAGAGCAAACAACGTAAAAAATTCAACTACAATACAAAAGGAGGCAACAATCGTGTCAAACACAAATTTAATTGCAAAGATCAAAACTAATAAGGGAGATATCAATATAAAATTATTTCCAAATGAAACACCATTTACAGTACTTAACT
The DNA here is from genome assembly GCA_024628785.1 of Fusobacteria bacterium ZRK30. Classification (NCBI taxonomy): domain Bacteria; kingdom Fusobacteriati; phylum Fusobacteriota; species Fusobacteria bacterium ZRK30. Next base: position 211,195 of record CP102404.1, read on the forward strand.
TCGTAAACTTATCTAAGAAAGGGTACTACAACAACTTAAAATTCCATAGAGTTATCGCTGACTTTATGATTCAAGGTGGATGCCCACAAGGTACAGGAATGGGTGGTCCTGGATATAACTTCAAAGACGAATTCGTAAGAGAATTAGTATTCGATAAGCCTGGAATCTTAGCTATGGCTAACTCTGGTCCAAATACAAATGGTTCTCAATTTTTCATCACTCATACAGAAACTTCTTGGTTAAACCATAAGCATACTATCTTCGGAGAAGTTGTATCTTCTGAAGATCAAGATGTAGTTAACAAAGTAGCTCAAAATGATATCATAGAAACTATTGAGATCACTGGAGATGTAGATGCATTTTTAGAAGCAAACAAGGAACTTTTAGCTGAATTAAATAAAGAGTTAGCTAAAGATTTCCCTAACTTAAAATAATTCTAAAATTCGGAGGTATACACATGAAAAAAATATCACTTATCTCTGCACTCCTCCTACTTCTAGTTTTAGGAGGGTGCTCATCTATCAGAAGAGCCATGAGAGCCGGAGAAGTCGCAAAAATCAATAATATCAAAGCAACAATAGTTACTACTCAAGGGGATATCAACTTCTATCTTTATCCAGAAGCTGCTCCTGTTACAGTAGCAAACTTTATAAACCTAGCTAAAAGAGGTTTTTATGATGACCTAAAATTCCATAGAGTTGTAGATAACTTTATGGCTCAGGGAGGAGACCCTTTAGAAACAGGTTTAGGTGGCCCCGGTTATCAGATTGAAGATGAATTTGTAGAGTGGTTGGATTTCTACCAGACAGGTATGTTGGCTATGGCAAATGCAGGTCCTAATACTGGTGGTTCTCAATTTTTCATGACAATGTACGCAGCTGACTGGTTAAATCAGAAACATACAGTATTTGGAGAAGTTATCTCCGATGCTGATCTAGGTGTTATTAGAAAGTTGGAAATAGGAGACAGGATCAGAGAGATCAGGTTCGAAGGAGATATAGATTTCTTCTTGGCACTTGAAAAAGACAGAGTTGATTTTTGGAATGAGACTTTAGACAGAAATTTTCCAGATTTAAAAAAATATCCGGTAAAAGATATTACTGATCCAATTTTTACTGAAACTTATACTAACTATAAGGATGAACTAGAAAGAATCCAAGAGACAAAATTAAAAACATCTAAACCTTATGATCCAAAATTTATTCCAGCTTGGATAAGATATATAGATAATAAGTATACTGCTGCTAAAAAGAAAGAAGAAGTTTCTTCTAGCGAAAGATTAGAAGAACGTAACGAAGACAACCTCTCCGTTATAGCTACTTCTGTTACTGTCAGTAAATCTGACAACGTAACAAGCGAAGATGTATCTGTAGTTACCAGTGATGACACAGGTACTATTACTGAAACTTCTACAGAGAGCAGTTCTGAATCTTCAGATAAACCTGAAGAACCAGAAACAAAGTAATAAATTTTATAAAAAGGAAAAGAACTTTCAATTAAGAAAGCTCTTTTCCTTTTTTACTATCTACCTAGCATATCTATAAAATATCTATGCATCTCTAAATTATCTGTCAATTCAGGGTGAAAAGATGTTACCAGCAAATTATTTTCTCTTGCAGCCACTATCCTTCCATCTACTTTCCCTAGTATTTCTACATTTTTTCCCACACTCTCTATATAGGGTGCCCGTATGAAGACCATGGGAATTTTATTCTCTATCCCCTTAAAAATACCGTCTATCTTAAAACTTCCCAGCTGTCTACCATAACCATTTCTCCTCACCACAATATCCATAAGGGGCAGATGGATTACCTTATCATCAGCTATCTCTTTAGCCAATAAGATCATCCCGGCACAGGTTCCCCAAACAGGAAGTCCCCCTCTGATCTTTTGAATCAAAATTTCTTTCAGGTTAAAATCTACCAAAAGTTTACCCATGGCGGTACTCTCCCCACCAGGAAGAATAAGAGCATCTACAGAGTTTAAATCTTCAATTTTTCTAACTTCAACCCCTTTATAGCCAAGAGTTTTTATAATATCTATATGTTCACGAAAAGCACCTTGGAGTGCTAAAACACCTATACACTTCACCTTAATATCCCCTGTGAGCCATTAATTCATTGGTATCTATAGAGTAAACATTTATCCCCACCATGGCTTCTCCAAGATTGGTAGAAATTTCAGCTAAAATTTTAGGATCATTATAATGAGTTACAGCCTTAACTACAGCAGCAGCTCTCTTTCTCGGATCACCAGATTTGAATATCCCCGATCCTACAAATACTCCGTCACAACCTAACTGCATCATCATAGCTGCATCGGCAGGTGTAGCTACACCACCAGCAGCAAAGTTTACAACTGGAAGTTTACCGTTTTCATGGATATATTCCACCAGATCTATGGGAGCCCCCAGTTCCTTGGCTGCGTTGTAAAGTTCATCTTTTGAAAGTCCCTGAACTCTGCTTATCTCGTTATTCATCATCCTCATATGTCTTACAGCTTCTATAACATCTCCCGTTCCAGGCTCACCTTTAGTCCTGATCATTGATGCCCCTTCACTGATTCTCCTGAGAGCTTCTCCAAGATTTTTGGCTCCACAAACAAATGGCACACTGTAGTTTGATTTATTTATATGAAGTGCAGGATCAGCAGGTGTCAGCACTTCACTCTCATCGATATAGTCAACTTCTAACGCTTCTAAGATCTGTGCTTCTACAAAGTGACCAATTCTTACCTTGGCCATAACAGGTATAGATACAGCAGCTTGAATTTTTTTGATCATATCAGGATCTGAGGCTCTAGCTACTCCTCCATCCTTTCTGATGTCCGCCGGAACTCTCTCAAGGGCCATTACCGCACAAGCTCCTGCCTGCTCAGCTATTATTGCTTCCTCGGCATTGGTTACATCCATTATAACTCCGCCCTTTAACATCTGTGCTAAATTTTTATTCAATTCATATCTCATACTTTATCCCCCTTTATAATGTTTTTTCTTTGACACTATCATACGCCTCATATATAATATATTCAATCATAACTATAAAAAGTGTACCGATACAATTAAGGAGGAGATAAGATGAATTTAGATAATCAGCAGACACTGTACCTTCAGATATACGAAACAATCAAACATGATATTATCGAAAATAAATATGCAGAACACGAAAAACTCCCATCTATTCGAAATTTGGCTAAAAAATTAGGAGTCAACAATATAACCATTGTAAAAGCCTATGATACCCTGGAAAAAGACCGATATGTTTATAAAAAAAGGGGGAGCGGGGTCTATGTAAACAACCTCAATATAAAAAAAAACATCTTAGAGGAAGAGATCCTTATGGAAACCTTTAAATATGGTAAATTAGATGTAGAGGGGGAGATTAACTTCGCCAATAGTAATCCCAACGGGAATTATTTCCCCATTACAAAGTTTAAAAATTGCATAAATTTTGTAATAGACAGAGATCAGGAAAAAATATTTGCCTACGAAGATCCAAAGGGTTATGCAGGATTAAGGAATATTATCTCGAAACATTTAGAAGGTGAAAAAATAATGACCCATCCTGAAGATATTCAAATAATCTCTGGAGCCCAGCAGGGAATCGATCTCATAACCAAGTCTTTAATTCACTTGGGAGACAATGTAATCATTGAAAATCCCAGTTATTCCGGAGCTATTACATCCTTTAAAAGAGGAGGAGCCAAGGTTATAGATGTCCCACTATTAGAAGATGGTATAGACCTAAAGAGTCTAAAAAAAATACTGGCTAAAGAAAAAATATCATATCTATATCTCATGACAAATTTTCATAACCCCACTGGGATCTCCTACTCTAAAAAAAAGAAATTAAAAATTTTAGAATTAGCAGAAAAACATGATTTTTATATAATTGAAGATGACTCCAGCTCAGATCTTTACTATAAAGATAAACCTTTTTCACTAAAATCTATGGATATAGATGAAAGGGTAATATACATCAAAAGTTATTCCAGAATATTTATGCCAGGTCTCAGATTAGGATTTCTCATCGCTCCCAAGGATAAATTAAAATATATCTCATTTACTAAATTTCATACAGATATATCGACTCCTGGTTTGATTCAGAGAGCTTTTGAACACTACCTGAGCTCAGATTCATGGGAGATACATACTAAAAAATTAAGATCTATCTATAAGAAAAAATTCGAAGTAGCCTACGATCTACTCAAGAAAATTGAGCATCTTAAATTATTTGCAGTTCCCCAGGGAGGCTTGTATTTCTGGGTAAAACTGGATAAAGTCTCCAGTGAAGCTCTTTTTTTGAAAGCTCTGCAAAAAAAAGTAGGAATCCTCCCTGGATCTATATTTAAACTGGATGAAAAAAGCGATGGGTGGGTAAGACTTTGTTTTGCCGACGTAGAAATAGAGGAGATAAAAAAAGGATTAAAGATTTTAAAAGAATCTGTAGAAGAGCTCTATAATTTATAATTTTTCTATAATTTATATTTTTTTCGTCTAAATATTAGACTATTTAGATATTTTTCTTACCATTTTTTTTTTAGTATAATAAGAATGAATTTAATTGAACTATAAGTGAACATCATTTATTATATATTTTATTTTGGAGGAGATCATATTGAAAAAACTTTTAATGACACCAGGACCTACCAATGTTCCTGAAGAGATCAGAAAAAAAATGGCTGAAGATGTCATCCACCACAGGATGGCAGACTATAAAAAACTATTTAACGATGTCAGTGAAGATCTGAAACAATTTTTTAAAACCAAACAGGAAGTTCTTACTTTAACCTGTTCAGGTACCGGAGTTATGGAAGCTGCTGTTGTAAATTTATTTTCAAAGAAAGAAAAAGTGCTGGTAATAAATACAGGAAATTTTGGACAGCGATTTGTAGAGATTGCAACTACTTACGACCTTGACGTTATTGACTTAAAATATGAATGGGGTTCTACCTATGATCTAAAGGATGTCAAGGAGATAATCCTTAGTAATCCCAATCTAAAGGGAATCTTCATTACCCACAGTGAAACTTCTACCGGGGTTTTAAACGATATTCAGAGTATCGGAGCTCTTACAAAGGATACAGATATCCTTTTAGTTGTAGATTCTGTCAGCGGTATGGTTGTAAACCCACTGGAATTTGACGATTGGTCCCTTGACTGCGTCATTGCCGGAAGTCAAAAAGGTTTTTTACTCCCTCCAGGTCTGGCATTTGTAGCTCTTAGTGAGAAAGCAAAAAAAGCTATGGAAATATCAAACTTACCTAAATTTTATTTTGATCTAAAAAAATATATCAAATTTTTAAAAGAGAAACAACAAAACCCTTATACACCTGCCATTTCATTGGTGGTTGGTCTTAAATGTGCCTGTGATATGCTCTTGGAGGAGGGCTTAGATTCCATCCAATTAAAGCATACAAAACTTCGAAAATATCTAGGAGAAGAACTTATAAAGCTGGGGTTTGAATATTTTGTAAAAGATGAAAATGCCAGAGGAAATACCTTGGTTGCAGTGACCCATAAAGAAATTGAAGATATGGATGAATTTAGGGGAATAATTGATAAAAATGGAGTCAGCATCGCAGGGGGACAAGGGAAATATTCCGGAAAACTCCTTCGAATAGGATGTCTTGGGAAAATAACGAAAACAGATATAGATAGAACGATAAAAGAGATAAAAAAGCAACGTGACGTTGCATCTAGATAAACATTAATTTAAAGATTTGATAAAATTTAGGTTATATATTAATTTATAATTTCCTAGACAATAATAAAAGTTTTATTATAGATGGAGGTTGGAATGAGTAGAAGATTTAAAAGAGTCTTAATTGCAAACCGTGGTGAAATTGCAATAAGAGTTATAAGAGCATGTAAAGAACTGGGAATAAGAACTGTTGCTATCTATTCTGAAGAAGATAAAACATCTCTTTTCAGAACAAAAGCAGATGAATCTTATCAAATAGGTAAAGGTAAGGGACCTATCGAGGCATACCTTGATATGGATGAAATAATTAAACTTGCTCTAAAAAAAGGGGTAGACGCAATCCATCCTGGATACGGTTTCCTCTCTGAAAATCCTGAATTTGCAAGGAAATGTACTGTAGCAGGGATAGAATTTATAGGACCAACTGCTGAAATGATGAAAAGTTTAGGAGATAAAATACAATCAAAAATAGTTTCTGCAAGAGCTGGAGTTCCTACTATTCCTGGTGTAGATAAACCTGTAGGTTCCGAAGATGAAGCAATTGAATTTGCAGAAACTTGTGGATACCCTATAATGCTAAAAGCTGCCGCCGGTGGAGGCGGACGTGGAATGCGTATAGTAAGGGAGGAATCAGAGCTTATCTCTTCTTACAGAAGTGCCAAAAGTGAATCTAAAAAAGCTTTTGGTATAGATGATATGTTTATAGAGAAATATGTTGAACAGCCTAAACATATTGAGGTTCAAATTCTCGGGGACAAACACGGGAATATATTCCACCTTTTTGAAAGAGATTGTTCTATACAAAGAAGACACCAAAAAGTTATTGAGATAACTCCTGCACTTACATTAGCCGAAGAAAAAAGGCAGGAAATATGCAACGATGCACTAAAAATCGCAAGAGAAGTCGGTTACGTAAACGCTGGTACTTTGGAATTCTTAGTTGATAAACACGGAAACCATTATTTCATCGAGATGAATCCCAGAATCCAGGTTGAGCATACAATCACTGAGATGGTTACTGGTATCGACTTAGTTCAAAGCCAAATACTTATTGCTGAAGGATATCCATTAACTTCAGAAGAGGTAGGAATCCCTTCTCAAGATGCTATTCAAACTAGAGGATACTCTATCCAGTGCAGGGTAACCACTGAAGATCCTGTAAATAATTTTGCACCTGACACAGGTAAAATAGACATTTACAGAACTGGATCTGGAATAGGTATCCGTCTTGACGGTGGAAATGGATATGCTGGTGCCGTTATAAGTCCTTATTACGACAGTTTACTTGTTAAGGTCATATCTCATGGAAATTCATTTAAAGATGCCATCAGAAAAGCTCTTCGTTCTATAAAAGAGTCTAAAATTACCGGTGTAAAAACAAATATCGCTTTCTTAGTAAATGTATTGAATCACCCTAACTTTGCAAGGGGGGACTTCACAACAGGATTTATACCTGAACACCCGGAACTTTTCGATATCTCTGTAAAAAGAGACAATGAAGGAAATTTCCTTAAGTTTATAGCTGAAAAAGTTGTAAATGAAACCCATGGTGTTAAAACAGAGTTCGACGTACCACATATCCCTAACGCTCCTAAACCTGAAAAACTTTCTGGCACAAAACAAATACTTGAAGAAAAAGGTCCAAAAGGTGTAGTTGAGTGGATTAAAAACCAAAACAAACTGCTTCTTACAGATACAACAATGAGGGATGCTCATCAATCGTTAATGGCTACCCGTGTAAGAACAACTGACCTGCTAAAAATAGCAAGGGATACATCTATACTTGGAAAAGACCTTTTCTCTCTGGGGATGTGGGGAGGAGCTACTTTTGATGTTTCATACAGATTTTTAAAGGAATCTCCTTGGGAAAGATTAAAAGAAATAAGAAAAAGAGTCCCAAATGTACTTCTTCAAATGCTTATAAGAGGATCCAACGCAGTGGGATACAAAAACTATCCTGACAACGTAGTTGAAGAGTTCATAAAAGAAGCTTCTGACAGTGGTATCGACCTTTTCAGAATATTTGATTCTTTAAACTGGATTAAAGGGATGGAAGTTCCCGTCAGAGAAGTTATTAAAAATGGTAAAATTGCTGAAGTATGTATCTGTTATACAGGAGACATCCTGGATAAATCCAAAACTAAGTATACCCTTGACTACTATATAAAAAAAGCAAAAGAGATAGAAGCTATGGGAGCACATATCCTTGGGATCAAAGATATGTCAGCTCTATTAAAACCATATGCAGCAGAAAAGCTTATAAAAGCACTTAAAGAAAATATATCTATTCCTATCCATCTGCACACACATGATACTACAGGAAATGGAGTAGCAACTGTCCTAATGGCAGCCGAAGCAGGGGTAGATATCATAGACACCGCTTTTGACGCTATGTCTGGACTGACAAGTCAGCCTTCTCTAAACTCTGTAGTTGCAGCTCTAGAAAATACCGAAAGAGATACAAAAATAAATCTGGATGATGTTCAACAGATCTCTAATTATTGGAATGTAGTGAGACCTGTATATGCCCAATTTGAGTCTGGATTGAAATCCGGTTCTACAGAGATTTATAAATATGAGATCCCTGGAGGACAATACTCAAATCTAAAACCTCAAATCGAAAGTTTTGGTCTTGGACATAGATTCGGTGAGATCAAGAAGATGTTTAAGAACGTTAATCTGCTCCTAGGTGACATAGTAAAAGTAACTCCATCATCAAAAATGGTAAGTGACCTTGCTATATTTATGGTTCAAAATAACCTTACTCCTGAAAATATTATTGAAAAAGGAAAAGATCTTGCTTTCCCTGATTCAGTATTTGCATACTTCAAAGGTATGATGGGACAGCCAGAAGGCGGTTTCCCTAAAGGTCTTCAAAAAATAGTTCTTAAAGGTGAAGAACCCATAACATGCAGACCAGGTGAACTTTTACCTTCTGAAGATTTTAATGCAATCAAAGAATATCTAAAAACAAAACATAAAATAGAACCCACTATGCAGGATGCACTGAGCTATGCTCTCTATCCAACTGTATTTGAAGATTACTTAAAATACATAAAAGAACATGGTGATTTCAGCAAACTAGGAAGCGATATATACTTCCATGGTCTTGCAGAGGGAGAAACTTGTGAAATCAGCCTTAAAGAGGGTAAAATAATGGTTGTAACACTCCTACAGATATCTAAACTTGACAACGAAGGTTATAGAACTGTAACATTTGAAGTAAATGGTAACAGAAGGGAAACAAGGATCAAGGATAAAACTCAGTCAGCTTCTTCTATGTCCACTGAAATTACAAAAATGGTAGATCTTGACAACGAATTGCAAATAGGGGCTAGTATCCCTGGGGCTATCATAGAGGTACTTGTTAACAAAGGGGATAAGGTAGAGGAGAATCAAAAATTAGTTATTATGGAAGCTATGAAGATGGAAACAACCATCACCGCAAAAACAGGGGGAATTGTAGAAGAAATTTTCATAGAAAAGGGTAAAATAGTAGAATCAGGTGAGCTTCTCATTCAGCTTTCTAAATAAAACTAAAATAATTTAAAAAACACATATTCTTAAATATTTTGACGTAGATTAATTTCTACGTCATTTTTATTTTTCTTATACTTATACTTTTTTTCATCTATTTTTATCTATCGTTAAACTTGTTTTATACTAACATCAATTTTTTACCTCATCTATACCTATACATGAAAGAGGTTTCCACCTTTTCACACCCCTTTTAAAATCTAAAAAAGGTAAAAAAGAAAAGGATTTTTACTTCAATGAGAGTACAAAAAAATTGGAGGTTTTTTTTAGAAATAAAATTAATAAGATGTTTTAAAGTTTACGGAGGTCAGAACATGAATTCAGAAAAATTTACACAAAAAAGTCTAGAAGCACTGTCAGCAGCCCATGAATTTGCATTGAAGTATAAACATACCAATATAAAAAATGAGCATCTGATCTTGGCTCTAATCAGCCAGATGAATGGACTTATACCAAAGTTATTGGAAAAGATGGGGAAAAATAACTCAGCATTAATAAACAAGGTCGAGGAAAACCTCAATCATTTCCCCACTGTAGATACAGTCAACCCAGGTAATATCTATATGGATAGAGATCTGACTGCTAACCTCAACAAAGCAGAAAAAATAGCAGAAGATATGGGAGACAGTTATATAAGTGTTGAGCATCTGTTTATGGCGTTGATTAAAAATAAAATACTAAAAGAAGAGGGGATAGACATTGAAAATTTTAAAGAAACCCTTAAAGAAGTCAGGGGAAATCAAAAAGTAAATAGTCAAAACCCTGAAGGTATCTATGACGTTCTCAACAAATATGGCAGTGACCTATGTGAAGAAGTCAGAAAAGGCAGGATAGATCCTATAATAGGAAGAGATGTTGAGATAAGAAGATCCATACAGATTTTGTCTAGAAGGACTAAAAATAATCCAATGCTTATTGGAGATCCCGGTGTTGGAAAAACAGCTCTGGTAGAAGGTCTGGCACAGCGAATCGTAAAGGGAGATGTCCCCGATAACTTAAAGGAAAAAACTGTGTTTTCCCTGGATATGGGAGCACTAATAGCCGGAGCAAAATTTAGAGGTGAATTTGAAGAGAGATTGAAAGCTGTGGTTAAAGAACTAGACGCCAGTGAGGGGAACATTATACTCTTTATAGATGAGATCCATACCATTGTGGGAGCCGGAAAAACAGAGGGAGCCATGGATGCGGGGAACCTATTAAAACCCATGCTGGCCAGGGGGGAAATAAATGTAATAGGTGCCACTACCATAGATGAGTATAGAAAATATATAGAAAAAGACAGTGCACTGGAAAGAAGGTTTCAGACGATCCTGGTTAATGAACCGACAATAGAAGACAGTATATCTATACTTCGGGGATTGAAGGAAAAATACGAGGTATATCACGGAATTCGAATAAGCGACAGTGCCATTGTATCGGCTGTAATACTTAGTGACAGATATATCACAGATAGAAATCTACCAGATAAAGCAATCGATCTAATCGATGAGGCCGCCAGTAAAATAAAAACAGAGATGAATTCTATGCCTGTAGAATTAGATGAACTCACCAGAAAAGCTATGCAGTATGAGATAGAAAAGGAAGCACTAAAAAAAGAAAAAGACAAAGGCAGTCAGGAACGACTAAATAATCTTCAGAGGGAACTGGCTGAATTAAATGACAAAAAATCGGTCCTTCAAGCTCAGTGGAATTTAGAAAAAAATGATGTAACCAAGGTGCAGCAAATAAAAGAGCAGATAGAAGCGGCAAAACTGGAGATAGATAAAGCCAACAGGGAAGCCGATTTACAGAAGCTGGCTGAATTACAGTATGGAGAACTGCCTCAGTTGGAGAAAGATTTAAAAGCAGAAGAAGAAAAGATGGAGGCCAGTAAAAAAACAAGCAGCAGGATGGTCAAAGAGGTCTTGGATAGAGATGAAATAGCAGAAACTTTAAGCTTTTGGACTGGTATTCCGGTAAAAAAATTGATGGAGGGGGAAAAAGAAAAGATCCTTCATTTAGAAGACAGTATTAAATCAAGGGTAATTGGACAGTCAGAAGCTATAAAAAGTGTTTCCGAATCTATTATCAGAGCCAGAGCAGGGCTCAATGACCCTAACAGACCTCTGGGGTCATTTATATTTTTAGGTCCTACAGGTGTGGGAAAAACCTATTTGGCCAAAACTCTGGCTTTAAATCTATTTGATGATGAGCGTAATATAGTCAGAATAGATATGAGTGAATATATGGATAAGTTTTCTGTAACCAGGCTTATAGGAGCTCCTCCGGGTTATGTGGGGTATGAGGAGGGGGGACAGCTCACAGAAGCAGTCAGAAGAAAGCCGTATTCTGTGATATTGTTGGATGAGATAGAAAAAGCGCATCCAGATGTATTTAATATCCTCCTCCAGCTGTTAGACGACGGTCGTCTCACCGACAGTAAGGGAAAGGTTGTTAATTTTAAAAATACCCTTATTATAATGACAAGTAATTTAGGAAGTGAATATATAGTCAAAGATCCTCAGGTAGGAACAGAAACTAAAAAAATTGTAACCGACAGATTGAAGGCAGGCTTTAAACCTGAGTTTATAAATAGGATCGATGATATCATAGTGTTTAAAGCACTAGATAAAGACAGTGTAAGAAATATAATAAAGTTATTGATAAAAGAGATCAATGAAAGACTCAAAGATAAATATATTCAGCTGAGATTTAAAGGAGAGGCTGTGGATTATATTATAGAAAAATCGTATGATCTGACATTTGGAGCCCGGCCTGTCAAACGATTCCTCCAAAGAGAAGTAGAAACCAACTTGGCTAAACTGATCCTACAGGGAGATGTGGCAGAAGGGGATACAGTGATGGTAAGTGTTGTTGAAGAAATTTTAACTTTTAAAGTTCTCAAAAAAGATAAAATTTCTTCTTAAAAATTTAAATTAATGATTCTACAGCAAATATAGGGTTTAAATTTATACAAATTAAATTGTATATTATAGAAATATGATCATCAGGGTATGAAAAAAACTTTTCCTTTTAATGTTTTTTCTTGCAGGAAATTTTATTTTAGAAATTATTACCCCTGTCAATAAAATAAATATTCCCAGAATATTTATAGGATAAAGGTACTCTTTTAAGAAAAAATGACCTATAACAGCAGCAGTAGGAAGTTCTACTAAAGATACAATAGCTGCCTTTGTAGGGCTGATAAATTGGAGTGCTTTAGTATAAAAAACATAAGCTAAAATAGTGGAAATAATACCTAACATGAGAGAAAAGCCTATCATTTCAAAGCTTAATGCTTTTATTAAAATTTTTATATCCAACATAGGGACTACAAAAACAGCCCCAATCAAGAAACTATATATGAGAATTCCTAAAGAGTTGGAACCTTTAGGGATTCTTTTACTTAATATAGGAAAAAAACCATAGGACAACCCCGAGATTGCCCCCATAAGAAGGCCAAATCCATTTGTATTTAAAACTGATATATCTCCCCCTGTGACAATTAAAAATGCTCCATAAAATCCCAGAGTTAAGGATATCCCTTTAAATAAAGTTATTTTCTCATTAAAAAATATCCTGGATAGGAGAGCTGTAAAAAGCGGACCTGTACATGACATTATTACACCAACAGTTACAGAGGTCCTCACAATGCACTGATACATTCCTATCCCCATTATGCCCTGACTTATTATTCCAATTAAAAGAGCATGTTTAATACTTTCTTTTTTTATCTTTAATTTTTCTTTATCTCTGACCATATAAAAAATAAACATGGGAAGAAATGCAGAAAATAATCTTAAAAATGTTATTTCAAAGGGGCCGACTCCTGTTTGTCCCAAATAATATGATATGATCCCAATAGTTCCCCAAGTTATCCCCGCTAAAAATGCAAACCCATAACCCTTCTCTTCCATCTTAAATTTCCTCCCATCTCCTTTATAGCTTTTTATTCTCTATTTCAGAAAAGTAAAAATATTATTTTGATATAATATATAGCCTTATTTTTAAAAAATAAAATAATTTAATTTAGATTATATAACATCTTTAGAGATTTAGATAGCAGTATGACAATAAATATTTAAATTTGGCTTTTTTATTAAATTATAAAAACCAATGATAATTAATGAAGGGTCTTAAGTTTTATTTTTACTCCGTAAAGAACACTCCTATACAAAACAAATTTTAGACATTGTAACTAGATGCAATCGGTCAGACTTTTCCTTCGACATTCCAATGTTGTTATAAATTACACAATCTTCTACTATATATATATGTAACTTTAGTTACCGGCTTAGAAATCTTAATTTTTCTTTTCAATCCTTATTATGTTATAATTTATAAAAATAACTATATGGGGTGATTATCATAAAATATGAAATTATAATATTTGATGCAGACGAAACTTTATTTGACTTTAAAAAATCCGAAAAGAAAGCTTTTGAAAGTACTATCATTGATTTTGGCATAGAATACGAGGAGAATTACCACTTTAAAATATATAAGGAAATAAATACAGCCATCTGGAAGGAGCTTGAGGATGGACTTATCACACAGAAAAAATTAAAAACAGAAAGATTTAAACGGTTATCAAAAAAATTAAATATTCAATTTAATGAAGTTGACTTTGCAAAATTATTTATGAAATACCTGTCACAGGCATCTTTTTTATATGAGGAGAGTGAGGAGCTTGTTAAAAACTTAACTAAAAACTACAGACTCACTATCATTACAAATGGTCTTAGTGCAGTCCAGGATAATAGGATAAAAAAATCTATCATTGCCGAATATTTTGAGGATATAGTAGTTTCTGAAGAGATTGGTATATCCAAGCCAAATCCGGAAATATTTCAACATGCTTTAAATAATATTAACTATACCGATAAAAATAAGGTATTAATCGTTGGAGACAGCCTGACATCTGACATCCAGGGTGGAATAAATTTTGGCATAGATACATGCTGGTTTAACCCAACAATGAACTTAAACAATGTAGGGATAGAACCGACCTACGTTATCTCTGATTTAATGGAACTAAAAGATATATTAAAAAAATAAATTTATAAAAAAAAGCTTTTTTCAACTGGATTTATCCAGATGACAGAAAGCTTTTTTTATTTTGCAATCCCCTGTGATAATAAGTATGCAAAGACTTTTATTTCTAAAAATAAACTTAAAAAAAATCACTGCCTATACCAACTAATAAGACAAAAAGTTTTCAAATAAAACATAATCGTAGTTGACAAATTTATTTTCATGGTATATAACAGAAAGTAGAAATATTAAAATTCGACTAATATTCACTCTTATTTTCGTTCTTACCGATCTATTATGAAACAAAAAGAGTCGTTTTAGTGTTTTCCAGAATAAAAAAAGACTAAATTTTAATCTTAAATTATTTTATTGTGCAAGATATCAAATAAAGAGTTTAACCAAGGGGGCAGCAAGTGACAGCAGATATTCAAGACGTAAACAAAATATTAAAAAAATATGAGTATAAAGATAGTTCTTTAATACCTATATTACAAGAAGTACAAAAACTTAATGAGGAAAAGTATATTTCTGAAGAGATGGCAAAATATGTAGCTACCGAAATGGAAATTTCTAAGACTAGAATCTATGAAGTGATAACATTCTTTTCTGCATTAAATGACAAGCCTAAGGGTAAATATTTCATACAACTTTGCAACAGTACAGTATGTGAGATAACAGATAAGGAAACTATTGAAAATTCTTTGATAAATGAACTTGGAATTCAAGTAGGGGAAACATCTCAAGATAAGATGTTTACATTGGAGTATACACCTTGTTTCGGTGCCTGTGATGTTTCACCAGCTATGAGAGTCAATAAAGTTGTCTATGGAAACTTAACAGAAAGTAAGATAAAAAGTATAGTTAGCAAATTAAGAGGTGATATCCATGAATAGAATTCAGAAAGTAATTACTGAAAATTTTAATACATATAAAGTGGATCAAATTGAGAAATATATTGAAAATGGCGGATTTCAAGGATTAAAAAACGCCTTGGAAAAAGGAAAAGATTTCATAATAGATGAACTTAATATTTCCGGACTTCGTGGAAGGGGAGGAGCAGCATATCCTACAGGTAAAAAGTGGAATGGCGGAAGAAAAAATCACGCTGATGTAAAATATGTGCTTTGTAATGCAGATGAGGGAGAACCGGCAACTTTTAAAGACAGAGAGTTATTGGTTAGAGACCCATATAAGGTAATCGAAGGACTGACTATCTCCGGATATACATTTGGAGCTCGTGAAGGGTTTATCTATATAAGGGAAGAATATGAATTCTTACATGACAAGATAAGAAAAGCTATAAAATTAGCAGAAGAAAATGGATATTTAGGAAAAAATATCTTAGGTACAGGATTTGATTTCTCCATAAAAGTATTTTCAGGTGCCGGTGCATATGTATGTGGTGAAGGATCAGCTTTAATAGAGTCTATGGAGGGTAAAGCTGGTAGACCTAGAATGAAACCACCAAGAATAGGTGTTGTGGGATATATGGGAAAACCAACTCAATCTAACAACGTTGAAACATTAGCAATAGTTGCTACCGTTTTAAAGATGGGAGCTTCTAATTATGCAAAATATGGAACAGAAAAAAGTATAGGAACTAAGATGATCAGTCTTTGCGGAAATGTAAAGAAACCTGGATCATATGAGATTCCTTTTGGAATGAGTCTAAGAGAGATAATATACGATATCGGTGGAGGAATTGTAGGAGATAAAGACATTAAATTCTTACAACTAGGTGGAGTATCAGGACCATTAATGCCTAAACAATACCTGGATACAAGATATACCTATGAAGATTTAGAAGCCAAAGGATTTGGGATTGGATCAGGAGCTATTTTAGTAGCCGATGAGACTAAAAGTGTTATTAAATTTTTAGAATCAGTTAGTTACTTCTTCTTCCATGAATCTTGTGGAAAATGTACTCCATGTAGAGAGGGAAAAAGACAGATGAAAAAATTAATAGATAAAATGTCTAAAGGAACTGCAACAACTAAAGATCTAAAAAATATAGAAAAAATCTCCAGGATAATGACAGATGCATCTTTCTGTGGGTTGGGACAAACAGCAGCTACTGCAATGCTTACAGCCATAAAATATTTTTCACCGGAACTTTGTAGTTCGATAGATGAAATGAAGGCATTATAAATTTACATTAAGTTAATTATAAACCAAGGGGGTCTAATAAGTGGTAAACCTTATTATAGATAATAAAGAAGTTCAAGTACCGAAGGGTACAACAATAATAGAAGCAGCAAAGAAAATACATATCAAAATACCTAGCCTATGTCACCATCCAGATCAAACTGTAAAAGGAAATTGTAGAATATGTTTAGTTGAAAATGACTGGGGTAAATTGGTAGCAGCTTGTTCTACAAAAGTATCAGAGGGAATGAAGATAAAGACAAATACAAAATTTGTAAGAGATACTCAAAAAGGTGTTTTAGAGTTAATATTAGCAAATCATAATCAAGACTGTCTAAAATGTGATAGAAATGGTAACTGTGAATTACAGGATCTATGTGAGAGATTTAATATTTCAAACAACAGTTTAGATGAAAATATAGTAGAAGCTCATGAAATAGATGACTTTAACTGTTCTATCGTAAGAGATTATTCTAAATGTATAAAATGTGGAAGATGTGCCGATGTCTGTAGAGAAGTGCAAAATGTAGATGTTTTAGCTGCAACTAACAGAGGGGCAGAATATGAATTTATACCTAGATTCGATAGAAAATTACATGAAACAGAATGTGTATTCTGTGGTCAATGTATAAAGGTCTGTCCAGTTGGAGCAATCTATGAAAAGTCTAGTATAGATAAAGTATTGACTGCTATAGATGATGAAGCATTACATGTAATAGTTCAGATAGCGCCTGCAGTAAGGGTCAGTGTAGGAGAACTATTTAATTTAGAACCTGGAAGTATAACAGAGGGACAGATAGTATCAAGTCTTAAAAGAATAGGGTTTGAAAGGGTTTTCGATACCAATTTTTCGGCAGACCTGACTATCATTGAGGAAGGTTATGAATTGATCGACAGAATCACAAATGGCGGGAAACTACCTATGATTACATCATGCAGTCCTGGTTGGATAAACTATGTAGAAGGACATGGAGAAGACCTATTAGGACACTTATCTACATGTAAATCTCCCCAACAAATGTTCGGGGCAATTTCTAAGACTTATTATGCAGAAAAATTAGGTATTCACCCATCTAAGATATTTACAGTATCAATAATGCCATGTACAGCAAAGAAATTTGAGGCTAACAGAGAAGAGATGAATTCATACGGATTCCCAGATGTAGATGCTGTATTAACAACTAGAGAATTAGGTAGACTAATAAAATCTCAGGGAATAGATTTTGCAAATGTTGAAGAAGAAGCATTTGATGCTCCATTTGGAATAGCATCAGGAGCAGGGGCAATATTTGGAGCCAGTGGAGGAGTAATGGAAGCTGCTCTTAGAAGTGTATATGAAATACTTACTAAACAAGAATTAGAAAAATTAGAATTTGAAGAAGTAAGAGGTATGCAGGGAATAAAAGAAGCGACTGTAAATATAAATGGCAACGAAGTAAAGGTGGCAGTTGTTCATGGGCTAGGAAATGCTAAAAAAGTAATGGAAGAGATCAGAGAAGGAAAATCTGACTATACATTCGTTGAAATAATGGGGTGTACCGGAGGATGTATCGGTGGCGGTGGTCAGCCAATAGAAAAAACTAAAGAAACAAAACAAAAAAGAATGGATGCACTATACACTATAGATAATGGTAAGGAACATAGATCTTCCCATAAGAACCCAACAATAACTAAACTATATGAGGAATTCTTAGGAGAGCCTAACGGGCATAAAGCTCATGTTCTCTTACATACAACATATAAGGGAATAAAATTATAATATCTCAATTTGATATATTATAGACATTAAAAATAATTACTAAAAAACAGGAGATTTTCTCCTGTTTTTTCATTTCTTTGAAATCATTTCATCTTTATAAAGTTTACAAACAGAGTCGTTTGTAGTACAATACTTTACAAACAAAGTAAAGAATAGAGGTGCGACATGAAAAACAAAATAAAAAACTTACTAAATGAATTAAATAAAGGGTTAATTGAGAGGGAAGAAGTTATCAAAACTTGCCTGTTAACTCTAATGACAGGAGAGAATATGGTTATTATAGGTCCTCCTGGAACCGCTAAATCAGAAGTTGCCAGAAGAATTTCAGATATATTCTCAGAAAATGAATATTTTGAATATTTATTGACTAAATTTACCACTCCGGAAGAAATATTTGGCCCTATCTCTTTAAAGGAATTAGAAAATGATATATTCAAGAGAAATACCATAGGATATCTTCCTACATCTAAAATAGGATTTTTGGACGAAATCTTTAAAGCTAATTCTTCCATCCTAAATTCTCTTCTGACGATTATCAATGAAGGGGTCTACCATAATGGCTCTATTAGAGAAAAAGCAAGCACAAGAAGCATCATAGGAGCCTCTAATGAGCTTCCTACCAAAGAATCGGAACTCTATGCCCTCTATGACAGGTTTTTAACTAAGGTTCAGATAGACTATGTAAAAGACCCTAGTTTACTTTTCTTAAATCACTCTGTCTATGAAGGAATAGATAAAAAATTAAAGTTTTCGACTATGGAGTTTGAGGAAATCACAAAAAAAAGTAATAATATAGTTTTTTCTCCTGAGATCCTACCTAAAATTTTAAAAATTAAAAATAAGATTGAACTCCTTCCGACAGATTCTCTCTTTCCAGAAAATATTTCAGATAGAAAATTAATGAAATTAGGTAAATTATTAAAAACAGCAGCCTATACTTCGGGAAAAGACAAGGTAGAGGTTATCGATCTTCTCCTTTTAAAGCATACTCTTTGGAATAATTTTGAAAATTTTTCTTCCATAGTAGATATTTTAGAGGGGGAAATACTAGGTATAGATTCTGAAAGAATCAATCTTTCCAATAAAATCTATAAAAGGTGGGAAGAGATCTTCGATGAAAAATTTAAAATTCAAGAAAGAAGCAGCAATAATGAACTTCTCTACTATGATATAGATAAAAATAAAGTCACTGCTACCAATGGAGAGATCCACCTGCAGGATTCCAAAGGTAACTTCTTATTTTTTAAGGGGCATAGGGAATACATCACTGCTTCATTTTCTCAGAGTGAATGGAACTTAGGATTTATAGAAACCGGGTATAAGTTAAAAGACGAAAAGAAGATCTGGTACTATGAATCTTCATCAACTAAGGTTACTTCTTCCTCTGAAAGAACTTTAGAAGGATGGAGTCCCCTTTCCGTTAATGGAGATCTTCCACCTGTTATTATCGATGATTTTGAGGAATTTTTAGAAAAAAAAGATACAGTAAAGGTCGATAACTTAGTTGATTTTAAAAATATAAAATCTAATTTAGAAACAGAATTAACATCTCTTCAGAATTATCTGAAAAACCTAAGTAAAACAAAATTGGCACTCCTTCAAAATGAAGATAATATTTGGATCTGCTGCTCTGAAAAAACTGAACTATTAAAAAAACTAGATAAATTTATAAACGTCACCCAAAATTTGGTAGAAAAATATTCTATCCTCTTCAACAAAATCATTGCTCTACTAGGGGATAATCTATGAATATATTCACTACCAAAGTCTTAAAAGATTTTTTATTTATGGAGTTGATTTGGATAAATTATCCAGAAACAAAAGAGATAAGGGAAAAAATTGCTAAAAATATTTGGGAGTTTTTATACTATGAGGAGAGAACATACAAAAAAGTAATAACTTCTTCTTCTTTGGAGGATAGTATGGAAATACTCCTGCCATTTAAGGAATTCACCCAAAATAATTCTGCTCTTACTTCTAAAGTTGTAGGAGATTTTTTCTTGAAATTGAGAGAAAATTGGAATGGGATAATTCCTTTAAAAGACATAAAAAAAGATGCTGAAAATCTTGCTATGAAAAATATCCCAATTAAAAAATTTGGAATAGACAAACTCCAGACTAAACTCAGACAGTTAAAAAGAAAAAAAAATCTCTATAAACACCAGGAGAGCGATCTAATAAAATCTCAAAAAAAACTCAGTGAAAATGAACTTGACCTATTAAAAAGTATTCTTCAATCTTATAAAAATTCTACAGATAATATAGAGAGTCGTTCTAAATTGGACCTTACTCTAAAAGAGATAGAGAAATATAAGGCACATTGGGCAAAACTTCAAAAAACAATGGAAGATTATTTTTATGATTACTTTCACCAGCTAAAAATTGCAAAAGAGCTTTTCAATGATCCCAATCTAATCCCTGGATTAGGATGGGATTTAGGAAAGGGAAAGTTGTCTCAAAGAGATCTAAATAAATTTCTGGAAATAAGTCAGTCTCTAAAAAACAAACCAGAACTGACTGCTTTAATCGATCAATTAGGAAGAAGTTCAAATCATAACCACATAACAAAATATCACGGAATAAATAAAGACAACCCCATATATCTTGAAAATAAAAATGATTCTCCTAAAGAACTCTTAGGTATCAACCAGGGATATGATCTTTCGAGAATTTTGCCCTCTGAATTAGTTAATTTAAAAAATAAAAACCTAAAAAATCTCTTTTATTCTAAATTATTGGAAAAAAAACTAATTCAATATCAACTCTCTGGAGAAAATGACAAAGATGAAAGAGTTGGAAAGTTAAATTTAAAGGATGAGAAGGGTCCTATTATAGCCTGTGTCGATACTTCCAGCAGTATGGAGGGTATCCCAGAGGAAATCAGTAAGGGAGTCATCATCAAGCTATATAACATATGCAAGAAGGAGAAAAGAAAACTCTACCTTATAATATTTAGCAGTACCGATGAATTAATAGAGATGGAGATCACTAAAAAAACTAATTTTTCTGTTTTAATAAAATTTTTACAACAAGGGTTTTCAGGCGGGACAGACTATACTTCTCCATTGAAAAAAGCTATAGGTTTAATTGAAAAAAATAATTATTCTTTGGCTGATATTTTAATGATTACAGATGGTCTCTCTAAAATAGATAATCCTTTTTTAGTATATTTAAATACAAAAAGAGATACTTTAAATTTTAAAATCTATACACTGGCTATCAGCCATCGTATGGAAAATGATTCTTATAGTGATAAAATAGTTAATTATAAGATAGAGTTAACCGGTCGCAGGTGGGTAGAAAAATTCAATACCATTCACCGAAGAGAAAAAAAATTCAATAAATAAAGTTAACTCTTTTAGGAATAATAAAAATCAATAGATAAAAAAAGATGACTTGTGTATTCAACAAAAGTCATCTTTTTTTATTCTACACCAAAGTCTTAGCTATCTCAAGAAGTTCCTTTGGCTCTTCTATAAAGTAATCCGGATCATGCTTTTTTAAGTTAGCAGATGTATTAAATCCCCATCCTACAGAGATAATAGGCACTTCTACTTTTTTACATGCCTCTATATCCCGCGTTTCATCTCCTACATATATGATTCTGTCTAATTTTTCTATATTCATCATCTTATTTATAGCTTTATCCTTTCCAAATACATTTTTTTCAGAATAGATAAATTCAAATAAATTCCTTAACTCATAGTGGTTCAAAAAAGCATCCACATTTTTTTTGTTGTTAGAAGTCAGTACTCCTATTTTATATCCCATTTTATTGAGTGATATCAAGGCTTCCTTCATTCCATCTATAAGAGGAATCTCCTCCATTTTCTGGGACATCAATTTTTTTAATTTGTACAGAAGAATCGGAAATTTAATCAGAGTAATATCATGATCTTTTAATAATTTATAGATATGTTTTCCCTTTAAATCTTCTATTTCATCTTTTTCTATCTTCTTACATTTTAGTTTTTTAGCTATATGGTTGTTGTATAGATCTATTCCCATATGTAAAGAGTCTGCTATGGTTCCGTCAAAATCGAATACAAACATAGTTTTTTTCATAATCATTCCCCCTTCTCTATTCCCTAACATAATTATACCACATAAAAAACGTTTTTTTTTAGAATAAAAAAGCAACATGATGCTGTATCCAATCAGTCATAATAAAAAAATTATAACCTTTAATTTATCGATAAATTTTATCACAAAATTCTCTGTTTACTAAGTATACTACTAGCCCAAAGTTCTTAATTTACATCGCAAATTTCTAGATACTTTGGTGATCCCCTTTATCGAGTAGAAGTATTGATAATGCTGCTCGCTGATAGTATTTTAGTGACACCTTTGCAGCTATACTTTTCTAGGTAATAAAAAAGGCAGTTTTAAAGGACTCTCCCTTTAAAACTGCCATCTATTAAATTTATTTAGATAATAATTCTACTGTAGATAGTGCAACAATTACCCACATAGTAGGTCTTACTGTTTTTACCTTTCCTGATAAAATCTCTATAACTGCATATGAAATAAATCCAAAGGTAATACCTGTACTGATACTATATGTTAGTGGCATTAAAATTATTGTTAAAAATGCTGGTATAGCTACCTCTATCTTGTGCAGGTCAATATCTATAAGATTTTTAAACATGTACACTCCTACAATGATTAGTGCTGGTGCTGTAGCAAATGCCGGAACTACTCCTATTACCGGAGTGAAAAACATAGCTAAGAAAAATAATACTGCTGTTGTAGCAGATGTAAGTCCTGTTCTTCCACCTTGGGCAATCCCTGAAGCAGATTCTACAAATGTAGTAGTAGTACTCGTTCCCAATAATGATCCTATTACAGTAGCTGCTGCATCAGCTTCTAATATCTTACTTACATTTTCAATCTTTCCTTTTTCATCTATCATCTCAGCTTCATTTGCACAAGCTACAATAGTTCCCACTGAATCAAATAAGTCTACAAACATAAATGAAAATATAGGTCCTATCATAGTAACTTTTAACGCTCCTAATATATCTAATTTAAAGGCTATTGGTGCTATACTTGGAGGAGTAGACATTATTCCGCTTGGTAACTCTACATACCCTAAAACCATCCCTAAGACAGTTGTTATAACTATTCCTATTAAGATTCCACCCTTTACCTGTTTTATTTCTAATCCACCCATAATTACAAGTCCTATCAATCCTAAGATTACAGTAGGTCTTAGAGGTCCTAATCCTACTAGTGTTGCCGGGTTAGCTACAATCAATCCTAAGTTTTGCATTCCAATAAATGCAATAAATAATCCAATTCCCGCTCCTACAGCTAATCTAAGCTGAATAGGTATAGCATCTATTATTTTTTCTCTAAATCCAGTCATTGTAAGTAATAAAAATGCGATTCCTGATATAAATACTACTCCCAAAGCTACATTCCAAGTGGCTCCCATTCCAAATACCAAGGTATAAGTAAAGAATGCATTTAATCCCATCCCAGGTGCCATAGCTAGTGGTGCGTTAACCCAAAGAGCAGTTATCATAGTTCCTATAAAAGCCGCCAAACAAGTAACAGTAATCAATGCTCCCTTATCCATCCCAGTTTCACCTAATATCCCAGGATTTACAAATATAATGTAAGCCATCGTTAAAAACGTAGTTGTTCCAGCTACTACTTCCTGTTTTACGTTTGTTCCATGCTTTTCCAATTGAAAAAATTTCATATGTTTCTCCCTTTTTTAATAATATAATTGTTAAAAATACAAAAACCCCATGCTATACACAAGGGGTTCATTATTTATAATCCAATCATAATAGTTAGAAAAACTTCTGAAAGCTTTAACAAAACCATGGAAGAAATTACAATTAATTAACCCCATAGTAAGCCATTTACGGTGACTCGTAGAAACTCTCAACCAAATTATGAGAATATATGGGTTCAAATATTTTATAACTAATATTACAATAACTTAATTGGTGATGTCAAGAATTTCTTTTTTCAATCCTGTTTTTTTTACTATATAACATCCTGAAAATTCTATCTTATTTTCGTCCAAAATCTCTCTAGACCTTTTGTAATCCGTAGGATTTATACGTAGTGATAGACCACAACTAGACGTTATCTCCCTAGGTACAGGAATTATTCTTATATCTAAATTTACTTCTTTCAATAATTTTTCACTCTTTATCGCCATATGAGTGGACTCAAAGGAGATAAGGTTAAATTCTTCTGTTTTTTTCATTTTATCCTCTCTTTTTTACCCTTTCAAACTTTTTATATTTTCTCCCTGGTAGGGAGAAAATATAAAAAGAAAGAGGGTCGAATTCTATGGTCTTATTAATTTATCTGCACCCTGCAGTCTTTCCATAATAGTGTACATATTAGTTACCTCTCCTACTGCTAATTTATCTCCTAAATTATAGTAGTTCAGACATGTTCCACAAGTTAATATCTCTACTCCCATCTCCTCTAAAGTTTTTAAATCTTCCAGTGTAGGAGCATCCTCTACTGTCAGTTTAGCGCCTCCATTATAGAATAAAACCGTAGCAGGCATAAGGTCCATCTCAGTCAATGTATAGATAAATCCCTTCATCAATACATCTCCTAATTCATCGATCCCTTCTCCCATCTTATCTGAAGAGACAGCTATAACCATCTTTTCATTTGATGCCGCATCATTTGAATCAGCTACTACTCCACCTTCACCCTTAGTGATTACTACTCTGTACTTGTGATCCTCTATTTTTTCGTGGCTGGATTCCAATCCCATCTCTTTAGCCATTTTTAGTAGATTTTCCATAGAAGATTCATTGTCCACCATAGTTTCTACACTACCGTTTTCCTCTATATTTCTTAACGCTTTTTTAGTTTGAATTACAGGTAATGGACAAGCCAGTCCCATAGCATCTATTTTTATCAAAATTAATCCCCCTTATCGCTTACAGCGAAACTAATAATACTTTTTGTTTAACTTACACTAATACTCTTGAGTTATCTACCCTCTTAGTTACTCCTACCTTATCTAAATGTTCTAAATAGGCAACTAAATATTTCCTACTGGTTTCTATCTTAGCTTTAACATCAGGAAGCGCTATTTCCTTGCCACCTTCTCCCAACTGATTTATTACCATCATTAGATTATTATAATCTGATTCCAATAGGAAAACATCCTTTTCTATAAACTTTAATTTTCCTAACAATACCATCATATCGAAAACCCTCTTTAATTCTTTAGGATCCCCGGCTAATTTTGATAGTTCCTCATATTTAGGAGGTTTGTAACCATTATTTTTATAAGTTTTCAAGATTGTCTCTTTAATTTTTTCCTGATTTTTACTTAGTTTTATCTCAAAATCAAAGAGGGAAACTAAACTAGAATTTACCTTAATAACTTTATCATCCTCTAATTTTGATAAAACTTCTAAATAATTTTTATTCTTAAATTTTTTAGAAAAAATCTTATTTCTAATAGTAGAAGTATTTTCTCCTATTAACAGTGGGTTTTTACTGTGGAAATCCTCTAGGATTGCTAAAAGTTCCCCTTTTTTACCTTCTAAGAAATTTTTATGCATATATATAGTTTCGCTTAAAGCTGTTAACTCTAAAACTTCCTTATTCTTAACCAACTTTTTCAAAGATTCAGTTATATCTTCAGCACTTCCAAAATTTAATTTGATATCTTCAAAAGATGGATATTTAGAACTTAATTCCTCAATTACACTGGATAGTTTAACACTGTTATCGCTCTTTCCACCCTTTAATGTTTGGATTAATTTTTCATCAAATCTCTTAGCCTTTGTAGCCAACGGATTTAGAATCGTTACTCCTCCAATGGTAAACATAGGGGAATAATTACGAAGTATCCCTAAGTCTCCAGTAAATCCAACCAATTCCTTCTCTAAGATCAATTGTGCATAACCGCTGTCCCCGGCTTTTAATTCCTGCTGATCCAGCAATTTTATACGGCAGATGATCTCCTTGGTTCCATGATGAAATCTAACCCTTTGGTTGTTCTTTAGAACTTTGGTGTTAGAAGACAGGTAATTTATCTCTACATCCATAAGTCTAGTTACAGAAAGAGAGTTAGGAGTAGCTACTACACTTCCCCTCTTTATATCTTCCTTATCTATCCCTGCAAGGTTTATAGCACATCTATTCCCTGCACTGAGAGTGTCTACACCTATACCATGATTTTGGATCCCTCTGACCTTAGCTACCCTGTCACCTGGATATATCTGCAGTGAATCTCCTACTTTCAGATCTTTTCCCTGAGATGTTCCTGTAATAACTGTTCCAAATCCCTTTACACTAAATGATCTGTCTACCGACATTCTAAAAACTATTTTTTCCTGCTCTTCATCTTTGATAGTTTTTACTAAATCACTCAATGAGTCCCTTACCTCTTGGTAAGAATCCGGGTTATCTATAGAGGTTTCAATCATAGGAGCTCCACTTAAAAAACTCCCTCCTAATTCTTCTTCTATTTCATTTCTTACTTCTAATACCCTTTCTTTACTTGCCTTATCACACTTAGTGATAACTACAACTCCGTGATGGATCCCTAAAAGTCTAACTATATCAAAATGCTCACGAGTCTGAGGCATTATCCCGTCATCAGCAGCTACTACTAACATAACTATATCTATTCCTGTAGCTCCTGCCATCATATTTTTTACAAACTTCTCATGTCCCGGAACATCTATTATTCCTACTTTTTCTCCCTTTAGATTGAGGTAACTAAATCCTAGATCTATAGAGATCCCCCTTTTTTTCTCCTCAGGTAATCTGTCGGTATCTACCCCTGTAAGGTTTTTTATCAACGTAGTTTTACCATGGTCTATATGTCCTGCCGTTCCAATTACTATACTCATATTTTATCAATCCCTTTACTTAAAATTTCATAAATACTATCCATATCATTTTCATTCAAAGTTTTGCAGTCAAAAACTAGTTTTCCCCCTTGAATTCTACCAACTATAGATAGTGGATTATTTCTAAGAGTTCTTTCTAATTTGACAATACTATGTCCTTTATAAGATATCGCTACCCCGAAACTATCCATAAGTTCCGTAGGCATAGAACCTCCTCCGATCATTGCATTAGTTTCAACCAGATCCGCTTCTAAAGTTTCTAAAGTTTTTAACTTTTCATATAAAATATGAGCTCTTTTCTCAACCTCATCCTTCCCCTCTAATATCATTCTAAGGGTTGGAATATTCTTTACAGCTTCCGCTTCATCTAAATACTCCCTTAAAGTAACTTCCAAGGCAGCTATAGTCAACTTACTGACTCTTAAAGTACGTAAAAGATTGTTTCTTTTCATCTTTTCAATATATTGTCTTTTTCCAACTATGATTCCAGCCTGAGGTCCTCCTAAAAGTTTGTCCCCACTAAATGTAACTACATCTATACCAGATTTTAAACTCTCCTGAACTGTAGGTTCCTTCTTATATCCATATTTAGCGAAGTCGATCAATACTCCACTGCCTAAATCTTCAATGGAGATTAATTTTTTATCTCTGGCCATCTTAGATAACTCTTCATTTTTTACTTCCTTCGTAAATCCCATTATCTTATAGTTAGAAGTGTGTACTTTTAGAAGTGCTTTCGTTTCAGGTGTTATAGCCTCTAAATAATCCTTCTTATGAGTTCTATTAGTTGTTCCTACCTCTATCAGCTTAGAACCACTATATTCCATTATAGCAGGTATTCTAAATGATCCACCTATCTCTACTAATTCCCCTCTAGATACTATTACTTCACTATCTTTAGTCAATGTATCTAAGGCTAATAATACAGCTGCTGCATTGTTATTTACTACTATAGCACCTTCTGCTCCTGTTATATCACAGATTAATTTTTCAATATGAGAATATCTGCTTCCCCTCTTACCGGTAGATATATCATATTCCAAATTATTATAGTTACTAGCTATATTTACTATGTTTTTTACACTACTCTCTATCAACTTAGATCTTCCTAAGTTAGTATGAATGATTGTTCCTGTGGCATTTATTACCCTTTTAAGGTTTAATTGGTTCTTTGATTCAATTAATTTTATTATCTTATTGGTAATCTCCAATTTTAGATCTTCCTTAGCTATTTCCATATCAGTAAATCTTTGATTTAAAATCTCTTCCCTGTAGAATGAAATTCCTTCCCTAATAGATTTTATTAAAATATTATATGGAACACTGTCTTTATATGCTTCTAACTTTTTACTTATTAAAAATTCATCTACCTTAGGTAGATTAGATAACAATCTTTTCACT
Organism: Fusobacteria bacterium ZRK30; assembly: GCA_024628785.1. Taxonomy (NCBI): domain Bacteria; kingdom Fusobacteriati; phylum Fusobacteriota; species Fusobacteria bacterium ZRK30. Next base: position 239,607 of record CP102404.1, read on the forward strand.
TTTTAAATCCCCCTTTATTCCCTATATAACTTTCATTCTAAACGTACTTTTTTTCACGACTTCTCCTATAAGACTAGATTTTATATCCAGTTCCTCCAAGTCAGCTAAAAATTTATCTGCATCTTCACCTGCTACACTTATGAGTAATCCTCCTGAAGTTTGCGGATCAAACAATATCTCCTCCATAGGAAATGGAACTCCCTCTAAGACTACTTTATCTCCCAGATGTTTTCTATTTTTTTGTCCGGCAGAGGTAATCAAGAATTCTTCTGCATATTCATAAGCTTCCTCAATATAAGGTACTTTTTTACTGTCTACCACTATACTGATTTCGTCATTTAACATCTCAGATAGATGTCCTAAAAATCCAAATCCAGTTACATCTGTACATCCATTTACTTCATATTTCTTCATCTTTTCAGCTGAATATTTGTTCAGTGTTTCCATAAGTTTTATTGCTTCCTTATAAGAACGTTCGTTGGCTTCTCCCACATTATGAGCTGTAGTCACTATACCTATCCCAAGGGGTTTTGTCAGAATTAATTTATCTCCTGCCTTACATGTATTATTGGCTATTACCTTATCAGGATGAACTACTCCTGTTACAGATAATCCATATTTTGGATTTTCATCATTAACAGAATGTCCCCCACTTAAAATACCACCTGATTCCATTACTTTTTCAGCTCCACCACGTAAAATTTCCCCCAATATATTAGGATCTAATTTTTCTGGAAAACATACTATATTCAATGCTGTAAGAACATCCCCACCCATTGCATATACATCACTGAGAGAGTTAGCTGCCGCTATCTTTCCATATGTATATGGATCTTCAACTATGGGAGTAAAAAAGTCTAACGTTTGAATCAAGGCCATATCCTTACTCACCTTATATACTGCAGCGTCATCAGCACTATCGAACCCGATAAGCAGATTTTCGTCGTATACTTTTGGAATATGAGCCAATACTTCAGATAGAACACCCGGTCCTATTTTAGAAGTTCAGCCTCCACCACTGCAAAATTTTTCAAATTTGTTCATCTTATTACCTCCCATATTTTTTTTCATTTTAACATTTTTCCCATGTTTATTCAATGTAAGAGTGGTAGAAGCTGTCAATATCCAAAAAAAAAAAGGAAATTATCTATATCCTGCCAAAATAATTAATAAAAACACATTGGCATAAAATAATTTCCATAGAGATAAAATTCTATTATTATTTTGCTTACGTTGTCAAATTAAATGCAACACTTTTCAATTTCACCCCAAAATACTTCTTTTGGGGTTTTCCAATTTAAACACTTCCTTGGTCTATTATTAATTTTGTTTACCGCTTTATAAAATTCACATCTCTTTATCTTACTAAAAATAGTCCCTTTAGGGAAAGTTCTCCTTAATAAACCGTTTGTATTCTCATTTGTTCCTCTCTCCCATGAGTGATAAGGGTTAGCAAAATAAGCTTTAATACCTAATGCTTCCTCTAATTCTTTAAATTTAGAGAATTCTTTCCCGTTATCCGATGTAAATGTTTTTATGTATTCTTTAGGTATATATTTAAAATTCTCTATTGTTGCCTCATTAAAAGTATCTGATTTTCTATTAATCATTAGCTCCGCTACAAGATATCTTGATTTCCTATCAACATAAGTCATCATAGCACCTTTTTTTCCTGCGCCAACGATAGTATCGCTTTCAAAATGACCAATCTCACTTCTATCATTCGCTTCTTCAGACCTTTCTTCTATCATCTTTTTATTAGGGATTTTACCCCTTGTTTCTTTCAATCCTCTAGGCTTTTGTTTGCCTTTTCTAGTTAAAAGGTATTTAGTACTCTCCGTAAGAAAATCAAGATATATTGCTCTATAAATTGTTTTAAATGAAATAGAATATTGGTTGTCTAATTTAGCTCTTCCTGATATTTGTTCTGGACTCCAACCTGATTCTAACTTTTCTTGAATATCTACCAAAAGGATCGAATCTCTTAATTTGTGCTTTCTTCCACAAAGTTGTTTTCTTTTTTTGTATAAAAACTGGGCTTTATTAGGAGTGTACTCACCATCAACTGAATTTCTATTAATTTCTCTATAAATACTAACTCTATTTTTCTTTAATTTAGCTGCAATAAAACTAATTGATTTTTTTTGCGCTAAAAATTTAAATATACTTTCTCTTTCTTCAATGGTAAAATGTTTATGATTCATAAATACTCCTTTAATGTTTGGTCGCACTTACATTATACCAAGGAAATATTTATGAATTTTTTTTGTTGCATTTAATTATACAATTCAAGTTGTAAAAAAAGAGAAAGGGAGAAAAAAAGAAGGTTCTATTAATTTTTTTAGTGTATCGGCAATAAGTTTCATATTTTGAGTTTATAAGAGGAGGTAATTATTATGAAAAAACAAATTTTAATTATTACTTTTATTATTTTAATGAGTATTTTGGTAAATGGTCAAGAGAAAGAAAGCATTACTACTCCAACTGCTATCTCACCAGATAACCTTTCAAATTCTTTTATGACTGCCTTTGGTATGAAAGTTGAAACTGCTGAAGATATAGACAATAAAACTCCAGATCCTTCCATAGAACCTGATATAAATACAACTCCCATAGGAATGTCTATTATTTCTACTTCAGCAGTTAATCAGGTAACTCCACCATTCACACCACATATCCCTAAATAATATTACGATTTATTTTAATCCTACTTACCTTCAAACAACTTCTTAAATTCCCCATACCCTTCTTTTTCTAAATCTTCTACAGGGATAAACTTTAGGGATGCTGAATTCAGGCAATATCTCAGACCAGTAGGCTCAGGACCATCATTAAACAGATGCCCCAAATGAGCATCTCCGGCCTTACTCCTAATCTCTGTTCTTTTTTGAAAAAGTTTAGTATCCTCTTTTTCTACAATATTTTCTGGAACCAGTGGTTTGGTAAAACTAGGCCACCCTGTTCCAGACTTGTATTTATCTATAGAACTAAAAAGCGCTTCCCCAGAGATAAGATCTACATAGATCCCATCTTTTTTATTATCCCAATATTTATTGTTAAATGGTGGTTCTGTAAACTCTTCCTGTGTTACCTTAAACTCTAAATCCGTTAATTTTTTCTTCAACTCATACCTCCCCCAGTCTTTTCTGTCTTTTCCCCAAATTTCATCTAAAAATTTATCCCTTCCAGATCTTCTCCTATAATATTTGTACTTCAATGAACTTTTCTTATAATAATCCTGATGATACTCTTCAGCTCTATAAAAAGCAACAGCAGGCAGGATAGGAGTCACTATTTTACCTTTATACACCCCTCTTTTTTCCAGGGTTTTTTTGGACAACTCAGCCTCCTTTCTTTGGTTATCGTTAAAATAAAAGATTGCTGTAGTATATCCATGCCCCCTGTCTGTAAATTGTCCCCCTGAATCTGTTGGATCTACCTGCTTCCAATAGATCTTTAAAAGCTCCCCATAAGTGATCTCATATGGATTATAGATAATCTCTACAACTTCAATATGCCCTCCTGAACCATAGTTCTCATAGGTTGGGTTGCTGGTAGTTCCCCCTGTGTATCCAGACATTACAGATTTAACCCCTTCCATCTTTTCAAAAGGGTATTCCATACACCAAAAACATCCCCCTGCAAAGACAGCTTTTTCATACTGGGCTCCATACAGGGCGAAGCTCATTAAAGTAATTAATAGTGTTATCAGTTTTTTCATAACCATCTCTCCTTCAATAGGTTTTATCGACTTAAAGTAACTAAAATAACTTATTTAATATCTAATATACTAAATACCGAAAAAGGTAAATAAAACCTTTAAAATAATCTGATAAAAAACAAAAAAAGTTACTAGAACAGTTACTAAATGTAGAGAGAACAGTCAATACTCCTAAAAAAAGGAAATTATCCATATCCTGCCAAAATAATTAAAGGTTTCATTATGAATGTTTTTGGTCTAGGTATAACATTGTAAAATCTTGAAATTGGATTTATACTAATTATAGTTACTTGTATTCAGTATATTTTAAAATTATATAGGTTTATGGGAGGTATTATGAGTAATATAGAGCAGATTGAGTTTATTAATAAGAAGGGTCAAATCAAAGGTTTTGAGATCACATCATTGAAGAGTTATTTTGAATCTGTGGATGAATCTTTTATTAAAACACCATACCGTACCTCTTTTTACAATTTAATATTTATCACTAAAGGCAGGGGATCCCATGAAATTGATTTCTTAGAATACACCATTAAAGCAGGTGATCTTTTAATAGTATCCAGAGATCGTGTTCATAGATATAGTAAATTCGAAAACTTAGAGGGATACTTAATCATGTTTACAGAGGGGTTTTTATGTGAATTTTTAAGCAGTCAAACTTCTGAGGTAAAGGATTTATTTAAACTGAGTTATTTAAATCCGCATATTGATTACCTGGATTTATACACAGAAACATTAATAACACTTTTAAATGTAATAAATGATATGTATAAAAATGCTTATGAATTTATAGATAACAAGGTAATTGCTTCAGCTTTTAACACCTTTACACAAATACTGTCCAACAGTGGTTTAGGAGAAAGCAGATCCAGATATAAAAAAAATGAGACATTTGTACAGTTCACTGAATTAGTTGAAAAAAATATCAATAATATCAAAACTGTGAAAGAGTATGCCGATATGATGCATGTCTCAAAAAAAACGGTTAATTTAATGACAAGAAAAGCTATTGATATGTCGGCTAAACAGTATATTATTCAGCAATTAATATTAAAAATAAGACTTAAACTCAGTTTCGAACAAAAAAGCATCAATGAGATTGCTTATACAATAGGGTTTACAGAACCATCAAACATGACTAGGTTTTTTTAAAAGAATACAAAAACCAGCCCCAGTGAATTTAGAAATATGGTAAGACATGACAAAAACAGCTGGTTAAATAGCAAAAATATAGAATTAAATAGTATTGCCGAATCTATCGAGGAAAATGTATATCACATCTCTTCCAAAGCAGTGGTTCCACTGCACAAACATGAAGATCTGGACGAAATCTTTTACTGCATAAAAGGTTCTGGTTTTGGCGTACTAGAGAACGGAGAAGTGGAGTTAACGGTAGGCAAACCTTTTATTGCCCCTGCCGGAATAATGCACTCCCTTAGAAGTGATGGAGATCTCTATGTTACAGCTTTTCTTATTCCCGTCGTAGATGAGCGGCAAATTTGACAGGAGTTAAATAACATTGAATATAATAAAAAAAGAACAAAAGGAGTAAAGACATGAATTTAAATTTAATTAAAGAATCTATTGAGACAAAGGTATATGAGATCCATTTGGATACAAAGGTTCCTATGCATGAACATGCAGATCAAGATGAAATATTTTATTGTATAAAAGGTTCCGGTTTTGGGATTTTAGAAGATGGGGAAGTAGAATTAAATGTAGGAGATACATTTGTTGTTCCTGCCGGGACAATGCATTCTATGAGAAGTGATAAAGATTTATATGTGGTAGCTATTCTTATCCCTGTAGATAAAATTATTTGTCACTGTAAACAAGTGAGTTTTGGTGATATCAGGAGAGCGATGGTCGGCGGCGCTCGTACTGTAGAGAAGATACAAGAAATCACAGGAGCAGGGACAGGTTGCGGCGGATGCATTGAAGAAGTAAAAAAAATATTAGCAGTAGCCTGTGGATGCAAAGGGGTTTCTATAGAAGCAGTAGTTAACACAGTTAAAGGTGGAGCAGATACAATTGAAAAAGTTGAGAAAGCAACAGGGGCAGGTAGTGGATGCAGAAAATGCAAAGCTCTATTGCAAAACATAATTGACACAAAGAAGTAATAGAGCTTTGCTCTTGTATAAAAGATAAAATAAAATATATATTAAATATTATTAGGAGGAACAACCTATGTTTAAACGAATCGACCATATCGCATTTACCATTAAGGATAGAGCCAAATCTATACATTTTTATGAAGAAAATTTTGGATTTAAAAAATATTTTGAACACGATGCACCTGTGCCTGCAGTAGAAAAAATAGTTTATCTTAAACTAGGGGATACTATTTTAGAGATGGTGCACCTAAACACCGATTCAACAAATCAAGGGTTTCATTTCTGTCTTGAAAGTGATAATTTTGACGAAGACTATACCCGTCTGATAAATGCCGGTGTTCCTGTAGATACCGAACCTCACCCTGTTGAAGCAAGAGAGGCAAGAGAAGAAGGATGGCGTAGAGTAGTCTTTATCGGTCCTGATGGAGAATTAATAGAATTTAGAGGGTAAAAATTTAAATTAATAGTTTTATTATAAGATGATATATTTTAATTTTTTTCTTTACATTACTTGGATATCCAAGTAAAATAGATTTATGAGATATGATAATACGATTAATTTAATAAGTAAAATCAGAGAGATTTCCAGCATGTTTATTATTTCTGAATTAGAAAAATTAGGAATAATAGGAATTGTCCCTTCCCACGGTGACATTATAGTCACACTGATAAAACATAGGGAACTGACCATGACTGAAATTGCAGAAAAAATCAACAAAGACCGTTCAACCGTTACTACCTTGGTAAAAAAGTTGAATAAAATTGGCTTTACAGCCACAAAGAAAAACGAAAACGATCAGCGATCAAATTTCGTATTTCTTACACCTAAGGGGAAGGAGTTAGAGGAAGGTTTTAATCAAATTTCTGAAAAATTATACAACGTTCAATTTAAAGGACTAAAAGAGGAAGAAAAAGAAATTTTTAGAAATATTTTAATCAAAATATATAATAATTTTAAACAAGAAAATCAGAATTAGTGATACTAATTCTATTTTTTTAAAAATATACTTGGATATCCAAGTACTTGGAGGTTGAATTTATGGATTATGGATGGATTTCACTCCTGCCTATAATTATCGCTATTACATTAGCTTTTATCACAAAAGATGTTTTTACTGCCCTACTATCCGGTATTATTTCTTCCGGCTTGATCCTAAGTTATCACGGAGAAAGTATTTTTATAGGATTGAATAGTATAGCAGGTGTTTTCCTAAACGGCTGGGCTGTCAGATCAATATTGTTCTGCCTAATGATCGGATCATTTGTACACACAATAGAAGCTTCCGGAGGAATAAGAGGTCTTCTCATATTTTTAGCAGAGGAAAAAAAAGTAGTAAAATCCAGAAGGGGAGCTGAACTCATAGCCTATATAATCGGACTGCTCATCTTCATAGAAGCAACCAGTTCTACAGTTATATCCAGTATATCTGCTAAACCTTTCTTTGATAAATACGGTATCCCCCGGGAAAAACTGGCCTATATCACAGACTCTACATCTGCTTCTGTAGCCTGGCTTTTCCCTATAAATGCCGCAGGGGCGTTTCTTATGACCATGATAGGATCTCAAATTTCTGCCGGGACTATTACAGGAGATCCCTTTGTTTATGTGTTAAAATCAATGCCCTTTCAGCTTTATAGTATCTTTGCAATAATCCTGGTTGGAATCACAATTATTACAGGAAAAGACCTTAAGGTTATGAGCAGTTTCACAGCTGATGATTTAACAACTATAGAGACCGTTTCAAAAAAACATGATCATTTTAAAAAACCAAGGGCACGAAACATGATCTTACCTACATTTCTTTTAATCGCCAGTATTTTTGGAATTTTGTATATCACCGGAAAAGGTAATATATCTTCCGGGGACGGAGCCGAAGCAATATTTAATGGGATAATAATAACCTTGATCTTAACCGGTATCTACTATGTTTTTCAGGGAATAGTAAAACCCAAAATATATATAGATTGGTGTATAGAAGGAATGGCCAATTTCCTTCAAATCACAATTATACTGGTTTTAGCCTTTGCCTTAAGTAGTCTAATGGAAAAATTAAATTTAGGCTCCTATATAGCCGAAATGAGTACAGATATGAATCCCGTGCTTTTACCGGCAGTGATCTTTCTCATGGGATCCATTATATCTTTTGCTACTGGGACCAGCGGTGGAACAGCTGCAATTCTTATCCCCATCGCTATCCCCATGGCTGCAAAATTAGGAGTCGATATCCACCTGACAATAGGAGCTGTCGTATCCAGTGCTGTTTTCGGAGATCATTGTTCCCCCATATCGGACTCTACAATCTTAGCTTCCATGATCTCAGAAGTCCCTGTGATGAACCATGTAAAAACTCAGATACCCTATGCCCTTATTTCAGGGGGAGCTTCAATGGCAGGATTTTTAATAATGGGAGTACTTCTCATATAAAATATATAAATTAAAATAGGAGGATAAAATGAATATCAAAGAAATTTATGAAAAATTTGATGCAATCGGATCATTGACATTTGCTACAATCAATGAAGGATATCCAGAAACAAGAATAGCACATTTTTTTGCTCACGATGAGGATGGTTTATATTTCAGAACAATGTTTCCAAAACCTTTTTATAAGCAATTAAAGAAGATAAAAAAAATATCTGTATGCGGTTTATACGGGTCTACAGAAGTAACTCATGGAGAAGATGGGTTGCCGGAGTTTGAACCTGGATATACTATTAGAGTAACAGGTGATATTAAGGAAGTTTCTTTAGAAGAAATTAAAAAAAAATCTATAAATAAAGAGCTTTTTGATGTGGGAATAAAAGATGTGGAAAAGTACCCTGCAATGAGAATTTTTGTTTTATATAGAGGTAAGGGAGAGGTTTTCGATTTTGATTTTGAGACTAAGTTCCGTGATCATAAATTATTGCGGACAAATTTTTCCTTTAACGATTTTTGTGATAAGGTCTTTGGTCTGGAAATTAAGAATAACTGTATAAGATGTGGAAAGTGTTTTAAAAGATGCTCCTTTAAAGCCGTCGAAAAGATCAACAAAGATTATACTATAAACAGCAAAAAGTGCGATATATGCGGAGACTGTGTTACAGTCTGTCCTGTAGATGCCATCAAAGAAAGGTAATTATCTTTATTAAGGGTATCTCTTTAAAACTCCATATGATATTATAGAAGGTATAAAATCTATAATTTTAGGAGTACCTGATTATGAAAAAAAATATTGCCCTTCTTGCAGGGGGGAAAAACTCCCGTATGGGTGGATTTACTAAATCTTTTTTAAAATTTAAAAATGAGTATTTTCTACAAAGAGTTTTGAATGAATTCAATGATTTCCATAAGACAGTAATCATATCCAATGAAAAAAAACTATATAAAGAATATCAAATTGAGACATTTGAAGACCTTGTAAAAGACAAGGGGCCATTAGGAGGGATCTACACAGCTCTTTCATCTATTAATGACAGCTGTTTTATTGTGGCTTGTGATATGCCATTTTTAAGTCAGGAAAAGATTTTAAATTTCTACAACGACTTAGATAATTATGATGCTGTAATCCCAATCTACAAAAATCGTCCCCAGCCTCTCTGTGCTCTTTATAATATAAGTGTTCTCAAATATATAAAAGATGCTATAGACAACGATGACCTCAAGATAATGATCCCTTTAAAAAAAGCCAGGGTTAAATTTGTAGAGATAGATGACGATAAGTTATTTGTAAATATAAATACTCCGGAAGAATACAGGGCATTGACTATTTAGTTTTTTATTATTAGGTAGATATAAAATATAGTCAGATTTTTCAAAAAATATTTTTTAACTTCTTTAGTATATTTATTACATTTTTCAGACAAAATCCCCTCCTAAGCAAACATTTTTAAGCTATTAAATCGTAGATGTTTTTATTGTATCTACTTAAGAGGGATTATACTATAAAACAGCAGCTTTTATTTTACATAAATCCAACTTACAAAGATTTATAAGGCTCTCCACTACAGGGTAATCTCTTATAAAATTATAATATAATTTTTGTTTTGAGATATAAGTGCTGTATATCCGTCTTTCATTGTAATAAATATACTAAGGTTTCCATTTTCATCCGTATGACTTTACAAGAATTGAACAACACCCTCTTTACGCTTAGGCGCCTTTCCCTCAATTCCCTTATAACCTACGACCACTGCATGAAATGGTTTAACACCTTCTGGAAGTTGAAGGTCTTTAATAACATCGTGCTCAGGCATAAAATTAAATAAAAACCTCATACCATTCCAACATGTACCTACCCCCATACTTTCTGCAGCTAATAGCATATTTTGTGTTGCAGCAGAAATATCCTCAATTGGAGTATGGGCATCTTCTGACGCCGATACGACAATAACGGTTTTAGCACCATAAAAAACATCTGGCATATTCTTTGCCGCGTTACGAATATATTCATCCTCACTTTTTGATGCATTTTCTTTGGAAGCCATGTTTAAACGCTTCAACAATTGTTCATCTTGAACAACTGTAAAATGCCACGATTGCTTGTTGTTACCACTAGGAGCCCACATACCAGCTTCGATAATAATCTCCAATTTTTCTCTCTCTACAGGTGTGTCTGTGAATTTACGTGTTGTTCTTCTACTCTTAATATTTTCGATCACCTTATTCATAATTATCCTCCAAATTTTTCAAACTATAATGTTGTTCGTTACAATTATCATATACCTATGATATAATTTTGACAAGTAGGCACAATAGAGTAATTAAGTTACCTCAAAGTAACTTATAAGGCCAAGCCATAGGTCGGACAAATGGATCTAACACAATAAAATCAAGCTCTGCATGCAAGTAGAGTTTTACCTGATCTGCTGTTAATAGGAGGTGAAATAAATGCATATACGTGGAAAAGATTATAACTGTACTATCGATCTTATGATGGATATTATCGGCGGAAAGTGGAAAATGCGTTTGTTATGGACACTTATGATGGATGGTAGCCAGCGGTTTGGAGAACTTAAAAGACGTTGCGTTAAAATTTCTGCTAAGGTTCTGGCACAACAGCTAAAAGAACTTGAGCAGGACGAACTGATTACACGAAAATCTTATGACGAGGTGCCACCCCGAGTCGAGTATTCAATTTCAGAGTACGGGAAAACAGTCATTCCATTCATTAAACAAATGCACGAATGGTCATTTAGGCATATGATCAAGAATGGAGTTGAAGTAACTGACAATGATATAAAATCGTAAAATCAGAAACAGTATCATAACTTATTTAATTTTTAAATATAGTAAGATGATTTTACAAAATACCATATTGCTGTATATAAAAAAAGGTAGTTTCTGCAGAATACAAAAACTACCTTTTTTTTATTTTAATGTTTCAATTAAATATTTTTTAAACCAGTCTTTATTAAAATCAACTGCTACCTGTATTTTCCCACCTTTAAAATTTTCAGCAGTTTCTCCCCTCTTTTCCTCTATTCCAACTAATACTTTTTTCTCTTCAAACTTAAAAGCCTCATTATATATAGGTGCAATCAAGGCTATAGTATCGTGGAATACCACACTTGTCATCCCAATTTTTTCCCTCACTCTAAACATTGAGTCAAAAATTTCCATAGTTACCCTGCTGTATTTAGAATCAGATTTTCTGATCTCCTCCAATTCATCAGCTGCAAACTGCCCCTTCATAGTAGCATCTAATCCAATCATCTTTACTTCTAATCCTGAATTAAATACTATATTAGCCGCCTCTGGATCGACAAATATATTAAACTCTGCATAGGGAGTTATGTTTCCGCCACAAAGGGATCCTCCCATAATAGTTATACCCTTTAAAAGTTTTTTTAATTCCGGATATTTAACCAATGCATTGGCAACATTTGTTAGTGGACCCACTGCAACTAGTTCAACCTCCTGAGGATATGTTTTGGCACACTTCAAATAAAATTCCGAATATCCTTCAAAGACTCTTTTAGATGAATTTGGCAGTTCTATATCTCCCATCCCTGTTTCCCCATGAAATTCAGTCGCAGTATGTAGATCTCTTGTCAATGGTTTTTTTGATCCACTGTACACATCTATATCTTCATTTAAATATTCCAAAAGATTTAATGCATTTCTTGTTGTATGAGAAAGTTCTACATTCCCTGCCACCGTAGTTATTCCCAGCATGTCTATACTCTTATCTGCTAAGCCTATTATAATGGCTAAGGCGTCATCCATCCCAGGGTCACAGTCTAATATTATTTTTTGCATATAATCCTCCTCTTTCTTTTATAACATAGTATCATATCAAAGTTTGTTTCTCAATAAATCCAGATTCAGATTTTAATTTAAAAAATTCTATTTTTATATTCCTCAAATGTTTATATTAAAAAAACTTTTTTGTTGAAAATTCAACAAAAATATGATATCTTATTTTAATAAATAAAAAATAGAAAGGAGATTTCATGAAAAAAATATTTAGAGAGATCGGAATGATAGCCCGATGCACCGCAACCATTAGCGATATTGAATTTAAGGAGATCAATCTTGCCAAGGGACAGTACCTGTATCTAGTGAGGATATATGAAAATCCGGGGATTATTCAGGAAAGGGTGGCCGATATGCTCAAAGTGGACAGGACCACTGCAGCCAAAGCAATAAAAAAACTGGTAGAAATGGAATTAGTAAAAAAAACAAAAAGTGAAAACAATAAAAAGGAACTAAAACTCTATTGTACCTCCAAGGGAAAGGAGATCTATCCCTTTCTTCAAAGAGAGGAAGAATATACAGTAGAGTCAGCCATGGAAGGAATGAGTACAGAGGAAAAAGAGATGATTTTTGAACTTCTCCATAGGATGAGAGTAAATATTGAAAAAGAATGGAAAGATATAAAGAAGGGAAATAAAAGGAGGTATTAAAAGATGAATTTAAAGATTAAAAAATTTGACGAACTTACAGGAAGGGAAGTATATGAAATACTAAGGGTAAGATCAGAAGTTTTTGTAGTGGAACAAAATTGCGTCTACAACGATGAAGATGGTAAAGATATCGAATCTATTCATATTATGATCGAAGAAGATGATAAAATTATAGCCTATCTAAGGATTATAAAACCAGGAATTTCATATAACGACGCTTCTATAGGAAGAGTTTTAGTAACTTCTGAAGCAAGGAATAGAGGCTTAGCCAGAAAAATTGTTTGTGCCGGAATAGATTATATAATCAATAACTGGAATGAAGATAAAATAACCATAGGAGCCCAAAATTATTTGAAAAATTTCTATGAAAGTTTAGGTTTTAAAGCCGTTTCTGAAGTTTATTCAGAGGATGGGATTCCCCATTTAGATATGACGTATAGTAAGAAATAAACTCTAATTTTTAATTAGATCTATCCAAGCCTCTTCATATTAAGTTGTGACCAAAATGGTGATTTCTTAACGTAAAGAGGTCTTTTTTTATTAAAAAAATACAACACTTAAAAACTTCTCCCTTTAACCATTTAAGTCTGACTTAATTATTTTTTAATTTTACTTTACACAACTCTTAAATGAGTATATAATTACAATAAATACAAATATTTTAATAATTGGGAGGAAATATGAGCATAAAATTAAATTCAGTTAAGGAGTTAAGGAAGCTTACTCTGCAGGCAATCGTAGATCTTTATGAAAATGGAGTGTTATTAGAAGAACTTACTAAATTGCCTAAGATGCTGTTAAGTGGGGAAAAACCAACCTATAGAGATTCAATTTACAGAGAAAGAGAGGTTTTAAAACAGAGAATAAAAGTATATTTAAATCTCAATATCTATAAAGTTAGAGATATGGAACTTTTTGAGTTATTAGACCTTTTAAAAAAGAAGTTTAATTGTGAAAAAATTCCTGCTGAGTATGAAGGAAGAGACCACGCTGTGGAAGTTATAGAAGAGGCATGCGATCAATGTCCAAGTGGTCAATATTATGCAACAGATCTTTGTAGAAATTGTATAGCTCACTCTTGTGACGCAGTATGTCCTAAAGATGCAATTACCTTTTCTAATGGAAGAGCTATAATAGATGCAGAAAAATGTGTTGGCTGCGGACTTTGTGAAAAAGCATGTGATTATTCTGCAATAGTTAAACTATCAAGACCTTGTGAAAAAGCATGCGGTGTGGGAGCTATAAAAGCTAACGAAAAAGGTGTAGCTAGTATAGATAGAAGCAAATGTGTTTCATGTGGAGCATGCCATTCTGCCTGTCCATTTGGTGCTATAGAGTCCCCAACCCATCTGATAGATGTTGTATCTCATATAAAAAATAACAATAAAGTTGTTGCAATGTTTGCACCTTCAATAATTACACAATTTGGTGCAGGTATTACTTTAGAAAAAATAAAATCATTATTTCTAGAGCTTGGATTTACCAAATCAGTTGAAGTAGCACTGGGTGCAGATATGGTCATTGATGAAGAAGCCAGTGAAATGGAGAGAAGAGAGGAAAAAATGACTACTTCTTGCTGCCCGGCTTTCTATGAATATATAAAACTCCATCAGCCGGATATGGCAAAATACATATCACATGTAGATTCTCCTATGATGGCTCTGGCTAAAAAACTTAAAGAGGAAGATCCTAAATATAAGATAGTATTTATAGGACCTTGTACTGCTAAAAAGGTAGAGGCTGTAAAATATGGGGTAGTAGACAACGTGTTAACTTTTACAGATATATTATCATGGACAGATGCCAGAGGAATTGATATTAAAACTTTGGCAAGTGATAAAATTGAAGGAAGTTACGATGGTTGGAATTTTGCTAAAAGTGGAGGAGTTGCACAGGCTGTGGTAAACAAGTGTGAAAAGGAACTTCAATTAATTCAAATGGATGGAATTAAGGAAGGTGCTCAAGCCTTTAAACAATTTAGATTAGCTAAGTCAAATACATTGTTGGAGGGTATGGGATGTAAAGGTGGATGTATATGCGGACCAAGTGTAATTCAAAAACCTCTCGTGGCAAAAGCAATGCTTACAAAATTAAAAAGATAGATATTAGTGAATACAAAAGAGGCTTCCATATGGAAGCCTCTTTTGTATTCTAAATTTCTAATTTTCCTATCAGAGAAATTTTGCTTTTATCATAGGTGTATCGGAGCAAAAGTAACAACTTTTTGCCCTATGATATCCCTGTTTTTTTGCTCCCGTAACCGCTTCACCTAAAGATGCAAACTCACTTAAAATTACCTTATTACCTATAAGCAGACAACTATAGTCCTTTCGATGCACCTCCTGGTTATTTACATTGATAAAATAAAACATATATCCCCCCCCTTAATATAATTTTCTAGTGCTATTATATTCATATATATTCTATTTCCTTTCATTTAAATATATAAATTATTCCAATTTTAAATTGTGTAATTAACTGGGTTTAAAAACTACTAGAAAATTTCATTTAGAAACTTACAGAGGCAAAAGAAATATAAAAAATTAAACGAATATGATATAATTTATCTTAATTAAATTGTTTGGGAGGATATTATGGAATTTGTATATATTGGAGCAACCTTCTTTTTTTCAACCTTTGTTCAGGGATTTACCAGTTTTGGGTTTTCTTTAGTAGCAATTCCATTACTTTCACTATTTTTAGATACCAAGTTAATCATAATTATAACTGTGACCTACAGCCTTGTAATAAATGGAATTATCGTTAGAAAATACTATAGAGATACTAAGTTGAAAAAGATAGTTCCCCTGTTAATCTCAGCAATTATTTTTACCTTTCTAGGGGTATCCTACCTTCAGATTATAAATGAGTATATTTTGAAGCTGGTTATCGGGGTATTACTTATAATAGTAGGGATCATCAATAACTTCGGAATAAGAATTAATTTTAAAAAACCAGAAAAGTACTATCTCCCTGTAGGAGCAGTCTCTGGAGTTTTAAATGGAATTGGCGGTATTTCAGGACCTCCGGTTCTGGTATTCCTGTCAAATATAGATCTAAACAGATCCCAGTTTAAGGCAACACTGTCATCTTACTTTTTTACTCTAAATATCGTAGCTATCCTTACCTATGTCTATAAGGGGTTTTATACTCCTGAAAATCTTAAGATAATTTGGACCTATCTTCCCCATGTGATTATTGGCACTGCAATAGGGGTATATGCCTCAACAAAAGTGGAGGAAAGACTCTTTAAGAGAGTAATTAACTTTGCTATACCAGTGATGGGATTGAATATAGTATGGAAGTTATTTGGATAGATAGTAAATTCAATACACTTATTTTAAAAAATAGAGATGGAAATATATATAATCAAAAGAGGGCTATATTATATAGCCCTCTTTCAATAAATTTATTTATTTCTAGGTTTATAGTGGGTATGTAACAGGTGGTGACTCTTATGTCCCCCAGGTTTACCCAAATAATCCTCATAAAGTTTTTTTACCTCTATATTTTCATGAGATTTTCTTAAAGCAGATTTTTCATCTGAATCATATAACCCTATTTTTCTGTCTGCAACAACTCTCATATTGTCTGGGGCAGGGGCTCCTCCCCCATTTAAACATCCTCCGACACAGGCCATTACTTCAATAAAATCAACTGTTGTTTCACCTTTTTTTATTGATTCTAAAAATGGAGTTGCATTTTTAATTCCATTTATTACTGCAACATTTACTTCTTTCCCTGCTAAGACAAGGTTTGCTCTTCTTACCCCTTCAAATCCTCTTACCTCTCTATATTCCAATGAATGAGTGGTTTCTCCCAATACATCGGAAACTGTTCTAAGAGCTGCTTCCATTACTCCACCAGTGGAAGCAAATATCCTAGCCGCTCCTGTTCCCTCTCCAAGGAGCTGATCAAATTCCTCTTCCTTTTCATAGTCAGCTAAATTTATTTTGTTCAATCTGAATAATTTTGCCAGTTCCCTTGTTGTTATTACCATATCAACATCTTTATTTCCATCATGATCTACCATTGTATCCCTTATAATTTCATCTTTTTTAGCAGTACAAGGCATTATAGATACTGAATATACCTCAGAAGGCTCTACTCCTGATATCTTTGAATAATAACTTTTAGACAGAGCCCCGAATATTTGCTGAGGAGACTTACAAGAAGATAAATTATCTAAAAATTCAGGATGGTTGATCTCAGCATAATTTATCCACCCTGGACAGCAAGATGTAAACATAGGTAATTTTCCGCCATTTGTAAACCTGTCTAAAAACTCTGTCCCCTCTTCCATAATAGTTACATCAGCACTAAAATCTGTGGAGAAAACTCTGTCAAATCCCAGATCTTTTAGAGCTGCCACCATTCTTTTAGTTATATCAGTCCCCGGTAAGATACCAAATTCCTCTCCTATGGTATTTTTAATAGCCGGTGCCATTTGAACAACTATATGTTTCATAGGATTTTTAAGATCATAGTTTAAATTCTTTAGATCTATCTTTTCATGAAGTGCTCCTACTGGACATATTTTGACACACTGCCCGCATGAGATACAATCAGTTTCAGCCACTTTCCCGTGGGTCATTCCTATAGATCCGTCCTCTTCTACACAATAAACTCCAATTCCCTGGATCTCATCACATACTTTTACACATTTTTGGCATTTTATACATTTATTCATATCTCTGACAAATGCATCTGATGAATTGTCTATAGCTAACTTTTCACGGGTTCCGTCTCCCCTGTTTTCTACACCATATTCATAGGATATATTTTGTAACTCACAGTCTCCCATTGCTTTTTCACAAGTCAGACAGTCATTGGAATGATCCTTCAAGATCTCTTTAATCCTGTCTTTTCTATATTCTTCCACCTCATCTGAATGAGTGTTTAATTCCATTCCGGCTTCAGGGTAGTTATCACAAGTTGTAACTAGTCCTCTTCCTACAACCTCTACCGAGCAGACCTTACATACTCCTGCAGGACTTATGTCTTCATGATGACATAGAGTGGGGATCTCTATTCCCATTTCATTTATATTTTGTAGAAGAGTTTTTTCTGTATCAAATATAGATTTTTTTTGATTTATTATAACTTTTACTTCCATTATTTTTTCACCTCATATTTTTCTATAGATACAGTTACTAATTTTAATTCCGGTTCACCGGATTTTTCATCTAAAGCTTCTGTTCCTGTTAACATATTTGCTGACCCTTCTGCAAAATGGAAAGGCATAAATACAGTTCCCTTTAAGATCTTTTTAGTTTCAAGAACCCTTGTCTGAACAGCACCCCTTCTAGAGGTTACAGTTACCATCTCCCCGTCTTTTACCCCTATCTCTTCACAAGTTAACGGGTTTATCTCGATATAAGATTCCGGTGATTTTTCATGGAGCCCTTCAGTTTTGGCAGTCATAGTTCTAGTATGATAGTGATATAGATTTCTACCATTAGTCAATACATATGGATATTTCTCATCTACTATCTCTGCTGGCAGATCATATTCTACAGGAACTATTAATCCCTTACCTCTCATAGGTCCGTCTACATGAAGGATAGGCGTCCCAGGATGATTTTTATCCTTTACAGGCCATTGTAATCCTTCTTTTTCTATCCTGTCATAAGATATTCCTGCATATTGAGGTATCAGTCTGGCCATCTCATCCATAATATCTGCGGGACTGTCATAATGAACATCATATCCAAATTCATTCATAAGCTCCATAAATATTAACCAGTCAGCCTTGGCTTTTCCACGGCCTTTTACAGCAGCTCTTACCCTCTGTACCTTTCTTTCGGTATTTGTAAATGTACCGTCTTTTTCAGCAAATGACAGTGCCGGTAAGATAAGATCTGCATATTTAGCAGTTTCTGTCATAAAGATATCCTGAACTACCAAAAAATCTAAAGATTCTAAGGATTGAATGATATGAGTTGTATCCGGATCAGATACAACCGGGTTTTCCCCCATAATAAATAAGAATTTAAGATCCTTATGATGAGCTGCATCCATGATTTGCGTTATAGTTAACCCTACTTTCGAAGGTAGTTCAACACCCCACTCTTCTTTATATAATTTCCTGAACTTTTCATCCTTAATACTCTTATATCCAGGGAGCGTATCTGGGAATGCACCCATATCACATGATCCCTGTACATTATTTTGTCCTCTCAAAGGGTTGATTCCTGTTCCAGGTCTTCCTATCTGTCCTGTTATTAAAGCCAGGTTTGATAGTGCTATTACAGCATTTGTACCAGTTTTAAACTGAGTTATCCCCATGGCATAATATATTGAAGAAGCTTTCCCTGTTGCATACAGTCTGGCAGCTTCTACTATTTTTTCAGGAGCTACTCCAGATATTTCTGAAGCCATACGAGGAGTATATTTTTTCACCATTTCCTTTAACTCTTTATACCCTTCTGTATGGTTTTTAATATAGTCATTATTAACTAAATCCTCTGAAATAATTACATGAATCATTCCATTTATAAGAGCTATATTAGCTCCTACATTTACCTGCATATATACGTCAGCCTCTTCCGACAGGTCTATTTCCCTCGGATCAGCCAATATTATTTTGGATCCATTTCTCTTTGCTTGTTTTATCTTAGCTCCTATTACAGGATGATTTTCCCTTGGGTTTGATCCAATTATAAAGATTAAATCCGAATCTTTTGCTTCCTGGATACTATTTGTCATAGCTCCACTTCCTAATGTAGTTGCAAGCCCGGCAACTGTTGCAGAATGTCAGAGACGGGCACAGTGATCTATATTATTGGTTTCCATTGAAACTCTCATTAATTTTTGAAATAAAAAGTTATCTTCATTGGTACATCTGGCAGAAGCTAATCCTCCAAGTGCTTCGGGACCGAATTCTTCCTTTATTCCATTGGCCTTAGATACGAATAATTCATATGCTTCCTTCCAGGTAGCCTCTCTAAATTCACCATTTTCTTTGATTAAAGGTGTCTTTAATCTCTCTGGATGATCTATAAATTTATACCCGAATTTCCCCTTTACACACAATAATCCATCGTTGGGGCTGGCAAGTACCGGTTCTACTCCTACTACCTTATCTTTTTTGGTAATAAGATCAAATTGGCACCCGACTCCACAGTATGAACAAGTTGTCTGGGTTTTTTTTACTTCCCAATTTCTATATTTTGTCTTTTCCTTGGCCTGAAGAGCCCCTACAGGACAGACACTTACACAGTTCCCGCAAAATACACAGTCAGAATTATTTGTTACTGTGCCTCCTGCTACCTTTACCCTCTTTTTATCACTATCTAAAGTTAATACATCGTTACATTGTTGTGTTTTGCATACCTCTACACATTTTCCACATGAGATACATTTATTTGGATCTATATCATAAAATGGATTACTTCTATCTAAAGAAAGTTCCTCTCTGCATTCATTATGTCTTTGTTCTACCCCATATTCATAGCAGTAATCCTGTAATTTGCAATGCCCTGATTTTTTACATACCAGACAGTCCAATGGATGATCTACTATTATCGATTCTAATATCTCTCTTCTCTTTTCTATGATCTCCGGAGTATGAGTTTTTATCTCTAATCCCTCTTCTACTTCTACAGAACATCCCTTTACTATTTCACCATTACACTCTACAACACATATCCCGCACTTATCTTCTGTTTCAAATCTTTCATCATAACAGAATGTTGGTATAATGTGTCCTGCTGATTCTGCCGCCTGGCAAATGGTCGTATCTTTTGAAGTTTTTACTTCTTGACCATTGATATTAATCTTAACCATCTTAAGATATCCTCCTATAAAACTTAAAAAACAATTTAATTTTTCCTTTGCTACTTAAAAATTTCACATTCACAGAGATAAGTTTACCTCCTAGACTAAAATAAATCAATATTTTTTTGCATATAGATTAACATTTTTTGCATACAGCTTAACACTTTTTCGTATTTTTTAAGATTATTTTAATTTAATTTAACATTCATACCTTAAAAATGGTATAATTACCAAAAATAAAAAAGGGGAAAATAAAACTATGTATCCAGTTTGCGAAGAAATCAATGTCACCATGTTTATAAACAATACAAAATTTATAACCTTTATGTGTACTCCCGATAATTTAAAGGCATTGGCTATAGGTCACCTGTACACACGAAATCTTATTGCAGATATCGATGATATCGATTCTATCAGAGTTTGTAATAGTTTAAAAAATATCTATATCACATCTGAATTTATCTCTTTGAAGGAGGATCTTTCTTTAAGCACGGTATTATCGAGCTCATGCGGCAGTTCCCCAAACTTTAATCTGAAACTAGATCAAGTTGTAGAATCCCATACCTCCTTTGATCTGAAAGCATTAAAAAATGCAACCATAAAAATGTTTAAATTAGCAGTAAAACACCAGGAAACAGGGGGGATGCACAGCTGCGCTGTGTACAATGCAAAAAAAGATATAATAGCTATTGAAGATGTAGGCAGGCATAATGCCGTAGATAAGATCATAGGAGCTTGTCTCATTAAAAACTATGATTTAGAAAATAGTGCAATCATTTCTACCGGCAGAATATCTACCGATATGGTATTAAAATGTGCCGGTGCAAAAATTCCTGTAGTTGTAACCAGGAGTATTCCTACAAGTTCAGCTTTAGAATTAGCCAGGCAAAATGGGATTACAGTCATTGGAAGAATAATGGCCAGCGAACCCATTATCTATGTAAATGAAGATCGAATATTAAAGTAGTACAAACTAAATTTATAGATACAGTCAAAAATATTTCTGCCATTTTATTGTCGTACTTATTTTATTGGAGGATACCATGAAAAAAATTATTTTTACACTTTTGTTATTAATATCACTAGCTAGTTTTGGAGCTTCAGATCAACTTCTGTTAGCAACTACTACCAGTGTTAGAGATAGTGGTCTTTTAGACTATATATTACCTGAATTTGAAAAAGAAACTGGAATTGATGTTAAATTTGTAGCAGTTGGTACAGGTCGTGCTCTTAAGATGGGAGAAGACGGTGAAGTAGATGCTCTTCTTGTTCATGCTAAAACATCTGAACTTAAATTTATCAAAGCCGGACATGGAATAGATAGAATTCAATTCATGCACAACTTTTTCATTGTTGTAGGACCTGAAGATGGAAAAGAATTCAAAAATTTACACGATGCACTTAATAAGATAGATAAAAATAAATATAAATTTGTATCTAGAGGAGATGACTCAGGTACAAATAAAAAAGAAATTTCTCTTTGGAAAAACGAAGGTATAAATACAGATAAAGACTGGTATATGTCAAGTGGAAATGGTATGGCTGCTACCCTTAAAATTGCCAGTGAAAAAGGATGTTATACCCTTACAGACATGTCTACTTACCTTCACCTTAAGGACAAGTTAAATTTAGATATCAAAGTAAACAACGACAAAAACTTAATAAATGAATACAGTGTTATTACTATAAATCCAGATAAAAATAAGATGATCAACTATAAAAATGCTAAAATATTTATGAACTGGATCACATCTAAGGAAACTAAAAAACTTATCTCTACATACGGGGTAGAAGAATTCAAAATGCCTCTATTCATAGTTGAATAGATTTTAAAAAAAAATATAAAAAAGAGGAGTATCTCCCAAATTTTTGGATAGATACTCCTCTTTTTTATATTTTAATTTACTTATTTTAATATCTTTCTGGCTTCTGCCATCCTCTGGCCGGCAGTAAAAATTATTATCAAGATAAATATAGTTATTATGATATTTAAGTATTGGGGAAATAAGATCATCCCTGAAAAAAATATAAAACCTTCCGTTCTTTCTGCTAAACCAGCCTGATAATAAAAAGATTTTTCACTTATTTTTGTAGACAGCGTTCCCACCGTTAAAAATATAGTCATACTGATTATGATACTAGATGCAAGGAGAAAAAATAAAAAATTACTTTCTGGATATTTCATGGCTAGGGCTAACATTATTCCAATCTCCACTATCCTGTCAAAGGTAATATCCATAAGTGCTCCAAAAAGGTTGGATCCCTTTGATCTGGCAATGGTCCCATCTACAGCATCTAAAAGTCCCGACATCCATAACAGAGTCACTCCTACCAATGAATAACCTAAGTATATAGACAGGGGGACACTAAGCCCCAATACTAGAGCCATAACCGTAACTTGATTGGCACTGACCCCTGCCTTTATAAATCCAGCTGCAAAAGATTTAATTATTGGTTGTACATATTTTCTTCCGTGTGTATCTAACATCTTTCCTCCCTCAATAACTTTCTACTACCTTACCTTTGTAATTTTTTTCAATCCAAACCTTATTCCCAATTCAAACACTAAAATCCCAATAACATTAAATAGGATAAATAGGATAGCATATACCGCCCCCACAACCTTATCTCCGCTGCTTAAATATGGAAACATCAAGATTGGCAGAGTAATTATCTCTCCTCCTCCTATTAGAAGGGTCAGTATATATTCTGACAGAGATATCAATATCGATATTGTTGAACCGATCAATATCCCGGGAAGCAATATGGGCAGGATAATATACCTGTACATCTGAAATTTCGAGACACCATCAATAAGTGCCGATTCTTCCAGTCTTTTGGGAAATCCTTTAAAACTCCCATAAAGACTTAGAAGTACATAGGGAAAACTAGGTATTATGTTGACCAGGATCACTCCTAATAAGTTGTCTGTTAATCCATAAATTATCATACTGTAATGGATTCCCAACACAGATGACAGAGATGGGATTATTAGGGGGGCAAATAAAATTACCATATAAATTCCTTTAAATCTGCTTTTTTTTCTGAATAAAAATCTAGCTGCAGGTATAGCCAGAAACAGATTGATTACAGCCACTGTATAGGCAATGGATAAGTTATATCCCATCCCAACCCACGTGGATCTATTTTTTAATACATATTCATATCCATCCATGGAATAATTAGAAGGCAGTATCTCTCCAAATCTCCATCCGCTAGATACAGAACCTAGAACCAAGGGGATAAACGGGAATAAAACTACCAATATAAATACCAGTCCTGCTATTATAATTATTTTTCTAATTCTAATTCCACCCTTTCTCCCAGTGATCTATTTAGTTTATAGATAATTAGTGCCACACCGACTGTTAACAATATGATTATACTATTTATGACCATTACCTCTCCCCTGTGAACTATACTATTTCTTGCATATTTTTCATAGGCTAAAACCGGAAGAGTCCTAGGGTACGTTACTCCCAAAAGATATGGAACTTCAAATGAAGCAAATATATGAGCAAAAACTACAAACAATGAACTCAAATAGATAGGGAAAATTATTGGAAATACTACCTCTTTAAAAAAATGATATCTATTTACCCCATACACTTTAGCTACATCCAGCCACTCATTGTTTATCTTTATCATCGTTGAATAAACCATAAGGATCACAAAGGGACTGGCCTTCCACCCATAGGTTAATATGATTGAATATCCATGACTCTCATTGACCAAAATCGGAAATTCATCCATCTTATGAATACATCCCAATCTATAACATAGAGTAGAGATCATACCACTCTGGCCAATCAGGGTCGAGATCATATATCCTCCTAAGAGATAGGGAATATACATAGGTGACAGAATAAACATCTTAATCCCATTTAATTTTGCCAGATCGACCTCTGTACTGAGAAGGTAGAGTACATATATCCCCAAAAGAGATATTACTCCCACTAAAATTATGGAGCACAGACTTAATTTAGCTGTATAAACCAGAGAATTTAAAAATTCTCCCTTATTTATTACTTTTTCCAGCAATTTATAGTTAAATATCTGCTGAAAAGACTTCAATATTCCGCTCCAAAATAATACCGACATCACAATGATGCTGGGCAGGATTCCCAGATGTTTCTTAACCCTTTGCCACTTTTTCATACCATTCATCTTTTATCCCTTCTGTTACCTCTGGAGATAACTCCTCCAATTGAGGTGTAAACAACTCTTCCTTCAATTTTTTGGTAACTGCACCGTCTCCCCAGACTGAAGACTTCATCTTTTCCTCTTGAGGGGCATTGGAGATCATATAGTTTATAAAAACCAAAGCTGCTTCTGGATTTTGTGTATTTTTAGCTATAGTCAGATAGTGATTGTTTGTAAAACTCCCTACATTCATTACATATGGATATGTATCCTTAGGAAACTCCCCTAAAGCCACTTTATTCTCTACAATACTAGGAGTGTAGCTGATGGAAAAATCAACCTCTCCACTGACAAATAATTCATGGTTTCTTTCTGAAGATTCAGGATATGTTTTTCCTTCCCTCCATAGATAGGGCTTTATTTCATTTAAGTAATCCCATACTGGTCCCATCTCATCCACTGTAAAATCATCTCTTCCCAATATATCTACAGCCAATGTCCTTATAAAAGCATTTCCCACAAAATCATTGGGGTTGGAATAGGTAAATCTTCCCGGATTTTTTATTACCCATGATCGGAGTTCTGCTGCTGTTTTAGGAGGATTCTTTACCTCTGTTATCATTATAAAGTTAGCCTGTCCCAGAGGTGCTTCCAGTCCATCTACCGGCTCACCAAAATCACTTCTTAAGGCATTTGGGTCTACTCCCTCTATATTTGGTAACTTAGAGTTGATATCTCCCAATAAAATCCCATTGGTTTTAGCAAATTTAAAATTTTCTCCATTGAGCCAGATAACATCGGTACTTCCATTTATTTTATTGGCTTCTTTCTCGATAACCAGTTTATTCAGAGGCTGTCTGATATCTGTAACCGGTACCCTCTTTAAAGTTACATTATATTCTTTTTTCAGATTAGGAGCTATAAATTCATCATAATATTTATTGATCTCCTTACTTCCTCCCCACATTGTTATGGAAACACTCTGTCCATCGGCATTTTTTTCAATCTCTTCCCAGCTCATGTTCAAAACGTCTTTTTTGGATACTTCTTCCTCTTTCCCACAACCTATCAATAAAAAACTCACTAATATTAATAGAAACATTAATTTTTTCATTTCTCTTCTCCCCCTTTAAATAATTGTGCTCTTTCCACTATTATACCATAATTATACCTTCTATTCTGAGTGTTTATTCCCCTTTAAATAAATATTTAGACTGTATCAGTAACATAATATTTATTAATAATTTTTTTAGATATTTTAATTTCATACCTAATATATCTACGCCTGATTATTAGAGATAAGTTAGAAAAAAGCTGTAGAAATATATCTACAGCCCAAATATCAAAAGTAGCTTATTAAATTCTATTTTTCCATTGGCATAGTTTTATCACCACTCCATTCATAGATAGAACCTTCATAGTTTTTCACATTTTCAAAGCCCCCGGCTCTGAGGATCATAGTTGCATAACCCGATCTTATTCCCATAGTTCAGTAAAGTGTAAAATCATCTTTTTTAGAAATTCCCATCTTACCCATTATCTCTTCTATTTCTTTTGGTGTCTTTAAAGTCCCATTTTTATTTAATAGATCTGTCCAAACAAGATGCTTCGCTCCTTTTATATGACCACCTCTAGGTTCCCCTGCATTTTGAGACCCATCAAATTCTTTTTTAGTTCTTACATCAATAACTATTTTTTTATCTAAATTTTCAAAAAGATCATCTTTTGTTATCATAAAACTTTTATCATAATCTTTTAAAGTTATACCCGAACTAGGATTTGGTTTAACTGTAATATCATTTGTCATTTCATAGCCAAGTTCTTTCCAATAACTAGATCCTCCATGAAGGATTTTAACGTTATTCAGTCCTGCTAACCTTAACTGCCAGACTGCACGGCCATCTGCACCAGGACCTTTAAATAGATCTGAGTAAAGTACCACTGTTTTTTCATTATCTATTCCCAATGAAATAAGTTTTTTAGTTAACTCCTCATTTGATTTTATAGTCCCCCAACCTGGGTCTCCTGGTTTCCCAACTTTTTCTGAAAAAGCATGGAACCCGATTCCGATTGCTCCCTTTATATGTTCTTTAGCATATATTTTAGGATTATTACAATCTAATAATATTAAATTTTCTGATCCCAACAATGGCTTGAGTTCTTGCGGACTGATAAAATAATCTCCTTTTTCATATATCGATAGATCTATTTCTTTTATTTTCTCAGTCGATGTTTTATTACAACTACTAAACAAAATAAATGTTAACGTACATAAAATAAGCAGTCCAAATTTGATGTAATTTTTCTTCATTTCTTCCCCCTTTTAATTTAGATCAATTATATCTTTTGCTTCTTTTTTGTCGTTCCAAACTTTTTTAAGTAAAAAGATCAATGTACTTATTGCAAATAACATAAGTAGTCCCACTACTATTGTTTTAGTTGTCCCTGTTAACATACTTCCAATATACGAATAAACTATCGTTGCTGGAAGTTGTCCTATACCCGTTGCAACAAAAAAGCTGAAAAAACTCATAGAAGTTAATCCGGCAGCATAACTGACAATATCAAAAGAAATAAATGGTAATAAACGTGCTATTAATATTGTATATTTCCCATATCTATCAAAAAAATCATCTACACTATCTAGTGCATATCTACCAGTTAATTTTGTTACAACTGCTCTACCATAAAACCTTGCAATAAAGAAACAAAGAGCTGCCCCTGCCATAGAACTTGTCCAAGAAAGAATAGCCCCTTTTACCCACCCAAATAAACCCGCGTTTGCAAAAGTTATTATAAAGGCAGGAAGAGGAGCTGCTATAGATTGAAGAATCATCAGTAAAAATGATACAACTGGTGCCCATATTCCAAATCCTAAGATATAACCTCTTGCCAAATCAACATCTACATTTTTAAGGATAAAAACAGCTTGATTGACGTTTATTTTAACTGCTGGTATTAATAAATACAGCCCTATTACGACTATCAAAACTCCTATTTTTATACCCTTTTCTTTTCTATACTTCAATTAATTAACCTCCATATACCAGTATAATTTTTATTATATATATTAATCATCTTTATTTTATGTAAATTTATATGCCTGTCATCATTTAAGGCTCATTAAATTTAATCTATCTTATCTCCCTTTTTCTAGAATTATCTGTGGTTTGAAGGTTTTTAATCAATAATTTTAAAAATACTTCAAATTTAATACACCACAAATGTCCCCCTGCTTTATCAAGGAGATTATATTTATACATTAAGAATTAAATTTTTATTTTCTTGATTTTTTACAATGATTGTTAGTTGGAACAGAACAGTTCCGAAAGTAATTATTTAGGAATAGATAAAATATTAAGGTCAAAATATCTCGTTAATATGTTTATTTATATCCATCATAATTTTAAAATAGGTTGGAAGTTAAAGAGTGAATTAGAATAAATGTTCATAATATTGAAGCAGTAAAAACTACCTAATATATCCTTTTTCAGATTCTAAAAGTTCCATTATAACTTCATCCAGAAGTTTCTCGGCTGCTCAGGCTCAATTAGATCTTAATTTAAACATAATTCCTCTCCTTTAAAAATTTATTTACATAACTTATACCATTTTTTATCTAATTTATCAACAAATAAAAATTGCCTACCAAAGGCAGACAATTCTTTAACTTTCAATAGATCTAATATCTCAAAATTTTAATTATTTAATTTTGAAGTTCTATCTTTTTTTTGATAATCTTAGTTACCACCATAAGTCCCATAAAGATAAGTGATGCTGTGATTGAATATCTTAAAACTATAGCCTTATCCCCAGATGTAAAGGCTCCTGCCAACATAACATATACAGAGCTTCCCGGAAGGATAAATATTATAGATAATACAACATATTTTATAAATCCAATAGAAGTTAATCCATATACATAATTTTGAATTCCAAAGGGAAAGATAGGTATTAATCTCGTTACAGCTAAAATAAACCATCCATCCTTTTTTACCCCTTCATCTATCTTTTTAAAGACAGCTGTGTTTCCAAACTTTCTCTCAATAGCTTCCCTTGCAACATATCTCGCGATTAAGAAAGATAAGGAAAGTCCTATACCTGCCCCAATAGCCGTATAGACAACTCCCATTACTGGTCCAAAGATTATCCCTCCGGCTATTGTTATAGGCAAAGCAGGTGAAATCGTAAGGGTTATAAAGATATACATCAATATATAAGCAAGGGGTCCCCATACTCCCAGCATAGTAATTACACTTTCTAACTTTTCCCTCTTTGCAAGGTAGCTGAATAAAACTTTAAAAGTATTATCTTTCTCAATCTCAACGTTTCCCCGGGCCAATTCGTAGGACCACTGGATCCATGAACCATCATAATTTTCAACATCTTTATATCCCAATAACTCTCTCAATACAAAAACCATACGGGCAGACTCTATCCCTGATCGAGAATATAAAATAATCGGCATATCTTTAGTAATTCCCTGTTCATCAAAAATTCCTTTTATCATTTTATATGATTTAAATGTTTTATCCTTATCTATCGTCAAATCCCAGGGAATGTTATATGAACCTGGGATTCTTCCCACAGCAAATATTTTTTCCTCTTGAATGAACCCGTCAGATTCAAGGTAGGTTCTTGTATCTAATATCACTCCACCATCTGCTATGGCAGCTTTAACTTCTTCTAAATTTGCCGACTTAGACAGATCTACCGAATTCGCAAATTCATATACTGCAGGAATCATTGGTTTTGCCATAGCTCCCTCTACTACCTTTAGTCCAGCTGACTTCCACCCGTCTATCCCACCGTTGATCATGGATATATTCCTATGCCCATACATATCCAATATCCACCATAATCTATATGCTTCGCTGCCTTCCCCTCCACCTAATAACAGGATGTGGGTATTAGTCGTAACTCCATATGAACCCAATGTTTCGGCTATCTTTTGAGGAGCAGCTCTCATACCATCATATTTATACTCCCCTTTATCAGCAGAAAAATCAGATTCCCAAATCTGATAGGACCCTTCTATATGTTCTTTTTCAAAATCTTCTCGTTTTCTTACATCTAAAATTACTAAATCATTTTCAGACTCTACCATCTTTTTTGCCATCTCTGGATTTACTAAGGTACTGCCTGCATATACGGAGTTATCTTTTGAGATTGGAGAACTAGCCATTCCAACCATAAAAATTGCTATAAACATTATAACGGTTAGCAGTTTTTTCATTATATTCTCCCTTTTTATATTCAGAGGAAGTACAGGTCTTCACTCTTTAACATTATTTTTTATTCCTAATATAATCTTTATAAAATTAATTTATTATAGTCACAGTAAATATATGCTGTATTCTATTATTTCCTTTTATTCAGTTCTTTTTTAGATTTAAATCTGTTCATCCATTGCACACTTGTCCCTTGAGTTCTTTTAGTTGCAGAATCTTTAGTATATCTTTCTCCAAATATTAAGTCTAAAATATGTACTGAATCTTTTCCTGCACTTTCCATAGCTCCTCTGCACGCAGCACAATAACTTACTATATGGTCTGTGTTATATTCTGCTGCTCTCTTATTTCTAATTGTATGAGTCATTTTAGGGTTGGCTGGCCCTACCATCCCGCCAAACCCGCAGCACCTTGTATCTTCCCTTGTGTGCAACGGCTCTTCAGTTTCATATTCCATTTGAGCTAGGATCCATCTGATCCCATCTTGAATCTTCTTGTTGTACCTGGTAGGGCATGAGTCATGAATACCAAATATTACATCTGAATCTTTCCCTATTCCTTTGGCATGTTCAGGTAATCCTAATTCAGGAAGGACCTCCCATAGAGATCTTACCCTTTGATTGGGACTATTTTTTCTAAAAACTTCATAACATGACTGACATGCTACGATGATCTCCTCTGCACCTAATTCATCCATAGATCTCTGGACTGAGGTATATCTTTTCTTAAATTTCTCCTCCTGTCCCAAATCCTTGGTTGGTTTCCCACAGCATTTTAAGATCGAACCTACCTCACCCTCATATTTTTCCTGGAGATAATCTAAGATATTTCCCACAGCTTTTGGGTTATATGATGACAGGGAACACCCCGGAAGAAAGACTCTCACAGTCTTTTTATCTCCTAAAGCTTTATTGGAAGTATTAAAAAAATTAGAATTCCCCAAATATTGGTGAGCTTCAACTACTTTATGACCCTTCATAGGTGATCTCCCATTATTTTTTTCTACCTTCAGCTTCCTGCTTTCCATAAATATATCCTGTATCTTATAATCTTTTGGACAGGCAATGGTACATTGACTACACATATTACAAGAATATGATAATTTATCTAATATTTTATTTTTCTCTATACACCCCTTGAAAATTGATTTTGGATCTTTCCCAAAATCATTTAACATAGCACAATTTTTCATACAGGGTTTAGATTTACACTCTAAACATCCCTCAATTATTTCTTCCATTTTTTCTTTGATCTCTTTAGAAATCATAATTTTCACCTTCTTTATCCTGATTATAATGTCTTAAATTCCTGACTTTTATTTATATTTTTTACCTGTCTGTTTATTCAAAAACATAACACTTTGAATACAAAGTGTCAACTTTTTCATCAGCAACAGTAAATTTTAAATTGCAATTCAGTTATAGCTTTCATGTGATAATCTTCATAACTTATAGATAAATTTATATAAAGTAAATAAAAGTTATAAAAATTTGGTAGAATAAATTATATCACAATAATTATAATTTTTAGGAGGTCTTATGTCGCGACTAATTTTTATCGGAACAGGTGGAGCCATTGGGGCTCTCTCTAGATACCTTATTGATTTTATTATCACCAAATACTATCCTATGCATTTTCCACTGGGAACACTAACTGTTAACCTTATCGGCTGCTTTATCATTGGAGTTGCATTTAAAATATTTTATCACGAAATTGTCCATACTAGATTCAATCCTTTTATTGTTACAGGTTTTTTAGGAGCATTGACTACATTTTCCAGTTATGCCTACACTACCTTGATCCTCCTCGAAAAAGGAAAATATCTCCTGGCAGGCTCTAATTTATTGGGAAATAATGTTTTGGGTATCTTATTTGCATTTTTAGGGGCTAAGGTCACTGATTTTGTTGTCAAAAAACATTTCAATCATAAATTTAAAGGAGATGAATAACTATGATTTTAAATATTATCTTGGTAGCTGTTGGAGGAAGCATTGGAGCTATCTCCAGATATAAAATAGATAGGAAAATTTCCAGTGTAATAAAGCACAGTATCCCCTTTGGGACTTTAGGAGTAAACCTTCTGGGTTTATTTATAATCGGTTTTTCTTACAGAATCTTTGAACACCATATAGTAGCTGAAGATCTAAAACATTTTATTGTTATTGGATTTTTAGGAGCTCTCACTACTTTTTCCAGTTATGCCCTTCATACATTTCAATTATTTGAAAAAGGAAAGACAAAAGAAGGGTTTTTAAATATTCTTCTAAATAATATTTTAGGGATGTTGATGGCATTGGCTGGATCGGAGTTAGGGAAGTTTTTATAATAAAATTAAAAAAAACTGGGAAAATTTCCCAGTTTTTTATATAGACCATTAGTTATAAGATCCTATTAGTTTTTCTTTTCTTTAACTTTTTTAGCTGTTTCATTTTTTTTCATATTTTGATATTTTTCTGCACCATAGTATGCTCTTAAATACATCTCTTTTAATTCTTTCATTAATGGATATCTCGGGTTAGCTCCTGTACATTGATCATCAAAAGCTTCCTCTACCATTTGGTCTAATTTACCTAAGAATTCTGCTTCAGATACTCCATAGTCAGCGATAGTATGCTTGATCCCTACTGCTTCTCTTAACTCTACACAAGCCTTTCTAAGTAACTTAGCCTTCTCTTCTGGAGTTTCATTTCCTTTAGTTAAGCTTAAGAAATCTGCTGCTTTAGCATATCTTGCCTTAGCATTTGGATACTTATATTGAGCGAATCCAGCCATCTTATTTGGTCTGTCTGTAGCGTTAAATCTGATTACTTCCTCTATTAATAGTGCATTGGCTGTTCCATGTGGAATATGGAAAGCTGCTCCTAATTTATGTGCCATTGAGTGACAAATACCTAAGAATGCATTTGAGAACGCCATTCCAGCCATACAAGATGCATTGGCCATCTTTTCCTTTGCTTTTAATGCTGTAGCTCCACCTTTTACAGATTCAGGTAAGTATTTAAATACTAATCTTAATGATTCTAAAGCTAATGGGTTTGTATAATCTGATGCTAATACAGACGCAAATGCTTCTAATGCATGAGTTAATACATCATATCCTGATGCAGCTGTTAATGAAGCCGGCATTGTTAACATTAATTGAGGGTCTACGATAGCTACATTTGGAGTTAATTCGTAGTCAGCTAACGGATACTTTGTTCCAGTCTTTTCATCTGTGATTACTGCGAATGGAGTAACTTCAGATCCTGTTCCTGCTGATGTAGCAATAGCCCAGAAATCAGCTTTTTTACCCATCTTAGGGAATTGTACTATTCTTTTTCTGATATCCATAAATGTCATAGCAAGATCTTCGAACACTACTTCTGGATGCTCATACATAACCCACATGATTTTCGCCGCGTCCATTGGAGATCCTCCACCTAATGCTAAGATAGCATCTGGTTGGTATGACTTCATCATCTCTGCACCTTTTCTTACTGTAGCTAATGTAGGATCAGCTTGTACGTCAGAGAATATTCTGTAATCTACACCGATTTCATCTAATACATCTGTGATATGGTTTGTATAACCTAATGAAGCTAGTACTGAGTCAGTAACTATCATTACTTTTTTCTTAGTTCCCTTTAATTCTTCTAAAGCTACAGGTAATGAACCGAATTTAAAGTATACTTTTTCTGGAATTCTAAACCAAAGCATGTTTTCTCTCCTTTTCGCTACAGTTTTTATGTTTAAAAGATGTTTTACTCCAACGTTTTCAGAAACTGCGTTTCCTCCCCATGATCCACAACCTAAAGTTAATGAAGGAGCTAGTTTGAAGTTAAATACATCTCCGATTGCACCCTGGGCAGCCGGCATATTTACTAAAGTTCTACCTGTTTTCATTGTTTTACCAAATTTTTCTAATCTTTCAGTAGCAGTTAATTCGTTAGCATACATGATAGAAGTATGTCCCATCCCACCTAATTGAATCAATCTATCTGCTTTCTTTAAAGATTCTTCGAATCCAGTTGTCTTATAGAAAGCTAATACTGGAGATAATTTTTCATGTGAGAATGGCTCCTCTAATTCTACAGATTCAACTTCTCCGATTAATACTTTTGTATCTACATGTACATCTACACCAGCTAATTGTGCTATCTTATGAGCTGTTTGTCCTACTATTTCAGAGTTTAAGTGTCCATCTATTACGATAGTCTTTCTTACTTTATCTAACTCCTCTCCCTTTAAGAAGTATGCTCCTCTATCAGCAAACTCTTTTTTTACTGTTTCGTAGATTGAAGCAGGTGCTAATACGGCTTGCTCAGATGCACAGATAACTCCGTTATCAAATGTTTTAGACATTAAGATAGAACTTACAGCCATCTTGATGTGTGCACTTTCGTCGATGATTACAGGTGTGTTTCCAGCTCCTACTCCAATTGCAGGTACTCCTGAAGAGTAAGCAGCCTTAACCATTCCCGGTCCTCCTGTAGCTAATATAATATCTACATTTTGCATAAGGTAAGTAGATAATTCCATAGATGGCTTAGTTATCCAACCCACTATTCCTTCTGGTGCTCCAGCTTTTATTGCAGCTTCCATAACTATCTCGGCAGCTTTTGCAGTACACTTCATAGCTCTTGGATGTGGTGAGAATATGATAGCATTTCTAGTTTTTAAAGCTATTAATGCTTTAAATACTGCTGTTGATGTAGGGTTAGTAGTTGGTATAACAGCTCCTACGATTCCGATAGGTTCAGCTATTTTTTCAATACCGTAAGCTGCATCTTTTTCAACAACTCCACAAGTTTTTGTATCCTTATATTTGTTATATACTATCTCTGAAGCGAAATGGTTTTTGATTACTTTATCTTCAACTATTCCCATTCTAGTTTCTTCAACAGCCATTTTAGCTAATTCTATTCTTTGTCTATTTACAGCTAATGCTGCTTCTCTAAAAATTTCATCTACCTTTTCCTGAGGGAAAGTAGCAAATTCCTCTTGAGCTTTTTTCATAGTTTTTAAATACTCTTGTAATTCTTTTACGTTTGTTATCTTCATAAAAATCCTCCGAGTTAGTTATTTTTTTCTCATGGGTTGAGTATAGCAACTACTTTTTTTTATGTCAAATGACTATTTCGATGAATCTTTGATCTCCTCTAAAACTCTATGTGAATTTCATATCAAATCAGAACACCAGATTCAACAACTAAATTTATTGAATATAATTGAAACACAAAAATATTTATAAAAAATATTTTTTATTTTTTATTCGTTCCTTAAACTATATTCCATATAAATTGTAACGGTCAAAGTATGAGAAATTTTTAACTTTTATATGGTTAATTTTTAACAGAAAAATAGTTCCCCCTTTTTCTCCTGTTAAAGTTTATCTGTCTTCAGACAAGATTTCTAATCAAGAACTGCTGGAAAAAAATTTAAAATTAAACTTCTTTCAGTTCAAAATAACTTTTTCTATATATGTATAACTCAAAATAAGGTTGATCTCTATATAGTTTCAATCTTATAGTTAATAAGTGATGATAAAGTAAGAACCATTTTACAACTTTTGATTATTTTCTATAATATGATATTATTTAGATAGATAATATTGATGTAGGAGGAACAAAATTGAGAATAATAATAGATGCTGATGCCTGTCCAAAGGGTGTTAAATCAATATGTATGGAGTTATCTAAAAAATATAGTTTAGAATTGATCATGGTGGTAGACACAGCCCATGAGTTAAAGGGGAACTTTAGAGTTATCCAAGTAGAAAAAGGAGATGATTCTGTAGATTTAGAAATTATGAAAATATCCACAAAGGAAGATATAGTCGTTACTCAAGATTACGGTTTAGCCACTATTATCCTAGAAAAAACCCATAGTGTTATCCATCCCAATGGATTTATCTACAATAAGTTCAACATCGATTCCTTGATGTTCTCCAGACATATGAGTGCGAAGATCAGAGCTTCCGGAGGAAGAACCAAGGGTCCTAAAAAAAGAAAAGCCAACAATGACGCAGAATTTAGAGAAACTCTTTTAAATCTTCTCCAAAATTTATAATAAATAAGTGATTATAATCCTTTACTATATAATCACTTATTTATTATATTTATAGTAATAAAAAAAAAGGCAGAGAAATTTTCTCTGCCTTTAAAAGTGTCGCCGCGACCTTTTAGTTCACTACCCATTTTTTCTTAGATAATATATTTAGATCATAATCTTCTAAAGATTCCAAACATTGTCCTCTCAAGATAAATAAAGCGGTTAAGTTAATAACTCCCATAAATCCTAATCCCAAATCAGCTAAAGACCATACTATGGCACTCTGACTGACTCCTCCAAATAAGATCATGATCAAAACTAAAATCTTATATCCTATCTTCAAATAGTTTTTATCACTGATATAGTTTAAATTTGTCTGGGCATAATATCCAATCCCCAAAATCGTACTAAATGAGAATAAAAATAAGATCAAGGCTATAAAGTTTACCCCAAAAGCTCCAAAATGATAGCTCATAGCTCCCTGTAAAAGTTCCATCCCGGATAAACCTTCTACGGCTCCCTTATCAGCTAATAGCATAATCATAGCTGTAGAAGTACAGATTACCAAAGTATCCACAAAAACTCCTAAGCCCTGGGTCAGTCCCTGCTTTACCGGGTGACTTACCTCTGCTGTTGCTGCTACTGCTGTAGCAGTTCCAAGTCCTGCCTCATTAGAGAACAATCCTCTCTTTACACCGGCCATGACTATTGCACCAATTCCCCCGCCGATAGCTTGTTTAAAACCAAAAGCTCCTTGAACAACCTCTCCTAAAACTCTAGGTATAATCCCTATGTTTTTAAACATTATCACAAATACCAGCAATAGATAGATTGCAGCCATTATAGGTACCAGTTTTTCCAAAATCTGAGGGATTTTACTGGCTTTACCAAAGGTAAGTATCCCGGTAAATGCTATCAATAAAAAACTCATGATAGTTTTATCTATTCCAAAAGCATTGTTAAAAGATACAGTCACAGAGTTAGCTGTAATTGCACTTACTCCTGAAAAACAAAAAATTGCAGCTAATACAAACAATATTCCAAATTTTCTGTTTCCCAGGGCTTTTTCAACATAATAAGCCGATCCACCTGTTAAATCTCCATTTTTTTTCCTTGTCCTATATAGTTGAGCTAAAGTTGCCTCTGCAAAACCTGTAGAAGCTCCTAACATTCCAACTATCCACATCCAGAATATAGCTCCCGGTCCTCCTACGGAGATAGCCGCTACTACTCCTGCTAAATTTCCTGTTCCTACCCTAGAGGCTGTACTTATACAAAAAGCCTGAAAGGATGAAATTCCTCCTGTAGTTTTTTCACTTTTATCTACCAGCAGTTTCACCATGTGTTTAAACAACCTAAATTGCACAAACCTGGTCTTTACCGTAAAATAGATCCCTACACCTAACAACATTACAACCAGTAAATTAGTCCCCCATAAAAAACCATTGAGACTATCAATTACTCTCTTCAACATTTCCACACTACCACACTCCTTAATTATATTCCTAATATAAAAAAGGAAGATGTTTTTATTCCCAAACATCTTCCAAAATCGATTAGGAAATTACGGCCCTTCATACCGTCCTAGAATGTTAACATATCCGTTAAGAAAATACAATACAATTCAGTTGTATTGTAAATAATTAAAATAAAATTCTAGAAAATTAATAAACTATCCCTACCTGTCTTGCCTTTAGCTCTCTAATATTTTTCCTTATAAAATATCCTGTAAAGAAAAATACAACAATATCACTGATGGGCCAAATTAACCATATTCCATCAATCCCATAATATTTTGGCAAAATTATAAATAGCGGTACAAAAAGTACGACTTGTCTTATGAGATTTAAAATAACAGATTTTACAGCCTGATCTAGAGACTGAAAATAATTTGCTCCTATTATATAGAAGGCATTAAGAATTCCCATAGACAGGCATATCTTTAATCCCCTTTCTCCTATACGAAGGATCTCTTCATTCCCGTCATTGAATAAATTGATTAAAACATCTCCTCTGAAAAATGCAATCAGGGTAATAAAACCAGCGATAAGCATAGATCCCACCAGAGATATTTTTAGTGTTTCAACTACCCTGTCAAATTTACCGGCACCATAATTATAGCCGATAATAGGCTGGCTCCCTGCCCTGATCCCTGAAATAATCATAGACATAAACATATATATGCTGTTTACTATCCCCATTGCTCCTACTGCCAGGTCTCCTCCATATGCAAGGAGAGTTTTATTACATGCCACTGCCACTAAACTTGTAGTAACCTGCAAAGTGAATGGAGATACCCCTATTTTAAATATTTCTTTTACAGTTTCACTATCCAAAATAAGATTTTCTTTTTTTAATTTTATATGACTGTTTTTACTATATATAAAGTGATAAAATACAGCAATTGTTACAATAACATTTGAAAGTGCTGTGGCTATGGCAGCCCCTTTTATCCCCATGTCAAACCAGAATATCAAAACAGGATCTAAAATAATATTAATAACCGCTCCTGTAACCATATATTTCATAGCCAGTTTAGAACAACCTTCTGACCTCATGAGGTTATTCATTCCCATTGCCATAAAATTAAAAAACACAAGTAAATTTATTATACTCATATAATCCCTGGCATAGCTTAAGGTATTTTCAGTAGCTCCAAACAAAAGAAGCAGGTCATCTAAAAATATCCTTCCTATGATCATAAGGAGGATACTGGATATGGTAAATAAGGTAACCGTATTACCCAAAGCTTTATCTGCCTTGTCTTTTCTGCCTTCACCCAGCCTCAGAGATACAATACTTCCTCCCCCCTGGCCTATAAGCATCCCTATAGCAATATAAAGTGTAAATATAGGAAAAGTAATACTTAACCCTGTCATAGCATATGCTCCTATTCCCT
Source organism: Fusobacteria bacterium ZRK30 (assembly GCA_024628785.1). Taxonomy (NCBI): domain Bacteria; kingdom Fusobacteriati; phylum Fusobacteriota; species Fusobacteria bacterium ZRK30. The sequence goes on from CP102404.1 coordinate 278,412, forward strand.
TTCCAATAAAGATCCTGTCTACAATATTATATAGGGCAAATACAAGACTTCCCACTATGGCAGGAATAGAAAATTCCATTAAAAGTTTTGAGATCTTCTCTGTTTCCAATCTTCTCAAGGCTCCCATAATTATTCCTCCATTTTCTTTAAATGTCTGTCAATATTCTTTGTCATTTTTTCCATCATTTTCCTGAAAATTTTCACTTCATCTTCAGAAAACTCTTCAGTTAACACCTCAGTTTCTAATTTTATAACTCTTTCTATTTTCGGCATTAATTCAACGGCTTTTTCAGTACATAAAAGACAGTAAACTCTTTTATCTGTCTTATCTTTTTCCCTCTGAATATATCCATTATTTATTAGTTTTTTTACAGCTTTGGCTATGGTTGTTTTATCTACATTTCTTGTTTTACTCAGTTTTTCCTGGGATATTCCCGGATTATGGAAAACATCATACAATATCCCAAACTGCCCGTCTCCTAAAGAATATCCGTCTAAATGGTAGTGAAGAAACTTTTTTATGTCTCTTGCCAGTTCATTTATCTCTTTTCCCAATGGTTTTTTCATCTCTCTCCTCCTAAAATAGTTGGTCAACCAACTTTATTCATTTAAGTATAATAACACGATATAGTTGGTAAGTCAACTATATTAATTTTAAAGACTATTGTAAAAAAAAATTATTATTGCTAGAATATATCTAATTACAATAAATTCAGGGGGGAGTGAGATGAAAAACGAGGTTATAAGTTTAAATAAAAATAAGATGAAAGAATTGATAGATAAGAATTTAATGGTAATTGCAACTGTATTTTTTTCAGGGGCTTTTATAGCAGGTAAATTTTCCATAGCGGAATTTCCGGTATATTCTCTGACATTTTTTAGATTTTTAATAGCAGCTGTGGTTTTATTTTTAATCATGTGGAAAAAAGGAGAAGATTTAACTCTGGAAAAAACAGATATTCCCAGAATACTCCTCCTATCCCTCCTTGGTATGGTAGGCTACCATGTATTCTTTTTTACAGCGTTAAAGTATACAAGCAGCGTAAACACATCTCTTATAGCAGCTACGAATCCAATTATGACTACTATTATGGCATCCCTGATTTTAAAGGAAAGATTTCCTAAAAAAGCAGTGGGGGGAATACTTATCTCCTTTTTAGGAGTAGCTATGATCGTTACCAACGGTTCTATCGATGTTATTAAAAATATGAATTTTAATGTAGGAGATATCTATATGCTCCTGGCTGTCCTGTCTTTTTCCCTATATTTTATAGTTTTAAAGGGAATCGTAGGACGTGTAGCACCTATAAAACTTACATCTTATGTATTTTTATTCTGTGTAATCCTTTTGATACCCATGGTAATCTATGAGAATCCAATGAGTTTTTTACCTAAAACTACCTGGACAGGATGGAGCAGTTTAATATATATGTCTATCTTTGCTTCGGTTATAGCATATTTAATCCAGCAGGTATCGGTAAAAAGGATCGGCCCTTCCAAGACCTCCCTGTACGTTAACTTAGTTCCTCTGTTTTCCATGATAATGGCATACTTTATCTTAGGAGAAGTTATTACACTTCCAAAGGTCTTAGCAGGTTTTATGATCATATCAGGAGTAATCATAACCTTAAAAAGTAAGAAATAAATCTTATAGAAAAAGTCCCTAAAAAATATTTAGGGACTTTTTTAACATCCACACAGGATGTTTGGAATTTTATTTTGTAGAATCTATCCTAGTTATAATATCTAATTATTTTGAAGGATTTTTGCTTTTATTGAGTCATACTCCTCTTTAGTTATACTGCCATCTTTAAAAAGTTCCATCCATTTTTTTAGTTCATCAGCCCTATGGATTGTATTATTTTCTTTTTCAGAATTTATAATAGAAGCTTCTGATTTTTGTTTCCCCTCTTTTTGATATCTTATATCCATTTGGTTTAATAAGTCAACATCTTCTTCAGTTTTTGGTATATAACCATTTTCTATCAAGTTTTTAATATAGAGCTTATTATAGATAAAGGGGAATACAAGGGAACTTATTCCACTGGTAAATACAGATCCTACCAGCATTACAACTCCCCATTTGATATCTCCTCTTATAAGTGCAGGTAAAAAACCAAAAAAGAATGTTGTCCATGAAAACCCCACAGGAGCTTCTTTAAGTATTCCATTTTTTTCCAGATTAATTTTAACACTTTCTTTATCTTCTGTTATTTTTAAAGTCCCGTCTTCTTTCACTAGGATATGTATATAAAACAGTAAAACAGCAAAGGAAATTGCTTCTATTATATAAATAAAATTTATTACATTTGTAAAGCTATAATAAAATAAATAATTATTTAAATTGTTTAATACTAATAAAATAATTTTTATTATAATATTTATTATAATTAATATTTCCAGCCTTTTATTTTTTACTCCTCTGTAAATACAGTATAAGAAAAATATAAGGCCTATATAACCAATATCATACACAAAATTTAGCAGCTGATAAGAAAAAATATATCTTAAAGATTCAAATGAATCCGCTAAAATATAATAACCTCTCATAACCAAAAAAATTAAAGCACTGCACATTGCCGCTATATTCATTTTTTTCAAATTATCCTTATCCTTATTTTTTATGGATACAGTAATTAACCAGAAAACTAATGTGAGCTGAGGAATAGCATAAATAAAAGACCTCAACTTATCCGGAATATCTAAAAACCTGTATAATGGAAATATGCTGCTTATTGTTCCTATAAAAGCTATTAAAGTAACATTTGCTAAAAACATGGTAGTTCCTCCTGTAGTTTAAATTTAAATTTTTTTTGAGATTCAATAAAAATTAAAAGTATCTGAATTTTTCTATCTATTTTTATATCGATTAAAATATTTATAAATTTAAAATTTGCGACTTCTTTAATTTAAATTCTTCCTCTGTTATAGCTCCATCCTTATAAAGCTCCTGCCATTTTTTTAATTCATCTACAGGATGAAGTGACTCTGTTTTTTGAATAGTTGTATTGTTAGTTCCAATATTTGAAACTGTTTTTATTGCATTATCTAAAAAGTCTTCATCATATACTCCCATATCTTTTAGTATTTTCTCATCACTTGATCCCTTAGGTCTATACCCCATTTCGATTAAACTTTTTATATAAATTTTATTGTAGATAAAAGGGAAAATAAGGCAGCTCAATCCGCCTGTTGTTAATGCTAGTCCTAACATTATAACTCCCCATTTGATGTCACCTCTTATAAGTGCAGGAAAAAAACCAAAAAAGAATGTTGTCCATGAAAAGCCTGTTGGAATTTCTTTTGTCCCTCCATTTTTTACTAAAAAAATCATATCCCCTCCTTATGTAATAAATCATTTTTAAAAATTAAAAAACTTGACGAATCTTAATAATTCCTTAAAATAGTACTTTAAAAAGGTAAAAAAATCAAGTGTATATAATAACAGATCTAATGTTTTACCTCATTTTCTTTCAAAAAAAATCTATTTTAAATATAAAATAAAAAAGAACTAAGGTAAATCTTAGTTCTTTTTCTTATCTAAACAACCGTAAATTTTGCAGTCATATATTTGTTGGTGGAAGCGAGCTGTCACTAATCTAAATTTATTCAAAATTGTGATCAAGCACAGTACCTTGTTGGGTGGTCTCCTTACAACTGTTCATAAGTTTAACTGGAGTTTTACAGTTTTATCCAGCCAGGTCCAGCTAGGGCAGAGATTGCCTGTAGTTCAGCCGGCGGATCCAGTTGAAGCCTTATGGTTTTATCCAAGGAAGAGGCAAGCCACCTTTTTACTTCTGTGGGTTCCCCAAGTAAGGCTAGCAAATCCCTATCAACTTCCTGGCTTAACTCCGGGTCTCCACAGAACACCTTTAGAGTGTTAGAAACAATTGTCATCCGGCTGCGAATCGGTACCAGAGCGATGTTTCTCCCACACGCAGCAAAGGGCTTATCCAAATTGAGTTTTCCTCCTATTGCCTCTAGAACAATTTGAAGATTTGTCATAAACCTCCAGTGGCAGGGCATAAGCATATCGATGGCAAGACCCAAGGAGAGTTCTGCCCCATGCTCATTTTCAGTGTCATGAAGGATCGTTCGAACTGTTCTCAGCCAGAAATCTTCATGTTCCTTGTAGTCCTCAGGGCAGTCATTGCGATAAGTACATTCATATTCACCTCCACTTAAGAGAAGCCATATATACCGGGCTGTTGGATCATCACGCGATTGTAGCCAATGGATTATGCTACGGATTTTTTCAATCACCCGTTGGACCTGCCATTCCTTCAAAGGTGACCTTTCCCCAAGTCTAGCAAGGAGTTGAGAGGCCGGTACGGTACCGATACACAAATCAACCTTTGTACTGGGACATCCTGCACACCATGCTGAGAGAGCAACGCAGGCATTCTGCCAGGTTTTTTCAACGGGGTGCGGCTGACCAAGCGAACGGGTACCCAACCCCTTATTTGTTTCTCCCTCTCCGATAGCTTCGATGATGTTCTCGACCCATCGCTCGGCTTTGTGGTGGCATAGCTCGAGACTTGAAATGAGTTCTCGAACCCTCGCTATGTTTGGATCAATGGGAGCTATACGGTCTTCCATTTTATCTATGTCCATAATTTCCGAATCAGCTTCCAGGGCGCAATTTCTCCACCATGTTCGAAAAGATATTTTCATATAATCTGCCCTCCCCAATATAATTTATTATGTTATTACTATTTTTTAATTTTAGATATATCTCATAATATATCTTTCATTATAAATTTAACACTGTCAAGTAAAGTTTAGGGGATATACGGTGTTCATAGGATCTTTCATGAGTTTGGAGGAAACCGCCTATTATAGGCTTTTATTTTCGGATAAAAAAAAACATCCCGTAGGATGTTTACAATTTATATTGGCGGAAGTATGTTGGATTCGAACCCACCCATGACGACTAAACGCCAAAACTCGGTTTTGAAGAAAGCTTAATTTCCAAAACCTATCTAGAATTATTAGTATTAAGTAATAAAGATTAACTTGTTTAATAAGTACTAGGATAAATTTCTATTTTGTTATTACCATCTTCATTTAGTTGAATACTGTAGCTATACTTCCCATTCAACTTAACATCTTTATATCCATTAAAATCAATATTAGTATAACTTGTATTTCCAAACATATCCTGAACTACTTCTGTATAAATTTTTAAGCTATTTTCTTTTTTATTGGGCAGTATGTATTTTTCAAGTGTCGATTTTGAAGTCGTGTTTTAATTTTAGGATTTGTTAGAAAATCAGAATCACTTTTATATGCAAAAAGAAGTGTAAATACACTTTACCTCTTCTAGCATTTTTTATATACCGTTAATAATTCAGTTTGTAATTACCAGATATTTTTATACATCATTATCATGTCTTCTTCGGTAATAAAGCCGTTCTTTATATAAAACTTCTCAGTGAAATCGCCCCTGCTGGTAAATAAACTTATTGAATTTACTCCTAGTTCTTTTATCCTTTTCTCTAATTCCACAATTAAATAACTTCCAATTCCACTACCTTTATCCTCATGATTTACAAACATCTCTCTCAAATTATACATATCTCCTTTGTACCACTGTTCTATATTTCCTAACACAGCCGCTTTTAATTGATCTTGATCAAGTACTACTAGTCCTAAAAATCCCGGAGTATCATAAATGTCTTTCAATCTCTTATACGATGTAATTTCATTCCAATTGTCATTCCATGGTTCCCTATTAAATGTCTGAACATACATTCTTGAGCACTCTTTCAAATGCTTTTCATCTAATTTTTGAATTCTCATGTCATACCCCCATCATTTTTTAATATTCAATACTAGAAAACAAATTTTACTAACTAGTCTATTAGGCATTGTTATTAACTACGTTAAATATAAAACTTTACCTTTTATCAACTCTAAACCAGATATATTCAACATCTTCATCATATTTTTTCATATTAACTCGATCTATCACTTTTTGTCTCTAATATCATTTTTTTCTCCCCTTTTTCCCTAATAACACCAACATTTTCTCTATTCTTCCAAATAATTGTTCTTTCATATTTTAATGATACTTTATTTTTTCTCAAAACATAATCTATTTAAAATAAAACTTACAGAAAAAGCCCCTAAAAATGCTTCTTAGGGACTTTTTTATAAAAAAAACATCCCGTAGGATGTTTACAATTTATATTGGCGGAAGTATGTGGGAATCGAACCCACCCATGACGACTAAACGCCAAAACTCGGTTTTGAAGACCGGTAGGCACACCAGTTACCTATCTACTTCCAAAAAGATTATACTACATAATCTAAAAAAATGCACCCTTTTTTTTGATTTATGCTATACTTTAGTTGTAAGTTGACGTTTAATCAAGCTGAAAGCTAGACAAAACAAGGGGTGGATAGCTTCAAATAAATTTAAAAAAAGTTATTATGGGGTGAAAAATTAATGAAAAAAGTAAAAATACATAAATTAAATAAAGAAGAATTTTTTAAAACCTTTGAGATTTCAGATGAATATTTTACCTCTACAGGATTAGAGTGGGATAATTTAAATGAAATCTATGCTGATTATTGCAGAATAGTGCCTCTATTAGAAAAAGAAGCCGAACATATAGTTTCTAAATTAATAGATGTACCTTTAGTTCATTCTGTTAGAAGAAGGGTCAAAGAGCCCAGCCATCTAGTTGAAAAGATCATTAGAAAAGGTAAAAAATATCATGACCTGAATATCGACGTAACCAACTACATAAAAATAGTTACCGATCTAATCGGTATAAGAGTTTTACACCTATTCAAAGATGACTGGATAAACTTACACAGGAGTATCACAGATATTTGGGAAACCAAAGAGATCCCACAGCTAAACGTTAGACGTGGCGACTACAATATGGAAAATTTAGAGGATCAATTAAAAGATATCGACTGTGAAGTTATTATAAGGGAATACGGTTATAGATCTGTACACTACCTTATCGGAGCCCATATCTCAAAATCTAAAGAGACTTTTATAGAGATCCAAGCCAGAACAGTATTTGAGGAGGCTTGGAGTGAGATCGATCACATTATCAGATATCCATACGATACAGATAACCCTATCCTCACTGAATATCTTGCCATTTTTAACAGAATTGCCGGAAGTGCTGATGAGATGGGGATGTTTATAAAAAAATTAAAATCTGAAGTGGGAAACAGCGGTAAAAGGGAACTAGATTTAAAATTTAAATAAAAAATATTTTATAGATTAGAGCTTTTTAATTAAAAGCTCTTTTTTTATATCTATGATATAATACTATACAAATAAAAAGCAATGGGACATTACCCCCAAATGGAGTTGAACAGAATGAAAAAATCAAAAAAATTTATATATATTATTAACTATCCTACATTTGAAGAAGAACTTTGTATGTTAGAGATGAGATCTATTTTTAATACCGAGCCAAAGGACAAAATTTTAATATCTCATCTAGAATTTAATCCCTCTGATAGCACATTTATTAAAAGTCGATTGGAAGTTTTCCATGAGGAAGAAAATTTTGAAGATATTTTAAAAGCATTGGAAGAAGATATAATAACATTAGATGATTTTAGGCTGGAGTTTATAAAAGCCTTAAAAGCAGATGTTCCTTTCAGTGAAAGATTTGGATATCTCAGTAAAATTGGAGATAAAATTATGGGAATCCCAGATATTAAATCTCCTAAACTGGTTCTAGCCTTAGGTAAACACAATGAAAAATGGGTCTTTGGTATCCATGAAAAAAACGATAACCTGTGGATTACCCATGAAAAAAAACCTTGCAGCTACTCCAATTCTCTCAGTGTAAGAGTCGCCAAAAGTGTAGTAAATATAGCATCTAACGGAGATAAAAATATAAAGATTATAGATCCATGCTGCGGTGTAGGAACTACAATTGTAGAAGGGCTGTCTATGGGTTATGAAATTCAGGGAACTGAAATCAGTGAAAAAAACACCAATAATGCCAAAAGAAACTTAGGATTTTTTAATCTGGAACCCAGAGTTACCCACCAGGATATGCATACAATAAAAGAAAGTTATGACAGTTCTATAGTGGATATTCCCTATGGATTATTCAGTCATATTACCAAAGACCAGCAGCAGGATATAATAGACACTGCCAGACGAATCTCTAAAAAAATGATCCTTATAACCTTTGAAGATCTGGATTATATGGTTGAAAAATCAGGTTTTAAGATAGTTGACCGATGTGCCGTTACCAAGGGCAGCTTTAAAAGATATATCTTAGTCTGTGAATAGAATAAAAGCCTCCTATAACTTAATTAAGTTATAGGAGGCTTTTATTCTTATAATCTATAAATTTATAAAAATTTAGATTGTATCCCTGGATGCAACCGTCACATTGCTTTTTTATCTAATTTTTAAAAACACGGAGGGTTGATAGCAAAAATTATCTTCACTGTTTTTTTCCCGTTGTTTTTCCATCTATGTTTCATATATGAATTTATCTTGGCACTGTCTCCTTTGGATAGGGTAAAATTATCCCCTTCTAAGTCTAATGAAACTTCTCCTTCCAATATATAGGCCACCTCTTCCCCCTTGTGTTCCCTTCTTTTTTCAGAGGACTCCATCCCCGAAGTCAGGGTAAGGATCATAAATTCAATACTTCCTGAAAGGTCAGGAGTCAGAAGTTCATAGGATATCCCCTCTTCCTTTGAAAATGTCATCCTTCTCCTGCTGTTTTTTCTTACTATAAAATCATCTTTCGGAGCCTCCTCTTTAAAAAATAAAAATAAAGGAATATCTAATTTTTCCGATATATTTTTTATCGTATTGATCGATGGATTAGCACTGCCTTTTTCTATCTGACTCAAAAGAGAAGATGAAACTTCCGTTATCTCTGCCAGTGATTTCAAACTCATTCCCCTTAAATTTCTAAATTCTTTTATTTTATTTCCAATATTTATACCGCTCACTTTTCCCTCCAAATATAACCATCTATAAAATATTATATCATAAAAATATAGTCAGCAATAAAAATTAAATTTCAAAAGATAGTTGAAAAAAAACATCTTTTAGATTACAATACATTAAATATAATTAAACTAATCAAATTATATTTAATCACATTTAATTTAGGAGATGAAAATTATGAATATAGATAATTTAACGACACCTTGTTTTTTATTGAATTTGGATATTTTAGAGGGAAATATCCAAAAATTTCAAAGGTTAGCCGATGAAACTAAAACACAATTATGGCCTATGCTCAAAACTCATAAAAGCACAGAGATAACTAGGATGCAGATAGAAGCAGGTGCCACTGGTGTACTCACAGGAACCATCGATGAAGCAGAAGCTGTAGTTGAAAAATCTGGTGTAAAAAAAGTAATGTTAGCTTATCCGGTTTTAGGGGAAGCTAATATAAAGAGGATAGTTCAATTAAAAAATAAAGCTGAGGTCTATATAGCTCTTGACGGAAAAGAGGGAGCCAGAGAGATCTCAGAAGCTTTAGGCAGTAACAAAATAAACTACCTCCTCATCTTAGATTCAGGATTAGGAAGGTTTGGAGTAAAAGCTGATAAAGTAGTTTCAGCAGTAAAAATAATAGATAGTTATAAAAATTTAAAATTTTCAGGGATTTGTACACATACAGGCCAGGTTTATGGAGTTTCAGGGGAAAAAGAAGTAGGTTCTATAATCGAGATGGAGCTTAATTCCACTGAGATGGCTGTTGAAAATCTGAAAAAATCAGACTATGAATGTGATATTGTAGCCACAGGAACCACCCCTACATTCTCTGAAACTATAAAATCACCATATATAACAGCATCCAGACCTGGAAATTATGTATTCTGTGATGCGATACAGGTAGCATTAGGAGCTGCCACAGTGGAGGAGTGCTCCCTTACAGTTATGAGTACCATAGTTTCTCATCCAACTGAAGATTTGTTTATTTTAGATTGTGGAAGCAAGTGTTTAGGTTTAGATAAGGGGGCACACGGTAGTTCACTTATCGAGGGATTTGGAACTGTAAAGGGTCATCCCGAACTTATAATTACCGGTCTTTCAGAGGAAGTAGCTAAAGTTAAGATCTGTGGGGAGACAAATCTTAAAATAGGTTCAAAAATAGAGATAATTCCTAATCACAGCTGTTCTGCTGCAAATATGACCAGCTATATGGTCGGTTATAGGGGTAAAGAAATAGAACGTTTAATAGAAGTAGATATAAGGGGAAACTCTAAAAAACCTAAAATAGATTAACTAAAAAATGAGAGGGATTCTCCCTCTCTCTTAATTTTTCTTGCAAGCTATTTATATTTTTTTTATTTTTATTTTTATTTTTAAAATTCTTTTAATCCATGAGATCATATTGTACCCCTCCATAACTATCTTTCAAAAAAGTTAGATGTTATCTACATTTAAATATAACATATTATACTAGGCTTTTCAAGAGATAATTAAATTATGAGGTTCTATTTTACCATATATCTAAAAAAATAATTAAATTTTTAATCTAAAATTTTATATAAGGGAAATTTAAAGGTAATTTTACCACTGGAATATGGAGCTATCATATATTCGGGAAATAGAATAACCAGATTTTTTCCTTGAAAATAAAAGCTTGTTCCCTCTAAATTAGTTATTTTGTCCACAAAATAAATTAATTTTTTTGGATTTTCATTTTTTAAAAGATTGTTTTCATCCATTTGTTTATTTATTTCTTCTATTATCAGTTTTTTATAATCTTTTCCTATCAATTCCTCCAATTTAACAGTTTTTTTAGTATCCCTGGATATGTTATATATTGTATATTCCTCTATTCCATGGGCCCCTCCTGTATAAAAATATATTTTATAGATAAGGGAGTAAACATCCAGATTATTTTCTATCACTTCATAACTCCCTTTTAATTCATAAGGGAGAAGGGAGGAAGTTTCATTATTTTTTACCAATTCTTCATGAAACTCTTTACCAGTTTTTATGAGGTCTGCCTGGAATTCTTTCAGTGATTTTCTTATCTCCCTGTCTATTTCTGGATATGGTGTTTTCGGAACTACCCAACTGATCTCATAGATATCATTTTTTTCTTGATAAGTTATTTCTTTCTTGTTTTCTATAAGGTTACAGGAGATAATAGATAAACTTATTAAAACAATAATTATTAATTTTTTCATAGTTTATCCCTTCATTAATAAGATCAGTTCTCTTGCGGCATCCGTTAAAAAATTCCCCTTAAGATAAAATAATTCATTTTCGGCATTTTCTTCCAATTTTTTTGTATTTTTAGGCCGTTCCAAAAATAATCCCAGTTGATTAAAATTTTTATCCAAAATAACCATTGTGGGTATTTTAAATTCCTCTAAATTAAGCAGAGGCATCAAATATGTTCTTCCCCTTCCCATAGATATTATAGAAAGTTTGATATTGTCGTTGATTTCAGTTAATTTTTTAGCCACAGTTATATTTAATTGACAATCCGGGCACCACATCTCACCACTAGCCAAGATATAGATCTCTTCTTTAACCTCTTTAATTTCCTCAATCAGATCCATGGGCAGTTCTATTCTGGAATGATTTTTAGGAATCCTATCCCTTTCACTCTGAGTAGCTACTTCTATATAGTTTTCAAATGTCTGCCCTACCTCAAAAAGTTCTTTAAATGTCATATGTTCCTCCTATTAAATCTAATTTTTTCAGTATAACATGAAAATGTAAGTTTAACAAAAATTGTTTTCTATCATTTATGTTATTTTTGTGGTATAATTAGTAACCATATAATTTAATTTAACACTGGGAGGCAAGATGAAAAAATTAGTATTATTTATATCTGTTTTTCTCGTTTACAGTCTAAGTTTCAGCACTCTTATCGATAAGAACCTATATAAAAAATTAGATACACCAAGATTGGATAAAAAAGTTTTAAACAGAGCCCTTGAAGGATTATCGGAGATTGATATAAAGAATAAAGAAGTTATAACAATCATTGACTATACAAAATCAGCCAATGAAAAAAGATTGTTTGTTATCGACCTGAAGAAAGAAAAAATTATTTTCGATACCTATGTTTCCCACGGAAAAAATACCGGAGGGGAATTTGCCAAAAATTTTTCAAACAATATAGATTCCCTTCAAAGTTCAGTTGGATTTTTCAAAACTTCCAATACTTATATGGGTTCTAACGGATATTCTATGAGATTAGATGGGTTAGAAAAAGGTATCAATGACAATGCCAGGGAAAGAAATATAGTTATTCATGGGGCAAAATATGCTACAGAATCATTTATAAATAAAAATGGAAGATTGGGGAGAAGCTGGGGATGTCCGGCTGTCCCTCTAGATCTAAGTAAAGACCTGATCAACAGTATCAAAGGTGGAAGTATTGTTTATATCAATGGGGATTTAAACAATTATCAGAAAAAAACAAAGTTCTATATGAACTTCTAAAGTTATACAAAGCTATATATTAAATTAAAAAGGAGCTGTAACTACAGCTCCTTTTTAATTTCTATTCCCTAACTCCTAAAACTACCGTTGTATTTCCTGTAATTGTTAACGAACCTTCTTTTACTACTATCTCCGTATCTTTTATTGGAATAATACCGGCATTTTCTGAGTCTACTAAGATATCCATACCTTTAAAAAATTCCTCGTCTTTTAAATTTAAAACCTCAAAGGAAGCGTTGTGTACAACTAAAAATTTACTATATGGGATCCTTTCTACTCCTGGTCTATAGTTATATTCTATTCTATTGTCCAGGGTATAGGCTATTACCCTATAGGCATTAAAATCATCTACCAATATAAACTTCAATCCTTTTTTTATATTTTCCGAGGTTGAATACCTAAAGGCATTAACATATCTTCTTAGTTTTATTAAACCGGCACAATAATTATAGAGTCCTTTAAAGAGATGATTCTCCTTCCTTTCCCACCTGATCTTGTTGACAAAATCAGAGGAGGAGTAACTGTTTTCATGGTAGTGGGTTATATTTCCGATATCATCATCAAAATTTATAAATTCCGATGTATGTGCTCTATCTGATTCTGGATCTTTTGGCTGGTGTCTGGCTCCTAGGGGCTTTGTCAGACCGATCTCTGTTCCACCTTGAATGATTATCTTCCCCTGGGAGGTAAAAAGCATTCCCAGACTGAATTTAGACAGATGTATCCTTTCTTTCATAGTTCCATTATAGGATAAATTTATCTTATCCCAAAGGGTAAAACCGTCGTGAATTGAAAGATACTGCAAAGTTTCATTGGGAGAATAGGCAAACCTATGATAGAGATCTATACTTACCGATTTATCATAATAATCTATTATATTTCCAATAATTCCAGCTCTGCATATATCTGTAAAATCATAATTCCCCTGAACAAATCCCTTTTCATGAATCTTTCCCAAGTAGGAGTCTCTGGTACTGTCATTAAAGACAGCTAAATTTATCCTATGGGGATAGTTGGCTATATGTCCCTTTACAGGAGCTTCATTAACAGGAAGATCTGTAAAGTTCCAAGCTTCACCCTGCAATATTATATTATCTCCTACAGCTTTTCTAATCTCTATCATAGTCTCTATATCCATAAAGCCCATAAGGTCAAACCTAAATCCATCTATCCCATATTCATCTATAAAAAATTTTATTGAATCAATAATTAATTTTCTTACCATGGGATTCCGGCTTTCCAAAGTCGGTCCTGCTCCTGTTCCTCCAGAGATACTTTCACCAAACATACGATAATAAGATCCCGGTGTTAAATTTTCAAATATATCCCAATTATAGGTATGGTTATAAACTACATCCATGATAACTCCAATTCCATTTTCATGGAGTTTATTCACCAAATTTCGTAGTTCTTTGATTCGGCCATATGGATTTTCTGCATCTGCAGCTAACCACCCTTCAGGTGTAAAGTAATTGTGGGGGTCATATCCCCAATTATACGATGATCCCAGTTCATTATATTTTTTATTTCCTTCATCTACAGTAAAATAATTTTGTATAGGTAAAAATTGAACATGGGTGACTCCTAACTCCTTCAGGTGTTCTATCCCTTTGTCATATTCATAAAAAGCCTTAAAAGTTCCTGCATCTTCCATCCCTATACCTATGGTAAAATCCCTTATATGGATCTCGTAGGCTACCATATCTGTAGGAGACCCCAGGTTCGACATTCCAATACTAGTCGGCTTCTCTCCTGCTTCCTCTGAGTCCATAGATACTATGGCTCCTCTCCCTATATTATCTATATCTTCATCTGGTACAAAACTTGCCATGGACTTGGCATAGGGATCCAAAGCATATTTTACAGATCCGTCCAGGTGTTCCACTTTAAAGTCATAAAAAAATTTATCCAAATTTAAATAACCGGTTTCTGTTTCCTTTAAAATAATACTCCAGACATCATCCTCTAATTTAGCCATATTTTTAGAAAAAATAAGTCTTTGGGGATCATTTTTAGAATATAAATTCAAGAGAACATTTTTTATGTTAGGAGCCCAAACCTTTATTTTTGTGGTTCCATCTTCTTTAAAAGTAACTCCTAAATCATCACCTTTATATAAAAATTTTCTTAGATCCATATTCTGCCTCCTAATTTTTTAACAATTTATACAAAAGAAGCCAGTTTAAGAAACTGACTTCTTTTTTGTACTATAATTTATTCTAAAGAATTAATTTTTTCCTTTAATATATTCATCTATTTCATGGGCAGCATCTTTTCCTGCTCCCATAGCCAAGATTACTGTAGCAGCACCTGTTACGATGTCTCCTCCAGCGAAAACTCCTTCTCTAGAAGTTGCAGTTTCCTTATTTTCCATAGTTTGGATTGTGTTCCATCTAGTTAACTCAAGATCCTTAGTTGTTCCTGTTACTAGATCATTTGGCATAGTTCCGATTGACATGATAACTGTGTCAGCTTCGATAACGAATTCAGATCCTTCAATTGCTTGTGGTCTTCTTCTTCCACTTTCATCAGCTTCTCCTAATTCCATCTTAACACATTTTAATCCAGTTACTTGTCCAGTTTCGTCAGCTATTACTGCAACCGGGTTAGTTAATAAGTTGAATTGGATTCCCTCTTCCATTGCATGTTCTACTTCTTCATGTCTAGCAGGGATCTCTTCTTCACTTCTTCTATAAACAATATGAGCTTCAGCTCCTAATCTCTTAGCAACTCTGGCTGCGTCCATAGATACGTTTCCTGCTCCTACTACAGCTACTTTTTTACCGATAGTTGTTGGAGTATGGTAACCTTCCTTATTTCCACCCATTAAGTTTACTCTAGTTAAAAATTCGTTAGCTGATAAAACTCCTACTGAGTTTTCTCCAGGAATTCCCATGAATCTAGGTAATCCTGCTCCACTTCCGATAAATACAGCATCGTATCCTTCATCTAATAATTCATCTACAGTAGTTGTCTTTCCTACTACTACGTTTGTATGGAAATCTACTCCTAATTTTTGGATTCTTCCAATTTCACCATTTACGATATCTTTTGGTAATCTAAATCCTGGAATACCATAAGTTAATACTCCACCTAATTTATGTAATGATTCAAATACATCTATTTCATATCCTAAAGTAGCTAATTCTGCTGCTGCTGCTAATCCTGCAGGTCCACTTCCGATTACTCCTACTTTTTTACCATTTTTAGGTGTAGAACTTACTTCAAGATGCTTTAAACTCCAGTCTCCAACAAATCTTTCTAAAAGTCCGATTGCTACTGGTTCACTCTTTATACCAACTATACAAGATCCTTCACACTGCTTCTCTTGAGGACATACTCTTCCACATACAGATGCTAATTTTGTATATTTAGCTAAAACTTCCGCTGATTTTCCAACTTCTACATTCTTTAATTCACTAATAAATCCTGGAATATCAATTCCTACAGGACATGCTGACACACATCTAGGGTTTTTACACACTAAACATCTTTTAGCTTCTCTTACTGCTTCATCTAAAGTAAGACCTAAATTAACTTCATCAAAACACTTACTTCTAGATGTTGCCTCTAACATTCTTGGATGAGCTCTTTTCTTTGGATCTGTTACTTCTTCATGGTCGATAGGACAATTTTTATTTTCACCATGCTCTAATTTATTTTCTTTTTTCATTCTAAGTCTGTTTTGTGCTTCATCGTAGTCTACTTTATGACCGTCAAATTCAGGACCGTCTACACAGGCAAACTTTACTTCACCATCGATAACAACTCTACAAGCTCCACACATTCCTGTTCCATCTACCATCAATGGATTTAAACTTACTGTAGTTGGTATATTTAATTCTTTTGTTAATAGTGCTACAAATTTCATCATGATCATAGGTCCAATAGCTACTACATGATCATATTTTTTATTTTCAGCTACTAATTTAGAAAGCATATCTGTTACTCTACCATGAAGTCCTTGAGAACCATCATCTGTACATACATATACATTTGGTGTTAAAGCTCTAAATTCATTTTCTAAGATAACATAATCTTTATTTCTAGCTCCAATTATAACATCTACTTCTATTCCTTGTTCTGCAAACCATTTAACCTGTGGGTATACTGGTGCTGTTCCAACTCCTCCAGCTATAAAAACGATCTTTTGTTTTTTTAATTCTTCTATATCTTCATGAACAAATTCACTCATCTGTCCTAAAGGTCCAACTACATCTTGAAAATGATCTCCCACTTCAAGAGCTGCCATATCTTCAGTACTCTTTCCAACGATTTGATAGATTATAGTTATAGTTTCATATTTTCTATCATAGTCACATACAGTTAAAGGAATTCTTTCACCGAATTCATCTACCTTTACTATTAAAAATTCTCCTGGCATAGCTTTTTTAGCTAACTTAGGAGCTTTAATATCCATAAGTACAATATTTTCTGACAAATACTCTTTTTTCATTATTTCAAACATGATTTACCTCCAAATTATTATTAAAAATACCTTTATTTAATTTTTTTATCTAATTTAATTTATTTATAAGCTGTTTTTAAGCTTGTTTTTACTAGGCTTTCTAATATTTTCACATACTTCTCGATTCTAATCGCGATTATTAAAAAATATTTCACATTTTGATAATAGCACATTTCGCATTGAATTCCAAACGTTTTTTATAAAAACAGTTCGTTTTTTCAAAAAAAAACTCTATTAATCCTTATTTATTAAAAAAAATTTATCATAATTTATATCTTCTTTACATTATACTCATAAAGTTTCTCAACCTCAAAGCAATTTATTTTATGTCATAAATTTTCTTTCCAACAATCATTAATTATGTTATTATATTACCAATACTTTCAAGGAATTTTCCTCTTTTTGTATTTTAAAATTTAAAAATAAAAGTAGGTGTTATATATGAAAACTCAAGAACAATATGAAGAACAAATTATTAAATCATTGAATAAAGTTCCTTTTGAGATGAAGAAAATTAAATTTATCCTTTTTTTGGCTAAACATATAAATAAATTAAAAAGAAGTAAATCAACAATATTAAAAATACTGATCTTACTTTACAGTATTGTAGTATCCCTTCTCTATTTTTTTAAATAGGTCTGTAAAACTCTATTTATTTTTATTTCCTAAACTGTCAAATTAAACACAACATAAAAAAGCTCCCTAGAACTTTCCTAGGGAGCTTTTTCTAATTTAAACATTTCTTTGGTCCGTTATTAATATTTTATACCGCCATGTGTAAAGGGTAATATAAAATTGACCCTTTTGAGATAAAAAAGGCAGCTAATTATTGACCCACCCTAATATTACTCTGTACAATCTTTTTAAAGAGATGTACAGGAGGTTTGAGGTGGCAATTCATATGGATACATATAAAAAAATTAGACGACTTCATCTAGTTGAAGGGGTTTCTATTAGAAAAATTTCTAGAGATCTTCATATTTCTAGAAACACTGTTAGAAAGTATATTAATGGAGATACAATTCCTGGAGAAAAAAAGTTTTCTTCTCGAGGAAAACAAGTTATGACTAGAGAAGTCTTAGACTTTATTGAAGCTTGTATTTTTGAAGACAACGAGCATACTCATTCAAAACAGAGGCACACTGCTAATAGGGTTTGGGTTAGACTCAAAGAAGAGGTTGGGTTTCTTGGTTCATATTCTTCTGTTAAGGTTGCATTTAGAGAATTAAAAGGTAAAACAAAAGAGGTTTTTCTACCACTTACCTTTAATCCTGCGGAAGCTATGCAAATTGATTTTGGTTCAGCGCATATCTTTCTCAATGATGAAAAGCAGGAAATAAAATATTTTTGTGCTCGGTTAGCATATAGCGCTCATATCTTTACTAAGGCCTACTTCGCAGAAAGAGAAGAATGTTTTTTAGATGGGATCATCTCTGCTTTTGAATATTTTGGTGGTGTTCCTAGAGAAGTTCTCTTTGATAATGCCAGAGTTGCTGTATCAGAAGGCTATGGAAAACATGTAACTAAAATAACTAAAGGGTATGAAACTCTCGTTGCTCATTATGCTTTTAAACCTAAATTTTGCAATGTTAGAAGTGGAAATGAAAAAGGTTTGGTTGAAAATTTAGTAGGACTTATCAGAAGAAATACTATGGTTCCTATCCCTAGAGTTAAAAGTTTGAATGAGTTAAATATCAAAATAAAAAAGGCTTGTGATAACTACTTAGAAAATCATAAAGTTGGCGGTGAAAGCTTAAGTGTTAAACAAAAATTCCAGATTGAAGCTAATAACCTTTTAGAGCTTCCTAGCCATTCACTAGATATTTCTAAAAGAGACTATAAAAGAGTCACTAAGTTTTCAACTGTAACTTTTGAAACTAATAAATATTCATTACCCTGTGAATTAGTAGGAACTGAGGTGATTTTAAAAACTGGTCATTCAGAAATACAATTTCTTCATAAAGGTAAAGTTGTTGCAATTCACCAGAGAATATTTAAAAAAAATAAGCATAGTTATCAATTAATTCACTATCTTAAAGCTTTAGAAAGAAAACCGCGAGCTGTATTTAATGCTGATCCAGTTATACAAAATATTCCTAAAGCAATTTTTGAAATGTATCACTCTAAAGGAGATTCAAAACTCTTTTTAGAATATCTAAGAGAAGAAGTCGGTCTTCCTAAAATCAACGACCAAATAGAAGTTCAAAGAAATAATTTAGGTAAATATGATAACTTAATTTCCCAAGAGGTGATCCAATGAGTGTAATTAGTGAAAAAATTAAACTTTTTTCCAAAGCTTTAAAACTATCTAGCTTCAAAGACTATCATGAGGTTCAGCGCCAAGCAATAAATTCAAAACAAGGATATGAAGAATTTCTGCTTACACTATTAGAAAAGGAAGTATTAACTAGACAAGACAATAAACTTTTCAGGTTAAAGCGCGGAGCTAAATTTCCCTTTGAAAAAACGCTAGAAGAGTTTGAAGTTAAACGTCTTAGCTATTTAAAACCTTCAGTAGTAGGCGAACTCTCCAGCTGTGAGTTTATCAAAAAAAAAAAGAAAATATAATAATGATAGGGAACCCAGGAACTGGAAAGACACATCTTTCTATAGCTCTAGGACTTAAAGCTTGCAACTGTGGACATAAGGTGTACTTTACTACAGCTGCTAACTTATCAAATAAATTAGTTGAAGCGCAAGAAAATAGTAATTTAGGGAGATTCTTAAGGCAATTAGCAAGATTAGATCTACTCATAATAGATGAGCTTTCCTACCTCTCCTTTAACAAACATCAATCAGAACTCCTATTTCAAGTGATTTCAGAAAGAAGTGAGAGGGGAAGTATTATAATTTCTACTAATTTAGCATTTTCAGAGTGGGAAGAATTCTTCCCTGATACAATGTTAACAACAGCTTTAATAGATCGCGTAACATTTAGAGGACATATTTTAAACATGAATGGTGACTCTTACAGGGTCTCTGCGAAATAGGCAGGGTGGGTCACTTTTTAATTACCCTTAGGTGGGTCAAAAATTAACTGCCACATGGGTCAATTCTTGATTGACATTTACAGCCATGTTTATTTTTTTATCAATTTATTTCTTAAATATATATTTAAGATGTTTCCCCCCTAATCCAATAATTGAATAAAGTTTTTTTGCTCCCTCTATAATTTTTAATTCTTCATATACTTCATTTTTTTCAAGCTTTGCATAAGATTTCATATCAAACCTAGTGTGTGCATCACTTCCAAAGGTAGCTTTTAAATCATATTTTTCCCTTAGATCTCTGGCTCTTAAGTTTCTAACCTTATCTAAAGTATGATTGTATGTTTCTATAGAATCTACACTTTTTATTATTTCTTCCAGATATTTTTTATTTTTTATATAGTTTTTCTGTGCATATCCATTTAAATGAGGAAGAGAAGTGTGCGTTTTATATTTTTTCAAAACCTCTATATAATATTCCCAGGATTTATAGGATTTAGCCATCCTATACCTATTTTTATAAGGTTCTAAATAAACTTTATAAAATTCCTCCAATTCCTTAGGGTTTTGAAAATAAGCTAATATCTCCATACCATCTTCACACCCTATCTCTATTCCAGGTATAGAATTTATATTTTCTACTTCAAAGGATTTAATACTTTTTCTAATCTCATTATGATCTGTTATAGATATCAAATGATTTTTTTCTTCTAAAAAACTTTTTAAAAATTTTATATCTAAAAATCCATCTGAAGCTTTCGTATGTAAATGAAGGTCGTAGTAAACTCCATCATACTGTCCATCTAATATAATTTTACTTTTAAAAAACTCATCTAATTTATCAAATTCAATCATTAGTATCTCCCTCCTTTTTTTATAGTATACTCTGTAAAAATATAAAACTCAAAATCATTTGATTTTTTTCAAAGAAAAATATAACAAATAAGGGATGATAAAGTTTAACTTTATCATCCCTTATTTGTTATATTTTTCCAAACATCTTCAAGACTTCTTCTGTATACGAACCATCATCATTATTAATATAAAGAGGTGGCTGGATCACTAAACCTGCTTCAGCACCCTTCATTCCTTCAATTAATATTATTTTTGCGGCCTTATTCCTTGTGGTATGACAGAACCTTATTCTTTTAGGTTCTATCTTATATTTTTTCATAAGTTCTAAAATATCTATCAACCTGTCTGCTCTATGGACCATAGTGAAGTTTCCCCTGAATTTCAACAGGTAACTCCCGGCTTTTATTATATCTTCTAAATTAATTAAAATTTCATGTCTTGCATAAGTCAACTGATCTAAGTCATTCAATTGATTTTTATCTCCGGTAAATTTAAAAAAAGGCGGATTAGTTATCACTGCATCAAAACTCTGATCTACAAATTGTGATTGTATATTTTTTATATCCCCCTTTACGATCTTTACCTGTGATTCTAATTTATTGAGGATGATATTCCTACAGGCCAGATCTACTGAAGTATCCTGGATTTCTATCCCTACTACCTTAGCATTGGTTCTCTTTGACAGGAGCATTGGAATTACACCATTTCCTGTTCCTAAATCCATTATATTCTTTCTTCCTTTTTTTATAGTCAAAAAATTAGATATTAATACTGAATCTATAGAAAAGTTAAGGTAGTCATTTCTTTGAATTATTCTCATATCACTATAATTTAAAAAATCTATAATAACTTCATTTTCATGATTTTTACTTATTTCTTTATTTTTTTCCCCACCTTTTGTTGTCATCCTTTATCATCACCTGTTTATTATAATTTATTTTCCAAAAAAACAAGTCCAGGAAATCCTAGACTTTATTTTTTATTCATATCTTTAATTAATTTAGATAACATCTCTTTTATCCCAGTATCTACATTTCTAAATCTAATGTTATTTTGGATCGATTCAAATCCCTTTTGTTCAACTACTTTTCCTACTGTTTTTTCTAAAAAATCATAAGTAGTTTTTTCAATTCCTTTAAAATCTAATGTTATTTTTACATCTCTTTTTAAGTTGTTCATAATATTTAAGTAAAGTACTTCTGCATCTTGGTCCATAAAATTTTTAACGACTATTACCATCTCACATCACTCCTATTTTACTGATACCCTTAATACAACAGGGCAATGATCAGATCCCATTACATCATTTAATATGACGGCATCCTCTATATTATTTACAAATGATTCATTAACAATATGATAATCTATTCTCCAGCCAATGTTTTTTTCCCTGCTTTTAAACCTATAAGACCACCACGAATATTTAGTTTCTTCAGGCTGAATATATCTAAAAGTATCTATATAACCAGATTCTAAAAATTCGGTCATCCAATCTCTTTCTTCAGGCAGGTATCCCGGATTTTTTTCATTTCTTTTAGGGTTAGTCAGATCAATCTCCCTATGTGCTACATTTAAATCACCACATAAAATCACATTTTTCCCTAGATCAACTAGTTCATTACACCTTTTCATTATGGCTTTATTAAATCTTATTTTATAATCTAATCGTTTTCCCTCACTCTGACTGTTAGGAAAATAACAGTTGATTAAATTAAAGTTTTTATATTCTAATTCTATGTATCTGCCTTCAAAATCAAATTCTTCTATATCCATATTTCTGACATTCAAAGGTTCTACTTTTGTATATACCGCAACTCCTGAATATCCTTTTTTTTCAGCTGAAAAAAAATAAGATTTATATCCATCTATCTTAGTTAATTTTTCCTCTAATTGTTCTGTTTGTGCCTTTGTTTCTTGAATACACAGAATATCCGGACTTTCTTTTAAAATCCATTCCACAAAACCCTTTTTTTGAATTGCTCTTATCCCATTGACATTCCAAGAATAGATATTCATTAACTTAAACTCCCTTTGTCAAGATATCTCTTTAATTTAGCTATAATCATATTTATAGCTATTTTATTCTCTCCACCTCTAGGTATTATCACATCAGCATACCTTTTAGATGGTTCACAAAACTCTAAATACATTGGTTTTACAGTCTGTAAATATTGTTTTTTTACTGAATCAAATGTTCTCCCTCTTTCATTGATATCTCTTTCGATCCTTCTTAAAAGCATCTCATCTGCATCAGTATCAACAAAGATCTTCACATCTAACATATCCCTTATCTCTGGGATAGATAGGATTAAAATCCCCTCTATAACAATTATTTTAGATGGATTTATCCTTACCATCTTTTCTTTTCTTGAATGAGTTTTAAAATCATATATAGGTCTGTCTATAGACTTTCCATCTTTTAAATCCATCAAATGTTTCTTTATAAGTTCAAATTCTATGGACTTAGGGTGATCAAAATTGACTTTTGCTCTCTCCTCTATAGATAGTTCCTTTAATTCTTTATAATATGCATCTTGTTCAACTAGTACTGCGTCTTCTGACTTAAATGCCTTTATCAGGTTATGAGCAACTGTTGTTTTTCCAGATCCACTTCCCCCTGCTACTCCTACAAATATACAGTTATTCATGGTACCCTCCTTTAAATATAGCTTTGATTATTATACCCTATCTCTTATAAAATATCAATGATGGTTATTTTTAATCACTTATAAATTATAATCCTTTTTCTTTCTTTAATATCTTCAATATATATATTTTTTCTATGGATTTAAATATTTGCTGGTGAATTGGCATGAATTTTTCTATATTTGAATCTATTTCAAACATTTTTTTGGCTTTTACCAATAATTCTTCCTTTTCCTTTTTTTCCATTTTTTCATATAGTTCTAATAAAACTTTATAGATTGGATTATTTAAATCAACCTCTTCATCTACCTTTGATTTCGCTGGTTCAACTATCTCAGCATCTATAATTTCCAGATTGGATGGCTTCTTCTTTGTCACTTTAGGCATTTTAATTTTTTCTTTCTTTTTAGTTACTTTTATATCTTCTAAAAGATCTTTATCACTTTTTACATTTTTCAATATCCCATTGATATAAGCCACTAAAGTTTTAGAGATATCAGTTTTTAAATTTGAATATAAGATATCTAAAATATGTATAGTTACATTTTCCCCCTCTTCATTATATAACTTTACAATCTTATTCTCTGCTCTTTTATTCCAATTTTTAGAAACAAATATATTTCTTTTTGCCTTGGACATGGCTTTTAAAGTAACCTCCGATACCTCATTAATATCTTTAGCTACTATCTGAACTGCTTCATTAGGCATTTCTAATTTAATCTGTTTTTGCGTTGCATTTTTGAGAGTTTTTTTCTTTTTCCCCTTCAGAATATAATCTGAAATATGACATTCTCCATCTTTATCTATATTGTATTTAAATTTATAGACATAAGTTTTTTCTGCCTTCAAAGGATGAACTTCATAGTTTAAAAGATAGCCTTTCTCCACTAAAGTATCAAAAGATTTATTTATCCTTTTCATTACCTGTTTCATCTTACTCACTTCATATTCCTTAACTTCTCCGGTCTTTAATACTTTTTTTATCCTACTTTTTAAAGTTAATGGAATTATAGTTGCTATGGTTTCTATTCTAAATTCGCCTTCAGTATTAGCAAATCTTTTCATACTTAAAAACTGATATATTTTTTCTGCAGCTCTATCAGATTTTCTTAAAACATTCAGTTGATGTCTATCAAAAATAGAGTAATGTTTTATCCTCAATTCCTCTATTATTCTATGGTCTAATCTCACCTTATAATAAACTTTCATCTTATTTGTTTTTATATTTTTTTCCTTAAATTTTTCATATTTCACTAAATTAAGTGGCTCTTTATAAACCTCTCTGATTATATTCCCTGCAGCTTTTTTATTTCTAATCAGTATCTTATATGTTGTTGCCTGCAGATTATATAGAGTTTCTTCCATTTTTCTATAATATTTCATAGAAAACTTTAAACCTAAATAATCTATAACTTCCTCAACATTAAAAGTTATATATTCCTTTGCAGGGTCATCAGCCAAAACTTCTTGAAATTTATATAAAATAAAGTAAAATACATTCTTCTCAAAATCTGAGGGTTGTTGATTTCTTATCCCTTCAAAATTATCTGTACTTAAAGAGGAACCAAATTTAATCCCAGCATTAGCTATTTCGTATACCAAATTTACATTTCTCTGCCTTTTAGATGTAAAAAATGGTAAAATTATGAATAAAAAAGGTTGATTAATCGTATCTCTTATATCCATATCTTCTAAGTATAAAGACACTGTTTTAGTTGGGATTGTTTTAGGTTTATAGCTTTTAATGTTTACACTAAGGTCATTTTTGTTTCCTATCTCTAATATTTCTAATAAAGATCCTTGTTTTTTTTCAGACATTTCTATCCCACCTTATCATCATTTTCAATTTATAATTTTATCATCCTTTACAGGTTATAACATGTTTTCATGGTTTTATCAAGTTTTATTTTTATCATCACTTGTTATTTATAATCGAATATTTTCCAATAAAACCATTCAACTTCTCTTTTATTGCCCCTGTTTATAATCCTTTAATTACTATAAGTTATTAACCTCAATAAACTTGGCAATTTATTATTCATCCCTTATTATTTATAATTAATATCTAGACTTATTCTCTCTTATTTCCTTGGTAATTCAAGCTGTGTTTATCATCACTATATTATTAACTTCATTTTAATACAATAAATATAGGGTTAATAATATAATCCTTTACTTATTATATTTTTTTTATTGGCTTGCCTCAGTAAAATTAGGAGAACCTTTATAATCATCTATTTATTATATTTTTATTATATTTCTATTTAAACCTTTAAGTCTTTTTTTACTTCTGATTTTACTGACCTATTTTATAATCACTGATAAAACATATTAATAATCATTTTATCATCATCCATTTATTATAACTATTTTTTTTATCTACCCATGACTTTTAAAGGGTTCTAATCAATCTAATATATTTAAAGTCATGAAAATATAGTCTAGAATTATAATCCTTCATTTATTATAATCTTATTTTTTTTTCACTTTTTTTTAACCCAATAAAAACAAACTTTTTTTATAATCCTTTATTACACATAAAAAAAACTCTCTGAATTTATAGGCTTAATTATGCAATCCTCTATTTATTATAAAAAAATAATTTAGTTTCCTCTTTACAACATATATTTATTGAGCTTTACTAAATATCCTTCTTTTTATAAAAGGCTCTACATAATACATAAAACAATAATACATAAAACAACTATAAATAATTAAAGATCGTTTTGTCTGTTTTAGATTATTTTTTTCTAAAAAATCAAAACCTTCTAAATCAATATATCTATCTTAAATATAATCATCTCCATAAATACAATCTGGAATTTTATAATATTTTATCAATTTCATAAAATATCTATTTACTGAAACTAAAAAAGTAATTTGATCTTCTACTAGACAATAAAAAAAGGATAAGACAACATATATCTTATCCTCTAAAATAATTAATCTTTATTTAATCTTGGTGGTCTCTGACCATAATATTGATAATATCTACATTTTAAATTACCATTATATAATTTTCTATTTTTATCTGCTCTTTTATCAAATAATTTTTCAAAACCATCATGAGAAGTAATTATGTAATAAGACCATTTTTTACATCTCATTCTACAAATATCTCCTAATGTTCTATATAACTTCTCCACTTGATCTAAATCAGATAAACGTTCTCCATAAGGTGGATTAGTAATAAGTGATCCATATTCAGCCATAGATTCAAACTCTAATAGATGCTTTTGTTCAAATAATATATCATTTTCAACACCAGCTAATTTAGCATTCTTTATTGCAGTTTCAATAGTTTCGCCATTTAAATCTGATCCATAGATCCTAACTTCTTTTTCATAATCTTCATGGGTAAAAGCTTCATCTCTAGCATCTAACCAAAGTTGTTCATCGATAATATGCCAGTCTTCAGAAGCGAACCGTCTATTTACTCCAGGAGCGATGTTTCTAGCGATCATGGCAGCTTCTATCAAAATAGTTCCTGTACCACACATAGGATCAACAAGAGGACGTTCTCCGCCATTCCATTTAGATAATTTAACAAGTGCTGCTGCCAAAGTTTCTTTCATAGGAGCTTCATTTAGGTGAGCTCTATATCCTCTTTTGTGTAAGGGTGTACCGGAAGTATCTACCATTACTACAAAATTATCTTTATTTCCAATAATTTTTATTCTATAAAGAGCTCCATCTTCACTAAAATAATCATGTTTATATTGAAGTTTTAGTTTTTCAACAATAGCTTTTTTAGCCATCCTCTGCATATCAGACTTTGAAAAAAGTTTACATTTAACAGAACTAACCCATGAAATTGGGAATTCTGCATTAATTGGTAAGATACTAATCCAATCCATTTTTTTTACTTTTTCAAAATATTCATCCCAAGTAAAAGCTTTAAATTCTCCCATCTTTAAATAAACTCTATCAGCTGTTCTAAGCCAAATGTTAGCTTTAATTATATCTTCTATCCCCCCATCAAATTCAACTCTTCCGTTGTGGGTAACAACATTTTTAAACCCTAGATCTTTTATTTCTTGTGCTAATATACTTTCTACTCCCATGGTGGCCGTAGCTATCAATGTATACGTCATAATATATTCCTCCTAATTCATCACTTATAAATTATAATACTTTACATTTTAACATTATAATAAGGTTCATGCAAAGATATATTTTTTATTATCCAGGGATCTATCAAATTTATTGAAAACATTGGTTTATAATTTAATATAAAATATAATTAATAAGGGATTATAAGTTTATTGCGAACTATTAAAATAAAAATTATAATAATATAGTGATGATATCTTTTTAAAAGATCTAGGAAATTATAAAAACTTGAATTGTGCTTATTCGGATGCAACGTCACGTTGCTTTTATCATCCCTTAATAAATATAATTTTTAAAAATAAAAAAACAACTTAATATATAATTAAGTTGTCTCTCTTGGTAAAATTTTAATTGCTGTTAAAAAAACTTATTCTGAAACTATGATCTTTCCAGAGATAATATCTTTTTTCATCTTATCTAATTTAGCTAATTTATTAGAGCCGATAAGTTTTTTAGTATGGTTGAAGTCAGTTAAAGAAACGCCGTTATCAGCTAAACCAGCTTGTCTGTAGCCGGCTTTAAACCTATTTTCTCTTACTTCTTTAGTCAAATTATAAACTGCATTATCAATTCTAACTCTAACAGAAGTTAAGATAGTACCTGGAGCTTCCCCATCTTGGTCTACATCAGATCCGATAGCATAGATCTTCTTTTCTTTTGCTGCTTCGAAAACTCCTTGTCCAGTACCTTCAGCAACTTGTAAAATAACATCAGTTCCTCTAGATATCATAAGATCAGAGATATTTTTTCCTGTAACAGGATCATTAAAAGGGTTGCTGCTAGTTGTAGGCATATAAGATGTAATAACCATCACATTTGAATCTACATATTTTGCACCCTGGGTAAATCCATGTTTAAATCTGTTGAAAGATTTATTATCCATTCCCAATAGAACACCAATTTTATTGCTGTCACTCATCATGGTAGCTAATGCACCTGCTAAAAAACTCATCTCTTGTTCAGCAAAATCGATGGTAACAGTGTTAGGCACGGTAATTGTACCTCCTACAATGGCATATTTTTGATCTGGAAATTCAGTGGCAACTTTTTTTATAGATTCAGCTACGACACTACCCATTCCGATTACAAGGTCATAGTTTCCTTCCCTTGAAAAATCTCTTAAAAACACTAAATCTTCTGTTATATTAGAAGGTTCAACATATTTAAAAGTAATAAGCCCTTCATCTTCCGCTTTCTTTAATCCATCATAAGCCATTTGATTAAATCCTGTACCTAATCCGCCACTAGAGAGGACTACTCCGACATTGATCTTATTCTTACTATAAGCCGTTAAACTTAATAATAAGAAAATTAACATAAATAATTTTTTCATTTTTTTCCCTCATTTTTATTTTCTAACTTTTTCATAACTCTAATAATATGATACTTGTATCATAGGATTTGTTCAATTTAAAAAACGGAAAGTGTATGGGTACACTTTCCGTTTTTTAATATCTAGAAAACTATAAAAGTTAGAAAATAAAAAATTATAAAAATCTCGATTATATTTATCTGGATGCAACGTCACGTTGCTATTTATTTTATCATGGTAAAGGTAAATAGAGTCCCATTTTTATTGGATTTGACATCTATATCTCCGCCACATAGATGAACTAATTCATAGACTATAGACAGCCCCAAACCTGTTCCGGCTACATTACTGGTTCTTGCTTTATCGACCCTGTAAAATCTATCAAATATTTTATAGGTATCGGATTTATTCATCCCAATCCCATTGTCCTTTACAGAAATTTTATATTTATCGAATTTTTCCTCCATAGTAACTTTTATTTTAGGAGTGTTAACATTATAAATAATAGCATTTTCTATGAGATTTTTTAAGATCATGGTAGTTTTTTCAAAATCTATTCTGATATAGTCAGTTTGCAGATCTAATTTATAGGATAGATCTACTTTTTTTGATTCAATTTGATTTTCAAGAGATCTGTTGATCTCATCCTTCAAAAGGTTGACATGAATAGGAGCTAAATTTATGACCTTGCTGCTCTCTATCTTAGATAGATTTAAAAAATCCATCAAAATATTATCTAATTTTCCTGCATTTCTCTCTATGGTATTGATAAATTTATCTCTTTTATGGGAATTCTCTTCCTCCCTCAAAGCAACTAAATATCCCATAATATTAGTTAGAGGAGTTTTCAATTCATGTCCTACATTGGTAATAAAATTCTTTTGTACCTCTAGTGTTTCTCTGTTCCTGGTGATATCCTTTATGGTAAAAAGATATTCTTCCCGGGACTTCATATATTTACCCCTGAGCAATATATATTTTTGAATATCGTCTAAGAAGATTTCAGAGGTATCGTTTTCTTTTTTTGAGATCAATCGATCTATAAATTTAATAACTTCTGGATATTTGATATCTTTTTTATAATTATTAATATCTTCCTTTATATAGATAAAATTAATGGCATCATTTTTTAATTTGATTTTTTTTTCATTATCCACTAAGAGGATCCCCATATCTACAGATGAGATGATGTTATTTAATTTAATTTTTTCTAATTTTAATTTTTCTATATTCTTTAGGTTATTGTCCTGCCATTCCTTAATAACTTCCCAAAATTTAAACAGCCACCTGTCGTCTTTTGTGACGACTTCTTTTATTTCATTACCATCCTCTAGCATCTTTTTTATCTGGTCGATCCTGTCAAACAGATAGCGTTTTAAATAAAATCGATAACTTATAAGTGCAAAGAGGTTTAGCAGAGAGAATAAGATAATATGTACGTAAGTACTGAGTTTTATGTGTTTGAGAGCATTATTGGATACTACAGAAACACGAATAATTTGAGATGAATTTAATTTCAGAGCAAAATATATCATCTCTTTTTTAGTAGTTTCACTTTTCCGTGTAGAGAGACCTTCATCATCTTTTAGAGCACTTAAAATTTCAGGACGATTATGGTGATTTTCTATGGAGTCAATAGATTTATCCTCCATACTATCAAATAAAACTTTTCCATCTAAACCTATAATGGTAAATCGTTTTTGTGTTTTTTTAAAGAGATCCCCATAATTTTCAGATGGATTTTGCAGGATAATATTTTTGATTAAATAAGCATCATTTCTAAGGGAATTTTCCACATTTTTTATGCTGATTTCCGATAATTTATCGGTGTTCCACCTTACATAGAGGACCTCTATCAGGAGGATAAAAATTATTATTATAAAATCTTTTCTTCTAATTTGTATCCAACCCCCTTGATCGTTTTAATGTCTTTTGAGATACTCTTTACCTTATCTCTAATTTTTGAGATATACATATCTACAGTACGATCACCTGTATAATAGTTACTCTGCCACACTTTGTCTAATATTTTATCTCTAGTTAATACTAATCCTTTATTTTTTATAAGAAGAAGTAAAAGATCATATTCTTTTTTAGACATGGGAATCTCATTTTTATCTTCTAAAATCAAGTGTTTATCGGTATCGATAGTTATATTTTTAAACGTATATTTCTTGGTATTTACTTTCGTTTCACGGTTTAAAAGCTTCTTTACCCGTAAAACCAACTCTCTAGGATCAAATGGTTTTTTCATATAATCGTCTGCTCCTATCTCAAGACCTGATAATACATCTTCTATATCAGTTTTGGCTGTAAGCATTATTATCTTAGGGTTACCATATTTCTCTTCTGACTTTTTAATCATTTGTGCCAGACTCTTTCCATCCAAATGAGGAAGCATAAGATCCAGTATAATAATATGAGGATGATAAGTTTTTGCTAATTTTAATCCTGCCATCCCATCGCCAGCCTCAAGGACTTCATATCCCTCTTTCTCCATAAAAAAACTAATTAATTCTCTGATATCTATGTCATCTTCTACAATTAATACTTTCAATTAATAATCACCTCATCCCTTATTATTTATAAAATTATATTCTATACTTAGAATACAATTTTTTTTACTCTATTTCAAACTTTTTCTTATTTGTTTACATTAGATTTACATTGAGAGACAGAGAAATGAATAGATATTAAATTTTATATTTTATAAGTGATGATAACTTTTTATATAATCACCTATAAGTCATAATTTTAAATTTTTCTAGAATTTCAATAAAAAAATAAAACTCCCATTAAATATGGAAGTTTTGTAAAGTCTTAATAATCAGTTTAAGGTTTTGTATTTTGTTTTAGATTTTTATTTTTTAAAAACCATCTTTCTCATCTTTGATCCAACTTCTTCAATTTTAGAGTTAGAATATTTAGACCTTTCCCCCCCCATAAATTTATATCCAGTTTCTGTTTCATCTATAAATTCCTTTGCAAATTTACCATTCTGAATATCTCCTAAAACTTCTTTCATAGCTTCACGAGTTTTACCTGTGATAATTTTTTTACCAGTAACATAATCACCATATTCAGCAGTATTTGATATAGAATCTCTCATCTTAGCAAATCCTTTTTCATATACCATGTCAATTATTAATTTCATCTCATGGACACATTCAAAATATGCTACCTCAGGATTATACCCTGCTTCTACCAAGGTATCAAATCCAGCCTGCATAAGTTCTGTAACTCCCCCACAGAGTACAGCCTGTTCTCCAAATAGATCTGTTTCAGTTTCCTCTTTAAAGGTAGTTCCTATGATACCAACCTTTCTTCCTACTCCATTTCCCCATGCATCAGCAACTTCTTTGGTATCTCCGCTTATATCTTGATATACTGCTGTTAAGCAGGGAACCCCATGTCCTTTTTCAAATATTTCTCTGACCATATGCCCAGGTCCTTTAGGAGCTACCATAAATACGTTAACTTTTTCATTGGGAATGATTTTTTTATAATGGATATTAAATCCATGGGCAAAACCTAGGTATGCTCCCTCTTTTAGATTATCTTTTATATCTCTTTCGTATACAGTAGGCTGGGCTTCATCTGGAGTTAAAAACATAACTACATCAGCATCTTTTACAGCTTCTGATATTTTTTTTACTTTGACTCCTGCTTTTTCTGCTTTTTCCCAAGATTTAGAGCCTTCCCTTAATCCTACTGTCATATCCATTCCCAAATCTTTTAAGTTAAGTGCATGAGCATGTCCCTGACTTCCATATCCTATTACAGTTAATTTTTTCCCTTCTAAAACTTTTAATTCCTTCATAATATATATACTCCTTCCAATGTAATTTTTATTTATTGTTTTTCTCCTCTATGCATAGCTGTTATACCAGTTCTTGAGATCTCCAAGACCTCAAATTTTTGAACTAATTTTAAAAATCCATCGATCTTATCCAGATCTCCAATTAACTCTATAATCAATGATTCGTGGGAAATATCAATAATTTTTCCTTTAAATATATCAGCAACTTCAATAAGTTCACTCCGGGTTTTAAAGTCAGTTTTTATTTTGACTAAAATTAATTCCCTTTTGATGGTTCTTGTTTTATCAAAAATTTGTACCTCTACTACATCCACAAGTTTTCCAACCTGTTTTTTTATCTGTTCTATAATTTTTTTATTTCCTATAACAGAGATGGTCATCCTAAAAAAACCATCTCTTTCACTGACACCAGAAGTAATTCCATTGATATTAAAACCTCTTTTAGAAAACAATCCAGAAATTTTAGACAATACCCCTGGAATATCTTTCATAATAACTAAAACTTGGTATTCTCTCATCTGTCCTCCTTTGATAAAATCATCTCATGTACAGATTGCCCCGGCGGAATCATAGGGAATATATTTTCTTCCCTTGTAACAACGGCATCTATTAATACCGGTTTATTAACTTTAAATGCTTTTTCCAAAATATTATCTAGAAGGGGAATATTTTCCACTCTATATGAATCAATTCTATAAGCTTTTCCTAAAGTTAAAAAATCAGGGTTTACTTCTAGATCAACAAATGAATATCTTCTCTCATGAAACATCTCCTGCCACTGCCTGACCATCCCTAGGAATGAATTGTTTACGATGATGATCTTAATATCTAAATTATATTGTGATATGGTCATAAGTTCTTGGGAGTTCATTTGAAATCCCCCGTCTCCTACAATAGCAACTACTTCCCTATCTGGATGAGCAAGTTTAGCTCCTATGGCAGCAGGTAATCCAAATCCCATGGTTCCTGCTCCTCCAGAAGTCACAATACTATTGATTTTGTTAAATTCATAATACTGGGCTGTCCACATCTGGTGTTGTCCAACATCTGTACAGACGATTGCTTCTCCCTTGGTTATTTCACTTATTTTAGAGATGAGATTTTGCGGACTGATCTCGTCTATAGGAAAGTCCTTTGAGAGGGGAAATGTATTTTTTAACTCTGAAATCCTGTCTATCCACTGAGGGTTTTGTTTTTCATAATCTGATACTAAAAGTTTTTTTAGTACACAATTTAAATCTCCCACAATATGCAGATTGACTTCTTTTATCTTGTTTATTTCAGCTTCATCGATATCTATATGTATAATTTTTGCATTTTTACAAAACCTTTGGACATCTCCGGTAACTCTATCGTCAAACCTCATTCCCAAAGCTATCACAAGATCGGCTTCATCTACAGCATAGTTGGCATAGGGGGTCCCGTGCATTCCCAGCATATGAAGGTTATGGATATCATGGTGGGGCAGGGTTCCTAATCCCAAGAGGGTAGATGTCATTGGGATATCAAATTTTTTAATAACTTTTTTTAATGTTTCCTGTGCTTTTGATTTAACAACCCCATTTCCTGAAAGGATAATAGGTCTTTTGCTCTCCTTGATCATATCAATCATAAGATCTATAGATTTTGTTTCTGGACTATCATATAGGTGATGATATGTAGAGGTCGGATTATTTTCGTCCCTATAAAGTTGTTCAAATTTTTCATAGGAGATCTCCTCCAGCTGGATATTTTTAGGGATATCCACCAATACAGGTCCAGGTCTTCCTATATTCGTGAGATAGATAGCTTCCTTTAAGATCCTGGGCAGATCTTCAATAGTTCTCACAAGATAGGTATGCTTAGTTATTGGAAGAGAAATCCCTGTAATATCAGATTCTTGAAAAGCATCGCTGCCTAGATTCGTACTGGGAACCTGTCCTGTAATAACCAGCAGAGGAGTCGAGTCCATATAAGCAGTCATTATTCCAGTAACTGTATTGGTGGCTCCAGGTCCCGAAGTAGCTATTGAAACCCCTGTTTTTTTACTGGCTCTGGCATATCCGTCTGCTGCATGGGTAGCCCCCTGTTCATGCCTTGTAAAAATATGTTTTATCTTATCTTTATAGTCATAGAGAGCATCATAGAGAGGAATTACTGCTCCACCAGGATAACCAAAGACTGTATTTAAGTCATGTCTATATAAAATTTCTAAAATTATTCTAGCTCCATTAATATTTTTCATTAGAATACTCCCTTCTTAACGATATTTGTTGTTATAAATAAAATTAATAATTTTTTAAAAGGACAGCTCCCTTGCTGGCTGAACTAACAATTTGCTGGTACCTTCTGAGGTAACTACTTTCTACCTGCTTTATTAGAGGTTTAAAGTTAGTTTTTCTATCCTCTATCTCACTGTCACTGACTTTTAAAGAGATAGATCTATTAGGGATGTCGATCTCTATAAGATCTCCTTCTTTTACAAGACCGATAACTCCTCCATCTGCTGCTTCTGGAGATACATGGCCAACTGCTGCTCCACGACTAGCTCCTGAAAATCTTCCGTCTGTAATAAGAGCACAATATTTATCCAATCCCATTCCGGCTAGTGTGGCAGTAGGAGCTAACATCTCCCTCATTCCAGGTCCGCCTTTTGGCCCTTCATATCGAATGACAACTATATCGCCTTTTTCTATATGGCCTCCTAAGATAGCTTTTACCGAATCCTCTTCATTTTCAAATACTCTGGCAGGTCCACAATGTTTAATCATTGTTTTATCTACTGCTCCAGCTTTTACAATGGCTCCATCGGCTGCTAAATTTCCATATAGAGTGGCTAATCCACCATTTTTATAGTATGCCTTCTCAAAAGTTCTAATAACATCTTTATCTAATACCTTACTTCCTACTGCTACTTCCAGCTGAGATTTTAGCATCACAGTAGAAGCTTCTTTCAAACAATCATTTTGATGTAAAACATTCATAACAGCAGAAACTCCTCCTGCCATATGCAGGTCCTCTATAAAATGTTCCCCTGAGGGAGATAATTTACATATCTGTAAAACTTCTTTTGAAACATCATCAAATTCTTTTAAAGTCAGTTCTATCCTACATTCATTGGCAATAGCAGGAAGGTGTAAACTTGAATTTGTAGATCCTCCCAGAGCCATATCAACGGCTATAGCGTTATAAAAAGCATCTTTTGTCATGATGTCTTTAGGCTTTAAATCTGCTTCCAATAATTTTAAAACCTGCATCCCGGCTGTTTTAGCCAGTCTGATTCTTTCTGAAAATACAGCTGGAATGGTTCCGTTACCAGATAGTGACATTCCAAGAGCTTCTGTAAGGCAATTCATGGTATTTGCAGTATACATACCGGAACAAGATCCACATGTTGGACAGGCAGAATTTTCAGCTTCTGCTAAATCTTCACAGCTCATACTTCCGTTTTCATATTCACCGACATATTCAAAGACATTGCTTAAACCAATTTTTTTACCTTTAAAGACACCGGCCAACATAGGTCCCCCACTAATAAAAATAGATGGAATATTTAATCTGGCTGCTGCCATGAGCATTCCGGGAACTACTTTGTCACAACTTGGAATAAATACCATAGCATCAAAGGGCATTGCCGTGGCACTTATCTCTGCAGAGTCAGCTATAATCTCTCTGCTTGGAAGGGAAAAACTCATCCCATTATGATTCATAGCTAGACCATCACAAACAGCTATGGTACTAAATTCCAGAGGAACTCCTCCAGCTAATCTAACTCCGGTTTTTACGGCATCGATTATTTTATCCAGGTGCATATGTCCCGGAACTATTTCATTATAGGAACCGGCTATCCCTATAATTGGTCTTTTTATTTCCTCATCTACAAGCCCTAGAGCTTTTAATAGAGATCTATGGGGAGCTCTCTGGCTCCCTTTTTTTAATTCATTACTTCTCATAGTTATGCTCCTAATTTTAATTTTTTTATATCTAGATGTAACGTCATATTGCTTATTTTACATAAGTTAACCAAGAATTATACTCAGATTTTTTTCCTTCTGTCATCTCAAAGAAGGCTTTTTGTATCCTCTCTGTGACAGGACCTCTTTTACCAATTCCAACTGTTATTTTGTCAACACTGGCTATTGGTGTTATCTCAGCAGCAGTTCCAGAAAAAAACATCTCATCGGCTGTATATAGAGATTCCCTGGAAATTGTTTCTTCTACAACTTCATAACCTAGGTCACGGGCTATTGTTATTACAGAATTCCGGGTGATACCAATAAGTGCAGACGACCCTGCCTGGGGAGAATAGATCTTTCCGTTGGAAACTACAAATAAATTTTCCCCGCTTCCCTCACTTACATTTCCTGAGTAATCTAAAGCAATACCTTCATCGTAACCATTTTCTAGTGCTTCCATCTTGATAAGTTGGGAACTCAGATAGTTCCCGCCGGCTTTGGCAGCTGTAGGCATTGTATTGGGTGCTAAACGTCTCCAAGAAGATACACAGACATCTACTCCCTTAGTCAATGCTTCTTCTCCTAGGTATGCTCCCCATTCCCAGGCAGCTATCATAGTTTCAACGGGACAATTAGATGGATTTACTCCTAAAGATTCATATCCTCTGTATACCAAGGGTCTGATATAGGCAGTTTTAATACCATTGATTTTGATAGTATCAAATATAGCTTTTTTCATCTCCTCTTTAGAATATGGGATCTCAGTTCTGTATATTTTACAAGAGTTATATAATCTGTCGATATGTTCATCTAGTCTGAATATAGCTGTTCCTTCCTCTGTTTTATAAGCTCTGATCCCTTCAAAAAAACTAGTTCCATAGTGCATTACATGGGATAAAACGTGAACCTTAGCATTGTCATGATCGATCATCTCACCATTCATCCATATTTTTTTAGTATCTATCATCTCTATAACCTCCTGAATTTATTATTTTTTTATAAAAAAAGAAGCAGCTAATATTATTAGCTGCTTCTATACTACTTTCCCTAAATAATTAATCTTATTAAAAACTATCGTTTAAAAAAAATTGGCGGAATTCGTACTATAAAGATCACAACTAATATTATTGATTATGTTTATAATTATTATTATAATGACAATAGAAATATTAATTATTGATCTCATATTTTGACCTCCGTTTTTTGTTTGTTTTTTTTATTGATACAACAATAACATTTTTACAGAAGTATGTCAAAAAATAATTAAATTTTTTTTTAATAATTTAATTATTTGTTATAAAAGTCTTGATTTTAATGGGAAAGATGATGAATATTAAATATATATAATTTTTAGAAAAATTTATGATAAAATAAGAAAAAGAATAAATTATGGAGGAAAAGATGGAAAAAAATAACTATGAAAACTTAAAAATCGAATTAAAAAAACTTTGGAATGAGGAAAGAGCCTCTAATTTTTTAGAGGAAATATCAGAGAAGATAGATGAAGATCAAATTGAATGTCTCTCAAAGATGTTTATCTATATAGCTGAAAAGACACCTGATCTAGATGAAATTAAATTAAGAGAGATAGCAAATAACCTGGATACTTTTGATGGTCCATTGGAATTTTTAGAGTATTTCTTTAAGATGACCCAGCCGGATCTGGTAGAAAATATCATGGAAAATTTAAAAGCGGATCCTGAAGAAGTAATAGATATGTTGGAATCTATTGAGGATCAGGGGATTATTGAATATCTAGTAGGATTTGGATCATTTTATGTATGGTATAAGGGATAGAAAGTCAGTAGGTTATTAATATTAAAGGGGATACCGATTGGTATCCCCTTTATTCTATCTTTATACTCTCTATCCTATGTTGTGTAGTTAGGAGCTTCCTTTGTAATGTTTATATCGTGGGGATGAGATTCTTTTAATCCTGATCCTGTGATCTTAACAAATTTCCCGTCTCTCTTTAAAACTTCTATTGTAGGAGTACCGCAATATCCCATACCAGCTCTGATACCACCACAAAGTTGGAAGATAACATCAGATAATGAACCTTTAAAAGCAACCCTTCCTTCGATTCCTTCAGGAACTAATTTTTTAGCCTTCCCTTGGAAATATCTGTCTCCAGACCCTCTTTTCATAGCAGCCATAGATCCCATACCTACATATACCTTAAATTTTCTACCATTAAAGATAACTTCTTCTCCTGGAGCTTCCTCAGTACCGGCAAGAAGTCCACCTACCATTACACAATCTGCACCAGCAGCTAAAGCTTTAACAATATCTCCAGATAACTTTATTCCACCATCGGCAATAACACCTACTTCTAAGTTTTTACAAACTTCATAGACATCATTGACAGCAGTTAGCTGAGGAACTCCTACTCCTGCTACAACACGGGTAGTACAGATAGAACCAGGTCCTACTCCTACTTTTACTGCTGTAGCTCCAGCTTCTACCAGATCAATGGCAGCCTGGGCAGTTACAATATTTCCTCCGATAATATCTAATTCAGGAAATTCAGTTCTGATAGTTTTTATCATATTAAGTACACCTTGTGAGTGACCATGGGCTGAATCTACAGTGATAATATCAACTCCGGCTTCTACCAATGCACTTACTCTCTCCATTGTGTCGGCCCCAATTCCAACGGCTCCTCCGACTCTTAATCTTCCCTTCTTATCCTTACATGCATTTGGGTATTCCTCTAAATTATCGATATCTTTTATAGTTATAAGTCCCTTTAATTTATTATCTTTATCTACGATAGGTAGTTTTTCAATTCTGTTTTCTAATAAAATTTCCTTAGCTTCATCTAAAGTAGTTCCAATAGAGGCTGTAATAAGATTTTCAGAGGTCATGATCTCCTCTACTTTTTGACTTAGATCTTTTCTGTATTTCAAGTCTCTATTTGTGATAATTCCTACCAATGTCCCGTCGTCTTCTACAATAGGTAATCCGGAAACTCTGTATGTTGCCATGATCTTATCTGCATCAGCTAGGATAGAGTTTCTATGCAAGATGATAGGGTTTGTGATCATCCCAGATTCATTTCTTTTAACCTTGTCTATCTCAGCAGCCTGGTCTTCGATAGACATATTTTTATGGATAAATCCTAATCCCCCTTGACGTGCCATGGAGATAGCCATCTTAGATTCTGTAACAGTATCCATAGCAGCACTCAAAAATGGGATGTTTAGGGTGATTTTTTTAGTTAATTTTGTCTGTAATGATACCTCGTGGGGTAAAACCTCTGATTTTTGTGGTACTAATAATACATCGTCAAAGGTGATAGCCTCTTTGATTATTTTTCCGTTTAACATAAATAAACCTCCTAATTATATTGAAATTAAAATGATAAAAAACTAAATTATTATGATCATAATGTGCTTTTAATTACATCTAAAAAAAGGTATAAAAAAAAGACCGTAGTCCACCCTCTACAAAAACTATGTGTGAAGAGTATAGACTTCTGCCTTTACTTTTCACCCATAGAGGTTAATTTTAGGTTAACCGTAGAGACACTAGACCATATTTCTAGCTTATATGAGTTATTGATTATTGTTATAAATTTCAATAATCATAACATAAATATAATATTGTTGTCAATAACAAAAATATGAGGGAAAAATAAAAAAGTAAGAGATTTTTTTTATAATTTTATAAAAAAAGACCGAAAAATTTCGGTCTTTTAATCTTTTTATAAATTGAATCTATAACCGGCAGAAAGAACAAGTCTTCCATAGTCATTGTCTTCTTTTTCGTTTTCACCCTTTATTTCAGATTTAGCTTTATTAAGTGCATACATTAATTCTACTGTGAAATTATGGTATTCCATTCCTCCACCAATAGCCCAATAAAGACCATTTTCAACCTCTGTCTCTGTTTTTCCACTTTTATTTGCATCTGTAAAAGAATATTCTATATCTGAAGAACCCATGTTAAATGAATAACCTAAGTTAGCCTTTAAATATGGTGTGAATTCTGAATCCATATGAAAGTTATATTTAGCGATTAAATATAGTGGGACTGAGTTGTACTCTCCACCTTTAGAATCTAGATTTCCTTGACTTGTTCCATTTGATTTATCTTCCCTATCTCCATGGAATTGGTACGCTAGACCTAAACCCAGGTCAAAATTATCTGTTAAACCTCTATATCCCTCAATGGCTATCTCTCCACCAAATCCCTTTGTCTCATTATTTAAGATAGGAACATCTTCTCCATTATCTTTAGTGTAGATCTTAGTGTATTCAGCTCCTAAATCTCCCCCGAATCTTGCATTTAAATACGTATCTCCCTTAGCACCAAATGATAGTGCCGATAGTGCTACTAACCCTAATAATACTTTTTTCATATTTCATTCCTCCCTAGAACAATCTTTGATTTTTAATTGAAATTTAGTCAAAAACCCTTAAAATTATAATATATATGTTAAAAAAAGTCAAATTTTGTAATTATTTTTTAATACTTTAGTACTGTTTTAAAGGTAAGATTCATAGTTGAATTAAAAAAATTCCCTGTAAAATACAGGGAATTTTTATTTAGAACTATAATTTATTTTTAAATCTTTAGAAATAAACTCCTACAAGAAGTAATCCAGAAGTAAATACCAATAAAATTCCTAATAGAGGCATAATAAATTTAAACCACTTATCTAAAGTAACGTTGACCATCATTAGAGAAGCTAAAACCAAACCTGTAGGAGTGATAAATGCCATCATTCCCATCCCGTATTGGTAAGCACTGACAATTGATTCACGAGGAATACCAACAACGTCTGCAAGGGGAGCCATGATAGGCATAGATAAAACAGCCAATCCAGAAGATGATGGGACAAAGAATGAAAGCCCGGCAAACAAGATCATCATAACATTGATAAATAAACCCTTACCCATACCATCAACTATATTAGAAGTGTAATATAACATA
The DNA here is from genome assembly GCA_024628785.1 of Fusobacteria bacterium ZRK30. Taxonomy (NCBI): domain Bacteria; kingdom Fusobacteriati; phylum Fusobacteriota; species Fusobacteria bacterium ZRK30. The sequence goes on from CP102404.1 coordinate 319,913, forward strand.
GTGTCACTGATTAACCCATTATCCATGATCATTGTAACACCTCTGGCAATACCAACGATTAGAGCAACTCCTAAAAGGTCTCTGGCACCATTTAAAAACTCAGCTACATAAATTTTTTCATCTATTTTCTCTATAACAGCTACAACTATAGAAGCTACAAAGAATAGTGTAGTCATCTCTAAGAACCACCAGTCAAGTTTAGAAACACCGTAGATCATAACTATAAATGAGAGTGCAAATATAGATAAAATTAATTTAGTTCTGATATCAAAAGTTTTAGCTTCTTTATCTGTATTAGAGTGTAAAAATCTCTCTTCGATTTCAGCTTTTTGTGAAAAAATAAGAGATTTACTTGGATCTTTTTTTACTTTTTCAGCATATTTAATGATATATACTATACAGATAGCTGTTCCGGCTACCAGCATAACTCCCCTTCCTATTATTCCAGATGTCCAGTTAATACCGGCAGCATTAGAAGCCATAATAGTAGCAAATGGGTTTACGGTAGAAGCCATAGTACCAATAGATGACCCTACATAGATTGCAGCTACTGCTACCATAGCGTCATAACCTACTGCTAAAAATACAGGAACCAGGATGGGATAAAATGCGATAGTTTCTTCAGCTAATCCAAAAGATGTCCCGCCTAGTGCAATCAATGAAGTGATGATTATGATAAGCCATTTTTCCTTCCCGTTTAACGTCTTGGCAAGGTGGGAAATTCCCGAATCAAATGCCCCTGTATGATTAACTACACCTATAAATCCACCGATTATTAGGATAAAGAAGATGATATCCACTCCTCCATACATCCCGTTAATAGGAGACTGGAATAACTGTTTTATTCCCTGTGGATTGGACTCTAATTTAGTATAAGTTCCTGGAATACCTATAGGTTTCCAGATATCTCCTCCTATAAATTTATCAAGTTTTGCTTTGATATCAAAATTATCCAGAGTTTCCTGAGTTGGTGGATAATTAGTTGTTTTACCAGTGGCAGTAGTAACTATAAATACATTTTCATGGGTGTCGTAAGCCAGTGAATCATATTTACCTGCCGGCATGATCCAAGTTAAAATAGCTACTAAGGCAGCCACAATGAAAAGTATGGTATAAGCTGTTGGAAATTGAAGTTTTTTCTTTGTTGTCATAATATGCTCCTTTTTAAATGTGATTATAATATAATTCTAGTACATTTTTAAGTTATATGCAACAAAAAGCACTATTTTCAAACTTTATTTTAATATTTATATGAAAAATCATAGAAAAGCAGTATTTTTGAACTAAAAAAAGAGTATTCGTAAACGAATACTCTTTTGAAATATTTTTTTATTTTTTTAATAAACTTTCAATATTAATATCTGTATTAAAATCCATATCATAGATCTTGAATTTAAAAAATCCATTCTCGTCACAGGGGATATCGTATTTTGGCATTATCTTTTCATAGATATAATCATAGATTATAACGATAGTTCCATTATTTTTATCTTCATCTAAGACATTTTTTAATCCAACTACCCTTTTGGGATTTATTCCCAAGACATTTTTTAAAAGATCCAGTTTTTCTTTTTCATCCAAAAAGGTGTTTAAAACCTTGTGCAGTGTAGGAGAGATTTTTATTGCAAAGAGAGGTTTAATCGGATCTCTGGGTATAAATTTTATTGTATTCATCTAACCACCTACTTTTATTTAATCGTTTATAAACTTAATTATGAAAAATCAAACATATATATATTCAATTTATGCTTAATTTGGATACAGCTTTACGTTGCTTATTTTATAAAGGTATAGTCTTCTTTTTCCATCATCTCTTTAATTTTTTCAAAATATTCTTTAACTTCTTGTGGGACTTTTTTCTTTACAGAAAAATTAAATCCCTTGGCAGTGTATTTTATAGATACCTTTTTTGGTTTTTCCGAGATATTTAAGTTTTTTAACAGATCCCTCAATTCATCCCTGTTAAAATCCTTATATTCTTTTACAATATCAGCTGTAGCTTTTTCTGTTTTTAGTTTAGTGACAACTTTATTTAATAGTTCAGCCTTGTCTGCACCTAAAACTTCTATAATTTCCCTGATCTCCATAGGGTAGTTAATAGCATTTTTTATCCTATAATAAGTTTTTTTACTGATATTATACCCAGTTATGATATCTTCAATAGATTTATCTTTTCTGGCAGCTTCCTTATTAAATTTATAGGATTGCTCCAATAGAGTTAAGTTTTTTCTCTTTAAATTTTCATCGATAGAGATGCTGTCTAAGAGGCTGTATGGAGTATTTTTATCAAAGATAACTACTCTGTCCTTTGCTTTAACTTCTTTTTCCTCTTTATAGAGCTCCTTTATAGCACTGGATCTTCGAAGACCACTGATAATTCTAAATTTTCCCTCTTCCTTTTCCTGAAGATATATTATATTCAAGAGTCCTATGGCACTAATACTTTCTTTAAGTTCATTTAATTCAGAATCATCCATAGAAAGTCTGTTTATAAAAGTAATATCCTCGAAATCAATTTGGTCCAAGAGTTCGTGACGCATATGAACCATTCTTCCATATTGTTTTACTATCTTTTCCTTTGGGAGATCTATCGTTTCTTTTTTCGGCCCCCTACTGAGTAAAGGGTTATTTCCTAATCTACTCATTAACTCTCCTCCCTTTCAATTATTTCAACACAAAGACCTTTATAATCTTTGGCTCCATTACTTCTAGAAGCATAATCAAAGATACTCAGCCCATGGGAAGATGCTTCAGCTACCTTTACATTTCTTCTGATTAAAGTTTTAAACATATTATCTCCGAAGAACTCTTTTAGTTGTCCAACAACTTCTATATGAAGTTTTGATCTGGAATCTACCATGGTAGCAAATATTCCGCCAATTCTAAGGTCATCGTTCATCCTCTGGGTAACGATATCTATAGTGTCCATAAGTTCTACAATTCCTTCTAGAGCATAGAATTCTGTCTGAACCGGGATATATACCTCATGAGATGCCATAAGAGCATTAAATGTAAGGGTATCTAAACTAGGGGGACAGTCGATAAGAACATAGTCATATCCATATACATCTTTTAAAATTTCTTTGAGTAAACTTTCCTTTCCGGGGACTCCTCCTAATTCTAAATTGACCTTTGACATCTTTATATTAGTTGGAAGAATATCGGCAAATGAAGTTTCTATAACTATATCATCAAAATTTAATTTACTTGCTCCAAAGGATTTAGCCTTTAGAAGATCATACACTGTATAATCTAAATTTCTTTTGTCTAGACCAAAACCAGAGGTCAGATTTCCCTGTGGATCAAAGTCGATAGCTAAAACTTTTTTTCCTAGAGCGTGTAAGCCTGCGGCTATATTTTGAGTTGATGTAGTCTTAGCTACTCCACCTTTTTGATTTAAAATTGAAATTATCTTCATTTACCCACCTTCCATATATTTTATTTTTTTGTTTATTTAAATTATTAATTAAACTTTTTGTCGCAGTAGACGCCTTTAAAATAACAGACTTCTCCACTTTAAACTACCATTAATATTAGCATATAATTAATCATTTTACAAACCAATCCATCATTTTTACTCAATATCTATTGACAAATTTTTTAAATAGGAGTATATTCAACTTGTGCATATGCACAAAACTATAGGGAGTATTTAAAGATAGAATTAAGAATAAAAAAGGAGATGTTTTAAGGATGGATCCACAAACAATGAAAAAAATCAAAGAGGAAGATGCCAGGATACAGGAAAATATCAAGGGGATAAAGCATAAAGTCGTTGTAATGAGCGGGAAGGGAGGGGTAGGAAAATCAACTCTTTCTACAAATATAGCCTATGGTCTTGCAATGTCCGGGAAAAAGGTTGGTCTTTTGGATGCAGATCTACATGGACCGAATATCCCAATTATGTTAGGAGTAGAGGGAAAAACATTACCTTCATTGAGGGAACCCTTGAGAATTAATGAAAATTTAAAGGTAGTTTCATTGAGTTTTTATTTAAAGGATTCCAACAATCCGATTATTTGGAGGGGACCTGCAAAAACAGGAGCGATAAAACAGCTTTTAGGAGATGTAAATTGGGGAGATATAGATTATCTTGTAGTGGATCTGCCTCCCGGGACAGGGGATGAATCTCTCACTGTTGCCCAAACTTTAGGAAAGGTAGATGGAAGTGTGATAGTTACAACTCCTCAGGATGTTGCTATTTTGGATTCCAGAAAATCTATAAAATTTTCTAAACTGGTAAATATGCCGGTTTTGGGAATAGTAGAAAATATGAGTGGATTTGTATGCCCTCATTGCGATGAAAGGATAGACATCTTTAAAAGCGGAGGAGGGGAAAAGGTATCTAAAGATATGAATATAGACTTTTTAGGGAAAATACCATTAACTCCAGAGATGGTGGAAACAGGAGACCAGGGAAAACCTTATATCTTTTCTAAAAAAGCAGGAGCTGCATATGAATCATTAAATACTGTAATCTCTGAAATTGTAAAAAAAGTAGAAGGTTAATAAATATAATAGTTTTAAAAGAGAGCTGATCTAAAGATCAGTTTTCTTTAAAATGAATACTCAGCAATTCAAAATATTTAGGAGGGATATAGTTATGATGGAGAAAAATCTATTTTTAAAGATGAATATTCAAGACCTTTTTACAGAGTACCCCTTTGTTACTAAAATATTTGAAAAATTCGGATTAAAGTGCAGCTCCTGCACATTTTCTAAAAATGTAAGTTTAGAAGATGCTCTTCAGAGTTCAGGGCTGTCTTCAAATGAAATTGTTGAGGAGATAATAGAGCGTCTAGAGGGAGAAGGTAAAGATGAAGGGATATATACACGTATACACAGGTAACGGGAAGGGGAAAACTACAGCAGGTATGGGACTTATGATAAGAGCTTTGGGGCATGGACTAAAAGTTTATATGGGGCAGTTTATGAAGGGGCAGAGATACGGTGAACTGAATACTCTGGAAAAATTAGGGATATCAATAGAAAGGTTTGGGACGGAAAACTGTATCATATCACCTGAACATGTGACAGATTTTGATCTGGCTAAAGCAAAGGAAGGGTATAAAAAAGTAGAGGAAGTTTTGCTAAGTAAAAAATATGATTTGGTTGTATTAGATGAAGTCTGTGTATCTACATATTTTAATTTGATAACTGTGGATGAGATCTTACATCTGATGAAGATCAAGCCGGAGGAGACCGAATTGGTATTAACCGGGAGGTATGCTCCTAAGGAAGTTATAGAAGCGGCAGATCTGGTTACAGAGATGAAAGAGATCAAACATTATTATAACTGCGGAGTTATGGCTAGAGACGGGATAGAAAGATAGTTTCACCTTTAAATAATAGAAAAATTAAATTATTCTAATATATTGACAACTAAGAAAATACGTGGTAATATTCTTTAAAATTTATTATTAATATAACTCATATAAATCGGAAATAGGGTCCGATGTATCTACGACTAACCTTAAATTAGTATCTATGAGTGAATTCTAACCCAAAGTCTAAGCTCTAAAAGTATAGACTCCATTTGGATAGGTTCACTGTAGGTACAGAGAGCTTATTTATATGGAGTTTTTTTTATTATAGGAGGATGAAAATGAAACAGAATAGTATAGTTATTTTAGATTTTGGTTCTCAATATAACCAATTGATTGCAAGAAGAGTAAGGGAAATGGGTGTTTATGCCGAGGTCGTTCCTTATTTCGAAGATTTAGAGAAGATAAAAGCTAGAAATCCAAAGGGAATTATCCTATCTGGAGGACCTGCATCTGTATATTTAGAGGGAGCTCCTACAGTAGATAAAGAGATGTTTGACTTAGATATACCTATCCTTGGAATCTGTTATGGAATGCAGCTTACTCAACACTTATTAGGTGGAGAAGTAGCTAAAGCAGATAAGCAGGAATTTGGAAAAGCTGAAGTAATGATAGATGATAAAAAATCTCCTTTCTTCTACGGAATAGAAGACAATACCCAGGTATGGATGTCTCATGGAGATCACGTTACAAAGATAGCTCCAGGATTTGAAAAGATAGCTCATACAGATTCATCTATAGCTACACTATACAATGCTGAAAGAAATATCTATAATGTACAATTTCATCCTGAAGTAACTCATTCAGTAGATGGTCATCAAATGCTTAGAAACTTCGTATTCGATGTATGTAAATGTGAGGAAAACTGGTCTATGGGGAACTATATAGAGCAGACTGTAAAAGAGATAAAAGAGACTGTAGGAGATAAGAAAGTAATCTTAGCTCTATCTGGTGGAGTAGACTCATCGGTAGCTGCAGTACTTATCCATAAAGCTATTGGAGATCAGCTTAGCTGTTTCTTCGTAGATACAGGTCTTATGAGAAAAAATGAGGCTGAAAAAGTAATGAAAACTTATGGGGAACACTACCATATGAATATAGAGTGTGTAGATGCAGAAGACAGATTCTTAAACAAATTAAAGGGAGTTTCAGATCCTGAAACTAAGAGAAAGATAATCGGACATGAATTTATCGAAATTTTTGATGAACAAAAACAAAAGATGAAAGATGCAGAATTCTTGGCTCAAGGTACTATCTACCCAGACGTTATTGAATCTCAATCTGTAAAGGGACCATCTGCTACGATCAAATCTCACCATAATGTAGGTGGATTACCAGAAGAGATGGATTTCAAATTATTAGAGCCACTTAGAGAATTATTTAAAGATGAAGTAAGAAAAGTTGGAAGAGAATTAGGTATCCCAGATCATATGATCGACAGACATCCATTCCCAGGACCTGGTCTAGGGATCAGAATTTTAGGAGCTGTAGATAAGGAAAAAGCTGATATCTTAAGAGAAGCAGACGATATCTTTATCTCAGAATTAAGAGCTGCTAACTTATATGAAAAAGTAAGTCAGGCCTTTGTAGTACTTTTACCTGTAAAATCTGTAGGAGTAATGGGAGACGAAAGAACCTATGAATATACAGCAGTATTAAGATCTGCTGATACAATAGACTTTATGACTGCTACATGGTCACACCTTCCATATGAGTTCTTAGGAAGAGTATCCAATAGAATCATAAATGAAGTTAAAGGAATCAACAGATTAACTTACGATATATCTTCTAAACCACCTGCAACTATTGAGTGGGAATAATTAATAAAACTCCTATAATCCTTTTAAATTAAGGGTTGTAGGAGTTCTTTTTTTTAATAGAGTACTAAAAACGTACTATTTTTATTTTTCACTATTCTTTTCTATGGTATTTGTTATCAAATTTTGTAATTTATCAGCCACCTCACCATGCTTATTCGGATAAAGGTGGGAATAGGTATTTAAGGTTGTTTCTATATTTTCATGTCCTAGCCTTTCAGAGATTAGTAATGGGGAAAATCCCATTTCAATCAATAAGGAAGCGTGGGAGTGTCTAAGATCATGAACTCTAATTTTTTTTAAATTAGCATTTTTAGTTCCACGTTTCATCTCATGATGAAGATAATATTTTGTCACTGGAAACAGTCTTTCATTAGATTGATAGTCATACAACTTAGAAATATATTCTTGAATGATATCACAGAGAAATTGAGGGATTGTAATAATTCTCTTACTTTTAGGTGTTTTAGGTTGTAAAATCAAATCCTCCCCATCATGTCTTGCGTAATTTTTATTGATGGACATAGTTTTATTTTCAAAATCAAAGTCATCTTGAGTTAGGGCTAATAGTTCACCAGACCTTATCCCAGTCCAAAACAATATGTTGAAAATTGTTTTAGAAGCAGGCTTATTAGATATAACATTTAAAAATCTATTAAATTCTTCGGTAATCCAAAATGACATGGATTCAGCATTCTTCTTTCCCATACTACCACAAACACGTGCTGGATTAGAAGATAATTTATAATATTTCATAGCAAAATTAAATATAGCCGAGAGCTGGTTATTAACTGTCTTTAAATATGTAGGACTGTATTTGTTTTCATGATTTATAAATTGATTTTGCCATACTCTAATAGTTGCAGATTCTATTTTATTGATTTGTAAATTCTCAAAATATGGGAGGACTTTGGTATTAATAACATATTCTTTGTTTGCATAAGTTGTTGGTTTCAGTCTTGACTTACAATCTTCCATATATAAACTTACAAGAGTTTTAAATGTCATCTCAGGGCTTGCCTGAGATCTCTCTAGGAATTCACGTTCAAATGTTTTGGCATCTCTTTGAGTTTTAAATCCTTCCTTTTTCTTCTTCTTCCTCTTTCCAGTCCAGTCACTATAATAAAATGATACATACCATGTTCCACGATTTTTATTTTTATAAACTGCCATACTACCCTCCTACATATAAATTTTTTCTTCAAAATATCTTCTACTAACTTTTCCAGCCAATGTTATTTTCCCCATTTCTTCTAGTTCACAGTTTAATTTTTTTATTATTCTGTACGAAGAACTTACTGAGATATCTAGTGAATCCGCGACCTCTTTAGCATTAATGAATTTTTTTTCTTCTCTTTTAATCATAATTGATCCTCCTCTAAAATTAGTAGCTCATGTTAATCTTAGTTTTTATCAAAATATAACTTTTAATAAAATATCTTTATCTGATATTGGTGCTAAAAATAACTCTACTATTTTCCGCCACCACGGGTATTATAATCTTTTAAAATTGTTTATAAATACCACCCTGAGCTATATAATGATTAAATTTTTTACATAGAATATTTCCCAATTCATTATCTACAGAATGACATTTAAACCCTATTTCTTTTAAAATCTTCTTTTCTAACTCTTCAACTTTTGATTTTCCTAATTTAATTGACATAAATTTAATTTTATCCTTTCGTTTAATTTCTTTTGGAAGAATATTTCTTACTTTTTTATAGTCACCGTCTCTTAATATGGCTACAAGTAATCCTGGAGTTATATCCTTCTTCTTGAGTATCATAAAAGAAATAGCAGCCTCTACTTCCTTAAGATTTCTATTAGAGAATTTAGCGATATTCTTTAGTGTATTTGGGTTAATATTGGTTACAGATGACTTTGAAAAAAGTTCTTTTAGTTCCTTGATGAAATCATTAGAAGCAGCAGTGGTCTCTTTACTACTACTACTATTTTTTGGAGTATTATTACTTGGAGTATTAAGAGCCGACTTTTCATCCGAGATATAACCGACTTTTTGTCCGAACCCAACCGACTTTTCATCCGAGATAGGTATAAGCCCCATCTTTTTAAGTTGCTCTTCTAGTTCTTCATCCGTACCTTGACTTTTAGTGAACTCAAATAAATTATAGAATTCTTCTTTTAAACAAAAGAAAGTATAAGATCCATTCATTGTTTTGTGAACATGTTTATCAAGAAGCCTCAAATCCTGATATTTTTTAAATTTTCTATATATTGTATCTAATGATTTAATTTTTAATACTGGAAGATAGGTTATTAGCTTTTTATAATCTACCCAGATAAAAAATCGACCATTTATTTTCTTTCTTACAATTTTTTTTAGGGGACTTATATCTTTTAAATAGGTAAGAATAAAAGCATCTTTTATATCGAGCCCTAACTTTAATAGTTTATCTTGTTGTACACCTGCTATAGTATATTTTTGATATTTTGATATTTAAATCCCCTCCTATTAATGTTATTTAAATTACCAATTTTCTTACAATATTTTTGTAATGATACAAGTGTTTTTGTAATCAAAAATCACTATAAAAAAAACACTTGTTTGATGATCCCTTAGATATTACTCACAATTCTTATAACTTTTAAGCACCTCATAAAATTTATATCTAGAAATACCTTTTCTAATATCCTTTCCAACCCTGTATTCTATTTCTTTACAAGTTTGAGCTACATTTAATTTTCGTTCTTTCCAAAGCTGATAATAATTATCAAAATTTATAATTTCTATTTTTTTCCTTCCAAGTTTAACTCCTTTTGCTACAGCTCTCTCCCTTCCCTCTGAGGTCCTTCTTATAATTTTATTTCTCTCTTCTTCAGCAACCAATAAAGCAAAATCAATGATCAAATCCCCCACTGATTCCATTATTTTATTTGTAAAACTTTTAATAGGAGAAATCTTCTTTTCCAAAAAATCCTCTACATATGGCATATCTAAGACAACTAACCTATGACCTTTTTCTAAGATACACTTTGTTATAAACTCTTTAGTCTCATCTCTGTTTCTTCCGAGCCTGTCTAATTCTTTTATTATCACCCTGTGATAACCTAAAAAATCAGATAGATCTTTTAAAAGTAGGTCTAGCCCATTTCTTTTTAATGTTGTTCCTGTGTATTGATCTGTGTGAATAAACCTCTCTTCCACACCAAAATCCTTAAGAGCCTTTAACTGCCTATCCAAATTTTGGCTTTTAGTTGATGTCCGTGCATACCCAAAATCCATTTTTTTATCACCCCACATTATTATCCAAAATTAAATAATTACTTAATTTTGAATTTTTTTGGTTTTTATAATAAGAGTATATCTATTTTTTTATTAAAAATCAAGTATTTTTAGATTTTTTTCACTAATTGTTTCATCTTAAAACATATTAAATAGTTTAGTTTTTCAAAAAAATACATTTATAAGTTTAAAAATATATTAAAAGTAAATTATATAGTTTAAATTTACGTATATTTAACCAAAAAAATTTTTTTAAAAATTTTAAAAAAATTGACATGTAATATCAAAGCTTGTTATAATTTCTATCATTTAGAAGATATGGAGGTTATATTTTTGGAAAAACTTATAAAGAGCAACCCAGAAAATTTAATAAGAGAACTTTTAACTAGTAAATATAATACACTAGATAATGCATGCAAAATTTTAGAACTCGGTAGTAGCCAAGGTTTAAATAACAACCTCAAGAGATGGTCAAATCAAGAAGGCACCTTTAAAGCTTTTTATAAAATAATTTCAAAACTTCAATATAAAATCGAGTATCATGCTTTCCCAATATTACCTTCAGAATTTGATTATGAAAAATTTTCAAAACTATTGGATGATGGAAAGTTTGCACAAGCTTCGAGATTAATAGATTTTGCATATAACAGCGAAAATCAATCTATATATACAGCAGAATATGCAGTACTTAGAAATCAGTTGGAAAATAGAAAAAGCTATGTTGAAAATAAGTATCGTATAATTACTACTTTTTCAGAAAAACAATTAAATTTTATAATTAAAACAAATAAATCTTTTGAATTCACAAAAAATTTAGAGCTTATTGTAGATGGTTATTCTAAAATAAAGGATATTTTTGAAGATATAGAAAATATTATTGAAATTTCAAATGTAGACAATAAAGAGGAAATTCAGAAAAAGTTTAGAGACGGATTTTTTGGAACTATTGGACATGAGGAAAATTATTTCGTAGAAAAAGTATTTGTCGATGATGAAGCTGTATGGGTAAAATTAAAGAATGGTAAAATGTATGATATTACATATTTTTTTGAAAAAAATTCTTTATTAAAATTTAAAGTAAGAAAAAATCAAACAAAATTAAAAATAGAATATTTAAATATTACAGATAATACTAATACTATCAACATGGTTAATTGTATCTATGATGGTAACCCATTCTTAGGTAAATATAATTATATGACAAAAGAGCTAAAAAAAGTTAATTTTTAATAAAAAATTTCTAATCATTGTTGTATAGTTTATGGTTATCTCACATTTATTATAAACCTTTAAATTTATGTAAACTACAATTACATTAATTTGAAGGTTTTTTTGGTAAAATTTGAATCTGGGTTAAAAATGATACAATGTAAAAAGGATTTTTTAAAGTTATTAAGTATATATAATATGAAAATTTTTAAAATCTTTAGGAGGGATTTTCATGAGTAAAAAAGAAGATAAAATTTTTAAAAGAAAAAAAATACCCGAACCTACTGACGGTCCTACTGGTCCTTTTTTTAGAAAAATATGGAAAGAGAATATGAAAAGGTTGTTAAAAGACTTTAATAAAGGTAATGAAGAATTTAAAAATAATAAAGACTAACTATATGAAGTCAAGTAAAAATAGTTAATATATTTTTTAATTGGAATCCTAAAAAATTGCATTACAAAAAAAGTGAGACATTTTAATTTTTTTAAGTTAACTACAGATGAACTTTTCGCCTGTTTTTAATAAATGAAATATCACTCTTAATAATTTTTTAGCTGTATGACTCATGGCTACTAAGTAATGTTTTCCTTGAGATTTTTTTAAATATAAGTATTCTTTAAAAACAGGAACTCTTATACTAACTGTCCTAGCTGCTTGTAATAGTGCCCAACGAAGATATTTAGAGCCTCTTTTAACCATTCTAGCCATAGTTGCAGTATAATTGCCTGATTGATGAGTTGAAGGGTCTAATCCCGCGAAAGCTAATAATTTTCCAGAATTTGAAAAGTTTTTAACATTTCCAATTTCAGATAGAATAATGCTAGCTAAAACATAGGATATTCCTGGAATTGTTAATAATGGTGTTTTAGTTGCTATGACAGCTTCTTTTATTTTTTTATCTAAAAGATCTATTTCATATTGGATGTTTTGGATTAGCCTTATGCTTTGTTGTAATTCAAAACCAATTGACCATTCGCTTGTACCGATAGAATTAGTTGCAAGGATTTTAATTTCTTTAGCTTTTTCTTTACCATAGCGCCCATGAGAATTTTTAGATAAGATATTTGTTACCTTTGTTAAATGACCTTTTGAAAGATCTTTTACTGTAGGAAATTCTAATAATAAAGCATAAGAAGATTTTTGATGTATTGACCAAACTACATTACTTAGCTCAGGGAAAGCAAGATCTAATATCCTTGTTACAGATATTTTTAACTTCCCGCGATGATTTACCAACCTATATCTATGTCTTGCTAGTGATTTTAACTCATTTATGTTGTAATCTATAGGTAGGTAGGAATTAGAATCATCGCTGAAAAGCATTTGAGCTATAATTTGAGCGTCAATTTTATCGGTTTTAGTCTTTCGAAGTGTCATAGCTTTACGATAAAGGTTTACAGCAAGCGGGTTAAATATTTTTAACTCCAGACTGTTTTTGCGAATGAAATTGATAATATTATTGCCATAATGCCCAGTTGATTCTATTCCTACTTTTATATTGGAAAAATCATCAGAATATGAAGATAAAACATTTTTAAAAGTTGTAAACCCTTCAAAAGAATTTAGAAAAGAAAATTTTGTTTCAACTATTTCTTTTGAAGAGTCAAAAATATAGCAATCATGTTTATTTTTAGCAACATCGATACCAACAAAAATCATAGTTACCACTCCTTAAATAATTTATTTGACGTTGTGCTCCATAAAAACTATGTTAACGTATCCTTGCTACATATAAAACATCGAGTGTTATCTAACTAATTAACAATTGAACATAGAACTATGGTTAGAGCCTTAATGAAATAGTCTAAGCTATAGGAGGAAGAACTAATCCACAGCGTCTATGTTAATTATATATTAAAAATTAAATAAACTAGAAATAGTGCTTATACAGTTCTATTTCATTATACAAGGAGGAAAAATGGATTTTAAAGAAGAAATTCTTAAAGTAATTACTGGGCAATTAGATATTGAAAAAATTCTAGATAAGGTAGGTAGAACTTATGGAGCGATTCATAAAACACGACCGATAATATATGGTGGAATAAAGGGAGTCTTAATCTGGGATTATATTGTATGGAATGAGTTGACTTTTTTAGATGAAAATAAGAAAATAACAAGTTTAAAAACTAGTTTTTCAGATGAAGAAATGGAAAAAGAATTTAACTATCATTTAGAAAAATATGGGATTTAAATTAATAGGTATCTATTTAGTACCCAGATACCTATTTTTTTAATTTACATTAAATTTTCCTACTTTGCTCTAATATCGCCATCATGATTTCATTAAGATCCTTACCTATATTCTCATAAACCATTTCTGTTTCACTAGCAGTATCTCTAAGAGCTTTTCTGGAGCTCTGTTTACCTCTCTCACTAAGATTAGTTTTTTTTATAGCAGCATTAAAAATATCACTTGAAATAACTTGACCAGGGTCTATAATTTTATTCATCATGAGGTTTTTCCACTTGATGTTTCCTGGATATTTTTCTTCTAAACATCTATTTAAATTCTCTATTTGGATTTTTATGCCTTCATCGATGCTTCTTTTATTAAATATCCCATTTGCTAAATAACTAGCGTATTTTCTTTTTATTTTCCCTAAGTCTAGTCTTAGAGATTTACCATCTAAAATATTAACCTCTTCTTTAAAGGCTATCTCTATTCTCATACGCCTTTCCAAGTTAGGGAACTTATTTATAGTATCTTCATAACTTGACGCTTTACTTTCCTTAATCTTTATAGCCTGATTATAAATCATTACCCTCTTGGAAAAATTATTTGTGTTTGTGGTGTTGGTAAAAATTACTGTTTCTTTTTCATCTCTAACAATACTCCCATAATATTTACTATTTCCTGCTGGATTTGCCTTTTTTATAATACCTACTAAACGGAATAATTCAAAATAACTGTTAAATGTCCTTCCTTCAGGCATATTAAAAGTAAATGGATAATCTATCCGTTTGGTATAAGCCTCTTGTATATGATAATTTTCAAAGATTCTAATCACATCATGTAAGACCATATCTACCTCTCTCTGTGTCTCTACTAAGTAAGCATTGTTGATAGGGTAAAAGAATTTAGGGAAACTTATTACAAAAGAGCATTTATTTTCCTTGTATCCTAACTTGCTAATCCATTTAATATTTTCTTTAATATATTTTATTTTTTGTTCATCTAGGGGTCTCCCTAGTATAAGTCTGATATCTATTGTATCCATTTTATTACCTCCTAATTTTTTATATTCATGTTAGAAGTAAAATTAAAAATTACACAGTTTTTTATGTGTACCACAGTATAGGGCATTAAAAACTCCCTGCAATCAGCAGGGAAATTATCTGATTTCAATACCGCATTAATTTATGTGGGTTTTTAATATAAAATTTTAATTTACTTCGAGTAGCATGAGATGAAAAATTTTTCAAGTGTACTGAATAATATATATAATATTACCCCCTTCTTTTTGTCTTTAATCTTTCATTATCTTATATATCTATTACCCTTATTACTATATATACTTATATCTTATAATTAAATATATGTTAGTTAAAAATATTTTATAATTTACATTTTTTACTTTTCTTTTTACCTTTTAATATTTGATAGATCTCTTCTATGAGATCTTCCTGATTCTCATAACTTCTCTTGGTGAATCCCTTTTTAATCATAGTGAGAAGACTATCTAGTTGTTCTTTTTTATTATAAAAGCTATCTGGACTTGTATATATGAGTTCTTCTACTTTACTTAAACTTTTGATCTCTCCTTTTATATAACCTATAAATACCTCTCGGATAAAACTTTCATTAATACCATCTTTGGTGAAAAGGCATATAGCTCTCTCTTTAATATTTTCATTTATATATTGAAAATAATCAGGTCCCACTATTTTATACAGCTTATAATACTTCCTATATAAAGATACATCTTTTGTACTTAATTCCATTGCTTTATATTCGATCTTAAACTCTCTTACATCCTCCTTATATTTACGAATCCCCTTTGATTCGTGATTAAACTCGGTATATTCTTGCCTTATAACTTCTAGAACTTCACCAACATATATTTTATGCTTTAAATCATGATCATCCAGTTTTAAATACTCACTGTTCTTTTGAGCCAAATAATAATTGTTCAGAATATAGTTATCCCTGGGGAAGAAAGATTTATTTTCAAAAGATTCATGGCGATCGATTACACAGATCCCTTGATTTTTATCAATTCTCTTTATCGGCGTTATTTGTTCACGTATAATAGGATTAAAATATTCTTTTTTTGTTGCATCTATTGAGTTCATATTTCTACACTCTCCTTTTTAAAATTTTTTATATGCATGGATATTTTGCTTAGTTGATTATCTTTTAAAAAATAAAAAAACCGAAAAAAATCCATCAGAATTAATGGAATCTTTTCGGCATGTGTCTTTTATAAAAAAGGTCTCATGTAATGCCCTTGAGCCTAATATTATAGAATGGCTTCAAATTCATGAGTAATATTATTTTTTAATTTTGTATATATTTCATTATACAAATTATGATCACAAATTTCAATGCTTTTTCAAAAATTAAAGATCTCCTTATTCTATTTACCGACATTCAAATAATTTTTTTATGTAAATTTTTGGATCTTCAGATTATTATAACTCCATATCAGAGGCACAAAAAAACGTCGAATAATATATTAAATTCGCAAATAATAGCACCCTGGAAATTATCCAAATCAAAGGAACCCACCGAGGTACTTCCCTGCAACTAAAATTATTCTATTCGACCTTTTTAAATAACATGCGAAGTTTAAAACTGTCAAAAATTAAATTAATAACTATATATTATAAAAGTGGAACATTATAAAAATGAGGTGATTTGATGAACTGGGGAAAACTATTTGTTATTGTTGGTATAGTCCTAAGATATTTAGACGACGTATTTGATGAAAAAAAATAAACCCGAAAATAATGTGACCTCCGTACGAACGGAGGTTATTTTAATGTTAAGAAGGAGTAAGAAATTTTAATGAGAGTAAATAGTATTGAGGGAGGAATAATTATGAAATTATATGAGGCAAGAAATGCAATGGTCGATTCTTTGGATATCTTTCTAGAATCTGATCAAGATAACATGGATCAAGAGATGTATAAGGAAAATATGGAATATTTAAGAACTGAGTTAGCCAATAAAAGTTCAAATATAATTAAATACATATTTAACATTAATTCAGATGTTTCAGGGATTAAAGAGGAGCTTGATAGATTAACTAAGCTTAAAAAGAGCAAGGAAAGTAAAATGAAAAATTTAAAGGGATATCTAGTCTCTACAATGGAGTCTCTTAACAAATTAAAGATTGAAACAGATTTAGGTGTATATGGTCTTCGACGGTCATCAAAAGTCGATATATTCAATATAGACCTCATCCCAGAGGGGTATATTAGGGAGAAGAGAGAGGTTTCTTTTGACAAAAAATCTATAGGTGCCGATATAAAATCAGGAAAATTAGTTGAAGGTGCCAGAATAATTGAAAATTATTCACTCCAATTAAGATAAATTAAATAGGAGGAATTTATGATTAGGGTTAAATTTACAGATGAGATATTAAAAGAAATTTACAAAAAGGCTCAGCTAGAAGGCAGAGCTATATTGGGAATTATCTATTCTGAATATATTGGAATTTATTTTCCTCTAATAGAAACTCTAAATCCTAAAAACATATACTGTTCTGCTAACTTTATCTCTAAACTCCTAGATTTAGATAAGAAGATCATAGGTGATGAAGCTAATACTATCTATATGCAGTATGCCCCTTCTATCTTTAATTTCAAAACGTTTAGCATAGAGGAAAATGAAATTATAGCTGGTGTATGACAAAATTATTTATATTGAATTTAACTTATGAAGAGACTAGCCTTAGGGTTGGTCTCTTTTTACATTCTGGAGGTAATCAAATGAAACATACAAAAGAAGAAAAAAGAGAATTCTTTAAAAAACAAATGGACGAGCTCAAAAGAAATATAGAAGATAAGATACAAAATTTTATGTCTGACTCAGAGGAGCTGAAGAAATTTATCTCATTTAGAAGAAAACATTTCTACAGCTATAGCTTAAATAATACTCTACTAATCTACAGACAGATGCCAGGAGCTACATTTGTAACTGGATATAAGAAATGGCAAGAGCTAGGTTATACAGTAAAAAAAGGAGCTAAAGCATTAGCTATAATGATTCCTATGATAAAAAAGGTTGAGGACAAGGTAACAGGGAAAATTGAATCAAAGATATTCGGATTTAAGAAAGGAAATATATTTGATGTGAGTCAAGTAGAAGCTACGGAGGAATCAGTAGAATTACCAAGTATTGATGTTAGTCTAAAAGTCACCAAAAGTACCCTGTATAAGCCTCAGGAGCTCCTATATGGCACAAAAGCCTTCATTGAGCAGCATTGCCTTATAATTGAATCTAAAGACCTAGAACAAGCTCTTGGAATGACTGATGGGAAAAATATATACATTAAGCCAACAAAGAACAGAGTGGATATGGCAGGAATATTAATCCATGAGTTTACCCACTATTATAATCATTTCAAAGAGAATAGAAAGGAACTAAATAAGGATCTAAAGGAAAGTGAGGCGGAATTATGCACTCTTATCTTTGGATCCTATTTTAATTTAAATATCGAAGGTGCCTACAAGTATCTATCCATGTATAAAGATGACAGAGATTTAATCAAATGTTTCGAGACTGCATATAAGACTTTTGAGTATATATTAGATGGCTCAGAAAACCATAAGGGCTTAGAATCAATTTTAGAAGGTCAGAAAAATTAAGAATATCAAATAACTATAACGGAGGTAAAAAAATGAGCCAAATCTACGTAACGCACAACATTAACCAAAATCTAGATCTAAGAATCTTAACTTTTATCACAGGTGAAATATCTCATATGGATAGAAAAGTTGACTACCTTCAAGTGTTTGATCTTGAAGATGAGATACTAACTCATTCATCAGAGCAACCAGAATACAAGAAAGTCTATCCTCTAGGTAGAAAATATGGTGATTGTAAAATATTTGCAATCAGAACTGAAGAGGAGAAGAGAAGTTTTTGGACTATCATGTATAGCGAAGAGTATTGATACTACTAAGTCACTTTATAATCACGTACAAATATACTAAAAAATTAGGAGGAACACATTATGAATATTTTAATCACTATGGATTCTAACGGAATTCTTAAAAATATAGAACCAAAAGATATCAAAGATTTTATTAAAAATGAATGGACAGAAGAGGAGAAAGAGTTACTTCTAGAGACTGAAGAATTTAACTCTACAGAACTATGGGAAAAACTTGAACTCCAATTAGAAAACGAAGGTAAAGAGATCGAGAAATTTTTAACTGATAATCTTTCACCTCATACCATTTTAAAAGCTATGGATGAGAGTGATCTCGTGGATTATGTAGATAATCATACTGAGTATTATATTTCAGATGATATTCCAGAGCTGATGGAGCAGATACATAAGAGTGGCAATATGGATGAAGTAGTAGATATGTTTACAATTAAGTATTGATGGGAGGTTAAATTATGGATAAGTCTATAGAGATAATAATACAACAACTAAAAGAACCATTTGTAGAAGATCAATTAGAATTTAAAGTTGGTGCTACAAATAAAGATAAAACAATGGGGTTGGCTCTAGCATATGTAGAAGCTAGATCTATCCAAGACAGATTAGATGAAGTTGTAGGATTTAATAGCTGGAAGGTCAGCTATAGGGAAGTAAAAGATGGGTTTCTATGCTCCTTATCTCTCAGGATTAATAATGAATGGATAAGTAAAGAGGATGGTGCTCAACTAACAGATTATGAATTTGTCAAAGGGGGCATATCATCTGCCTTTAAGAGAGTAGCTTCTAGTGGATTTGGTATAGGTAGGTATCTATATGGAGTCAGAAATCAATGGTTTCCTATAGTTCCCAAAGGTAAGGGATATGACTTTGCTATAACCCCTATAATAGATTTTAAAGATTTAGGTACAATTTCTAAATCTAAAAACACTAAACCTATCACTGAAAACCCAAAGGATAGACTTCAAAGAGCTAGATTGATGAAACTTACTTTCGGTAAATATAGCGGGAAGACTTTAGGAGAAATATTTGAGAATGATAGAAGGTATTTTGATTACCTCAAAGATAAGGGACAAGATCCAAACCTAATCAATGCTTGTAAATATCTGGAAACTCTAATGGTTAGTTAAAAAAAGAATAACAAAAATTTTGACACGGGTTCAATTCCCGTCACTTCCACCAACAAATCCACGACTGCAAATGTTCTAGAAATTTGTAGGAGTTTAAAATAGAGAAAGGAGTTAGGCAATTGTCTGACTCCTTTTTTAGTTAAATTTAATTAATCTTTAATTTATGATTTAAAAGTGCTATTATGTATTTAAAATAAGAAAAGAAGATGTCCCGAGCGTCTTCTTTTTGGATAGAGAGTTAGGCTGGTGGTGGAGTACTCTACTTAAATTCACAAAGGGGGAAAAAATTGAAAATAGTAAAAAATTTTTGTATGTGGAGTGACCTATTAGGATATGGAGCACCATTAAAAAAAAGTAAATGGCAATTAAATACAAAAGATGCAAAAGAAAACTTATTGAGAATAACATTGTTAGAACCACATTTTCATGTAAGGAATAACTCAGAAGAAGTATCTTTAGTTTTAAATGATGGAATAATAAGATCTTTAGATTTTAAGGGAGAATTAGATTATTATGAAAGAAAATACTTATCATGGTTAAGTAGAGCTATATTGAATTATAATATACTAAATGAAAGTGATATAAAAAATAATTTTTACGGATTGAGAAGTGTTTTGAGTATAGGTGATAGATTCTCTTACATGAATGAGAGAGTCTCTATGGCTTCAAATACTATAGCACATAGTTCAGTAATAGAAACGTTAAAGAAAAAAACAGCTATCTATTCACCTAAGGAATTTCAAATGAATATGGCTTTTTCTAAAGCTTATATAATGGAAAGTAGTGGGAGTAGGGCAGGGTTAAATGGAAATAACCTTTTTATAGATATAGATGTATTAAATTTTATTAAAGATTATTATGAAGATAATGGTCATAAATGGAATAGGATGAAAACGATAGACCATGATGATGGAATATCATCAACAATCGTAAGCGATTGGGTCTCTGTAAGTTATAAAATAAATGAAAAGATGACGGAAAAGAACTTTGTTTGGAGTGTAGATATGTTCATGGAAGGTAAACAATATACTTTAATGACACTTTGGTTTGATAAAGAAAAAATAGAATATAATGATAATGATATACAAACAGAGTTGTATATATTAGAAAAATATAGTCCAGAAGATGAAGATGAAAATTTTGTTATAGAAATGAAAACAACTCCGAATAAAAAAAAGAAAGAATTAACAGAAACGGAGATTGAAGAGATGTTAAAGCATCTTGAAGAATCCTATAAAGAACGACAAAGAGTATTATCTAATTTTAAAAATTATAAAGAAGAAGAATCTTAAATTAATTGAACTTAGAGAGTGGTTGTTAATTATGCTTATGAGTGAGCATAAAATTAAGTAAAACTCTTATTTTTACTATTCTAGAGCATTTTTTCTTTGGCATATCGTACTTCCATCAACAAGCCCATGACTGCAAATGTTCTAGACGTTTGTAGGAGTTTAAAATAGAAAGAAATAACAAAAAAATAGAAAAAATTCCTTAGGGGAATGTCTTTTTTAAAAGAGAGGGATAACTATGAATGAAAAGAAAAGATTAGTAATGCGTTTTTTAGATAATTCTACTTCGACCTGGATAAAAGAAAGAGAGTTAAGAAGTAAAGGTATAGACATATCTAAAGAATTAATCAACTTAGAAAGAGAAGGAAAAGTGATAAGAGGTGTAAGTAGAAGAACAAACGAAAGAATTTATACAACAGTTAAAAAGTATAAGAATGAGGGGTTTATTACAAGAATGTTAGATAGCTCTAAAGGAGTGATAAAAAGATGATGGAATTTTTATCTATGCTAAAAACAACAGATTTTTTTAAAAATTTACCTGATTTTAATAATACAATATCGCTTTTTATAGGGGTTATTTTTTCAAGGGCTGCAACTTACTTCTCTTCAGAAGAGAGAATATCCACAAAGACAATGTTGATTAATTTTATTCCAAACTTATTTAGTTTAGCATTGGAACTTTTCATTGCTGTTATTTGCTATATAATTCTTTCTTTAAAGAAAGAATTAAGTTTCATTTGGATACTTTTGATAGGTGCAGTAGCTAAGCAACTAGCCTCATTTATACTAGAACTTGCTTCAAAAAAAGGTAAAAAAATATTAGAAGCTATATTTCAAGGAGAATAAATAATAATTATAGATTAGCTAACTATCAAGGGAGCTAGCCATTTTAAACAAAAAATAATAAAAATGAAGAAAAATAGAATTGCTGAAAAAACACAAACTTTAATAAAGAAAATTATATCAATACCTTATACTGTAGTACAGTATGTACTACAACTTTAGGGTTCGAAGATATCTATCCTATTACAAATTTGACAAAAGTTTTAGTAACTATAGAAATATTATTAGGAGTAATCTTTATAGGTGTATTTTTTAATTTTCTTTCTTTAAGAACAATAAAACATTTAGATTTGTAGAAATTTCAAATAGAAATCTTTGCACCAAAACCCTATAGTATAAGTGAGTGAAAAAAGGTATACTATATATTATGTAATGCTTTATAATTATTTTATACGTATATAAAAACTGATACATTCAAAATTTTGATAAAAACCAAATAGCATAAAAAAATATGAAAAGTAACAATTAAATTGGAGGTTAAAATTGAAAAAAATATTCTCTATTATTTTTGGGGTTGTATTATTAATAGTTTTAAATAGATATTTCCCATACTTGACTAATACTTTTGGTAATATCTTAGGCGTCATCATTTTAACTATTCTTATAATTCCTAATTTGAGTTTAAAGACTTTATTTCCCAAAAAAATATTTTTAAAGAAGTTGCACTGGTGCTATACTCTTTTAGTAGACACTTTTCATTCGTAAATATATAATATATTTAAAAGGAAGGTGTATGTCTAATGGCAAAATATGATAATGAATTTAAGAAGGAAATCGCTGAATTAGTTCATAACAAAATAAAAAGTAGATCAGAGATTAAACGCGAATATGGAATAGCTCCTAGCACTGTAGTTGGTTGGGAAAAACAATTCTTTGGAGAATTAAAAAAAAGAGATGATCTTTCACCTCAAGAATTAGAAATAATAAAACTAAAAAAATTATTAAAAGAAAAAGAAGAGGAAAATGATATTTTAAAAAAGGCTACAGCCATATTCTCAAGGAACTTAAAGTAAAGAATAAAACTATCTTTAAATTCATTAAAAATCACAGGAAAGCTCATAGTATAAAGCGGTTATGTGGTACTTTGGGGGTTTCTAAAAGTGGATTTTACAAGCAACTTCACCAGAAGGAGACTAAGACTTATAGAGATAAGTTAATGATCTTGGAATATATTAATAACATTAGAAAGAATAAGCATAAGAAAGCCTATGGGGCGCCTAGATTAAAAACTCAGTTACTGGATGAATACAAAATAAAAACAACAATTAAAAGAATTTCAAAGATAATGAGAGAATATGGCATAAAAGTTAATGGAATCAAAAAGTTTAAAGCTAGTTCAGCCTCTTCAAAACCACCGCAAAATATCAAAGAGAATTTACTAAAGCAAAATTTTAAAGCAGAAAGAAAAAATCAAATTTGGGTAACAGACATAACATATATTTGGACTAAAGATGGATGGCTATACTTAAGTAGTATCCTAGATTTGTGGAGCAAAAAAATAGTTCATTATGAGATTAGGAATACAATGGATAAGAAACTTGTAATAGATACACTAGAAAAAGCGTACTTAAAAGAGCAGCCTGAGTTAGAAACAATAATTCATAGTGATCAAGGGTCACAATATACAAGTAATGATTATTGTAAGTTGATTGAACAGCTGAAAATGAAGCAGTCTATGAGTAGAAGAGGTAACTGTTATGATAATGCAGTTATTGAGTAATTTCATGCGAGTATAAAAAAAGAAATGATCTATTTACAAGGTGTAATTAGTGCGAAAGAGATGAAATTAAGAGTTTTTGATTACATTGAAGGATTTTATAATAGGGAAAGATTGCATAGTGCAAACGGGAATATGAGTCCCTTAAAATTTGAGGAAAAATACGAAGAAAAGTTGTCCACTATATTGACATAAGACCAGCCAAGAAGCCTTTTTTTAAAGGCTTGCTTGACATGCTAAAATTTAGAACTTATATTTGAATTAATAAAAATTCATGATTTTTTATCATGTTAAAAATTATCATAGAAACTATTTTTTATTTGGAGACTTTTCTGTACACCCTCCAAAACTTATAACTCTTTCAATTCTTTTTTCAAAATTCTTAGAGCAATATTGGGAGCCACTTCTCGAAGTAATCCCATAGAATAAAGAATATATTTTTTATCTAAATATAATTTAGAGGTCATAGGCAATAAAAAATTTTCTTCTTTTTTACCACTTTTAAATACTGATGATAGTACTTTTTTGGGGTCTTTGTTGTGGATTATTGGACCGCCTGTGCCTATTATATTTTTTACAGTAGTAATATTTTTACCTACCTGTAATAATTTACAATTTGCTGAATGTACATGTTCAATACGTCCTGCATGTCTTCGTGTAGAAGACCTAGCAGCAATCTCGGCTAAAACCTCATCTAAATGCTTTTCATCTTCAGTATCGGGAATATATCCATTAACTACTACACGATGTTCAATGGAATCTTTTATCCATTCTACCTTTTTTCCACAAGTTTCTGATAATTTTTCAATACCAACTTCATTAAGCATAAGCCCGGATGATTCCCGAACTCCTAAATCGCTTTCTACAGTACGTTTCGAATATGATTCTTTAGCTCCTGATAATCTGGCTCCTTTGTATGAAGTTTGTTCAGCGAATGAATGTACATCAGTAGTAGCTCCGCCTATATCAATTATCATCAGTTCACCAATTCCACTTTCACTTTCAGTTCCTTTTGTCAGTAATTCCCCGGCTGAAAGCACAGCTGATGGGGTAGGCATCAAGATATCATCTAATGTTTTTTTTACTTTATCTAATCCCTTCATATTAACTATTCTCTGAAGGAAAACTTCCCTGACTATATCCTCAGCCATTGCAGTATTTAATTGTCTAATATCTGGGATAAGATTATTTGCTATAAAACATTCTTTTCTTCCTATTCGCATTAAACCTCTAACACTAGGAACGATTGCACTATTACCTGCATATATAATTGGGATTCTTAGATTACTTTCAGCCAAGATAGCTGCATTATGTAATACAATTGTTTCATTCCCATTTTCATATCCACCACAAAATAAAACAATTTCCACTTTTGCATCGACAAATTCTTGAACTTGTTCAGGTGTTATTTTTCCCGAAAGTGTGAACAAAATCTTTCCACCTGCTCCAAATGCTGTATTTCTTCCAGCTTTTATACTCAAGCTTTGGCTAAGACCTATTACTGCCATTCTTAATCCACCAGCTGCACTTGAAGAAGCTAATTTAATTGCTTTTTCAAATTTATCTTCTGATAGTACACTTTTTGCACTGTCTAAACATTGTTGCAATCCAACTCTAGCATCTGTTTTTACTGTTGAAGCAAAACAGTTAGTATGAAGAATCTTCTCTTCTTTTAATGAAACAACGACAACTTTTGTATGGGTACTCCCAAAATCTAATAAAATAGCATTATCCATAACACTCTACCCTACTACACTGTAAATTTTTTCTACAATATCTATTGTAAGATCCATGTTGTTATCACAATTTACTCCTAAATCCTTAACTTGAACTGTTACATCTTCTGCAAGACTTCCACCATCTAAATTTTCATTGAGTAATCCACCCATAACGAGCTGCACATCTAAACCAGCTTTTTTAATTTTTTCAACAACTTCTTTTGAATAAGTAAGAGCAATACCATTATAAGTACTGATAATTATCACCTTAGCTTCAGTCTCAAGAACTGTTTCAATCAGTTCATCTGGAGTAACATAAGTACCTAGGTCAAATACTGTTGCACCTGCCTTAGCAACTATTGTTTTTACTATTTCTTTACCATAATCGTGAATATCAGTTGTCCCAACGATTACTTTTTTCCCCTCCAAACGTTTTTTTAAATTTCCAATTCTATCTAGAGCAATCGACTTTTTATCCATTAAAATTTTAGTCATATCTGTAGGTCTCACTGGGATTCTCTCTCTCAATCCATCTTTTTCTCTAGTTCCAACACCAAAATTATCCTCTAATTGTTTAGGTCCAATAGCTTTAAGTGCTGCCATCATTTGACCAGGATGCTTTATATCTACACCTAAATTTTCTAAACCATCCATCATTCTTTCAAAGAATAAACTTCCTGCAGCTATATAAACATCAGTTTCAGCTTCAACTTTTTCCCAGTTGATATATGGCTCCATAAATTTAGATTTTTCAATCATCATATCTATACAAAGGTGACCATCGACAATTTCTTGAGCAGTTGGTACACGGATAGCTTCTGTTACTGGAACTGAAGCTACTGAATGACCTGTAGGACAGTGACGTTGAAATATTGCATCTGCTAATGAAAATGATGACAAAGCTCCAAAATTACGTTCAATATCCAAACCATAATCAACTGTATTACCAAAAATCATAGTACCAGGAGTTTTATATTTATTTAATCTATCCATGGTATTGTGCATAATAATTCTTCCCATTGGGTCACTAAATAAGTTACCATAAGCATGAGATAACCTAGCTCCTAAAAGTTCTTCAACGATATATCTCTCCATCATTGCCCAACCTGTTATACTCACTAAATCTGTAAATTGATTACCAAAACCATCATCAATATTTGAATGAACAACAGTACCTTCATATTTTCCCATCAGATAGAATGCTTTCATTGAATTCCAAGTACGATCATACTCTAAATCAACTCCTGGATATTCATAAGTAAAGTAATGAGATACATTACCTATGGAAGTAGCTCCAGCCTTAAGAGCATAAACTGTATTTTCCCAAGCATTTGGGCAACCAATCATATGATCGGATAAGTGGGGTTGAACAGGCACTACTTGTCCTAATGCAGCCCATTCTTCTGGTGTCTCCAAACAAAGCCCAGTACCTTTTGGAAGTTTATGTCTATACTCTTTAGGAACACCCATTACCCAATCACATATAAATCCAAAACGTGTAATATGACTTCCACGTTTTTTTAACTCATTATATATAAATTCAATGTTTTTTGCTGTTTCGTCCCAACTATTCCAACCAACATGAGAATGTTTAGTTAATTCTCCATTTTTCATGCACTTTAATTTGTATTCATTCTCAGATTTCACACCATATTCTTTAAAAAATAAAGTTTCTCCAATTTTGATATCTTTGGCAGCAGCATCAACTTCACGACGCATTGTATCCATATCAGGTAAATCTTTCCATTCAAATCTCTTATCAAATTTAATATTCATTATGCTACCTCCGATTTTATATTTCCACTCATACGTATTCTTATGTTTTTAACAATGATGAAACCTAATAAAACAATACCTGCGTAACCATTAACTACATATACAAAGTTTAGTAATTTATTAAATGGTACTTTTAAGGCAATTAAATAACCTATTGGCGCTAAAGTAAGTGTTAATATATAAAACGCTTTTGATTTTTCTTTTGCAAAACGAGATGTAGCTGTCCATAGTAATGGAACTGATGTCGTATAGATTGCAAGAAATACAACGATTGCAAATATAGGAGCAAATATTGGCATCAATTTATTTACTAATACTAAGTTTGGTATTTGTGCACTTTTTACTAATTCAACATTGGCGGTTAAAGCAAATCCACTTACTATAATTGCTAATGTATTAAAAATTGCTGCTGCTATAACTGCTATGGTAACTTCTTTACGTTTATTCTCAGATCCTATTTTTGCCATAAAACCACCAAACCAAAGCATACAGAAACCTGCATATGAACCTCCGGCTAATAACCAATGAGAAGATGCCTGCATTACTTTAACTTCACCTGAGTTAATCTTCTGAACTGCTACGGGTATATTTCCACCATCGTTAATTAATGCGTAAATACCTACAACTGTGCAAATTATAACGATTAAAGGACCTATTTTTCCGATAATGTTAACAAGTGAATTTAATCCCATAGTTACTGTTGTTGCTGCTAAAACTGTAATAATAAATCCTCCAATATATGTTGGAACGCCATACTGTTGCTGTAATGTTGCAGCTCCTCCACCAATCATAACTATAAATGACATATAGCAAAATCCGACAGAGAACACATCATAAGCAGTCCCCACAACATTTCCACAGAAATATCTATAAACATCTGCACCTTTATCAAACTTTCCAATATTCCCTGCCCTAGCATACGCATAATTAGAATAGCCAAAGATAATTAAGAAAACTAAACCTACCAGTAAACCTTGATATCCATAAGAAGTAATAAATTGAACTACCTCTTGCCCAGTAGAGTAACCCGAGCCTATTGAAAATGCCAATATTGCTCCTACCAATGTAAAAATTGTGCCATAATTTAACTTGCTTCCGTCGTTGTTGACCACATTTTTCCTCCTATGTAAAATTATTTTAAAAGTTAAATTTTCTTATTAATTATTTTTTAAAGAAATATATTGAAACTTTTAGATTACACCTATTTGTATTATATTTTTATTATAATAAAAATATAATAGATTTTTTTAGGGTTATGGAGTTTTTTTTTTATTTGAATAAAATTCACATTATGTATTATTAGTTATATTTTAAAAATAGAGAATTGTCAAATTTTTATTTTATTCCATTAGAATGAATTAAAAAAATTATTTGATATTTGAACGAATGTCTTAGTTTAAAATACTTAAATTGCTTATTATGTTGACAGAAGTTTACGTAAGTATTTATAATGATGTTATATTTAATTTATGTGACTACCTCTGTCTTATAAATTTATTTATAAAAGATAACTACAAAAATTATAATTTTTTTACAATGTTGCATTATATTAAGCAAAAATGGGAGAAATAAAATGTTTTCAATTGGAACTAGAATTAAATATTATAGAAAGAAAAAAACTTTAACTTTACAAAAATTATCGCAAAGAACATCATTATCTATTGCATATTTAAGTAATATAGAACGAGAAGTGACTAGTCCTACATTACAAAATATTCAAATTATTTGTCAAGCTATGGCTATTAATGCAGTGGATTTAATAAATGAAAGTATTTCTTTTAAACCTGTAATTAAAAAAGCTGAAAGAGAATCGGTTTATAGCAAAGATTATGGAATAAATTATGAATATTGGACAGATAGTAATCAAAGATTAGTTGGGAAAGTACAAACATTAACAAATGATGCAAAAGGTACTAAAAACTGGGGTCATGACACTGACGAAATTGGAATAGTTATAAAAGGAACGTTAAAAATAGAAATTTATGGTTCCACTTTTATTCTTGAAGAAGGAGATTCTATATATGTAAAAGCATTTTCAGAGCATTTTATAACAAAAATCTCTGAAAGCGATTGTGTAAGTTATTGGGCTGCTATGAACACTCTTAAAAGTATTGATAGTTGTAATAATATATTGTAACTTTTATTAAGGAAATTAAAAAAAGAGTGGGACAATAATTTATGAAACTAAAAAGTGTAAATTGCAAATTTAACTGGGGGACTGTCCCAAAAAATATGTAAATAAAGTATGAAGGAATAGCTTTCTATGATAATAATTTTAATAAAGGAAGCTATTTTTTATAGCAAAACAAAAATAAAATGATTTATTTGATGGAAAAAACAAATTATTGCTGGATTGTTGAATGAATATCAAAGAAGTGTTTTTTCTTCAGATACTGCTCTACTTAAAGCATTGTGTCTAGCAACTCAAATAGCTACTAAAAAATGGACTTATTCCCTTAGAAATTGGGGTGAAATCTATGGAGAGTTCTTGATAATGTATGCTGATAGAACCCCAGAATATAGTAAAAAATATGCCAACAAGCCTTGAAGATAGAATACCAGAGGAATATAAAAATAGAAAAAGCTTAGGTTCTGCTCTAAAACTCTATTTTATTGGTGCCACCTACTGGAGTTGAACTTTCGGTCTTATCATAGTAGTTAATTATATTAAAATAAAGTACTAAAAACGTACTAATATTTTTAGAAACATAAATAAAAAATTGATTTCAGTGAGAATAGTGAGATATAAAGTGTTAAAAATAGAGGTTGAGAGCACAAAAAAGATTAAAATTACAGAGTGGGAATAAGAGCTAAACTATAAATTTTATTGAAAATAAAGAGATTGAAGAGAGTTTATTTTAAAAAATGCTCTTAAATTATATATAACAAGAAAAGTCTACCGGTTTAAGGTAGACTTTTTTAGTAGAAACAATTTATTTATCCTTTTTTTCACTAAAGTATTTTGTCTAAATAAATTAATATCGAGTCCCATCTTTAAAGTTTCCTTCTCCCTTTATTTTAACTCTCATTTAAGTATGTTTGACAATATTTTAAAATTCAAATAAAAAAGGGACATTTTAAAATATCCCTTTTACACTATTCTTTATATTTACAAAATAAACTCTTTATTGAATTAGCCCTCCTAAAAATTTTAAATTCTAATCCTTTTCCTTGGATTTTAAGTCCTCCAAATCCAGCGACACCTTATATTTATTGAGTTCACTATTTATCTAGTCATTAGAGGTTAAATTGATATCCCCATTAACCCTTCGGCAAAATCAAAGAGTATCTTATAAGTTGTATTCCTTTCCTCTTCACAATGATCATTATGAACCTATCTTTTAATCTATCTAGGAATAAAATTGATGTGTGGGTTATCTGCCTCTATCTTAACTATTACCGTACGGTACTCTGAACTCTCTGTGATAGGATTGCTACGCATACAGACATGAAAAAATTTATTAAGTTTGGAGAACACTTTTTCGAATCCTGCAATTGTATCTATTTGGTTATTAGAAAGATCGAGATTCTGTAGATTATCAGGGAACTTCACATCCTCCAAGGTCGTTATCTGGTTGCTGAGGAGATCGAGATTCTGTAGATTATTAGGGAACTTTACCCCCTCTAAGCTCGTTATTTTATTGCTAAGAAGGTCAAGAGTTTGCAGGCTATTGGGAAACTTTACTACCTTTAGGTTTGTTATATTGTTGCTAAAAAGATGGAGAGTTGTCAAGCTATCGGGGAACTTTATCCCTTCGAGATTCGTTATCTTGTTGTTATTAAGACCAAGAACTGTCAGGTTATCAAGATTGGTAAAGTCTAGACCCTCCAAACTAGCTATCTGGTTACTAAAAAGATGGAGAGTTGTCAGGCTATGGGGGAACTTCATCCCCTCGAGACTAGCTATCTTGTTGTTATTAAGACCAAGAACTGTCAGGTTATCAAGACCGGTAAAGTCTAGACCCTCCAAGCTAGCTATCTGATTGTGCTTGAGATTAAGTTCTATTAGACCACCGGGGAACTTTACCCCCTCGAGACTAGCTATCTTGTTATTATTAAGATCAAGGGTTGTCAGGCTATCAGGAAACTTTACACCTTTCAGGTTCGCGATCTTGTTGTGATTGAGATTAAGTTCTGTTAGGCTGCCAGGGAACTTCACCCCTTCCATATTTACTATCTTATTTTGACTAAGATTAAGTTCTTTCAGATTTACGAGATGATCTATCCACTTCAGTTCTATAATTCCTTTATTTATTGCAGTCAACTTTGTTATCAGCATCAGTTCATGTGTGAACAAGTTATAAGGGTTGGATGAGAGAGTGATTCCTTTCTCAGCTGCTGCTAACTTCAATGCCTCCCAGATTAAATCTCTAAGGGTTTCGTTATCTATCATTACGGCCGTCCACTTAATTTCTACTACTTTTGATATTGGTAAAATCATTTTTATCCCTCCTCTTGATACCACCAATTATGCACTAAATATTTATTCTTATAATATACAATTACTTTTTTTTATTCCTCTTCTGGAGTTACTAAATTGTTCATAAAAAATATTATTGCTTATCGTAACAGGCTATAATTACTTAGGTAAACACATGGTTCTGATGCAACTATTATGGAGAATCTAAAATTTATTTAATGTTTTTTTCCTGTCATACACAGAGAATCGCTACTTTAGGAATAAATTTTTAGTTGTTCAAGAAATTATTTAGAATTTCTAGTAAAAAGAAGTAAATGAAATGTTTTATTTATCTAATTCACTGTCTATCTGATCATTAGAGGTTAGTAACTACCTTAGTATAGTTTATTTCCCCACTTAAGTTTTTCTCTTAATACATCATAATAATCTCTATTTTTAGGTAAAACTAATTTTAGAGTTTTATCTGAATACTTTATCTTTATTTTGCTTTCAGGTAATATTTTACAAATTTGTTCTCCATCTATTGTTAGGTATCCCAGTCCATCTAAATCTTGAATAGAACAAACTAATTCTTCGTTTCCATCTATAACTACAGGTCTAAGACTTAAATTATGAGGAGCAATTGGAGTCACGAGCATTGCATTTAATGTAGGTTTTATGATGGGACCACCTGCTGACAGAGAATATCCTGTAGAACCTGTGGGTGTTGCTACAATAACTCCATCAGCTCTGTAAGTATTCACAAGATCTCCATTAGAATAGACCCCTATGCCGACCAACTTGGTGAGAATACCTCCTTTAGAAATAACTGCCTCATTGATTGCGAAAAGGGTCTTTGTTCCTATAGTTATCTCCATCACACGTCTTTCTTCTAATTTGTAGTCTCCTTTAAGTACCTCTTCGTATATTTCAAAAGCTTCCTGGACTTTTATTTCCGTAAGAAAACCCAGGCTCCCCATATTTACAGCTATTACAAAAATATCGTTGTTAACAATGAGTTTCTTACCTGCTCTTAAAAGAGTCCCGTCCCCTCCTATTACTACGGCAAAATCACAACTTTTTACTTTTTCTATGGGACATACTTCAAGTCCATTTTTTTCAAAATATGCTACGGTTTTCTCATAAAAATTAAGGGTTTCTTTTTTATTGTGATTGTAAATTATACATACTTTTTTCATCTCTTTCTCCTGTTCATTTATTCTGAGTAATTTTCTTAATTATTTTAATGCCCCTAAAGTCAATTGACCTTAGGGGCATTTTGAAATAATTTTCTTAAATTTTTTAGAGCTAATTGATGAGTATAAATCAATTGATGTGTTGCTTGATAGTCTCAATTTTCTCTCTAAATTAGAATGTTACTTTTTCACCGTAGTAAACGGCTTTGAATAAGTTTTTCATCTCTTCTACAGATATCTCCCTTGGGTTTGTACCTGTACATGGATCTGCTACAGATGTTCTAGAGATCTCATCTAAGTTAGCCAAGAAGAACTCTTCTTCTACTCCAAATTCTTTTAATGAATGAGGCATATCCATCTGTTCTCTTAATTCTTTAACTAAGTTTACCAATGATTCTACTAATTCAGTTTCATTGTTTCCAGCTAATCCTATTGTCTTGGCTGCATGGGCATATTGTGCTTTTCCTACTTTATCTTTTGCATTGAATTCAATAGCATAAGAAAGGTAGATTGCATTGGCTAATCCATGAGCTATGTTTAATACCTTACCAGTTTTATGAGCCATCGAATGAACTATACCAAGGATAGCGTTTGAGAATGCCATTCCTGCTAAGTTTTGTGCAATATGCATATCTTTTCTAGACTGGTCTTCTCCATTGTAAGAGTTGATTAAAGTATCTGCGATCATCTCGATAGATTTCATTGCAAGTGCATCTGTAAATGGATTTCTAGCTTTAGAAACATAAGCTTCTAGTGCATGAGTTAATGCATCCATTCCTGTGTTTGCAACTAATCCCTTAGGCATTGTCTGTACTAAGTTAGTATCTACTATAGCTACATCTGGTGTGATGTTGTAGTCTGCGATTGGATATTTGATATTAGTTTCATTATCTGTGATTACAGAAAATGATGTAACTTCTGTAGCTGTACCACTTGTAGTAGGAACTGCTATAAATTTAGCTTTATTTCTTAATTCTGGTAAGTTAAATGGTTTTGCAGCTTCTTCAAATGTGAATGTTGGGTGCTCATAGAAGATCCACATAGCTTTGGCAGCGTCGATTGGTGAACCTCCACCGATTCCTATTATTACATCTGGCTGAAATTTGTTCATAGCTTCTACACCCTTCATAACAGTGGCTACTGAAGGGTCATTTTCTACACCTACGAATAATTCGCTCTCTATTCCAGCTGCTTTTAAATATTCAACAGCACTAGGTACTGTCCCGTCATTTACTAATCTTTGTGATCCTATAACGATAAAGGCCTTAGTTCCTTTAATAGTATTTAAGTGTGATAGTGCGTCCTCTCCGAAATATAGATCTCTTGGTATTGTAAATCTTTGCATATTTGTTTCCTCCTAAAATTCTTTAATATTTTCTACATGGGATTAGTATATATTAAAATTTTCAGAAAAAAAAGAAGGCACTTTTCGGTGGTGTAGTTACCAAAAGGTAGGAATTGGAGGATTAAAAGGCTTTAGATAGACAAAAAAATTATTAAAATTCAAAAAAACAGGAAAATCAATTCCTAATTTTACTTAATTTTTATTTTTTATTCCTCCTCTTTAACAATGAAGAGAGATCAGGAAATGTTTTTATTAACCTCTTACCATATATTTATTCAATCAGAAAAGAAGAATATTCAAAAGAGTTATTATATTATATAACTTGTTATATTTTATTAAAAATGATACAATATTTCTGAGACGTTAGCCTGTCCGATAAGTTGAAGTACCGAGTTACTTCAACACTTGTGCGATACTTTTGTATCGCACTTTTTTTATACCTATAAATCCGATGATATTTTCTAAATAATAAAAAAAGTGGTAGAAATTTCTACCACTTTGAATATTCAAAATTATATATAATTATACAGTTTCGATGTTTGAAGCTTGAGGACCTTTATCACCTTGAGTGATTTCGAAAGTTACTTCATCTCCCTCGTTCAAAGTTTTAAATCCTTCTTTTTTAATTTGAGAAAAGTGTGCAAAGTAATCGTTCCCGTCTTCTGCTGAAATAAATCCAAATCCTTTATCATCGTTAAACCATTTAACTGTTCCTTTTAACATGTGTTACCTCCGTAAAATTTTAATACAGATAAGTTTTTCTTAAAATCCATTTAACTTTCAACCCTATGAAGGGTTTCTTAACCAATGAAGCTCTTGTCTGACTCTCTGTTACTAACAATATGATATCATAAACGTTACAAGAAGTAAAGTTTTATTTTATAGTAAGGTTTTAATTTAGAATAAGTCTATATTTCACCTTTATAAATCATACGGTTATAAGCATGTTTAAATCCGAGCCTTTTATACAGTTTTTTAGCTCCTTTATTATCTAAATCTACATGCAATGATAAATTCCCATGGGTTAGATCGATGGCACGCTGTATCAATTCAGTTCCAACTCCCCTGCCTTTACTCGCTTTATTAGTTCCGATATATGCCAAATGATATTTTGGTATGAATTCTTCAAATCCCAGATTGACAATAATACAGACACCTTGATATATACCATTACGAGAAGCTAATAATATAAACCCTTTATTGATAGCATTTTTTATTGCATCCTCTGTCTCCGCTACAGAATCTGAGTATTCTACCAGTAATTCCCGGGTTAATTTGACTAATTTGTCTTTAGAAACCTCATCATAGTCATTTAAATTTTCAATATTTATGATACTCTTCCCCTCATTTAGGATGATTACATGCCTTCCGTTTTTTATTTTTTTATCTTTAACTAATTTATAAAAAGCTGCAAAAGAGTATACTTCCTGTTCATTTGCTTTTATCTGCTCTTTCTGTCTTAAAATTTTTACACTTTCTTTCAACAGTTCTTTATTGATGGAAATAACTGCACCATCGGTTTCATTGATGTCTAGAAAAGTCTGTTCCAATAATTCTATATCCAATAATATATGGTTCCTGGATAACTCCTGATCCTTAAATCCTTGAAGAACGTTATTTTTAATTTCTTTAGTCCTTTGAAAGTATTGGAATACTGCATTTCCTTTTCCCCAGGTTCCGCATATAATATTTGAAAAATTTTCGATTTCACCATTCATCCATTTTTTTAGTAAGTAGTTATGTATACTAGTTAATGTATATCCATAGCTTAACTGAGTATATATAGTATCTACTCTGTAATTCAGTTTTTTAAAAATTTCATCTGTCAGGTTTTCCAGAATCATTTGACTTATATGAGTATTGGTATAACCTTCAGCTGCCAGATAATAATTTTTATCCTCTGCAGTTTTTGTTATTATTTCTAATTGTGATCTATATTTTAAATATCTTAAATCCAGAATTCCCTTATCCTTAAATTTTACAATTTTCCATCTTTCTCCCTTAAACAACGGAATCACAACCTCTAAATTTTCCAGAGCAGCATAATATAGGATAGAATTAATATAGCTGACGGAACCATTTACAACAATTCCTGTATATTTGTGAGCAATGGCATCTTTTACTAAAACCTCAGCTATCCTGTCATGCTTATGACCCGCTGGATTTGCACCTTCTAATTTTATATAGATCTCTCCTACATCTAACAGTTTTTCAAGTTTACGGGCTCTCAATAAGGGTGTTCTTCCGCTTTTTAACATAGTATATCCTCCTTTCTCAGCAGTTAATAATAATTAAAACTCATGTATATTATTACGGAATGAGCAACCTAAATCCTCTAAGATCTATATCAGATTTTATTTAAGTCATTGGATATCCTTTTTAAGAAATACGATAGTTAAATTTATATAAATACTAAAAAAACTGATTTTATAATTTTGGTATTTTTTAAAATTGTGCTACAAAAAATACAGATGTAATAATAAATAAATATTTTTAAATTAGAATTCGGTTATAAAGGCATTAAAAAGATGTTAAAAATAAATAAAAATAAAAATATTATATTTTAAATTAATTGTTATCTGTTTCACTCAAAGAAAAAAATAAATAAAAATATTAAATTTAAAAGGGCAAAAAAACAGAGTATTTTACATTTTAGTATCATTTTAGAGTACGATTTTAGAAAAAATAAAAAATTAGTTAAAATATCCTAATATAGGTTAGATTAAATATCGTTATAGATATTAATATAGTAATCGATGACTAAAAAATTGTTTATTATAAATAACTAATAAACTGAGATATTAGTCGATAAAACAATCAAAAATATAAGAAAAAAAGTATAAAAAAATATCTAAAATTGACAATTTAAATAAAAAATATTTCAGATCATATAGTTGCTTATTTTTTTATTTATATTGTATTAAAAAGTGTCCTCAAGAGCATTATGATACTAAAATTTGAAACTTTGCTACCCTTTACTATAGAAGTCTATTTTTTTGAAAAAAAATCACAACCTATAACATTCAAGAAAAAACTGTGCTAAAAATAAGTCTGAGTGTCCATATTTTGTTTTTGACATTCACTAAAAGTGAGGTTAACCTCTTAGTAGCAGACAGGTGGAATTAAGAATTTTATATTTATTGTTGAAATTACTTAGGAGGTTTTATGGGGAATTTAGTTAATCTGTTAAATAGTATTGTTTGGTCACCGGTGCTTATATATCTTTGCTTAGGTGCAGGATTATTTTTCACTTTAAAAACAAGTGGTGTTCAATTTATAATGATAAAGGAAATGGTAAGATTGTTATTGGGAAAAGATGTGAAAAAAGGAGAAAGGTCTAAGGATTCAATAAGTGGATTTGAAGCACTGTGTATGTCTGTTTCTGCAAGGGTGGGGACTGGAAATATTGCAGGAGTGGCCACAGCCATATCATTGGGAGGACCTGGGTCGATATTCTGGTTATGGATGATTTCATTGCTAGGTGCGGCATCATCATATATTGAGTCTACATTGGGCCAACTATATAAAGAAAAATTTGAAGGCGGATATAGAGGTGGACCTGCTTATTATTTCCAAAAAGGATTATTAGGAGGAAAAGCCTGGTATGGAAATTTATTTGCTCTGTCTACAATATTGGCCATGCTTATATGTATGCCGTCTACTCAATCACATGTAATTGCAGGGACTTTTAAAGTAGCAGCAGGGGTTCCCCAATGGATTACAGGAACAATTATTGTAGGTCTCTTAGCAATCATTATTTTGGGAGGAGCTAAAAGGTTGGCAACATTTGCCGGGATAGTAGTTCCATTTATGGCAGTGGCATATGTGGTTATTGCAGTGATAGTGCTGGCACTTAATGCAGAGAATATTATTCCAACGTTAACTTTAATTGTTAAATCTGCATTTGGAAGAGAAGAAGCATTTGCAGGGATAGTAGGGTCAGCGATATCCTGGGGTGTAAAAAGAGGTGTTTATTCAAATGAAGCAGGGCAGGGAACAGGACCGGGTGCAGCAGCAGCAGCAGATACATCACATCCTGCTAAACAAGGGCTGGTACAGGCATTTTCAATTTATATTGATTCAATATTCATATGTACAGCAACAGCATTGATGATTATTATTACAGGTGCATATAAAGTATTTGATGGAACTGGCAAGGCAATTTATGCTGGACCTGGAGCAACAGCTAGTATGAGTGTCGGGACAGTAGGAGCAGCCAATACATCTACAGCATTGGATATTGGTATTGGATATGGTGCATATATAGTAGCTATAGCCATTGCATTCTTTGCTTTCACTAGTTTATTAGGATTTTTTTGGAATGGAGAGACAGCATTGATCTATTTAACTAAAAACAGTGAAAAAGGGAAAAAAATTAGATATATTTTAATGTTCATATTCTTTGGATGTACATTTTTAGGCTCTCTACTTGCAGGAGGGATGGCTTGGACTGTTGGAGATATTGGGATAGGAACAATGGCTTGGATAAATATAATAGGGATTTTAATTATGCACAAACCTGCTATCGCTTGTTTAAAAGACTATCGAATAAGGATGAAAGAGGGAAGAGCAGATGATTGGGACTTTAATCCAAATAAAATTGGAATTCAAGGAGAATTTGCGGTTTGGGATGAAGTAAGGAAGGAAAAAAGAGGAGGAGTGGTAACGGTTGAACAAGGTGCAGTAGAATTAAAAACATCATAGTCTTGCATTTAATTTAAAAATATAGTTAATATATAGTCAAAAAAATAAAGACCTCTTACCTGTAATAGTCACACAGTTAAGAGGTTTTTATTTTTATATTTTATTTTAAGGAAAGAAAGAAATGAAAAAATTACTATTTTCATTTGCTTATATCTATCAGACGCCACTTAGGTGGAAAAAGTTTAAATTTTTTTTATTTTTTGTAATAAAAAATGTCTTTCTAACAAATCTTTAGAAATCCTGGATATATATTAAAAAAAAGGAGAGTAAATATCTATCCTCAGGTGGGTCACGAGGGGGATTTAATATCTTTTTTCACTTTTATTTGAAGGAATTATTATCTCATATCCGAATAATATTTCGAAAGCAGAGAGATATTTTGGTCTATTTTAATAAAATAAATAAATGGGAGAGGATAAAATGAAAAAAGATTATCATGAAGTGATATGTATAATTGATCGTTCTGGGTCTATGGATGAGATCAAAAGTGATGCTATAGGAGGAGTTAATTTTTTTATAAGATCACAAAAAGAATTTGAAGGTGAGACAGCCCTTTCTCTTATTTTATTCAACGATAACTACGATGTTGTATATGATGGCAGAGATATAAAAGAAGTTCCTTTATTAGATGAAAAAAGTTACATACCAAATGGGACAACTGCTATGCTTGATGCTGTAGGTACAACCATAGATAGGGTAGGAGAAAGACTTTTTAAAACTTCTGAAGCAGAGAGACCGGAAAAGGTAATTGTTGCCATTCTTACAGATGGTCTTGAAAATGCAAGTAAGGAATACAGTTACGAAGAAATAGCCAATAAGGTTAAATTACAGCAGGAAACTTATAACTGGGAGTTTGTATTCCTGGCAGCAAATCAGGATGCAGTGGTGACAGCTGAAAAAATTGCCATAAGGCAGGAAGATGCTGTTAATTTTGAAGCAAGTTCTCAAGGGACCTCTGAAGCTTTCAACCTTATGGAAAAAATGGTTACCCATAAAAGAAGGAAGAAGAAAAGAAGAAAAAAATAAACAAGATAAAGGAACTCTATTTCAGAGTTCCCTTTTTTTTAGTTAAATCTAGTGGGAATTGTATTTATCTCTATTATTTAATTTATCAACTAACATATTTGCCTTAGTGCTTATTTTTAATTCATCAACATTTACAAGTTTTCCATCTTTAACAACAACTTTACCACTAACTATAGTATAATCAACACTTCCTTTTACACCTATTGTTCCCAGAATAGCTTTATAATCATAGTGAGAACCTACAAGTTCCATTCTATTAGAATCGATCATAAATAAATCTCCTGCCATACCTACTGACAGCTGGCCAAGATCTTTTCTTCCCAGAACATCTGCACCACCTCTGGTAGCCATTTTTAACATCTCATATCCACTCACTGATTCATTGCTGTATTTTAATCTTTGTAATAGGAATCCTACTCTAATCTCTTCTAAAATATTTGATCCATCATTACTTGCACTTCCATCTACTGCTATTCCAACAGATATACCTATCTTTTGCATCTCTGATACTCTTGCAATTCCTGAGGATAATTTCATATTAGATATAGGACAATGGGCTATTCCAGTCTTAGTTTCTGCTAGTTTTTCTAGTTCTTCATCATTGAAGTGGATACCATGTGCGAACCAGACATCTTCACCTAACCATCCCAGGCTCTCCATATATTCCAGAGGTCTCATCCCAAATTTTTCTAAGGTAAAGTTTTCTTCGTCTATAGTTTCGCATAGATGAGTGTGTAATCTTACACTGTATTGTCTTGCTAATACTGCTGTTTTCTCCATTAACTCACTTGTTACACTAAATGGAGAACATGGTGCAAGAACGATTTGCCTCATTGAATTAAAACCGGAATCATGATACTTTTTGATCAGCCTTTCAGAGTCAGCTAAGATTTCATCCACACTCTGCACCACTTCATCTGGTGGAAGTCCTCCATCTTTTTTACTTAGAGACATACTGCCTCTAGAAGAGTGCATTCTAATTCCAAGTTCTGCTGCTGCCTCAAACTGTAAATCAATCAAATTATCTCCCGCATCGTTAGGAAATATATAATGATGATCAAAACAAGTTGTACATCCTGTTTTTAATAACTCTCCCATTCCTACAAGGGAACTGTATTTAATTGTATCTTCATCTAAATTTTTCCAGATTTCATAGAGGTAAAGCAGCCAGGGAAACAGCTCCATATTTTGTACTTCCGGTAAATTTCTTGTAAATATCTGGTATAAATGGTGGTGTGTATTTATAAGTCCCGGATAAATTAGCATTCCTGTAGCATCTATAACTTCATCAGCGTCCCTTAAATTATTATCTATATATTTAATAACCCCGTCTTCCATCAATATATTTGCACCCTCAAATACCCGATCTTTATCATCACAGGTAATAATAGCTTTTGCATTTTTAATTAATAGTCTTCTTCCCATCCTCTCGCTCCTCAAATTTTTTTATTTAGCTTATTTCTATTATGTTTTCTGTTAATTTTGTTTCATATAATATTTTTTAAAATTTCAGATATTACCTCCATTTCATTGTTTTAGTATATATATATAATCATATAAATCCTTTTTTTTATTCAATATTTTTACTGTGTCTTAATTTCATCAGGTTGCTTTGTTGACTTGTGTGAATTTATGAACTATAACCTTACTAATAAGTTAATCGCGATTAAAAAAAGAAAGATGGAATTTTTATTCTAAGAGAGTTGTATTGAAAGAATATTTTGAGAAATTATATTTTTAAACAAGGAGGGAGATAAAGTGGCCAATTTATATGGGACTGTATTATTGATATTTGCTTCATTAATCTGGGGGAGTGCCTATCCTTCCATGGAATATTCTTTTAATCTAGGGGTAGGAGTCTTCTCTTTATTAACTGTTAGGTTTTTTATTGGTGGACTGATATTATCTATAATATATTTTAAAGAACTTAAAGGGTTAAATATAGAGGAGATAAAAATATGTTTTTGGTCATCTGTATTTGTATTTATAATGTTCTTTACTATGAGTTATGGGCTGCTGTATATATCATCGGCGAGAGGTGCTGCACTATTTTCTTCCTATTTAATATTTACCTTAATAATTAAAAGAGTTTTAAAAAAAGTACAATTTAGTGTAATAAATATATCCTATTCACTTCTCATAATAATTGGGATCTTCTATGTCAATAAAAATGGTCTTTCTCTCAATGGATTTAGTATAGGGGACTTCTATTCGATTTTAAGCGGTTTTTGTTTTGCTTTAAACATAGTATATTTAGAACAAAATTCCAATAAGATGTCCTATAAAAAACTTTCTGTTATCCAGATGTTTTTATGCGGCCTTTTTTCTCTGATATTTATTGGCGTATTTAATGAAAAGCCTTTTCCTCTGACGAGAGCTTTAACAATGAATATATTATATCTGAGTATTGTAGTTACAGCTTTTGCATACACAGCACAGAACCAGGCATTAAAATTTGTAGATGCTGAAAAAGCTTCTGTGATATTGTCTACCCAGAGTATTTCTACTATTTTTATTTCTGTTATAGTTTTCGGAGAAGTTTTAAGTACAAATATGATTATAGGAATTATCTTCATTGGATTAGGTATTTTTCTGTATAGTATGAGCACTGGACAGAAGAATAAAAAAATAACTGCTTCTGAGCGTAAGAGAGCATAAAAAAATCCATCTAGGAATCTACCTAGATGGATTTTTTATAGTATAGGAAACAATGAAATTTATTTAGGCTTCTAAAAATAATTTTTTTGATAAAAAAGTCTGTTAATAATTAGGAACTATTCCTTTGGATGAATATAGGATCTAACAAAATCCTTTTATTATCTTTATTTTTTATAACTTCATTAAAGGCTAGCTTAGCCATTTCTCCGATGGGTTGTTTTATCGTAGATAACCCGACTCCTAAAATTCTAGAAATTGGACTATCATCAAATCCAATAACAGCTACATCTTCTGGGACTCTTATATTTAATTCTTTTAATTTTTTTATGGCTCCCATTGCAATAACGTCATTAAAAGCAATAATTGAGTCGAATTTTATCTTTTTCTTTAAAAGTTCTTCTACTAATAAGTAGCCATCCTTTCTAATTTCATGTGAGTTTGCTACAAGCTTAGGATCAAAGAGACTATTATTTTGTAAAATATCCTTAAAGGCAGTAAATCTTTCTTCATTGGCAAAAAGCTCTTTTCCTCCTCCGAGGTAAGCAATATTTTTTTTATTTTTTGCTAAAAGATGAAAAATAGCTATTTTTATAGCTTTATAGTTATCTACCTGGATGGACTTAACCTCTATTTTTTTTAAACTAGAACCTATAAATATAATTCGAGTATCATATTTTAGAGCAGTTTCTAAAAAACTTATATCATTGGATGTGGGGATCATAATGATACCATCTACCCTTCTTTCTATTAATTTTTTTACATAATCTCTTGTCCGCTCTTTACTCCAGTTAGTATTACATAAAAATATTGTATACCCGGCCCGGTTGGAAACTATTTCAATCTCCTTTGCCAACTCTGCCATAAAACCATCTGTTATATCTGGAAGAATAAGACCAAGAGTTTTTGTTTTTTTCATAACTAATCCCTGGGCTATTGAATTTGGGACATATCCCATAGAATCGGCAGTCTCTTTTACCAGCTTTCGAGTAGAAGGTTTTATCTCTTTGTGATTATTTAAAGCCCTGGATACCGTAGTATAGGATAAACCCAACTGGCTGGCAATATTTTTAAGTGTGACTCCCATGATACTCTCCCCCAATAATTTAATTAATTCTTATTTTAAAATTATAACTTAAAACGTTTTAAATAGCAAACGTTTCCAAAGTTTTTGTTAAAAAAATAACTTTAAATATTTTTTTAGATTATAATAATAAATTTTAGTCAATAAAATATTAGTTTTATCGAGTTTAGTGTCTGTTATTAATGTATTTTGTCCAAAAATCAGTAAAATTAAATTTGACAAATTAAAAAAAAAGAAGTATTTAATATTATAAAATAATTTAAAACGTTTTAAATTTTGAAAAAACTTTTAGGAGGATGAATAATGAAAAAAATTAAGTTTGGAATGGTAGGTCTTGGAAGACTTGGAATTCAACATGCTGAAAACATTGCTTTTAAAATTCCTGAAGCAGAATTAACTGCTATTTGTGCAATTGAAGAGGAAAGAGTGGAAGAAGTTAAAACAAAATGGGGTATTCCATATGGATATACTGATTTTGATGAGATGATTAAAAACAATGAATTAGATGCTGTGTTTCTATGTTCACCATCACATCTGCACTGTGACCAGATTGAAAAAGCATTAGAGGCAGGGCTGCATGTTTTTTCTGAAAAGCCTCTGGGGACGACATTGGAAGAGTGTAAAAGA
Organism: Fusobacteria bacterium ZRK30; assembly: GCA_024628785.1. Classification (NCBI taxonomy): domain Bacteria; kingdom Fusobacteriati; phylum Fusobacteriota; species Fusobacteria bacterium ZRK30. Next base: position 364,135 of record CP102404.1, read on the forward strand.
GCAGAAAAAGCCATTGAAAACCATCCAGATAAAATATTTATGCTGGGATTCATGAGACGTTATGATCCTTCATATGTATATGCTAAAAAGATGATAGACCAGGGGAAAATAGGGAAACCATTTTTATTTAGAGGGTACAGCCAAGATCCAGAATCTGCAATAGCTGGAGCAATTGCCTATGCAGGCCATTCAGGAGGACAATTCATTGATATGGCAGTACACGATATAGATCTTTCCAGATGGCTTTTGAATTCTGAACCCATCCAAACATGGGGAATAGGTGGCTGTTATAAACATGATGAATTTGGAAAACATAAAGACGGGGATAATGTATCTGCACTTTTAAAATTTAAAAATGATGCAATGGCATTTATTTTTGCTGGAAGAACGGCTCCTCATGGATATAATGTTGAAACTGAAATTATTGGAACGGAAGGAATATTAAGGATTGCCAATGTACCTCAGAAAAATTTAGTGGAAGTTTTGGACCCTAGTGGTGTAAGAAAAGAATGTTCTCAGGATTTTTTGGAAAGGTTTGAAGTTGCATATGTAGATGAATTAAAAGAATTTGTAGACTGTATTATAAATAAAAGAAAACCAGAGGTAACTGTATATGACGGGACAAGAACTACAATTGTAGCCTATGCCTGCAAGGAGTCATTTGAGACAGGGAAACTTATTGATATTCAAGAAAATTAATAGTATAGATGTTGGATAGAAATTTTGTTATTGTAACTTCATAATTTTAACTTAGGAGGAAAATTAATGAAAAAATTATTAATGATAATAGGGTTAGTTTTGACGATGGGATTATTCCAGGGGTGCGGAGAATCATCCAAAGAGGAAGCTAAGAACACAGACAATGAAAAACCAACAGTTGCTTACGTTATCAATAATTTAAATGACACATTCCAGACCTTTATATTAGATGCTGCAGAAGCCTATGCAAAAGAAAATGATGTTAATTTTATTATAGAAAATGCAAAAGAAGATGTTATTAAACAACAGGATTTAGTAAATTCACTTATAGAAAGAGACGTAGACGCTATAATCGTGGTTCCTACCGACACAAGTGCTATGGGACCTATTACCGATGCTGCCATGGATGCCAAAATTCCACTGTGTTATGTAAATAGAAATCCATATGCAGGAAAAGAAGATAAAATGCCTGAAAATGTTTATTATGTGGGGGCCAATGAAATTACAGGTGGACAAATGCAGATGGATTTTATAGGAAAAGAGATAAACGGTAAGGGAAATATTGCAATTCTTATGGGGATTTTAGGAAATGAAGGTGCCCTAAAAAGAACTCTTGGTGTAAAAGAAGTAATAAAAGAAAAATATCCTAATGTTAAAGTTCTTGCAGAAGAAACTGGGTTATGGCAAAGAGATAAAGGGTTAGCAATTGCTGAAAACTGGATTACAACATATGGAGATGATCTTTCTGCAATTATTTCAAATAATGATGAAATGGCATTGGGTGCAATTCAAGCTTTAAAAAATAATGGTTTACTTGAATATGTTGAGGTTATTGGATTAGATGCTACACCTGATGCTCTTAATTCCGTAGAAAAAGGAGAACTTAGTGCTACGGTATTTCAAGATGCTAAAGGTCAGGGAGCAACAGCAGCCAAAAATGTTATTGATGTTATCAAAGGAAAAACAGTTGAAAATAAAATAACTTATATTCCATTTAAACTTATTACAAAAGAAAATTTAAATGATTTTAAGTAAAAAATATTATTTGAAAGAATGTTAACTTAAAACAATATTTTAAGTTAACATTCTTTGAATTTTAAATAGGATAAGGAGTGATGTAGTGGAGGTTAATGAATATATTTTAGAGATGGATAAGATAGTTAAGAAATTTCCAGGTGTAATGGCATTGAAAGGGGTTAATTTAAAAGTTAAAGCTGGAGAAATTCATGCTCTGATGGGAGAAAATGGTGCCGGAAAATCAACTATTATGAAGTGCATAATAGGGATACACAGACAGACATCGGGAGAGATTATTTTTAACGGTAAAAAAATGAAAAAATATGATACAGAAACGGCATTAAAATTAGGAATTTCAATGATACATCAGGAATTAAGTCCAATATTATACAGGTCTGTTATGGAAAATATATGGCTTGGCAGGGAACCCAAGAATAAACTGGGATTAATAGATCATAAAGCTATGTATAAAAAGACTGTAGAAGTATTGAAGATGATAAATCTAGACATAAATCCTAAAACTTTGATGAAAGACTTAAGTATTGCAAAAATACAAATGATAGAAATAGCAAAAGCAATCTCATATGATGCCAAGTTAATTATAATGGATGAACCTACTTCGGCACTTACAGACAGAGAAATAGACCAGTTATTTAAAATAATATTTAAATTAAAATCTGAGGGAAGAAGCATAATATATACCTCCCATAAATTAGATGAGATATTTAAAATAGCGGATACAATTACTGTTTTTCGTGACGGGGATTATATAGGTAGTAAACCTAGCAAAGATATGTCCATGGATGAAATGATCAAGATGATGGTAGGCCGTGATGTAGATGACTTATTTCCTAAAACACCCAGTGAAATATCCGGAGTAAAATTAGAAGTGAAAAGTTTAAGTGACGGAAATCATTTTAAAAATATTTCTTTTAACTTAAAAAAAGGAGAAATCTTAGGTTTTGCCGGGTTGATCGGTGCCGGTAGAACAGAAGTCATGGAAGCTCTGTTTGGTGTTCGTTCTATTATTAATGGAGAGGTTTTAATTGACAATGAAAAAATAAAAATTGATTCCTCATCTGCAGCCGTTAAGAATAAAATGGCCTTATTGACAGAGGACAGGAGGGAAACGGGTATCTTCCCGATGTTGTCGATAAAAGACAATATGACTATAGTCAATATAGATAAATATATAAACCCCAACAAGTTAATAAACTATAAAAAAATGAAAGAAGATGGGGAAAAATATATATCTGCATTGGGAATAAAAACACCAAGTTTAAATCATAAAATTGGAAATTTAAGCGGAGGAAACCAGCAAAAGGTATTGATAGCAAGATGGCTTTTAACAGATCCGGATATACTTATTTTGGATGAACCTACAAGGGGAATAGATGTAGGGGCAAAATCTGAAATTCACAGATTAATATCAAAATTAGCCTGTGAAGGGAAAAGTGTAATAATGATTTCTTCGGAACTGCCTGAAATTTTGGGGATGGCTGACCGTGTGGTAGTGATGCATGAGGGGAAAATTACAGGTATTCTTGATAATGATGGCGAATTGACCCAGGAAGAACTCATGGAATATGCAACCAATAAAAAAAATGATTATAGAAATATAACAAATAAAGAAAAACTAAAATTGACATTAATATAATTAAGGAGGCTAAAAGATGGCAGTAGAAACTGTTATAAAAAATGAAAAAAAATCTTTACTGAATGAAAATACAAATGAATTACTAAAAAAATACGGAATAGTTTTGATTCTTATGGGGATGATATTAGTTTTATCTATTTTAAGACCTAATTTTCTGTCCGTTAGAAATATATTTAATTTAATAACCCAGTCTTCTATCTACGGGATATTGGCATTGGGAATGCTTCTTGTAATTGTTTCTAAGGGAATAGACCTTTCTGTAGGATCGGTTCTTGCATTTGCTGGAGTTGTAGCAGGTAGTTTAGGACAGACGATGGATGCCTTTGACAGGATGTTTCCGGGATTACCGGAACTGCCGATAATAGTGCCGATAATAGTAGCCTTATTATTGGGAGCCTTATGCGGAGCCATAAATGGCGGTTTGATAGCTTATACTGGGGTGCCGGCTTTTATCGCGACATTGGGAATGTATACTGCAGCAAGGGGAGCAGCACTTATGTATACAAGCGGAAAACCCATAAGCAGTATCAATGACTCGATAACATTTTTTGGATCCAGGATATTCAATGTTATTCCTGTTCCGGTTATTATCTATGGAATTATGATAATTATTACATTTATTATTATGAATTATTCAAAATTTGGAAAAAGTGTTTATGCAATTGGCGGGAATATAAATGCAGCCAAAATATCAGGAATAAAGGTTAAGAGAAATACAGTAATTATCTATGCATATGCCGGATTAATGGCCGGCCTGTGTGCAATAATCTTTATGGGAAGAACAGGAGGAAGTATTCAGCCGGCAGCAGCAACTGGAATCGAACTTACAGCAATAGCAGCAGCAACAATAGGAGGAACCAGCCATTCCGGAGGGATAGGAACTGTATGGGGTGTTGTAATAGGAGCATTAATATTAGGGGTGATGGCAAATGGATTTACTCTTTTAGGAATTAATGCATTTATACAGCAAATTGTAGAGGGGTTTATTATAGTTGCAGCAGTTGTATTTGATATGAGAAAGAATAAAATTAAATCTTAAATTAAAAGAAAAATTATAAAATTAAAAAGGAGAAACTAATTATGCTTGAGCATCAAAGTAATAATGAACTTAAATATGGATATAATTCGATATCAAAAGATGACGGGAAAAATAGATCAATGCTTATGGATTTTGGTATATATAAGATGAAAGCTGGAGAAAAAGTAGAACTTTACGATCGTGATAAGGAGATGGCTATAATTTTATTTGAAGGAAAAATTAAGTTTTTATGGGAAGGAAAAGACCTTGTTGCTGAAAGGGAAAATGTTTTTGATTGTGGACCTTATACACTGCATGTTTCAAATGATAAGAAGGTAATTATAGAATTTATGAAAGATGGGGAAATAGGGGTTCAAAAAACCATAAATCATAATTTATTTGATTCTAAATTATATACACCGGAAGACTGCAAAGATAATATTTTTGGGGACGGGGTAATGGATGGAACTGCAAGGAGACTTGTAAGAGATATTTTTAAATATGAAAATGCTCCTTATTCAAATATGGTTTTAGGAGAAGTAATAACATATCCTGGAAAATGGTCAAGTTACCCTCCTCATAGTCATGCCCAGCCGGAGATTTACTTTTATAAATTTACAAAGCCTCAGGGTTTTGGAGGAGCTTTTGTAGGAGAAAATGTATATAAGATACAAAATAACTCGGCTTTAATGATAAATGGTGGTTTTACACATCCTCAAACATCAGCCCCGGGATATGGGATGTATTATTGTTGGATGATCAGACATTTAGATGGGAATCCTTGGACAAAGCGAGTTGATGACGATGCACATACGTGGCTGCATGATAAGGAGAATAAAATTTGGCCTGAAAAATAAAATATTAGGTTAAAATATCAAATCTAAATAGGAAGGGTAAATATGAATACAATTAAATTAACAACAGCTCAAGCTCTTGTTAAATTTTTAGATAATCAATATGTTGAATTTGATGGGAAAGAGAGTAAATTTATAGAAGGAATTTTTACAATCTTCGGCCATGGTAATGTTCTTGGACTAGGACAGGCCTTAGAAGAAAAAAATCACAGTTTAAAAGTTTATCAGGGAAGGAATGAGCAGGGAATGGCTCATGCAGCAACTGCCTTTGCAAAACAAAAAAAGAGAAAAAAAATAATGGTCTGCACTAGTTCTGTAGGACCGGGAGCTGCAAATATGGTGACAGCTGCAGCAACTGCATCTGCAAACAGGATACCATTACTTTTGCTGCCTGGAGATGTATTTGCAACTAGACAGCCAGATCCGGTATTACAGCAAATTGAACAATTCCATGATTTAACGATATCAACAAATGATGCTTTTAAACCCGTGTCTAAATACTGGGACAGAGTCAGCAGACCGGAACAGCTTATGACAGCTCTATTAAATGCCATGAGAGTGTTAACGGACCCTGTCAATACAGGAGCCGTGACAATAGCACTGCCTCAAGATGTACAGGGAGAAAATTATGAGTATCCACTGGAGTTTTTTAAAAAAAGAATTCACAGGATGGAAAGAACTCTTCCTACAGATTCAATGATAAAGGAGGCTGTTGAAGCTATTACCTCAGCTAAAAAACCTATGTTAATCTGTGGAGGAGGAGTTAAATATTCCGAGGCAGAAGAAACTTTTAGAGAGTTCAGTGAGATGTTTAATATTCCATTTGGTGAAACTCAAGCTGGAAAAGGAGCTGTTTCCTCATGTCATAATCTGAATCTGGGAGGGATGGGAACAACTGGGAATTTGGCAGCTAACAGGATAGCCAGAGATGCAGATCTTGTAATAGGTGTCGGGACCAGATACACTGATTTTACAACTGCCTCTAAATGGATCTTCCAAAATCCACATGTAAAGTTTTTAAATATTAATATTGCAAATTTTGATTCACATAAATTAGATGGGATTAAAATTACTGCTGATGCAGAGAAAACGTTAAAAAAGCTGGGTAAAGGGTTAAAAGACAGCTATAGATCAGAATATAAAAATGAAGTTAGAGATGTCAAAGAACTTTGGGAAAAAGAGTGGAATAGATTAGTGGATATAACTTATGGTGAAAACTTTATTCCGGAAGTAAGAGGTTTAGATCATGTATTGGAAGAATTTAAAAAAAATACTGATTCATCTTTAACCCAGACTAATGTTTTAGGAATATTAAATAAAAATTTAGAGAACTCTATAATTGTAGGAGCTGCCGGAAGTTTACCTGGGGACCTACAGAGAATTTGGAAAAGCAGAGGTGAAAATGACTATCATGTAGAATACGGGTATTCTTGTATGGGGTATGAAATTAGTGGAGCTCTGGGAGTTAAAATAGCTGAACCGACTAAAGAGGTATATGCCCTGGTTGGAGATGGATCATATCAGATGCTGCACTCGGAATTGGTTACTTCTATTCAAGAAAGACAAAAGATAAACATAATCTTAATGGATAATATGGCATTTGGTTGTATAAATAATCTTCAAATGGGAAATGGGATGGGAAGTTTTGGAACTGAATTTAGGTATAGAAATGCAGAAACAGGAAACTTAGACGGGGAACTGATCCCTATTGATTTTGCTATGAATGCAAGATCTTATGGATGCAAGACATATAATGTTAAAAATGAGAAGGAGTTAATAGAGGCACTGGAAGACAGTAAAAAGCAGAGAGTATCGACATTAATAGATGTAAAAGTACTACCTAAAACTATGACAGATGGATATGACTCATGGTGGCATGTGGGAAATGCTTCGGTATCTGATAATGAAAAAATAAATAAGGCATATGAAGCATCAAAGCAGGAAAAGAAAAAAATAAAAAAATATTAATGGAGGAGTAAAATGGATTCTAAAAAAGTAAAATTAGGAATTGCACCAATCGCTTGGACAAATGATGACCTACCTGAACTAGGGAGTGAAAATACTTTCGAGCAGTGTGTATCTGAAATGGCATTAGCTGGATTTACTGGAAGTGAGGTAGGAAATAAATATCCTAAAGATACTGATCTTTTAAAAGAAAAGTTAAATATTAGAGGAATTCAAATTTGTAATGCATGGTTTAGTACCTTCTTTGCTGTAGGAAAAGAAGGGGAAACTATTGCCGAATTTATTAAACATAGAGATTTTTTACATACTATGGGTGCTAAAGTTATAGGGTGTTCCGAGCAGTCACACAGTATTCAGGGACTGGATAAATCGATATTCAATGAAAAGCCTGTTTTTACAGGTGAAGAATGGGGCAGAGTGGCTGTTGGATACAATAAATTAGCTAAATTAGCTGAAGAAAAAGGGATGAAAGTGTCGCTGCATCACCATATGGGGACAGGCATTCAGACTCCGGAAGAAGTGGATAAATTCATGGAAACAACAAACAGTAATGTTTATTTATTATTTGATTCAGGCCATATGTACTATTCTGAAGGAACTCAATCTTCAGTTGAAAACGTTTTAAATAAATATATAGATAGAATTGCTCATGTTCATTTGAAAGATGTGAGAGAAAATATATTAGGAGAAGTTAAAGAAAACAACCTTTCTTTTTTAACAGGGGTAAAAAAAGGGGCATTTACTATTCCCGGGGATGGAATAATTAATTTTGATCCTATATTCAAAACATTAAAAGATGCTGATTATACCGGTTGGATGGTAGTAGAAGCAGAACAGGATCCTGCACTTGCTAACCCATTTGAATATGCTGTAAGAGCTAGAAAATTTATTGCTGAAAAAACAGGTCTTTAATAAAGGGAGGAATCAAAAAAATGTTAAAATTAGGAATTATAGGAGCCGGAAGAATCGGGCAGGTACATGCAACAAGTATCACCAACAATGTAAAAAATGCCACTGTTCATATGATTGCAGATCCATTTATGAATGAAGATAAAATAAAATGGATCAATGAACTTGGAATAGAAAATATAACTACTGATTATAAAGAAATATTGGAAAATAAAGATATCGATGCTGTTTTAATCTGTTCTTCAACAGATACTCATTCATCTATATCAATAGAGGCAGCAAGAGCTAACAAACATATCTTCTGTGAAAAACCAATAGACCATGATTTAAGAAAGATCCAGATGGTTTTAGATGAAGTGGAAAAATCCGGGGTAAAATATCAGGTTGGGTTTAATAGAAGGTTTGATAATAATTTCAAGGCTATAAAAGATGCTGTTACAGAAGGAAAAATTGGGACACCTCATATCATAAAGGTAACTTCCAGAGATCCTGAAGCTCCAGGAATTGACTATGTTAAGGTATCTGGTGGAATGTTTTTGGATATGACTATCCATGACTTTGATATGGTCAGATATTTGTCTAGAAGTGAAGTAGAAGAAGTCTATGCTGTTGGAGGAGTACTTGTAAATCCTGAGATTGGAGAAGCCGGTGATATAGATACAGCCATTATAACATTAAAATTAAAAAATGGAGCTCTAGGTGTAATTGATAACTCCAGAGAGGCAGCTTATGGATATGACCAGAGAGCAGAGGTGTTCGGATCACTTGGTTCGGTATCTATCTCAAATGACAGTGGATCAAAGGCAGTTATCTCTACAAAAGATGGTATTATATCGGAAAAACCACTTTATTTCTTCCTGGAGAGATATATGCAATCATTTGGTGAAGAAGTAAATCAATTTGTAGAGGCAATAGTTAACGATAAAGATGTACCTGTTAATGCGAACGACGGATTACAACCTGTATTAATTGGGTTAGCGGCAAAAAAATCTTTAGAAGAAAAGAGACCTGTGAAGATCTCTGAAATACTTTAGGAGGAAAAGATGAAATATAATGAAATTAAAAATTATTTAAATGGTAAGTTTGTGTCAGGAATGGGAGAAAAATATGATGTATATGCTCCTATCAATGGAGAAATTATTGGTGAGTTTAAAGCAGCTACTAAAACTCAATTGGACGAAGTCGTAGCTAAAGCTAAAGTTGCTCAAGAAGCTTGGGCAGGTTTAACTGCAAAATCGAGATCTAAGGTTATTTATAAATATAGAGAATTACTTATGAAATATAGGGAAGAATTATCAGTAGTTAACTGTGAAGAAAATGGGAAATCGATGGAAGAGGCCTATGCCGGTGTAGATAAAGCTATTGAATTAACAGAATTTGCTTGTTCTATTCCACAATTAATTTCTGGGAAAACCCAGGATGTCAGCAGAGGAGTCAACTGTAAGGAAGAGAGAAGACCCCTAGGAGTTGTAGCATCTATCACTCCGTTTAACTTCCCGGTAATGGTTCCCCATTGGACTGTTCCAAATGCAATAGCTCTAGGAAATGCAATAATCTTAAAGCCATCGGAGCTAACACCTATTTCAGCAATGAAAATGGCAGAACTCTGGGAGGAGGCAGGATTACCTGAAGGGATATTCAATGTAGTTAACGGTGGAAAAGAGATTGTTGAAGGGATTTGTGACAATCAAGATATCGTAGCTGTATCATTTGTGGGATCAACTCCTGTAGCTGAAATCGTTCATAAAAGAGGATCGGCTAACTCCAAGAGGGTTTTAGCGTTGGGTGGAGCAAAAAATCATATTGTAGTAATGCCGGATGCTAATAAAGATGCAGGTAGTAGAGATATTATTTCATCTGCCTTTGGAATGTCCGGGCAGAGGTGTATGGCCGTATCTGTAATGATTGGTGTTGGAAGTATAGACGATGTATATGAAGAAGTTATTACTAAGGCTAAAAATATGGTTCCCGGAGTAGATCTTCCTCCGGTTATCTCAGAGGCTGCTATAAAAAAAATAGAGGACTACTTAAATTACGCCGAGGAAAATGGAGCTGAAATTATAGTTGATGGAAGAACAGTTAAAGGAGATAGGGGATATTTTATAGGGCCATCTATTATTGACTGGGGTAACAGTAAAAAAATGAGCAGCGAAGAGATCTTCGGACCTGTTTTGGAGATTAGAAGCGCTAATACAATCGCTGAAGCTGCATCTATTCAAAATGAGTCACCATATGGAAATGCTGCTGCAATCTTTACTCAGAATGGTAGATTTGTAGATGAAGCTATAAGAGAGTTCCAGGCAGGAATGTTAGGGGTTAATATCGGAGTGCCTGTTCCAAGAGAACCATTTTCATTTGGAGGGATCAAAGATTCTAAATTTGGATATGGGGATATCACAGGAGTTTCTTCCATAGATTTTTGGACAAATTTAATAAAAATAACTACAAAGTGGAATCCAGAGCATAAAGTAGACTGGATGAGCTAATAAAAAATGGAGACAACTATATAAAATTTAATAAAAAAATAACTGTAAAATGGAATCCAAAATATTAAATGGATTCCATTGAGGGGGAGAACATGGAAAAAATATACAGAGGACCGCTTCATGAGATGGCACTTACTACTAAAACAGATTATTGGAATGATTCTTGTTCTATAAATGAATTGTCCTATGCCATTGAAAATGGTGCTGTAGGAGCGACTACGAATCCTGTGATAGTTAAAAATGTATTGAAAGCAGAACTTGAAAATTATGAAGATCAGATAAAAGATCTCATTGTGAAAAACCCAGAGGCAACAGAAGATGAGATCGCCTGGGAACTCATTGAAAATATGGCCGTAGAGGGAGCAAAACTCCTAAAACCTATTTTTGATCCTGAAACAGGAAGGGGTAGGATCTCCATCCAGACAAATACTAAATATTATAGAAATTCGGAACTTCTTACAGAACAGGCTGTTCACTTCAGCAATCTTTCTGAAAATATGCAGGTGAAAATCCCGGCTACAAGTGCAGGAATAAGAGCCTTTGAAGAAGCTACCTATAGAGGGGTAAGCATCAATGCTACGGTTAGTTTTACCGTTCCACAGGCTATAGCTGTAGCAAAAGCGGTAGAAAGAGGTCTTAAGAGAAGGGAGAAAGAGGGCTTAGATAACAGTCACATAAATCCTGTATGCACTATCATGGTTGGAAGGGTAGATGACTGGCTAAAAGATGTAGCCAATAGAGATCATATAATCACAAACCCAGAATATCTTGAATGGGCAGGAGTAGCAGTTATGAAAAATGCCTATAATATATTCCAGGAGAGGGGATATAAAACTAAGCTCCTGGTGGCAGCTTACAGAAATCACCATCAGTGGTCTCAGTTTATTGGAGGAGATATACTGGAGACTATCCCGTACAAATGGCAGAAGAGATTCAACGGTTCAAATATAGAGGTGAAGGATAGAATAGGTGATTCAGTAGCACCTGAGATAATAGATGAGCTTCTCTATAAGTTTGATGATTTCAAGAAGGCTTATCTTGCAGAGGGAATGGAAGAAAAAGAGTTTGATAACTATGGAGCAGTGACTAAAACTTTAATTCAATTCAGTGAAGGATATGATGAACTGGTTTCAATCATTAGAGGATATATGCTTATAGTTAGATAAAAAACTGGAGGAAATTATGTTAAAATTTAATCAAAACAGACCTATGGATATTATTCCTATTGGAAGAGTTGCAATAGATTTTAATCCTACAGATATTCATAAACCGTTGGAGGAGAGTAAAAATTTTAATAAGTATGTTGGAGGATCACCTGCAAATATAGCAGTAGGTCTTTCAAGACTTGGCAAAAAAGTAGGATTTATCGGAAAAGTTTCAGATGATAGTTTTGGAAAGTTTGTTACCGATTATTTCGAAGAAAATAATATAGATACAACAGAGGTAGCAACTTGTAAAAATGGTGAATCTCTTGGACTTACATTTACTGAAATAAAAAGTCCAACTGAAAGTTCTATACTGATGTATAGAAACGGTATTGCGGATCTTATGCTGGAATCCAATGAAATTTCAGAAGAGTATATTAAAAATGCTAAAGCAATTGTTGTATCTGGAACAGCTTTGTCGGCCAGCCCGTCAAGAGAAGCCTGTTTTACAGCGGTAGAATACGCTAAAAAACATGGAACTATTGTGATATTTGATGTGGATTATAGGAGCTATACCTGGAAATCTAAGGAGGAAGTGGCAATCTATTATTCATTGATAGGAAGATTAAGCGACCTGATAATAGGTTCTAAGGAAGAATTTGAATTGATGGAAGGAATTGCTAACTTTGAAGATAAAAGTGATATAGCAATTGCCAATAGATGGTTAGCTTATGAAAATAAAATTGTTGTTATAAAACATGGAAAAGAAGGATCCGTTGCCTACACTGAAAATTTATCTTATAAGATTAAACCATTTCCAGTAAAACTGCTTAAATCCTTTGGCGGAGGAGATGCTTATGCATCTGCATTTATCTATGGGTTGATGGAGGGCTGGGATATTATCGATGCACTGGAATTTGGAAGTGCTTCGGCAGCTATGCTAGTAGCAAGTCACAGTTGTTCAGAAGATATGCCGACTGTAAATGAAATCCAAAAGTTTATAGCTCTTAAAAAAGCTGAATTTGGAGAAATGGTTGCCAGAGGATAGGAGGAAATATGCTAGTTACCTTAAAAGAAATAATAAATGAATTAGGTGAAAATCAAGCGGTTCCAGCCTTTAATGTATATGGATATGAAGATGCCAAGGTTGTATTAGATGCGGCATCTTCACTGAGGGCTCCAGCCGTTTTGATGACAAATAGGGATGCTGTTATGCATATGGGTTCGAGAAATTTATGCAATTTACTTAAATCTATCAGTGAAGATTACTCTATTCCAATCTGCATTCACTTAGATCATGCAAAATCTATGGGAGAGATAGAAGAAGCCATAAAATCAGGTTATACATCTGTTATGTATGACGGCTCCTCCTTACCTTTAGAGAAAAATATATCAAATACTTTAGATGTTATTGACTTTGCTAAAAATTATAATGTAAGTGTAGAAGCTGAGATAGGATCAGTAGGGTACAGTGATCCCAATATGGGTTCTAAGGGTAAATATACTGAACTTTTGGAAGCTAAAGAATTTTATGACAAAACAAAAGTAGATTTCTTGGCAGTAGCAGTAGGGACTCTTCATAGGATGACCGGCCAGGAAGCTATTATTAACTATGAACTTTTAACTGATATAGAAAAAGAATTAGATGTTCCCCTTGTGATTCATGGATCTACTGGAGTCAAAGATCATGATTTAACTAAGTTGTCTCATACAGGTGTAAAAAAAGTTAATATAGGTACTGCTGTAAGAATGACATTTGGAAACAGTTTAAAATCTCAATTTGAAACAGATGAATTTGACAGAATAAAATTATTTAAAAAACCTATGAAAGATATAGAGAGAGTTATTTTAAAAAAATATAGATTATTGGGATTTTAAAGAAAAGTGCCGCAGATGCGGCACTTTTTTATTGTCTGGGAAACTATAAAAATATTAGATGAATTAGTGCGTATAAATATTGATAATGCTTAACTGGATGCAACATCACGTTGCTTTTTTATTATCTCAAATTTTAAAATTAAGGATTAGTTTCCAAAACTTTTCTGTGGTTTCCCATCATAACTATAGAAATATTTTCCAATCAGAAAAAATATTAAAAATACAGTAGCTATGTAGATCAGGTAGTTATAAAATAAAATACCCATAGTTCCCAAGGCAATGAGAGGAATCAGGTACCCTCCCGGTAAGACTAAAGAGCCTCTAATACCCCGTTTTTTAAATATGATGACAGCTACACATGTAAGCAGGTATTGGGAAATCCTTGAAATTACAGAAAATGAAGCTAAGGTGTTAAAATTTCCAATAAGAATTATAAGTAATGAAAGACCTCCTGTAAGGATGATAGCAGCACCGGGAGTACCATATTTATTTTTTCTGGAAAGAAATTCCGGCATGGTATTTTTCTCAGATAGTGCTACGATAGATCTCGGACTTGTAAACGAGGATGCAATATTGATACCAATAATAGACATTATTATCCCTGATGAAAAAAAACTTCCCCCAAGAGGTCCTAATAGAAGATAGGCTGCATGGAATATAGGATATGAATCCGGATCTATATTTTTTCCTAAAATTCCCAGTATAGAAAATATCAGAATCAGATAAAGTATTGTTATGCCAATCATTACAGCAATAATACCCTTTGGCAGGTTCTTAAGAGGTGTTTTCATATCTCTAGCCGCTACTGCAATTGATTCAAAGCCTGTAAATGCATAGAACAGGATCAAAATTGGATCCTGGATACCTGTTATTAATCCTCCGGGCTCCCTTGTTATAAGGAGAAGGTTACTTTTTCCCATATATTTAATCCCAATAAAAACAAATAAGAGAATTGGGACCATCTTTCCCAGGGAAACAATATTATTTAAACTCTTTGTTAACTCTACTCCTAAAAAGTTGATATAGGAGAGTATGATAATAAGAAGTCCTGCAAGAATCTTTTCAATATAAGGGATATGACCTATATCTAAAAAAGCTACTAAAAGGTCTGCAAAGGCAACAGCCATAGTTGCCCAGGCAAGAAGAGAGATAACCCACTTCATAAAGCCAACCTGAAAACCCATAAACTCTCCCATGGCTTCCCTTACATATATGTATGGACCCCCATAACCCTCAAAAATTCCAGAGGCTTCTGCAAAACAAAGGGAGATAGAAAGAACAGTAGCAATAACAATCAGTGTAGGGAAGACCCCCCTTTCATTTAAAGCTATATAAAAACTTCCAGGGAGGAGGAAGATCCCTGACCCAAGAATAGTATTTATTCCAAGTAAGATAATACTCCAAAAACCTAATTTATTTGTCATGTTCTGTCCCCCTGATATAAAAATTGATATTTATAATATTTTAAATAGTATACCATCTGTATCTGTAATTTAAAAGAGGGGTTCTCTTTTAGAAGACCCCTCTATCTGAATATTTTTTCTAATTATCTGTAGTGAGGTTACTTAACTAAAAATGTGAAGATATCTTCCATCTCGTTATTCCCCTCAGCAAACATCATCTCAGGATGCCACTGGATACCTAAGATCTTGTTTTTTCCATTGGATTCATAGGCTTCAATTATCTTATCAGAAGAAGATACTGCTGAAGCTACAAGTCCTGTTCCTAATTTGTTGATACACTGATGGTGTACAGAGTTTACTTTTTGTTTTTCCCCAATAAGAGTATAGAGGGTAGAACTCTTCTCAACATCAACAAGATGGATAGGTTCATGGTGATTTGATCTCTGTACATGTTGTATACTGGTCTCACCGTAATATTTGATATCCTGGTGCAGTGAACCACCGAAATATACATTCATGATCTGCATTCCTCTGCATATTCCTAAAATAGGGATATTTTTCTCTAGTGCAGCCTCGATAAGCATGAAATCAAAAGCGTCTCTCTGAGCAAAAGGAACTTCGGTTTCCTTTGTAGGTTCCACCCCATATAGGAAAGGATTTACATCGATACCCCCTGTCATAATTAGAGCATCGATCTTATCGATATATACCCTGGCAACTTCTTTTTTATCAGTTATTGGTAAAATTAACGGTACAGCACCGATCTTTTCAATACATGTAGAATAGTGGTCGAAAACATAATCTCTGTTAAAACCATCTAAAAATTTTTTATTTCCTGAAATACCGATTACCTTCATCTATTGGACACCTCCCAGGGCTTCCTTTCTCTCTACCTTTTCCATTCTCTCCTTAGAGAACTTATAGAATGGAGCTACAACTACCAATCCTCCTAAACCATAAACAATTTTATGAGGAGTAGCTATCCCTGCTTTGATTAATAGGATTACACTGACAACTAAAGCAATAACAGGAATAATTGGTCCAAATGGGATTGTAAATCCGTCATGTTTTATTCCCTTTTCCTTATCTCTTTTTCTAAAGATCAAAACAGCAGCACAAGTAGGAATATACTGGATAAATCTAACAATAACACCGATAGATGCAAGAACAGTAAAACTTCCACTCATTGCTAATACCATAGTTCCTATCATAGATGCCAGAACTGCGTTATAGTGAACCCCTTTACTGTTGGTTTTTAAAAAGAATTCAGGAACAAGACCAGTTTCAGCTAAAGCTACTCCGGATTTTGTAGAAGTATAAGAACCGGCCATATTTATACCTATTATTGATACTAATATACCTGTCATGATAAATGATTTTCCAGCACTTCCTAAAAGAACGCCGGCTGCATCTGCAACAGGAGCTTTACTAAGAGCAAGAGATGGTCCCAGTACTTTCATACATATTAATAGGATTGCGATATAAACAGTTGATACAATTAACATTACTACAACGATAGCCTTAGGAAGATTTTTCTGAGGATTGATCATATCTCCAGCTGCGATACCGATAGCTTCAAAACCTGTAAAAGCAAAGAAAAATAATATAGCTGCTTCTACTAAGGTATTTCCATTAGGTGCAGTTACTGCAACAGTTTCAGTTAAAGTTGTTGTATCAACCTTACCAAACATGAAGATTCCTGCAAAGATAAATAAAAATAATGGAATTAGTTTTCCCAAAGTAACTATATTATTAACTATTTTAGAAGATTTAACTCCCATTAAGTTAATTACACTCCAGAAAAGAATACTAAAGATTGCAATAGCCATTCTGCCAAATGGAGTATCAAACATCGGGAAAACCAGAGCAAGTCTGTTTCCTAAAAATACTGCAAATGTAGCCCAGCCAATAATTCCCATAAGCCATTTCATAAGACCTACTTCGTAACCAAAAAATGTTCCAAAGGCTTCCTTAGCATAGATATAAGGACCTCCATTTACTTTAAAACGACCAGCTGCTTCTGCGAAACACAGAGCAATAGAGATAACTAATAGTGCGTCAAAAATAATAACTCCTACACTGGCTTCACCGATCATAGCATAAGCTTTGTTGGGTAAACCAAAAATTCCCGTACCAATTATACAGTTGATACCTAAAAGTACAATACTCCAAAATCCTAACTTTCCTTTCATACATTACCTCCCTAATATATTATGTGATAACTTTTAAAAAATATTGATAAATTTCATATCAATACGATTTTTTTAAGAACTTTAAGTTCAAAATAAGTATAATATTAAGTTGTTAACATCTTGTTAATTTTTGATTTTATTTTTTAAAAAAGATATAATGCTTTTGAGGAGGAAGAAATGAAAAGAATAATTATGTTTTTATATATAATAATATGTATGTCAGCTGTTGGAATAGAATCCTCACTGAATATGGAAAAAAGTGGGAAGATCCTCCCAAAATTTCATGGGCTGGAAGCTTATTTTGAAAGGATACTTTATCTTCAGCCTGCAATAGAGGAGATCTATCTCTTAGGTTTTAAAGGGTCAGAGGTTGATAGTTTGAAGAAACATTTTGAAGATATAGAGTTCTCAAATTTTTCCATGGAAAAAAATAAAGGAGAATCTGGAGGGGAAAGAGCACTAGTTGTTAAAGACAGAGAGGAAACCTCGGATCTAGAGAAACTGAATTATCCAATTTACGGATATAGGTATGCTCCTAGAGATGAGTTTACTATGGTGCTGTATCCTGATGGAAAAAAGAGCGGCTTACCTATGAGGGAAAAGTTGTTTTTTAACTACCCCAAGGCAAAAGAATATAAACTAAACTACTTTCTTTTAGAGGGAGGGTACTCCTTCTATAATATGGATGGACATTTCTTTGTGATAGACAAGAGGAATCTGAATAAGATAATAATTTCCTTCCATCTGACAATAATAGTTTCCTTTATTATGTTTTACCTGATAATAAGCAGACGAAAGCTGGTAAAGGAACTTATAGAAACAAGACTCAAGGCAGAGGAGGCTAGTTTGGAAAAGGGCCGATTTCTGGCAAATATGTCCCATGAGATAAGAACGCCTCTCAGCGGAATAATAGGCACGGTGGAAACTCTTAAAGATATTCCCATGGACAGGAAGATCGGTGAAAAATTAAGAGTTATAGGCGGAGCATCCCATCATTTATTGGAGATCATAAATGATATCCTTGATTTTTCTAAAATTGAAGCAAATAAAATAGAAATTCACAGAAATCAGTTTTCTCTTAGGGAAACACTGGCCGAGGTACTTCAGATATTTGAGAGTATAATAAACAGGAGAAACTTAAGACTTGTCTGTATCTGTGCAAAAGATACCCCCCACTTTGTAGTGGGAGACAGGCTGGCACTGAGGAAAATCCTCATAAACCTCATTGGAAATGCAGTTAAGTTTACCCATGAGGGAGAAATTACTATCTGTGTTAAAATAGATGAATCCAAAGATATTTATTTTAAAGTAACAGATACTGGAATAGGGATCCCCCAAGAGATGGTAGAGAAGATAACTGAGGATTTTATCCAGGGACAGCAGGGAAACTTAAGGGAATATGAGGGAACGGGGCTGGGACTGGCAATAACCTCGAGATTTTTATCTTTAATGGGATCAAAACTTATGGTAGAAAGTACTGTGGGTGTAGGGAGTAGTTTTTATTTTAAACTGTCCCTTCCTAAAGGGAAAGATCGATTAGAGACTAGCACCGAAGGTTTTATTTTATATACAGCTTCTAAAGAGATAAAAGAAATTTTTCAGCAATTTGGAGATGACTACAGCTGCCCTTATATAATTGTATCCGATGAAGAGGCATTTATGGATATGTCTGAGGATGGAGAGGTAATTCTGGACTATCCCCATATCTTTATAGGGGAAGATCTGTACCACTCTGAAAAACATGGTTTAAATTGTACAGTGGTATCTGATTCTCCTGTGGAACTAAAAAAAGTATCTGTTATCTGTATGAATCCATTGTTTAACTGGAAGATCTATAGAAGTATGGAGAAGGTAATACCGAAAGAGACAGAGATCAAAACAAGAGATATCAAAGCCTTGATTGTAGATGACAGCACTTTAAACCTAAATGTATTAAAGGATCTATTGGAAAAGAATGGAATAGTAGTTATCTCTGCTTCTAGAGGTTCAAAAGCTCTGGAATTATTGACAGATGATATTGATATTGTGTTTACAGATATACAGATGCCTGGGATGGATGGATATGAACTGGCTGAGAGGATAAAAAAGATAGATATGAAACTACCGGTGGTGGCAATAACTGCAAATGCATTTTTAGAGGATAGAATAAAAGCCCTTAAGGGATCGCTAGATGCCTATGTGACCAAACCTTTTCAGAGAGATGATCTGATAGAGGCCATTGAAAATCTTATACCTCACCTAAAGGTTGAAAGGTTAGTCGATGAATTGGGCAGTGAAGGGATAATAGCTGATTGTTTAAAGGAGATACCGGAAGGGATCTTCCAACTGAAAAAAGCACTGGAAGAGAAATCCTGTGGTAAAATAAAATATTATGCCCATAAACTCAAGGGGGAGTTTTCATATCTGAAAGAGGATAAAATAAGAATTCTTCTGGAAGAAATTGAGAGAGATTCAGAAAACTTTGAGCAAAAAATTAAATATTTAGAGAATATAGAGGTCAGGTGGAATAGTTTAAGGGAGAGAATAGAAAAAGGGGATAGTATATGAGGATATTAATTGTAGAAGACAGTCTGATAACAAGAAATCATTTAGAAAAAACTTTAAAGGAAGAGGGCTTTGATGTGAGCACAGCTTCATCTGGGGAAGCAGCCTTACACATAATAGTAAGTATGAGTCCGGAGGTGATACTTTTGGATCTTTACCTGCCGGGGATAGATGGGCTGGAGGTCTGTGAAAAGATAAGAAATAATCCAAAAGTTTATGGGGCTCCCCATATAATAATGCTCACAGGAAAGACTGAACAGCAGGATATAGTAGATGGTTTTACAAAGGGGGCAGATGACTATGTGAAGAAGCCATTTAATATACACGAGGTAACCTTGAGGATAAGAGCTGTGGAACGAAAAAATAGTGCCGCGATAGAGGTTCTCCAGATAGGAGATATTTTTATCAACCTCTCAGCCAAAAGTGTGAGGGAGGGTGGACAAGAGATCAAGCTATCTAAAACCGAGTATAATCTCCTTGTTTTTTTAGCAAAAAACAGGGGAGTGGCTCTTTCTAGAAGAAATATCTATGAGAGGGTATGGGAGGATGAATTTATTCAGGGTAATAGAATTATAGATGTGTATATAAGAAAACTTAAAAATAAGCTTTCTACCTTTGATAATCACATTGAATCTCTTCAGGGAAGGGGATATATTTTGAGAGAAAGGTCGTAAACTTCTTTCTTATTTTGTGGGTTATTAGGAGTGATAGCGACTATTCTTCATTTTTTCTTAAAAGAAAAAAATACAGTACCTCATAAGGTAAGTGACATGGGGGTTTTTAGAGTAATTATATTTAAAAAATAAAATTTTAATTGTAAGGGCAGATAGGTTATCCTATCTGCCTTTCTTATATTTTTTTAAAAGCTATAAATTTAAAATATATTTCTTGACAATTCATGTTTTTATCCATATAATGTTTTTAAGTTAAAATACTTTGACTTACAAATCTTTTGAAAATGAAAAGGAGGACAAGATGAAAGTAAGAATTTATTATGGAAGTACAATAGGTGATACGGAATCAATAGCTCAGATCTTGGGAGGGAAGTTAGAAGCAGAAGTTGTGCCTATATCTCAGGGAATAAAAAATATTGACTGTTTAGATTTAATTTTGTTTGGATCTTCTACTTGGGGATATGGTGAACTTCAGGATGACTGGGGTGACAAGATCGATCTTTTAAAAGATGTAAATTTATCGGGGAAAAAAATAGGTGTTTTCGGAACCGGTGATCAGGAATCATACGGAGATACATTCTGTGATGCCCTGGGTATTATAGGTAAAGCGGCCAGAGATGCCGGGGGGGAAATAATCGGTATGACTTCAAGGGGAAGCTATAGTTTTTCTGACAGTAAAGCCCTGGAAAACGATAAATTAATAGGTCTGGCACTGGATATAAATAATCAGGATGATCTTACATCTTCTAGGATTGAAGAGTGGGTCGATCAATTAAAAAAAGAGATATAGATAAAAAAAACTCCTAATTTATGAATTAGGAGTTTTTTATTGTTTTATTTTTATAAGAAATTTTCCCCCGGTCTGGAAGCACTATCATCAAAATTTTCTACATTTACCGGAACCTTATAAAACTCAACTTTAAATTCAACCCTGCCATCTAAAATAACATGGTGGTATCTTTCGGGTTCGATAACTATCGAATGGTTCTTATCTGCTACTAATATTTTTTTAAGTTCATCGTCATGGACATATTTAAGGCTGCCATCAATAACAACAATTTTTGCCCATTTTCCTTTGGGAGTCATGTGCTTATTTAATATTTCAGGAAAAACATTTTTTTCATTCATAATAGGCGTTTCACCTATCTTACTTGTATTTTTTGGAAGTTTTAATTTTGAAAACATATAGATCACCTCTTTTATTTATATTTTACCTTCTTAACTTAAGAATATTTTATCAGGATTTCAATATATTTTCTGTAACACATGTTACATTTTTTATAAATTTTTGCCCTTATTTTTCCATAATAATCTCACTGAGTTCAACTTTAAAATCTTCCCCCTTAATATTATTCACATGAACACTCTGCCCTAAAAAAGTAGAACGTTCATTGGGTTTTAAGTTATAAAAATTCATCCTCCCCACAATATGGTATGGGGTATTTTTATCTTTAAACATAACAGTAACTTCTGCCTTTATAATTTTTTTGTCTGTATTATTTTTAATGATCCCCTCAAAATATTTTCTTCCTCCAATTTTTTCACTTAGTTTAACGTTTAAAAGTGAGACCTTATCAAGGGTAAAGTTATACCTCTGATGGCTGAAGGGGTTAAATGAGGCAAATGAGATAAAAGATAAAATAAAAAATAAAAAAACAATTTTTTTCATATATTTACTCCTTTTTAAAAATAATATTATTACACCTTTCATATACTGAGGAAGTGATCAATTCCTCCAAAAAATTAAATTTAATTATTCAAAAAGAGGAAAAAATTTTTCATGATTTTTGTGATTTATTTTGAAGGTTGTTTAAAATCTTTGCTGGATAATATTTTTATTTTTCCGTGCCAATGGATCCAAGGAATCCATCTTTAAAATAAAGTTATAATCAGCGATAGCCCCGTTGTAATAATTCAACTTCTCTTTTATTATTGCCCGGCTATGGTATGCTTCTAAATATTCAGGGTTCAGTCTTATGGCTGCATTATAATCCTTCATTGCACCCTGATAATCTCCTGATTTAAACTTTAGATTTCCCCTGTTAAAATAACTAATTGGATTCTCCGGGTTACGTTTAACAGCTTTATCACAATTTCTGAGTAATCTAGTCTCCTCTTTTACTTTTTTACCTAAACAATTATTTTGAATAATTTTTTTTTTAAGAATCTTAAGCATACTACCCCCTAAAGAAACTTTGGTAACTGGCTGTCATATCCATTGCAGGACTCAGACCCTATAGTTTTGCGTCACAAAGTTTCCCTTGTTTTGCCCTTTTCAAAATTATTTTTTTAATACATTATGTTCATATTATAACAAAAAAAATAAAAAAAGACATTGTTTATTAAAAAAATTTCCTGTGGAATCAGATTTCCTAAATGAAAAAAGAAGAAATTTTAATTTCAAATATAATTTTCTAAAAAAATAGAAAAGGATTTTAGCTGTTTTATGCAAATTCTTTAATATAGGGATAAATTTAAAGAAGTTTAGATATTTAAAAAAAGGGTTGATTTTGAATAAACTATTAAAAATACAAAAGGAGTTATTATGGGAAAAGAAAGAATAATAGAGGTTTCAAACCTTTCTAAGATATATATAACAGGGGAACTCCCATTTAAAGCATTAAAAAATATAGATTTGTATATAAAGGATGGAGAGTTTGCAGTTATTTTGGGACCCAGCGGAAGCGGGAAAAGTACTCTTTTAAACTCCCTTGGAGGGATGGATAAACCTACCACGGGGAAAATTATTGTCAGGGGAAATGATATAAGTGGATACAACAATAAATTATTAACTGAATACAGAAAGGATGAAATTGGATTTGTTTTTCAATTTTATAACCTTTTATCCGATCTTACAGTTAAAGAAAATGTAGAATTAGCTGTGGAGATCTGTAGTAACCCTCTGGATATTGATGAAATCTTGAACAATCTGGGTTTAGGAGATAAGAAAAATAATTTTCCGTCTCAATTAAGCGGAGGGGAACAGCAGAGGGTTTCCATTGCAAGAGCTGTAGCTAAAAATCCCACTATCTTACTCTGCGATGAACCAACGGGAGCTTTAGACTATGAAACCGGGATAAAAATTTTAAAAGTTTTAACAGAAATAAATAAAAAATTCAAAAAAACCATAATAGTTATTACCCATAACTCCTCTATAGGAAGGATTGCTGACAGGATCATCTATCTAAAGAGTGGAGAGATAATAGATGTTATAGAAAATAACTCTCCTAAAAGTGTGGATGAATTGGAATGGTAATCAAAAAATTAGATTTGAGGCTCCTGAGATTTATGAAAAAAATGAAAGGACAGGTTATCAGCACTTGTTTTGTGAGTATGGTGGGAATAATTTTATATACAGCTTTAAATTCTACGGCCATTAATATGTCTAATACTTTGAACAGTTATTATGAGATGAATAACTTTCCAGATCTATTTATATCTGTTGTCAGGATTTCAAAGAATAAACTGGATCTTATTAAAAGGATGGAGGGGGTTGAAAAAGTAGAGGGGCGTGTAGTTACAGAGGTTCAGATGAAGGTGAAAAAAGGAGAGCCATCTGTAAAGTTAAGATTTTTAGGAGTTGATGGGGAAAAAGAACTGAGCAGACTAACCATTGTTTCAGGGAGGGAGATAAAAGCAGACAGGGAAGTCATATTGTTAAAGAAGTTTGCTGAAGATAAAAAATTAGATATTGGTGACAACATAAGGGTTCAGATAAATAAAAAAGAGTATATATTTAAAGTTGTAGGTTTAGCTGAACAGCCTGAATATGTGTATCTCATGAAGGACGAACAGAGTATTTTACCTCCCCAGGGTAAATTTGGGGTGGTATTTATAGGGGAAGAATTTTTACAAAATGCCCTTTCATATAAATCACAGTATAATGAGGTATTGGTGACGCTGAAAAATAAAAAAGATATTAAGGGTATAAAGGATAGGTTGGAAGATAAGCTGGATAAATACGGGTTAAAAAGGATAGTAGAGAAAGAAAATCAGCTGAGCAACAGAGCTATAAGTGATGAAATAAAAGGTCTTTATGGTACTGCTACGGTTGTTCCTATGATGTTTTTGGTAATAGCTGCCATCATCATATCAACTATTATTTCCAGGATGGTGCAAAAAGACAGGATGACAATAGGAATTCTTAAAAGTTTGGGATATTCCGATTATGAGGTTCTTTTTCATTATATTAAATGTGCTGTACTTATTGGAGGATTTGGTGCTGTACTGGGATCTGTTGGAGGTTTATATCTGTCAAATGTAATGACTAAGATGTATGCGGGACTTTTCAATCTGCCTTTTTTAATAACGAAAATTTATTATAGATATATTTTGGGGGGACTTATCATATCGATTATTATTACTGTGATAGCAGGAATAGCCGGTGCAAAAAGAACATTGAAGATCATGCCTTCAGAATCCATGAAATCGGAGGTACCCAGAGGAGGAAAAAGAATATTTTTAGAACGGGCTGAAAAGATCTGGAAAAATATAAAATTTTCCTGGAAGATAGTTATCAGAAATATTTTTAGAAATAGGAAAAGATTTATAACGGTGGTCCTGGGGGTTTCAATAACCTATATGGTTACAATTTTTCCATATTATCAAATGAATATATTCTCCCAGATATTTAATGAGCATTATGGAAAATTTCAAACAGCTGATTATAATATCAATTTCACAGGTCCATTGAAGAAAAGTGTGATATTAGATTTAAAAAATACACTTAAAATAGACGATATTGAAGGTAAGATAGAATATCCCTTTGAGTTAAAGAATGGATGGAAATCTAAAAATATTCCTATTCTTGGTCTGAAATCAAAAACACAATTTTATAACTTTAAGAATCTCAGGGGAGAGTCTGTGGATCTCCCTGAAGATGGGATTCTCCTGACGGAAAATCTGGCCAGAAAATTAGATTTAACTGTTGGAGATCATCTCTTAATCAAAAACTTTATTCCCCACAGGGACGATTTAGAGGTAGAGGTCGTAGATATTATTAAACAGAATTTAGGAATCAATGGGTATATGAACATCCATTATATGGAAAAGTATTTAGTTGATAAGGGGATGGTTACAGGTGCTCTTATACATAGTAAAGATATAGATAGATCAAAGATTGAAAATGGTAAAAATATAGCTTCTGTTGAATCAACTGAAGACCTGATTAATACCTCTAAAGAATTTTTGCAAATAACCATGGGAAGCGTTTTTCTTATGGTGATCTTTGCAGGGATCATGGGTTTTGGAATCATCTATAATGCAACAATTATAAGTATTTCTGAAAGGACAATTGAATTTTCAACTTTGGAAATATTAGGGTTTTCCAAGATAAAAATATTTAAAATCATTCTTAAAGAGACTATTTTAATGGCTGTATTTGGAATTTTAATCGGTATTCCTCTGGGGATAAAAACTGTAGAACTTCTGGCTGATGCTCTTCAGTCCGACCTCTATACTCTGGACCCCCATCTCCCTGTAAAAGTACATATCATTACCACAACTACCACTATATTTTTTATTGCTTTATCCCAGCTGTTTATAATAAAAAAAATTAATAATTTAGATCTTTTAGAGGTACTAAAATCAAGGGATTTTTAGGGAGGACTTATGAAAAAAAAATGGATTATAATTCTTTTAGCCGTTGCTGCAGCTGTAATCTCGGGTATAATTTTTGAGAAAAAAGAGGAAGTGACGGTGTTTGATGTAAGGAAAGGATGGGTAATGAAATCTATTGAAGAAAGTGGAACTATAAAGGCCGAGGATCAAAAAAATATCTACTCTAAGATTAATGGAAGGATAATAGAGATCTATAAAGAAGAGGGAGATCTTATTGATAAAGGGACAATTTTGGCAGAACTGGACATGAAAAACACTGATTTTTCAGAAAAAGAGTTAAAAGAGAAAATAAATTTATTGAGATCGGAATACAGGATCAATAAGAGGAAAATAGCTTTAAATATACAAAGGAATGAAACTCTTTTTAATGAAGCTAAACGGATCTATAAAATAAAAAAAACTTTATATGATGAAAAATATATCTCTAAAGACGAGTACCAAAAAGCATATGCTGAATATTTGATAGCTGAAAAAAAACTTATAGAGGTCAGGGAGGAGTATAAGAGGTATACCTCTAATTTGTATGTTACAAGTTATGAAAGTAATGAAAAAGTTTTAAGTAATGAATTGGAAAAAACAAAAATAAGAAAGGAAGACAGTTTAATTTTCGGGGAGGCAGATGGCATCTTATTGGATGTTTTTATAAAAAAAGGGGAATATGTAATTCCGGGAACTAAACTCTTTGAAGTAGGAGCAAAGGACACTTACTATATAGAAGCTGAAATTCTGGCAGAAGATGTGATGAAGTTAAAGGTTATGAATAGAGTTATTATCGGAAATGGGGAAGAATTTCCATTTGTTTACGGGAAGATTTCAAAGATTTATCCTAAGGCTTTTAAAAAAATTTCAGACCTGGGAATAGAGCAAAAAAGAGTAAAGGTAGAGATCAAATTTGATAAACCCATCCAGAATCTAATGGTTGGTTATGAAGTGGATATTGAACTGGTTGAGATGTCAAAGGAGGATGTAATAGCAGTTCCTAAAAACAGTGTATTTAAATATCACGGCCAAGACTACGTTTTTAAAATTTCTTCTGAAAAAGCCGTATTATCCCAGGTAAAAGAGGGGTTAAAAGGAAAGGACAGGGTAGAAATATTAGAGGGTTTAAAGGAAGATGACAAAATAATCTTGTCTCCTTCCAATCAATTACAAGATAACGGGAGAGTAAAAATTGTCGGTGAAAAATAAAAAGGGAGGAAGGAGATGAAAAAACTTTTTTTAATTCTATTGCTTTTATCTAATTACTCTATTTTTGCCAAAAATAAAGTTACCCTGGAAGAAGCGATAGATTTAGCCTATAAAAATAATTATAAGTTCAAGAATATTCAGATAGAAAACAATAATATTGAGCTTGAAAAAAATCAGGCCTACAAAGAGGCTCTTCCCTACATCAGTTATAGGGGAACTTATATTACAACAGATGAAGAAAATCAAGTAGACCTTATGGACGGAACCATGACAGATCAGGGTTTTTTCCATGAAATATCTTTGAACCAGCCTATCTATAATGGAGGAATGATAGTATCTAATATAAAGATTGCTGATATTTTTAAAGAGATCGGTGATCATAGGTTAATGGAGGAAAAAAGCCGTTTAAAGTTAGCTGTCATAACTAAATATTCCCAAATAGTTGGTCAGAAACATATTATAAGGGTATATGAGGAAGCGGTGGAAGAGGTGGAATTCTCCTATAGAAAAGCCCAGAGAGAATTGGAACTGGAGTACATCTCAAATGCAGATTATCTTCCGTTAAAAAGCAGTTATATCGACTCAAAATTAAAACTTTCAGAAGCGAAAAATCAGCTTAAGATATATTTAATAGAATTTGAAAATCTTCTTGGTCTTTCTCCCTATGAACAGACAGATGTAGAAGAGATTAAACCTGAAAAATACAGCATTGAAACCATCGATTTAAAAGATGATCTAGAGACAGCTTTAGAAAACAGCAGGGAAAGCAAGATAATTAATTTAGACAGAGAGATCACAGAGGAGAGGAAGAACGTAGCCAGGGCAGATTTGCTTCCTGAAGTTAATGCTAAATTGGCATATAATGCAGATGACAGGCATTTTAATTCATCGGGAAATAAATGGTACTGGACTACCGGGATTGAAATCAACTGGAGACTTTTTGATTTTGGAAAAAATTATGATTCCTACTCTGAAGCGAAAAACGAAGTGAAAAAGGCTGAAAATAAGAGAATGATGGAACTGAATGATCTGGAAGTAAAGATTAGAAGAAATTATATAGAATTGATTAAAACCAGCGATGCATTAAAATCCCAGGATGCCAAACTAGAAGCCACCCAGGAAAATTTTAGACTACAAAAAAAATTATACAGCCAGGGACAGATCTCAACGATTGAATATCTAATCTATGAAAATCAGCTGAATAACAGTAAATTATCGCTTATACAGGCAAATTTAAACTATTATATTGCCTATGAAAAGTATAGGGAAGATTTAAAATAAAAGAGGAGGGATAATTTAAAATCATCCTTCCCCTTTTTTTTATCTTACAAAGTGAGTATATTTTTTTGGTTCAAATTCAGGAGCTTCTACGTGACCTTTACCATTTTCAACTAATTTTAACAGGTGGGCCATATTCTTCCCTAAAATTCTCATGATTTGTTTTCCCTCTTCATCCTGCTCGATATCCCCAGGTGCTGTACCATGGATTACATTCCAGTAGTTAGAAGTAGGCATAGTCAGTTCACAATAATTTAAAAAGTTATTCAGCTGATTAAAAGTCGGAATCCCACCAGAACGTCTGACTGCTACAACAGAGGCACCTACTTTATTTCTCAGCATAGCTGATCCACCCATCACATAAAATGCACGATCTAAAAATGATTTCATTGTCCCTGCAACAGCAGAGTAATGTACAGGTGAACCCAGGATTACACCATCAGCTTCCTTCATTTTTTGGATCCATTCATTTACATAGTTATCATCTTTTATGATACATCTGTCATCTAGTTTGACTCTGCACTGACCACAGGCTAAACAGCCTCTGATAATTTTATTTCCAACATGAACAACTTCTACTTCTATTCCTTCTTTTTTTAACTCAGCTGCTACTATATCAATAGCCTGCTTAGTGTTACCATTTACCTTGGGACTTCCATTAAATGCTACGACTTTCATAAATATATCTCAACTCCTAAAGTTTTATTATTATTAATTGGGTGCAAATTCACATTGCTCTTTAATTAAAAAGAACAGTTATCAGGGTCAGGGAAGAGTTTTATATCATTGTTCAAAGTTATTTTCTCCATAGTTCCCCTCTAAATTTTTTATATTAATTGTCTATATTTGATGTTTTTCGTATAAAACTGTTTCTCCCCCAACTCTATACTTACAGATCTCAGGATACCATCTTTTGAAATGCTCAGAATTCAGATGATTTTCCAGGTCATCCTTTGTCTCCCATTTTTCAATAAAAGACATAGATGTTTTATCCTCTATATTTATATAGAAATCATACTCTATACATCCTTTTTCTTTTTTAGTTTCCATTACCAATTTTTCTGCAACTTCTTTTGTTCTTTCAATGTCATGTGTTTCTGTTATTATTTTTACAACCATTGCAATCATATTTGATATCCTCCTAAAAGCTTTTTAAGTTTTTTTCTTCACAATAACAATAACATTAAAAGTATTATATGTGAAGTAGTTTCCATATGGTTATGTAGTTTCATTATAGAAAGTATTGATTGTTTTCTTTCTTTGTAATATAATCAATCAACTAAAAAAAACTAAAAAAAAACTAAAAAAAACTAAAAATTAATATAAAAGGAGAGTTTATGGAAAAAAAATTAAGATTAAAACAAAAAGAAATAAAAAAATTAACCGGTTTAGTTGAGTTTTATGATCACAATAAAAAGATAAAAAAAAGTAAAATTGTTAAGTTTGAAAGAGATTATACCTGCCTGGATTATATCATCTGGTTTGATAATAACTATCACTGCTACCTAAAAGATATTATTTCGGTGGATGGGAAAAGTAAAGATGATTTTATAAAATCTAAGGGAATTAACACTAAGTATATGTTAGTCATGATCCTTATCTTCATGGGGATTATTGCTGATTTAGAGTTTACAATGATAAATATGCATGGGTAGTTTATTTTTGGTTGTTTCAAAAAAGATAAAGTTCGTATTGTGAGCTTTATCTTTTTTTAGTTTAGGAAATTATACCTGTAAGTGGAATCCAAAAAATACTACCAGCTACTGGTATCACCAATATTTCTAGCTTTCTGATGCGATGTCACATTTCTTTTTATATGTCTGATTTTATAATCTCTTTGAGAATATTTTTTAAATTATCTTTATCTTCACCTAATAATCCGTTGATCTCAGTTGAAAATTCATGGGTAATACCATTTATTTTATCTGCATAATCATTGCCTTTTTCAGTAAGGGAGATATATACCAGTCTTTTATCTGTCGTTGTATTTTCTTTTTTTAACAGATCTAGTTTGACATATCTTGTTATAGTCTCAGATACAGTTGATTTAGAGATTCCCCAGATTTTAACTAGATTTTTAAATTCTATTTTTTCCCCGCATTCATATAAAATCATAAAAAGATCGATATGCTTTAATTTTATTGGGATCTCTTTTATTTTAAACTCTGCTTTTAAATTATCATTGAACCTTTTATTTACACATTTTATCAGTTCTACTACACTTTCTTTCATTTTTCCCCCTTTAATTTTAATATATATCTATTATACCATACATATTTTTTGTTCGTGGTTGAACAAAGTTTAAAAAAGTGTTATAGTATCTAAGTTGTTCAAGCTCGAACAAACTATTTTGAGGAGGTCAGTATGTTTAGAAAAATATTAAAAAATGAAGTTTTATCGGGAATGACAGTTGCATTAGCTCTTATCCCTGAATCTGTTGCATTTGCATTTGTTGCAGGG
This sequence comes from Fusobacteria bacterium ZRK30, assembly GCA_024628785.1. Lineage (NCBI taxonomy): Bacteria > Fusobacteriati > Fusobacteriota > Fusobacteria bacterium ZRK30. The sequence goes on from CP102404.1 coordinate 395,121, forward strand.
GTAAGTCCTATCTTGAGTTTAAAAGGTGCAGTAGTTATGGGTTTGGTCGCAGCTATTTTTACAGGGAGACCGGCAATGATCAGTTCTTCTACAGCTGCTATCTCAGTTGTTTTTGCATCTTTAATAGCAACTTATGGTTTAGAATATTTATTTGCCACAGTTATTCTAATGGGGGTTATCCAGATATTATTGGGAGTTTTTAAACTCGGAAAATATACCCAGATCATTCCATATTCAGTAACGCTGGGATTTTTAAATGGATTATCAATTGTTATGTTTCTCGCTCAGTTTTCCCAGTTTAAAATTGATGGGAATTGGCTGCCAACAAAAGATCTATTGATTATGATCATCTTTGTACTGGTAACTATGGCGATAATTCACTTCACAGGAAAGATAACAAGCGCAATACCATCAAGTTTGGTTGCTATAGTCTCTGTGACAATTATTTCTAGTATTATGAGCCACTATGACATCTATTCTTTAAGAACAGTCCAAGATTTTGCAGGAATGGAATTAAAGGGAGATCTTCCAAAATTTTATATTCCCCACGTAAGTCTTAGTCTAGAGACATTTAAAATAATCTTTCCGTATGCAGTTATAGGTGGACTGGTTGGAGTTATGTTCATGGTGGTTATAGGTACATTCAAATGGGAAAGTTTAAAATACGGAGGCAAGATTCCTAAGACCGATGTAATAGTTGTTTTAGCAGTAACTTTTATAACTATATTTCAAGATCTGGCAACTGCAGTTATTGTAGGAGTTATCTTATCGGCTCTTATGTTTGCCTGGGAAAAGGGAAAGATCATATATGCTAATGTTGAAACTGATGAGAATGGAGAAAAAATTTATAAAATAAATGGTGTCTTATTTTTTGGTTCAGTTTATAAATTAAAAGAAATTTTTGATGTAAACAGGGATCCTGTAGATGTAATCTTAGACCTTAAATATGCTAAGGTAATGGATTTTTCCGGGATAGAAACAATCAATGCAATTGCAGAAAGATATGAGGCTCTGGGGAAGACATTTACCCTAATAAGACCAAATGAGAATTGTAGATTGTTGTTACAAAATGCAAAGAATATAGGATCTATTAAATTTATATTAGATACAGTTTAAGACAAGAATCTTATAATCTTGGAAGAGGTAGTTCATAAAAAAATGGAAGGAAATTAATCCTGCCATTTTTGTTTTTTTATTGTTTTAATATCTACTCTTTTGTCTAAGTATGGACTGCCTTCTAATGGTTCTTTTCTCCCATTCCAATTACTGAAACTTCTATATTTTAAACTTACACAACCTGGTTATATACATTTATATCTATAGATTCTGCCAATTCAATTAATTTTGAAATATTTGTCTTAAAATGCTCAGATTCTTCATGAATTTTAACAGCCTCTAAACTTTTCCACTCCTCTATAAATGTTAAAGTAGAAGGATTTTCTGTATCTTGAAATAGACCATATGAAATATTTCCTTCTTCATTCCTGCTTGCGTCTGTTAAGATTGAAGCAACTTTTAAATAGAGATCTATGTTTTCTTCCTTTACACTTGCTTTAGCTGTGATTTTTATCATATTTTTCCTCCGGTATTTATTTTTTAATAACATAAAAATAAGAAGTAATAACCCTAGAACTATCACTCCTTATCTTACTATAAGTTTTTAATAAAACTTAACAACATCTTCTATTTTTCTTCTTGTTTTATCATGTTTTGCTGGATTTTTAGCGTATCCGAAGGCTGTCATATAAGCCAGGTCGAATTTATCCATATCTATATCAAATTTTTCTGCTAAAACTTTTTCTGTTTTTTCCTTGTCAAAACCTTCAATAGGACAAGAATCTACCCCTGCAATAGCACCGGCTGTGAGCATATTTCCTAAAGCTATATATGCTTGTTTCCCAGCCCAGTCAGATAATGTTCTTTCATTTTCTAAGATTTTAAAATCATTTTCCTGGAATCCTTTGAAGAAGCCGGTTTTCATTTCAATTACATCTTCTGGTAATTTTTGAATATCTCTCATAAAATTATTTAGATAATCTGAGTCATATTTCATATCGCTTTTTCTAGTTAAAGCTACCACAAAGTGGCTGGCTCCTGTAGCTCTGTCCCTCCCACCCCATGAGAATTCAGTGACATCCAATTTTTTTTGCGGATCTCTGATCACTAAAAATTGCCAAGGTTCAAAACCAAATGAACTGGGGGAAAGTCTTCCGGCTTCTAATATAAAGTTAAAATTCTCATCACTGATAGTTTTGGTAATATCAAATTCTTTACATGCATATCTTGTATTCATTGCTTCTAAAAATTGTTTTTTCATAGTTAATCTCCCTTTATTTAAAATTTATTTAATCTGTTTTTAAAGACATTACTTTTTTGATCTGAATACAGAATAACACTAAGAGGATCATCTGTGAAGTAGTTTCCCTATGGTTATATAGTTTCATTATGGAAAGTAATGGGAATGAAAATGTTGATAAAATAAAAAAATCCTCTGCAAAACCAGACTTCTCTGGTGCAGGAGGGTTTATTTTAGAATCTTAATATTATTTTTTCCCCATAATCAGGTCGATTATTTCAACTTTTAGATTTCTGTTATCTATATCCAAAACTTTTAGATAGGTTTTAAAACATACTTCTTTATTGGGGGGTAAGTTATAGGATCTTATCTCTCCTACGGTATAGTAATTATCATTTTTATCTTTGATTTTAATATTAAACTTTATATATTCTATCTCTTTTGAACTTTTGTTAGTTACTACCCCTGTGAGACTCCTCACACCATTATATTTCCTGCTTATTTTAACCTGCAAAATATCCACACTCTGAAATCTGAAATCATATTTTTGGGAACCAAATGACATAAGTGACAGGGTAAAGAACAATAATATAATTTTTTTCATATGTATTCACCCTCCCTATAAAATATTTTTATTCCCCTAATTATATACAGGTGAATAAATGAAATACCTATAACATTAAAATTTAATAATTTTTAATGTTGTTATATTGATGAAATTTAACTGGGAGGGCAAACACAAAAAAAGGAACTCCTAAATTTAGGAGTTCCTTTGGTCAAAGATCTATTTTTATATTAAGTCATCTAGGGTTGCAGTCTTTATTGGATAGGTGTTAATTATTTTTTAACTCCCTTACTCCTACATCCTTTCTGTCTTTTCCCCAGATCTCATCCAAAAATTCATCCCTTCCTGATTTGATTCTGGAATATTGATATTTTACCGGGTTTTTCTTGGAATAATTCTGATGGTATTCCTTTGCCGGATAAAATTTAGGAGCTACTAAAATAGGAGCTACTATGGGTTTTTCATATACTCCCCTGGTCTCTAGGTCTGTTTTTGAATTAACAGCTTCTTGTTTTTGTTCCTTGTCGTAGTAAAATACAGCGGGACTATATTGATATCCCCTGTCTACAAACTGCCCCTCTCCATCTGTGGGATCTACCTGTTTCCAATAGAGTTTCAGTAACTCTTCATAGGTAACTATGGAAGGATCATAGGTGATATGGACAACTTCTATGGGTTTTTTCTTTTTATTATTTACAGTAGCAGGCTTTCCTGCATAACCTGAAACTACTGACTCTACACCTGAGATTCCCTCAAAGGATTTCTCCATAGACCAAAAACATCCTCCGGCAAAAAGAGCCTCTTTGAGTTCTCCTCCATAGGCTAAATTACCCATTATGATCATCAGTAATAGAATAGATTTTTTTATCATTATTTGACCTCCTAAAATCCTATCTGTTGAAAGCAGTAAACTGATTTTTTAAATCAATAACATAATTGTAACAAACTTTATCGGAGAAGTCAAGAATCTGAGGAGTTTAGTGAAATAAAAAAATCCTTCTGTAAGTTAGAAATCTCTACGGGCAGGAGGATTTTTTTTAATATTTATAGGGATAAATTTGATTATAAAGTTATTGAATTTTTCCATCCATTTGTATGTGCTTTAAAAGCTTTATTACTAGTAACTTTGTTTTGCCACCCGTCTGAAGTAAATGATGTATTAGATCTTTTAGCTGCTACCTTTCTCCATCCGTCAAATTTGAATAAGTTATTTCTGTTTCCATTCCACATATTTAAACCCATATTATTCCTCCTCTAATTTAAATTGTAATGGTTATAATTTTGTAATCGGTTTGGTTTGTTATATTGCAATTTTATCAAAAATGCAATAAATAAATACTTTCTAAAAAGTTACTGTAAAAACCGAGAAAGAGTATCTATTTTATCAAACCAAACGAAAAAGACCTTACAACCTAAGAGTTTTAAAATCTGATTCCTTACACGAAGCTCACAAAGAAAAGTAAGAGAGATCACTAAGGGATCTTCTTCATACTCCACCTGTTTCCACCTCTAACACATTCTAAATTATTTCATTTCAAATAAAAGTAATTTAGATACTCGTGTCTCTGGCGGACAAAGCTCATTTTTGTGTTTCTATACGAAGTTTATAGTCGTCCCACTTCGGCAGTAGTGTTTCTATAATGACGATTGTGAAAGCAGCATCGCTTTCAAAATTAAAAAAATCTAAAAATTTTAAATTTTCTGATTCTCAGAGTTTTCTCAGTGCACTTTTTATTTCTCGGTGTATCTCCGTGTCCAAGGTTTAAATCTGTGATCATCAGAGCTTTTGATCCGAGTTCTATTTATTAAAAAAAAATCCTCCTACGTCTAGATTTCTCTAGATGCAGGAAGAAGTTTCTGATACTCTTCTTTTTCTGATTGTTATACTTTATAGTAATGAAAATAAGATCTTAGCCATTATAAGTCCCATCCCTGTTCCTATGATTGCTCCTAACATTCCCATAAGTACTCCTACCGGAACCAAAGAATCATTGTATGCCCCTGCAATTACAGGTGCTGATGCAACTCCTCCAATATTTGCCACCGATGCCACACAACAGGTAAAGAGGTCAAATTTAAAGATCTTAGCAAGGATTGCCATGATAAGTGCATGGATTCCCAGGATACATGCTCCTGCAATAATATAAACCGGTGCTTCTGTCAGCTCTGCAAAGTTTGCAGAGGAAGCTATCAATCCAATCAATGTATATAAAAATATATTAGATAACTGTTTAGATCCCGGGACTTTACTCATTGGCGACATTCCTCCAACAACTCCCATAACTGTAACTAATAAAATCGACCAAGTTGTATTATTTAAAAAAGTAGTCTGAGGTAGATACTGTGCTACCCATACACAGAACGCTCCTGCTCCCAAAGCAAATGCCAATGTACCGAATAGATCTAAAAATGTAACTTCTTTTACTATCTCTTCATCTAATGCAGCCAGATGCTCGGAAAGTTCCTCCACTATGCTGGTATCAGCTTTATTGAATTTATTAAAAGCCATTATTAATTTACTTGAACCAACAAAGAATAGTAGGAGCATGATCCAAATTGAATAATCTATGGAATCTATGAGTAAGGTATATCCCATTCCTACATCATCTAAATTTAATGCCTGCTGTACTGCTACCATGTTTTGAGTTCCACCTATCCAAGAACCAGATAGTGCTCCGAAAGCCTGCCAGGAATTTTCAGCTAACTTATCCTTGAAGATCATAAATGTTACTGCAAACCCAGTCATTATACTCAATGTAGCTGAAAAAAATGCCAATAACATCTTTGGACCTAATTTTAATACATGTCGTAGATCACATTTTAATAACATCAAAAATATCATAGAGGGCAGGATGGCATTCTTCATTCCATTTCTTGCTATACCTGCTCCTGTTTTTACCCCGTCAATTGACAGTGACCAAAAACCAAAGGTAGACATGAGCATTACTCCAAAGTAGATAATTACCAGGGGAGGAATAACCTCAAAAAATTTCGTCTTAGATTTTAACTTTTCTTCAATAAAAAATACACCTGCTGCAAAACAAACTATAAACGCTATAAAACTATAACCGGATGTAATCATAAATAACCCCTCCTAATATTTTGTTATAAATTGCACAATATCAGTATTATATATAAGATATATATTGTGTTTTGTCAAATTGAATGTATGGATTTTCACGAATAGACACGAATCTCTCCCGAGATAAAAACAAAAATCCTTACACGAAGCTCACAAAGGAAATCCTAGGGAGATTACTAAAAAAAACTTTCTTCATACTCCACTTGTTTCCGCCTCTAGCTATAGAGTCGGACAAAGCTCAGTTTTGAGTTTTTATTTGAAGTTTATAGTCGTTAAGCTTCGGCAGGAATGCTTCTACAGTGACAATTATCAAGATCTATATTTACATTTAGTTTGACAACGTTGAGTTAATAATATATAAAATAATAATATGAAAATTAAACAATATATGTCATAATTGATTATTAGACGTGTCAATTAAATTGAAAAATAAGAAATGACAAATTTTTAAAGTAGAGGATGTATTTATGAAAAAAAATAAAAGTAATGGGTTTACACTTATTGAATTCTGATCGTAATAGCTATAATAGGTATATTAGCAACAACATTAGCGCCTAAATTGAGAAGAGAACTAGCAAAAGCAAAAGATGCTAAAGCTGTGGCAATCTTAGGAGCAGTTAGAACATCTATACCAATTATTATTTTGGATAAAACTATAAATGATTCGACCTCACCTACCTTTATAACATTGGAAGAAATAAGAAAGAAAGTAGATAAAAAAACAAATGATTTAATAGTTATAACAAATAGTTCCCGTGAAGCAAGAGAAAAGCAGATAGAAGTAGGGGGATCGTTATATTATACAGCAGGTTCCGAACTAGTTTATGGAGGACATACATCATTGGCATTAGAAAATAATTTAGATAATAACAATGATATGTATACCATTTTTGATGGAGGAGCACCTATTGATTTCATTGCAGGAGGAGAATCTCTCAAACTAAATTGGGTAGTAAGGCCTGTAGGATATAGCGATAGAAAAGGTGCTCTTAGTACCAATGAATTAAAATGGAATAGTTATTAATTAGAATTTTATCTATAGTATTAAATATTTAGATTTTACACAGCTAAAAGGAGTGATCTATTATGAAAAAAATACTTTTAATACTGGTGGGATTGATCCTGCTAGGATGCAGTTCTGTCGATGAAACTTCTACCAACACCGATTACTATCCTTGGTATAACGATTATTATTACGGATACTATGACAGTTATTATGATAATGGGGTTTATTGGGATGACCTATCCGATGAGGAGAAGAAAGAGATCATAGAAGATATAAAAGAGAATCCAGAATTCCAGGAATATGTAAAGGATAAGCTGGAAGACAGATTTCCAGATGGAATACCAGAGGTTGAAGATAGGAAGAGAACGAAGGAAGATATTTTGAATAATAGGGAAGAATTTGACAGGGATCTAAAGGAAAGGCAGCGACCACCTGTTTCCAATGATAATTTGTTTTTAAAGGAAAGATTAAAACAGCCCAGGACGCGGAATTTGAAAAGATAAAGCTGACTTATATTTTATAAAAACCTCCAGATTAGCGTAAATTATAACTGGAGGTTTTTTTAATTAAGGGTTTTATTTTTTTTCTGACTATGATTATTCAGGGGTTATAAGCTTACCTTCAAAAACAGTTACAGCTTTTCCCCCAACCCATACTTGAAAGTCATTTTCAGCATCTATTTGAACAATTATTCTACTTGGTTTTTTCATCCAATCACCTTGATGTGCAACAAAAGATAGATGTTTACCTGACCCCCATCTTTTTGTATAAAGACAAGCTCCTAATGCTCCGTTGGAGGTTCCTGTTGCAGATTCTTCTGGTATACCAAAAGCAGGAGCAAAGTTCCGACACCATACTTGATTTTTTTTATCAATAGAAAAGGCATGAACCCCGACAATATTAAGTTTTTGACTTAAGTTTGCTAATTTATCCATGGCAGGTGTTAAATTTTTTAAAATTTCAGTTGATCTAATGGGTAATAAAAGGTCGGGGAGCCCTGTAGACCAAATTTCTGGGAACTCCATTAAATTTTCTATTCCAACTTCTTCAGAGGCTAAGCCCATTATCGTAAATAATTTATCTAGGGGGATTTCTTTTTTAAAATTTTTGGGGGAGGTTTGCTGCATTAATATACTTCCATCTTCTAAAAACTGAATATTTAATTTTCCGGCTTTTGTTTTTTGAATTATTTGTGTTTTATGAGGAGGAATAATACCTAATTCTTTTAACAGGCTAAAAGTTGCAATTGTTGCATGACCACATAAATCAACTTCTTCAGTTGGGGTAAAAAAACGTAATTCAAAATCATAATCTATGGAACCGGGAAAAACAAATGCAGTTTCAGAAAGATTCATTTCTTTTGCTATTAATTGCATTTGAAGGGATGAAAGTCCTTCAGCGTTTGGAACTACTCCTGCTGGATTTCCGCTATATACTTTATGAGTGAAAGCATCTACCTGGTAAATTTCTTTTTTCATCGAATACCTCCTGTTTAATTTATATTTACGATTAATTTGGCAAATTAATTTAAATATCTATTTTAGATCTCATTGCTTTTTTATAAACTTTGAAAGCAGAAAATATTATTTTTAGAAACTTCTTTTATAGTCATAGAGACCTCCCTTTGATAGTTTATTTAATTATACCAAAAAAAAGTGAGGCCACTAAGAAAATCTGTGATCATTTTTCTTTTATTCTGATCCCACAGAAAGAAATTTTTTAAGGTATAATTCTACTATAAGACAATAAAGTGCAGTGAAATATTTATATAAATTTGGAGGTTTTTATTATGGATTTTTTAGAATTGGCAAAAAAACGGTATTCTGTGCGTAAATTCAGCAGTCAAAAAGTTGAAAAAGAAAAAATTGATCTGATTCTCGAAGCCGGTAGACTTGCTCCTACAGCAGTTAACTATCAGCCCCAGAGGATTCTTGTTCTTGAATCAGATGAAAGTCTGGAGAAATTAAAGGAATGTAGCAAATATCATTTTGATGCCCCCCTGGCAATCCTTGTCTGCTATGACAATACCATAAGCTGGAAGAGGCGTTACGATGATAAGGATATGGGAGAAGTTGATGCCTCTATTGTAGCAACTCAAATGATGTTAGAGATAACTAACCTTAACCTTGGTACTACCTGGGTTGGTCATTTTGACCCCCAAAAGATTAGAGATACATTCTCGCTGCCTGAAAATATAATACCGGTTGCACTATTTCCTATCGGGTATCCCCATGAAAAAAGTACACCTCATCCATTACATGACCAGAGGTTTGAGATATCTGAAACTGTAGTTTATAATTCCTTTAAAAAATAAAGAAAAAATGGAGACTGGAATTAGTCTCCATTTTTTTAATTCCAGGGAGTATTTTTCAAGACTACCACTAACAATTTTATACTTCTAATAATAACTCTAATAATATTTTTCTAGGTATCTTTCAATGTAGTTCCCATAAAAATTAATTTTCCGATATTAAATATGCTATAATTTTATTATTATAGAATATCTAAACTAATAGAGGTGAATAATGGAAAATCGAGCAGTATTTACAGGATATAAACATCCGATCCTACCTAAATTACAGCACTGTATAAAAAAAGCTAAGAAGATATATTTTATAGTTTCATTTATCAGAGACAGCGGTATGAAACTACTGATAAAAACAATCAAGGAAGCTTCATTAGAAGGAAAAGAAATTAAAATAATTACCAGTAATTATATGAATATAACAGAACCCAATGCGTTATACAGGCTCTATGAAGTTTTTGAAAATGATAAAAATATCAAGATCTTTAATAACCCAAAGATCTCCTTCCACCCTAAAACATATATTTTTGAGTATGAAGATGGCGAGGGAGAAGTTTTAGTGGGGTCTTCTAATATCTCATATTCTGCCCTTATGAGTGGAGTAGAATGGAACTATGCCTTTAAGAAAAGTTCCCATGAAAAAGAATATTTTCAATTTTTGGATGAATTTGAAGAATTATATGAGGATAATAGTGTGACTCTTACCATTGAATGGCTGAGAAAATATGAACAGACATACAGGAAAAATAAAGATATAATGGATGATACCCCGCCTAAACTGAATTTAGAACCTATAAAGTTTCAAATACCAGCTCTCTATGAACTCTCAAAAACCAGAGAGGAAGGACATACAAAAGCCATGGTTACCGTTGCCACGGGACTGGGGAAAACTTATTTAGGAGCCTTTGATTCATTGAACTATAAAAAAATATTATTTGTAGCTCATAATATAGAAATTTTAGAACAGGCTAGGACTTCATTTTTAAGTGTGCATAAAGATAAAACTGCTAAATTTTTTACAGGGGATAAAAAATCAACAGAAGGAGATATGATCTTCGCAAGTATTCAGACTCTGGGAAAGAAAAGATATTTAACAGAGGAATATTTTTCTAAAGATCATTTTGATTATATAATTGTAGATGAATTTCATCATGCTGATGCTCCTACATACAGAAGATTGCTAGATTATTTTGAACCTGAATTTTTGCTGGGTCTCACAGCTACGCCGGATCGTGCAGACAATGGAGATATATATGAAATCTGTGATTATAATATCGCCTATGAATGTAATTTTAAAACGGGGATAAATAATGGATGGCTGGTTCCCTTTGAATATTATGGAATCTATGATGATGTTGATTATAGCTCTATCCCTTGGAGAAGCGGTAAGTATGATTTAGAAAATTTGGAAAATAAATTAATCGTTGAAGAGAGAAGTGCCGAAATATTAAAAAAATATAAAACCTACGGAAAGAATAAAACCATTGGATTTTGTGCAAGTATAAAACATGCTAAACATATGGAAGAATATTTTAAAAAAAATAAGATCCAGTGTGCAACGATCTTAGGAGAAACTTCTAAGAGAGAAAGAGATCAAATAATTAAAGAATTTAGAAATGGAGACTTAAAATTAATTTTTGTAGTAGATGTATTCAATGAAGGGGTAGATATTCCAGATATTGAAACGATGATGTTTTTAAGACCTACAACTTCCTATACTATATTTATCCAGCAGTTGGGCCGTGGACTGAGAACTAACGAAGGGAAGGAGAAATTAAGAGTTCTAGATTTTGTGGGGAACTATAAGGGCAGTCATTGGAAACCACTGTTTTTGACAGGGAACTACAACCCTAAAGATCCAAAACAAAAAACAATTTCTGCAATCGACCTTGAACTACCCCAAGGATGTAATGTAAATTTTGATCTGAAAGTGATTGATTATCTGGAAAAAGAGAGAGAGAAGAAAGAACCGCTGAAAGAAAGATTGATCCATGAATTTATGAGGGTAGAAACGGAGTGGAATAAAATACCTTCAATGATGGATATAGAAGCACACGGGAAATATCCTGTGGATATATATATCAAAACTTTTAAATCTTGGCTGAATTTTTTAGTGGAGATAGAGAGAGCCAGTTCAGAAGAATTAAAGATATGGGAAGATAATATTGGAAGAGATTTTTTTATCTTTTTAGAAAAAACTGCCATGACTAAATCTTATAAAATTCCGACACTCCTTAGTTTTGTTGTAGAGGATCAAATAATAGAAGAAGTTTCTTCGAAGACTATCGGGAAGAACTTTTCAGAGTTTTATTCCAGTAAATTGCATGGAAAAGATTTAAATAATAAAAAACATAAAAATTGGACGACTTGGGAAATTAAAGATTTTGAAAGACTAGCAGTTGAAAATCCGATTAAATTTTTATCCAAGAGTAGTGGTCAATTCTTTACTTATGATAGCGATAAAAAAATATTTTATCTCAACAAAAAAGTTTGTGAGGTATTGAATAACAGTCAAAGTATTGTTGAAAAAGTAAAGGATAGATTGGAATATCGAAAAATAAGTTATTTTAAAAGAAAATATGGGGAGGAATAATGTCAGTAGAATTTTACAATGAAAATGCAAAAGGATTTTTTGAAAATACTGTAGATGCAGATATGAGTGAGACCTATGAGGTATTCAACAGCTATCTGAAAAAAGGGGATACAATTTTGGATCTGGGATGCGGGAGCGGAAGAGATTCTTATCACTTCTCCAACTACGGTTACGAAGTTATCTCGGCTGATTATTCAGATGAGATGGTGAAGATGGCAGGAGATTATTTAAATAAAGAAGTTATTAAATTAGATATGCGTAAGATGGATTTCAAGGAAAAATTTGACGGGATCTGGGCTTGCGCTTCCATCCTCCATGTAAAAAAAGCTGAGATAGGAAAAGTTTTAGAAAACTCATACCGTGCTCTAAAAGATGGTGGGATTATGTATATGAGTTTTAAATATGGAGAGGGAGAAACCATCACCTCTGCCAGACATTTTTCCAACTATACAGAAGAGAGCTTCTCGGAACTTTTGGATTCGCTGGATATTTTTAATGTTGAAAGATTTTGGAAAACAGCAGACGTAAGACCGGACAGACAGGATGAGTTTTGGCTCAATGTGGTAGTAAAAAAAAAGTAGCCTAGGCTACTTTTTTTATCTATTAAACATTGGGTTGTTTGCCATATGTCTGTGCATTGGTTTCTTCTTGTGACAACTTAAGCACACAGCTTCTAAATTTGATGCTTTTAAATTAAATTTATTTCCATCGATATGATGAACATGTAAATCTCTTTTATTAGATGTCATATTTATACCACAATCTTCACATATCCAATTTTTACTTTTTCTATAATTACGACTTACTTCATCCCAGTTTTTTGGATATTCATTTAAAGGCTGTGTACTTTGAGTGTGTTCAGGCTCTATTATGATATTAGTATTATATTTTTCTAAAAATTCTCTGACCTTAAAATCTTCTACTATCTTCTCTTTTTGTTGAGGGTTTGTATTCCAACCAGTATAATCGCTATAATTTAATTTTTTTAAACAGTTTTTACAAACGTTTAGATCAGCTTCGACATTTTTTTCTACTATTTTTCCATAGACACTTTTATTTAATAAAAATATACCGTCATCTCTTTGAGAAACAACATATCTACTATATCTACCACTTTCAGTCATTGATTTAAGAGTACTACACCAAGAAATGTGAAATTTAGGTAAACTACTATTTTTAAACCCTCCATTATAGTCTCTTATATAAACTATCATTTTTTGCCCTGGATAATCTTTATGTTCTAACGTTCCATCATCTGCGACTGAGAGTTCCTCTATAGAAATATCCAAACCTTTTGTTTTTATCTCTTCCCATTTCATGGCTTCTAGGATAGCTTTACTACCTTCAAAATTAGGTTTAAAATCTTCTGATATTTCTAATTTTTCTCTAATTTTTTTAAAAGGTAAAAAATCATTAAAATTAATTATTTTCATTTTTTTCTCCGCTTTTTAAAATTTCATTTATTTTACTTTCTGCTGACGTTCTGATTTTAAATTCTACTCTTCTAGACATTTTTTTATCTTCTTGTCCACTGGTTATAATTCTTTTACTAAAAGACAGACCATTTGCCGTTACTTTAGAAATCATAAATTTAGAATATTTTTTCATTTTTTTCAGTGACATTACATATTCAAGAGTTTTTCTTGTTCTTCCTTGGGATAATTCCATATTTCTAAAATAAGATTCTTGTAGACTTATACCTCTTACCCACTCACTTGACGTATGTCCTTCAATCCTAACTTCTTCTATATCATTTTTATATTTTTTTGAACTTAAAATTTTTATATATCGAGGAAAAAAATCTTCTAATATATCTTTAAATTTTATATTCAATTCACTTTTTCCTTGTTTAAAGAAAATATCAGGCTCATTAAACTTAACTGAAAGAGTGTCTTCATCTATATAAGCATCCCATTTTTTTAAATCTTTTGAAAATTCTTTTGTTAAATCATTGTATATTTCTATCTTAGTCTCTCGATATTGTTTTGCAATATCTTCTATTTTATCTTTTTCTTTATTGACTTTAACCATAAAAGAAATTGCTATTAACATAAAAATCATCATAAGGCCGGCCATTAAATCTGATATCGATGGCCAAAAGTCCTCAACATATTCTGTAGCCATTAGTTATCCCACCCTCTTTGCAATTTCTACAACTTTTTGTAATTCTCTTGTTAGTGGTGTATAATCTGTTACAAATTTTTCTGATACAGATGCTAATTGGTTTCCTAATGATTCTAAAGATGTATTTAATGATACTCCTAATTGAGAGTTTAAGTTATTCACACTAGTTTCAAGGTTTTTATTGTTGTTTTCAACCATAACTTGAATATTATCAGATATTTTTTTAGTTATTGTAAATCCTTCATTCTCTAACTTCGTTACGGCTTTTTCCATTACTTCAATTTGCTTTTCAATAGCCTGAAGGTTTAAGTTACTCGTATTTTTTATTCCCTGTGTAATATCATTAATTGCATTCATGATTTGTTTTTGTTGTTCAGTGATATTAGTGGTTGCTACTTTAGTTAATTTTAAAATCTCATTTCTACTTTGATCTAAATTATTTGCATTCTCTAAAATTTGAGCTTCAATTTTATTTGTAGTAGAAGTTATATTGGTTAATAGTTTATCTGTGTTTTCAAATAAATTATTAGATGTTTTACTTACTATTTCTATCATTTTTTCGACTTTATTATCTATAAGTCCAGATAATCCTGTTATTTCATTTGTCGCTTTTTCATGTATCGTAGCGACGGCATTTAATACAGTGTTTGAAGATCTATTAACTTCTTCTATTCCTTTTTTAGTTGTCTCTACAACATGATCAGTTATTCTATTTGTTGCTTGTATGCTATTTTCTCTGATTTTATCATCGGAACTCTTAATATAACCTTCTATATTTTTATATACAACATTTAAATTTTCTTCAATATTATTTAGTGTTATTTGGCTTCCCTCATGATAATTTTTAATGTAATTATCTAGATTAGGTAAGAGAATGTCTGCATGTTCAGAAACTTTATTTAGGGTTTCTATAGAAGAATTTAATTTTTGTTCTTGAGTATCAAAAGTTACTATTTTATCTCCCAATCTATTGGCAACCTCTATTATTGGCTTAGTATTTTCCATTATTTCACTAACAAGATTTCTTGCTTGAGACATACCTTCGTATAACTCAATTTGAGTTGAATTAGTTTGTTCGATAGTTTCTTTATAATGAACTTGCCATTCTAATAATTTTTCAACTGCTATATTTAATTGTTTAAAATTTTCACCAAATTGTTCCTTTAATTGAGTGTTAAGATCTTTAATTGATTTTTCGATTGCATCTATAAATGCTTTCATATTATTTTCTGCCATATCTTTAGCAAAGCTTCTAAATTCAGTGATTAATTCTTCATTTCCTTTTTCAATTTCTTTACTAATTGCATTGTTACTTTCAACTAAATTTCCTAATTGTGTTACCATTTTATCTAATCCACTATTTAAAAGAGTCTGTGCTTCTCTTTGTGAATCTACGAGGTCAGTACGCATTAATTTCATTTGAGTAGTCATAGAGGTTTCGCTATCACCAACTAGTGCCTTGACCATTCTGTCCATGGATTCTTGATTTTTCATTTGGGTAATTTCTTGTCCTTTGTTCATCTCTTTAATATTATTAACTAATTCTTCATTACTTTGTATTACAGAGCTTTTAATAATATTCATCAATTCTGCGATTCTTTCTAAAGAGACATCCTCTTCTTTGTTCTCATTTTTACTAAGTTGATTAATCTTATGAGCTTTCCATCCTTTTAAAATATTTGAGAATGTTAAACCAAGTAACGATGTAAAAAATGCTGTTCTCATTCCATTTATTAGATTTGGAACACTGGCTTCCAATTCGTTGGAGTCGAACTTCATTAACCCAATAAATATTCCAAAAAATGTTCCTATGATTCCTAGTGCTGCTATGATTCCAGGTGATACTGATGATTTTTTAGGGTATTTATTTATTCTCCAAGCAGATCGAATAGATAAACCAACCATTAGTAGTGTAAAAAGTGTGTTTGATGGTGTTAATAATTCTTTTAAAATTTTGCTCTCCTCCTTGTTTATATTTTATTTTTATTATAAATCACCTCTATTTTTGAAAAAATTCAAAAAGGTATTATAAAAATAAAATTATTCGATCTAAAGTATATAATATTTTTGGGCTCTCCGATACCCTCTAAAGCTATAAAATAATTAAACAAATATTAAATTAAATAAAAAAAATGACGCAAAACTTAAAAAAAATAGAGAGAAGAAGATCAATTTTAGTTCTGTTTTAAAGATTAGTGATTCCAAAAGGGAATAAAAATACTTTTTTAGACTATCCTAATCTAAGGTTTTATAGTATAAATTCATATTTAGGTTTTAGAAAAAATATTTTAAAAAAATAAATTTTTTTTAATTTGAATGACTAGATTATATATCATGGTCTATGCCCATGTGCAAATTTATTTTACTTTTATATCAGATAGACCATATTTTGATTCTTATATTTTTTTATTCCATTTCTTTTTACGAATAATTAATTTAAAATTTATCAAAATTTAAGCAAAGAAAAGCAGGAAGCAATCCCCCTCCTGCCTGCAAACAGACACATCTATGCGAACGCCTCCATCTTATGGTTTCTCGATTGATGAGTACGAAATTTTCTTCTAGTTATAAGAAAATTATGGTGTCAAAAAGAAACCGAAGCAATAACCATTTTGTCTTCGTGAGCTTCGTGTATGGTTTTAGTTTTAAAAATAAATCAAATTCTATTCTATGTATAAGGAATGAAGGATATTGTCAAATAAAAAAATAGGTAGGTTGTTTAAACAACCTACCGTAAATTATTCATAATTTATTATCTGTTACAATAAAAAGATTATACAAAATTAAGCTTTAGTGATATTTATAGCAGTAACTTTTAATTCAGGTATGCTGCATACAGGGTCTAAGGCTTGACCATTTGTTAATACATTTGCTCCATTTCCAAAGTGGAATGGCATAAATACTGTTTTTCCAGAAACATCATTAGAGATATTAGCTACAGTAAATATTTGTCCCCTAGGTGAGTTAACAATAATATTGTCTTCATGTTCTATCTCTAGTTCATCGGCTAGCTCACGAGAAAGACTTAACCAGCTGGATTTAAATTCACTATCTATTTCATCAGTTTTCATAGTCATAGTCCTGGTATGATAATGCTCTAATATCCTCCCTGTTGTCATTATAATAGGATATTCTTCAGTTGCTTTTTCTATGGGGTCTATATATTTTACAGGCATAAATTCTACTTTTTCACCTTTCATAAACTTATCCTTATGTAAAAATTGAGTCCCAGGATGGTCTTTTGTAGGACAAGGCCATTGTAATCCTAGAGAATCAATTCTATCGTATGAAATTCCATTGTATTGAGGAGTTAAAGATGACAATTCTTCAAATACATCTTTAGAAGTTTTGTATCTATCTTTAGGATCTATTCCAAATTTTTCTAAAAGTTCACTGAAGATAACCCAATCCGGTTTAGAATTCCCAATGGAATTAATAGCTCTTCTTACCCTTTGAACCCTTCTTTCTGTATTTGTGAATGTCCCGTCTTTTTCAGCGAATGTAGCTGCAGGTAATACAACATCTGCCAGTTCAGCTGTTTCTGTTAAGAAAATATCTTGGACAACTAAGAAATCTACTGTTTTTAATGCCTTAGTTACATGATGTGTATCGGGATCAGAGATCATAGGATTTTCTCCTACAATATACATAAATCCTAACTCTCCATTGGCAGCTTTATCCATCATTTCTGGTAATCTCATTCCGTTAGTTGTGCTGAGTTTTGCATCCCATGCAGTTTGAAATTTATTTATAGCCTCTGAATCAATAACATTTTGATAACCGGGAAATTTATTTGGAAGAGCTCCCATATCACAAGCTCCCTGAACATTATTTTGTCCTCTCAGAGGATTAACCCCTGCGTTGGCTTTTCCTATATTTCCACAAGTCAGAGCTAAGTTTACACAAGATTTTACATTATTAACACCTGTTGAATGTTGTGTAATTCCCATTGCATAGTATAGACCTGCAGCAGGACTATCAGCATATATTCTGGCAGCTTTTGCAATAAGTTCCTCTTCTACGCCGCATATTTTTGATGTTTTTTCCAATGTATATTCCTTGACAGTTTCTTTTAAAAGTTCAAAATTATTAACTTTTTTATCTATATACTCCTGATCCTGGAGGTTGTTTTCTATAATATAATTCATCATTCCATTTAAAAGGGCAGTGTTTGAACCAGGTTGAATTTGAAGATAGCAGTCTGCAATTTCAGCTAATTTAATTCTAACAGGATCAGCAACTATTAATTTTGCTCCCTTTCTTACGGCTTGTTTTATAGAGGCTCCAATAACAGGGTGAGCTTCTGTTGTATTACTTCCGATTACAAATATAGTATCGTTATCTACTACTTCTTCTATGGAATTTGTCATGGCTCCACTACCAAGCATAGCTGCAAGACCTGCAACTGTAGAAGAATGTCAGAGACGGGCACAATGATCTATAGAATTTGTCTGGAATCCGGCTCTAACCATTTTTTGGAAAAGGTAGTTATCTTCATTTGTTGTTCTGGCACTGGCCAGCCCGGCAAATCCGGCTCCGCCTTTTTCAGCTAATGTTTTCTTTCTATTAAAATCAATGGCTTCATAGGCTTCTTCCCAAGAACATTCAGTTAATTTCCCGTCTTTTCTTATTAAAGGAGTTTTAAGTCTATCTCTATGATTGATAAAGTTGTATGCAAAAACGCCCTTAACACAGTAAAGACCATTGTTGACCTTATCCATAACAGGATCAACTCTAACAACTTTATTATCTTTTGTAACTAAATTTAACTGGCAGCCTACACCACAATATGAGCATGTTGTCTGGGTTTTTTGAACCTGCCAATTTCTAAATTTTTCTTTAGATTTAGGCATAAGAGATCCCACAGGACATGCATGAACACAGGCTCCACACTCTGTACAATTGGTATTTCCATCAAAACTCGCTCTATCAACAACAGTATGGGGACCTCTATTATTTAGTCCCAATGCATCATTACATTGCAGCTGACTGCAAATTCTTACACATTTATTACAAGAGATGCATTTATTGCTGTCAATTGAATAAAATTTAGCATCTTTATTTTTAGGAATACCTCTATGTTCCTGAATATCAGCAATGGCATCGATATCAACACCATATTCGTAGGAGTAATCCTGTAACTTACATTCTCCTGATTTTTCGCAAGTGGGACATTCATTGGGATGACTGGCCCAAAGAAGTTTTAATATAGTTTTTCTGGCATTTGCCACTTTTTCTGTTTCTGTTTTGATAATCATTCCCTCTTTAACTTCTGTTGAACATGAAGTTTGAAGTTTTGACCTTCTTCCAGTACCTATCTCTACAACACACATCCTGCAAGCTCCTGTTGGAACAAGTCTTTTATCATCACAAAAAGTGGGAATTTTGATACCTATATCTTCACAGGCTCTTAAAACTTTTGTATGTTTAGGGAAGCTGTATTCTTTATCATTTATAGTAATTTTAACCGAGTTTTCCACATTTTCCTCCTAGGGCATAAAATTTTTTAGTTAATCAATTGTTGCTGTATATAGTTCATCTTTGAAGTATTTAATAGCTTTTAAAACAGGAGTAGCCGCTGTCTGGCCAAGACCACAGAAAGAAGTTTCCTTCATGAGAGCTCCAACCTCTAAAAGATAATCTATATCACTTTTTTTTGCAGTTCTATTTATAAGTTTATCTATTATTTTTTTATATGCATGAACTCCTTCTCTGCAGGGAATACATTTTCCGCAAGATTCATGATGGAAAAAATCATTGGCTAGTTTAATATATTCTATAACTGACATATCTTCGTCGGCCACTAAGATAGCACCTGATCCTATTCCAAGATCCAGATCCCAAAGATCTTCATATGTATATCTAGTATCTAATAGACTGGCAGGTACAAGGGGACCGGAAACTCCTCCAAGCTGCAGAAACTTAACTTTTTTATTGTCTTCAACGCCCCCGGCTACATCTTCAATAATTTGTCTGAGAGTAATACCAAATGGGATCTCATATACAGCAGGTTTGTTGACGTTACCACAGATGCTGATTAATTTAGTCCCGATACTATCTCCATATCCGTGTTTGGCATATTCAGAAGCTCCTATTTTAAGAATAGTAGCAGCTACTGCTAAACTTTCAACGTTATTAGATTGTGTAGGCATTTGAAGGTATCCTTTAGATCCGATTCTAGGTGGTTTAAGTCTGGGTTTCCCTGCTTTACCTTCCATAGATTCAATAAGAGCAGATCCTTCACCGCAAACATAAGCTCCAGCTCCTGAAAATACTCTGATATCAAAATCAAACCCTGTTCCTAATATATTTTTTCCTAAATATCCTTTTTTTCTGGATAGTTCAATGGCAGTTTCCAGCTGATGTTTCATATATGTATATTCTTCCCTTAAATAAATAGCTCCTGTTTTTGCACTTCGCATATACCCGGAAATAGTTAGACCTTCAATAACTTTATAAGGATCCTGTAACAATAGTTCCCTGTCCTTAAATGTGGCAGGTTCTCCCTCATCGGCATTACAAATAACAAAAGTTTCTTCATCTAACTCACGAGTTCCCCCTTCCCATTTTTGCCAAGTAGGAAAAGCAGCTCCCCCTCTTCCACGAAGTCCGGAAATTTTTAATTCCTCTATAACATGTTGTTTTCCTTTTTCAAAGGCTACTTTAAGGCCGGTAAATCCACCGAGCTCTATATATTTATCGATCTCATTATATTTATATTGACCAAAATTTTCACTGATCATCTTAATATTAAATTTATTATTTATTGTTCTCACCGTCCCCAGAAAGTTGATCTATTAGGTCTATTATCTTCTCAACTGTGAGATTTCCATGAACTATACCATTAACTCTCATAGCAGGTGCAATATCGCAAGCTCCAAAACATGGAGTATGTTCGAAAGTAAATAAATTATCAGAGGTAGTTTCTCCTAATTTAATATTTAATTTTTTTTCAATAGCTTCTCCCATGAGATGCTTTTTCTTGACACCGCAGACAGTACTCTCACATAGTTGTAAAACGAACTTTCCTTTTTTGCAGGTGTTTATAGCTGAGAAAAATGTGATCACCTCATCTACCCTAGCTTTTGGCATCTTTAATTTTGTAGCCACATAATCAGATATATCATCTGAAATATAATTGTCTTTATTTTGTCTTTGAATCTCAGTAAGAATTGGAAGTAGCTCTATCTTACTAAAATTAAAATCAGATAATATGTTATCAATGTATCCATTATCCACCTTAAATATCCCCCCTTAAAAATCTATAAAAATTTATTTTATTTTACTTAAATTCGTTTTCAATCGATACTAATTGTATTAATTATATACTAAATGTTTAGAAAAAAATATTTTTTTTATTGGTAGTGAAAAAAAAAACATGTTTTTTGCACAGAACGCCTTAAAAATATAAAGTTGGAATTTTATATTTTTTTACAAAAATATTTCTTTCACAAAAAAATAACACAGTAGTACTAAAAAAATTGACTTAGAAAAATAAAAATAGTAATATACCCCTTGTAGGGTTGATTTAGTTAGGATCTTAATTTAATAATTTTTTATTGAATCCTAAAATACCAGCAGGGGGGAATTAACCTATCATAAAAATTAAATAAAACGGAGGAAATTATGTCAAAAACTTTTTTAAACACAGCGGAGGTAGCCGAAGCAGTTGTACAAATGGCTATCAAAAAAACAAAAACAAAATCATCAAAAATATTCGTACTGGGGATTATGGCGGGTATTTTTATCGGATTAGCTTTCATCGCGTATATTACAGTTACCCAGTCTCTTGGAGCCAATGTGGATCCTGGACTTTCTAAACTTCTTGGAGCTGCTGTATTCCCGGTTGGAATCATGCTAGTTTTATTTGCGGGGGGATCACTATTTACAGGTAATAACTTAGCTTTTATTGCTTATATTACCGGCGATTCATCTCTCAAGGATGTTTTGAGAAACTGGGCTATGGTTTGGTTAGGTAACTTTGTAGGAAGTGTCTTTATTGCATGGGTTGCTATTGTTGGTGGAGTATTCAAGAGTGCTCCTATGGCTGCCAAAGTTGTGGCTATTGCAGAAGGTAAGGTTCATTTAGGCTTTGCTCAAGCTGTTGCCAGTGGTTTTTTATGTAATATTGTTGTAGCTTTAGCTGTTTGGATGACCTTTGCTGCTACTGATGCCACTGGAAAACTATGGCTTTGCTGGTTCCCTATAATGATGTTTGCTCTTTCTGGATATCAGCATGTGGTTGCTAATATGTTTGTTATTACTGCTGGATGGATGGTTTCACCTGAAACTGTTGGTATTTCAAATATGTTTATGAATAACTATATTCCTGTAACTATTGGAAATATACTCTCTGGTGGAATATTTGTACCTATTGCTTACTATTGGTTATACTTAAAGAAAGAACCTTCAACTGTAGCTGCACCTGTTAACTAAATCTTTTAGGATTTTTCTTATTTCTAATATTTATTATCTGGGGGGAGAGGGAAGTAAGAATAAAAACAATGGACAGGGAGATACACAGAGGTAAATCTTTTGGTTCGATTTTAATAAAAAAGTTAAGAGAAAGATAATCTGAATATCTGTAAAAATCCATAAAAGAAGGGAAGAAATTTCTAAAGAGTTCCTCTTTAATACGAGTTTATTTCAGATATGCGAATATTTTACTTAGGAACAATTTTCAAAGTTTGGCATTTTTTGGATACTTTTTCTTGCTATCCACATTTAAAATTTAGTTTTAATTAAACTTAACTTTAATAATCGTGGCATCGGTAGCTCATATTAAAAGCGAAAACTTTAGAATCTA
Source organism: Fusobacteria bacterium ZRK30 (assembly GCA_024628785.1). Taxonomy (NCBI): domain Bacteria; kingdom Fusobacteriati; phylum Fusobacteriota; species Fusobacteria bacterium ZRK30. Next base: position 417,898 of record CP102404.1, read on the forward strand.
TCTGTTTTTTCTTTATGAGTTTAGTGTAAAAATTTCAGTTTATCACTGGAGCTATAAATCAAAAAAATAAAAAACTCCTATCTATAATAGTCGTACAGTTAGGAGTTTTTTATTTTTTATTTAGGAAAGAAAGAAACGAAAAAAATATTATTTTCATTTACTTATACTAATTAGTCGTAAAAGGTGGTTAAAAAGTTTAAATTTTTTTTAAATTTGAAAAAATAAATATTTAATCGTTATCTAGAAAATCACTCGTTATCTTTAAGTAGGGCTGAACCTCTTCACTGTTAAAAATTTGTTTGGGTTCTACAGCATTTAAAATAGCTTTTTTTAAACCAACACAAGAATAACTAGCTCCTGCTATACTATCTATTGCGATACTTTGTTTTTTTATAACGTCGTTTATAGTGCCGCGAAATGCTTTTTCTTTTATCCCTTCTGTTTCATTTTCTTTTAATATTTTTATACCTACTATTTTTTCTCCCCTCAAAGTAACTTCTACTTCTATGGGACCTTTATAACCTTTACCGGTTCCGATTAAATTTTCTTTAGAGGTACTATCCCAGATACTGAGAGATATTCCTATTAAAAAAAATAATCCGAGACATATTTCAAACATCTTATCTTTTAACTTATAATTTTTCATCTTTACTCCTTTTTTTTATAGTATATCAAATTTAATTTGATTAAGTCTACAAAAAGTTTGAAAAACAAATTAAATTATGGTATTATTATTTTGGTTACATAACAACAAACAATATTAGGAGGAAAGAGATGAAAAAAATTATTATTTTAATCACACTTATCGCCGTATCAGCAGTTACTTTTGGGTCTACTTATTCAGATGGAACCTATAGAGGAAATTTTATCGATCGGGACAGCAATTATAATGGAGAAGTTCAAGTGAATGTCCAGTTTGATCTTGAAAATGATATTGTAAAGAAAGCATCTATGAGGATGTTGAATTTTAAAGGTCAAAATTATATGAAAGATCCTAAGTTAAAAAAGGAGAAAGAAAAATATGTTTCTGCTTTAAATCATTTAGTAGGGAAAAATTTAGAGGAGACAATGCCTGATCTATATACACCGGAAAACATTCCCATGGCAGGAGCAACTGTTCGTGGAGGGAAAATAAGATCTGCTGTACAAGATGGATTAAATAGAGGAGTATACAGACTTCCTAAGAATTAGAAAATATTTAAGAACCTAACCTAGTAACGGTTAGGTTCTTTTTTGGTTAGGTTGGTAAAAATTAAATTCTTTTTCTAAATGTTATCTAGCTACACAGTAAATACTCTACTGAGTCGTCTTACAAATTAAGTTTTCCAAAGTTTCCGCCTTTGATACGGGTCTCTTTTCTTATCCATTATCCTCTTCGCCTTCTTCTTTTGGTTTTTCTTTTATGGTAACAATTTCATCTGAATTTGTCCCGTCTAAAAGGATATCCTTAGATATTACTTCTGTTGTCCCATCGGGATTTTGAATCGTTAAATTAACCTGATCCTGGGCACTTCTTATTAAATTTACATTTTGTACTACATAGGTACCGTTGCTTCCTTTTGTTCCCAGCTCAAAATAAGAAACGGGCTGTGTTATTTCAAAAGAATATTGATCTGAATATGATCCTGACTCCCTATAACTGCTCTGTGTTTCTATCAAGTTTCCACCTTCATCAAAGGCAGAAATTTCTACCTGAGTAGCATGGGAACTACTGGCATCAAAATACCCTCCCAATCCGTCTAAAGTGAAGATAACCTTATTTATATTTTCACCGTCTATATCTATTCTTAGATTATCACCTGAACTTAGTCCTGATGCACCATTAGAAGTTCCTATTCCAGCTCCAAGATGACTATTTGGTCCGTTAAATGCTTCTAAAATTCCAGATGAAACTGTAGTTGTAATAGTTGTCCCATCAGATTCCAAAACTGCTGTGTTTCCGTTAACTGTTCCCCAATCACTTAAGCTAACTGTTTCTCCAGGGGTTGTACCGATATTTACCTGGTTTGTATCGTCTGAAATACTACTTGAATCTGGAAAATATGCGATTTCTACATCTGCCGGGTAGGTCTCCCCGTCGACCATATCTTCCCATTCTCCGTCTTCATTTAAAAATTTTAATTTTCCGTAGGATAGAGTATCGGTATAATTTATTTTAGGAATTGGAACTGTTTCTCCTCCCCAAATTTCATTGTCGACATCTGATGTATATGCTCCATTGGGAAGGTTGGCATAGACCTCTCCATTTTCCCTATTATATATCCAGCCCCCTTTATTGTCCCTGAATATCACGATATTATCTGTTTCTTCGTAGCCTTCCTCATTAAATGAAAAGGGTTCAGTAGATTTCACATCAAATGTATTTTTCAGGTCGGTATCGTTGTTTGCCAGATCCGGAAATTCTTCCGCTAAACTTTCTTCAAATGACAATTTTAATCTGATTAACCCTAGTTTTTGAGATACCTTTGCCACCTTTGCTTTGTTTAAATTATTTAGAATTTTAGGTACCACTGTTGTTGCTAATATTCCTATTATTGCTACTATTATCAATAATTCCAGTGCTGAAAAACCTTTTTTTAGATTCTTCTTCATAAGAACCTCCTCATTTTTCAAATTTAAAAAATTTTCTATATTTTAAATTTGCCTGTTTTTATTTTCTTCCTTTAGTTTTTATCTGATTTGTTAGTCCGATAAAAAAATAGCCTACGTCATATAATATTGTCACCACAACAACTCCACAGGGAGATATAACACATGCTATACAAATATATTAACATATAATTATTAACAAGTATATAAATTCATTTTTGGATTAGAGTAAAGTATATGTCTGACGGGCATGATGGGCACGACGAAACTAGTGAGAAATATTCTAGGAAGTAGAGTAATATCTAGAAAAAAAATTAGGTTCAAAAGACAAGTTAGAATATTAAAGTCAGACCTTAGTTTGTGTCCAAAAAATATTTTAAAGCTAAAAAACTTTCCTTTGTGATCTTAGTTTGAGGGTTTTTGTTGCGTTTAAAATGGTTTCAATCTAGAAAAAACTTGTATCTTAAACATTAAAATTAAATAATGATAAAAAAACTTGGATATATCTTAAAAATATACTAAACTCGAATTGACAAATCTTACTAGGGAGGTAAAAAATGAAAAAAATATTATTACTAAGTACCATGATTTTAGCTTTGCTTGCATGCGGACAGGACAATCAAGAAACCAAAGAAAATAGTAATGCAAGTGCCAACACAGTAGTAGAAAAAAAAGTTGAAAATCCGGCTAAAAAAAGGGAGGGAACTATTAATTTAGCTATAACAGCTAAATTTGAGGGGAAGTTCAATCCATCTCTATCATCTACATCTTATGATACTATGGTAAACAGCTATATTTTTGAAACAATGTTAAGTTATGGGAATGATTTTAAATTTAAACCTGGAAGTCTAGTAGAGAGCTATGAATATAAACCTGAGACGATGCAGTTTATCTTCCATCTAAAAAAAGGGACCAAGTTCCAAGATGGGGTAGAGCTCACATCTGAAGATGTAAAGTTTACCTACAGTCTGTATGCAAGACCTGAGTATGATGGAAGATCATCCTTTGCCTCAGCTTCTATAAAGGGGTTCCAAGAGGTAGCAGATGGGAAAGTGAGATATATAAGCGGGATTGAAACTCCAGATAAATATACAGTTATCTTTAATATGACAGAGGCCAATGCCAGATCCCTCAATAACTTTGTCTCTAGGATAATGCCTAAACACTACTATGAATATGCAAAAGCGGAAGACTATAAAACTGAGTTTTTAACTAAAAATGAGACTCCATTGGGATCGGGACCATATAAATTAACCGAATATAAACCGGGGGAATATGTTATCTTAGACAGGTTTGCAGATTTCCACCAGGGACCTTCAGAGGTTCAAAAAATAGTAATCAGATATATTCCTAGTGACTCTGTATCTCCAGCTTTAGGAACTGGAGACTTAGATATAGCGGGTCTTCCTGGCAGAAAGAGTAAGGAGAAGGAACTGGCTTCCTCAAATAACCTTGTTAACTTCCAAAACACTCCTGCAGGTGGATATGGATATATTGGGTTTAACCTGAGAAAGGATAAGTTTAAGGATAAGTCGGTAAGGCAGGCATTGGCTTATGGGTTAAACAGGGAACTTTACGCAGATAAAGTTTTGGAAGGCTATGCAAAAGTAGTAAATCAGCCTTTAGTTCCCCAGCATTGGGCCAGCTCTAAAAACGTAAATGATTATGCTTACAACCCTGAAAAGGCTAAGAAGATGTTAGAAGACGATGGTTGGAAGGTAGGCAGTGATGGATTCAGATATAAGGATGGCAAAAAATTAGCTTTCTCCCTTAAAACGTCAGCTACCAGTGGCCAGAGTTCCGAAGGTAAAACGTGGATAGCCCTAATAAAACAAAATTGGAAAGATATTGGTGTAGACGTAGATATCCAGTTGGTAGATTTTAATGCAATGATTAAAGACCTTTTCAGTGAAAAACCTACATTTGATACTGTGATGTTAGGATGGTCTACAATTGCAGATCCAGATCAATCCAATACCTTTAAAACAGGTGGATCTAATAACTTTGTGGGGTATTCCAATAGTATTGTAGACAAATTGTGTCTAGAGGGGTTAGCTAAAAATACCAGTGAGGAGAGAGTTCAAGTTTATGATAAGATGATGCAGCAAATAAATGAGGATCTGCCGTATATCTTTACAACTAGTTCAACAGGAGTACAGGGAATCAATAAAAGGATAGGCGGACTGGATTATATGAACGACATGGCTATTGGAGATGCAGTTATGGATAATACAGTTAAACTCGAAAGATAAAACTTTATACTACTTAAAAATAATATTGATAGGGGGGAAAATTTTTCTATCCCCTCTATCAGAGAATAAATTTAAAGATTGGGGGAGAAGATGTTAAAGTACATAATTAGAAGAGTCATAGTATCAATATTTGTATTGTTTGTAATGTCGGTTATGATATATACCATATTTGCATTTGCACCTGGAGATCCTGTGGGAAGTCAGATGGATCCAAATATGACCGACGCAATGATGGCAAAATTGCGGGCACAATATGGATTGGACCAGCCAGTATATAAGAGGTATTTTTATTGGCTATGGGCAGCACTCCATGGAGATATGGGGTATTCAATCCAGTTCAGTAAACCAACTGTAGAAGTTATAAAGACCTATATGTGGAATAGTTTCACCCTGGCAGTCCCGGCAATTATAATATCAAACTTAATTTCTATACCACTGGGGGTTATCTCAGCTGTAAAACATAATACATATATCGATAAAGCCATTGGGTTAATAACTCTGGCAGGGATATCATGTCCATCATTTTTTATAGCTCTTTTGGTTATAAAAAAATTAGCTATGGATTTTGGGTTATTTCCATTTTCTGGGATGGTAACACCAGGAGGAGGATATGCAGGGGTAGATTATTTCTTTGATGTTTTACGCCATGCATCTTTACCATTGATCGTTATGGTAACTACTGGAATAGCAGGGATGGTTCTGTTTGTTAGATCATTTATGTTAAATGTACTCAGTCAAGATTATGTAAGAACAGCTAGAGCAAAGGGACTTCCTCAGAGGACCGTTATCTATAAACATGCCTTTAGAAATACATTGATCCCTATAGTAACTATGTTTTCAGGGATATTAGGAGGTTTATTTGGAGGAAGTATCATTATAGAGAGTATGTTTGCCTGGCCTGGTATGGGAACCATAGCTTTAGGAGCGGTAACCTTTAGAGATTATCCCCTTATCATGGCAACAAATATGTTTTTTGCAACGTTGATGTTATTGGGGTACTTAATCTCAGATATTGTCTATGGTATTGTAGACCCTAGAGTTAAGTTAGATTAAATAATAAGGGAGAGGGATGATGAATAATAAATCAAAATCTCCTTTAGCAATTATGCTGAAGAGATTTAAAAGAGATAAAATAGCACTAACAGCACTAACTTTATTAGGATGTATTGCAGTACTTGCATTATTTACACCTTTAATATCAAAGGCTCTTGGGATAGGTCCCGATGATATAGATATGGATGTACTAATGAATGGTTCTCCGTTTTCACCAGGGGGAAACCACATCTTAGGAACCGATGAATCTGGAAGGGATGTATTTATCAGACTTCTATATGGAAGTAGGATCTCATTGACAATAGGTCTGGTAGCAGTAAGTATCTCTACTACATTGGGAGTAATAATGGGTGGAATAGCAGGTTACTATGGAGGAGCAATAGATAATATTATTATGAGGATTATCGAGGTAATAAATGTACTACCGGTAATGGTACTACTTATCACATTGATAGCTATTACAGGACCCAATATTTATATGATTATGATAGTCTTAGGAGTTGTAGGGTGGACAGGAATCGCAAGACAGATAAGAGGTCAGCTTCTAACCCTCCGGGAACAGGAATTTATGTTGGCTACAAAGGCATTGGGACTTAGCGATGCCAGGAAAATATTTGTACATTTGGTACCGAATACAATATCATATCTAATTATTTCAATCACGTTGGGAATGGCAGGGGCAATATTAAGTGAATCAACACTATCCTTCTTAGGATTGGTTTCTCCTACAGCTGCTACATGGGGAAATATGATAAATGGAGCCAGATCGATCTACACAATCCAGAATTATTGGTGGATATGGGTAACTCCAGGAGTAGCTATATTTATTACGGTAATGTGCTTTAACTTAGTAGGATCAGGGCTTAGATATGCACTGGATCCAAAATCAAAATAATGAGGTTGATTCATGAAAAAAATATTAGAAATAGATGATTTAAAGTTTTATTTTAGATTAGAAGAGGATAAATCTATAGTAAAAGCCGTAGATGGTGTTAGTTTTGATATGTATGAAGGGGAGACTCTGGGAATAGTAGGAGAATCCGGAAGTGGAAAGAGTGTTACTACCATGGCAATAATGGGGATTGTTCCTATGCCGCCAGGGTTTATAGAGGGAGGAGAGATAAGGTTTCAAGGTGATAACCTATTCTCCATGGATCCTGATAAACTTAGAAATATGAGGGGAAGTGATATGTCGGTTATCTTTCAAGAGCCCATGACATCTCTGAACCCAGTATTAACTATTGGTGATCAGCTTACAGAGGTACTCTTTTTTCACCAGAAATTATCCAAAAAAGATGCCAAGGCAAAAGCTATCGGAATGTTAGAAAAAGTAGGGATAGCAGGACCAGAAAGAGTTTATAATGGATATCCACACAACTTAAGTGGTGGACAAAGGCAGAGGGTAGTAATAGCAATGGCACTTTTATGTGAACCAAAGCTACTTATTGCAGATGAACCTACCACAGCTCTGGATGTTACAATTCAGGCAGAGATCCTAAAACTATTAAAGGATATAAAGGAGGAATTCAAAACTTCTACTATATTTATAACACACGATCTAGGAGTAATTGCAGAGGTAGCTGATAGAGTAGTAGTTATGTACAGGGGAAAGGTTATGGAGGTAGCTACAATCGATGATCTATTTGACAACCCTATCCATCCATATACGGTGGGACTGATGAATTCTATGCCAAGTATAGATACTGATAGTGAGGAATTATATTCAATGCCGGAAAAAATCGGACACCCTATAGTAATAGATCGAGATGGGAACTATGAAATTACAGATGAAATTTATTATGAGGATGAGACCCAGATGATAACATTAGAAAATAGAGAGCTGAGAGTTCATCTAAAAAAAGAGGTTGATTAATGAATGAGAATTTAGGATTAAACTTAATAGAAGTACAGGATTTAAAAAAATACTATCCAATAAAAAAAGGTGTATTGAGAAGAACAGTAGATCATGTAAAAGCTGTGGATGGAGTAACTTTTGATATAAAAAAAGGGGAAACCTTAGGACTTGTAGGAGAATCTGGGTGTGGAAAATCTACCCTTGGAAGAACCTTGATGAACTTATATGAAAAAAGTGGCGGGGAAGTTTTTTATGGAGGCACTAATATCCATGACGCAGATAAGAAAAAGATGAATGAACTGAGAAAGGAGATGCAGATAATATTTCAGGATCCTTATTCCTCGTTAAATCCAAGACTCACTGTAGAGCAAACCATTGGAGAAGCAGTCAGGTTTCATAAGATGAAGAAAAAAGATGAATTATATGACCATGTCAGGGAAACAGCCAGCAGATGCGGTGTAGATCCCGATCATTTGACCAGGTATCCCCATGAATTTAGTGGTGGGCAGCGGCAAAGGATAGGAATAGCCAGAGCATTAGCTCTAAATCCTAAATTTATTGTCTGTGATGAGTCTGTATCAGCTCTGGATGTTTCGGTACAGGCAAAGGTAATAAATTTGTTGAAGGATCTGCAAAAAGAGGAGGAACTTACATATCTTTTTATAACCCACGATCTGTCAGTTGTAAAACATATATCTGACAGGATAGCGGTAATGTATTTTGGAAGGATAGTAGAGTTGGCAGAAACAAATAAATTATTTGAATCACCTGTTCACTTTTATACTAAAAAACTATTATCTGCAATACCGAAGTCCCACCCGAGAAAGAATACAAAGAACTATGTAAGTGAAAAAACACCGGAATGGGTAAAGATACCAGCTGGTTATAAAATTGATGATAGGGATCCAAAGAAGAGAGACACAGAATCTGTTATGATTGAAGTTAGAGATGGACATTTTATAGCCTGTTATAAGGTAGATTGATTTTTAAAATAAGGGAATGATATGAAGAAATTAAAAAAATATAGTGAATTCACCGATAAAGAAAAGAAAAATATAGATTTTAACAGGGAAACTATTACAAATAAAGAGATATTTTTTTTAGTAATGAACCTTTATAAAAAAACAGTTCCCCTATTGTGCCTGCTTATAGCAGGAATTGTGGGTATGGCTGCATTATTTTATTTTTTTTACTAAAATACTAAGTAAAAACGCCTGTTAAAAAACTAAATAGTCTTTTTAACAGGCATTTTTTATAGTTTCTTTAAATTTGAAAGAAATCTATAATTTAACTGATAATAGATACCAATTTTTAATTGCAGAAAATATTAGGTTTAAATTAATTAAATTAGAGATAGCGCTTATATAGCTCTATTTCATTATACAAAGGAGGAAAATGAAGAAAATATTATTATTAACTATTATGGGATTAACCTTGCTTGCTTGTGGACAAGACAAGGAAAAAACAAAGGGAGAGGCAGCTGCTAGTACAGCTGTAGAAAAAAAAGTTGAAAATCCTGCTAAGGAAAGGGAAGGGACAGTTAGTATAGCGGTAAGTGGCAAATTTGATGGTAAGTTCAATCCAGGATTATCATCTACAACTTACGATAATACAGTAAATAGTTACATATTTGAAACATTACTGACTTATAATAATAGTTTTAAATTTAAACCTGGAGATCTAGTTGAAAGTTATGAATTTAAACCTGAAAAAAAACAATATATATTTCATCTGAAAAAAGGTATTAAATTTCAAGATGGTGTAGAGCTTACATCTGAAGATGTTAAATTTACCTATAGTTTATTTGCCAGACCTGAAGATATCGGAAGATCTTCATTTGTATCAGCTTCAATAAAAGGTTTTCAAGAAGTGGCAGATGGAAAAGCGAGATATATAAGTGGTATTGAGACACCGGATAAATATACAGTTATCTTTAATATGAAAAATTTAAATGCTAGATCACTAAATAATTTTGTAGCTGCAATTATGCCTAAACATTATTATGAATATAGTTCTCCAGAAGAATATAAAACTCAATATTTAACTAAGAATGAAAAACCAATAGGCTCTGGAGCTTATAAATTATCAGAGTATAAACCGGGGGAATACGTTATCTTAGAAAGATTTGGAGAATATCACAGTGGAACTTCAGATGTAAAGAAAATAATATTAAGATATACACCAATAGATTCTACATCCCCAGCTTTAGGAACAGGAAGCTTGGATATTGCTACTCTGCCAGGTAGAAAGAGCAGAGAAAAAGAATTAGCTTCTGTTAATGGTTTGGTTAATTTTCAAAATACACCTCCTGGCTCATATTCATATATTGGATTTAATTTGAAAAAAGATATTTTCAAAGATAAAGCCCTTAGAAAAGCCCTTGCATATGGTTTAAATAGAAAGCTTTATGCTGATAAGATATTAGAGGGATATGCTAAAGTTGTGAACCAACCACTAGTACCTCAGCATTGGGCTTATTCAAAGAATGTGAACCCTTATAATTATGATCCAGAAAAGGCTAAAAAAATATTGGAAGATGATGGATGGAAATTAGGTGAAGATGGATTTAGATATAAAAATGGTAAAAAATTAGCATTTTCATATAAATCAACAACTGGTTATGGTCAGAGTTCGGTAGGTAAAACGTGGCTTGCACTTATCAAGCAAAATTGGAATGAAATAGGTGTAGATGTAGATATGCAATTGATAGATTTTAATGCATTAATTAAAGATATTGACAGTGATAATCCTACATATGATACTATGTCATTATCTTGGACTACAATTGCAGATCCTGATCCAACTAATATGTTTACAACTGAAGGTTCTAATAACTTTATGGGATACTCCAATAAAAATGTAGATAGATTATCTAAATTAGGATTAACTAAATATACAATTGAAGAAAGAGCTCCAATCTACGATAAATTAATGCAGGAAATAAATGAAGATCTCCCGTATATATTCTTAGTTAGTGGGACTGGTGTCGTTGGAATTAATAAAAGGATAAGTGGATTAGATTATATGAATGATATGGGATTTGGAGATGCTGTTAAGAATAACAAAGTAAAAATTGAGAAGTAAAAACTTGAGATTATCTTAAAAATAATATTAGATAGAGGGGAGGAGTTTACAAGTCTTTCTTTCTATTTATATTTAGTTTTAGAACTCCTCTTTTTTCCTAAATATATACTTTCCTATCTTTATTATTTCTAGTATCAAAATATAATCTTTTTCACTACGAACTTCTCATATAAATAAAATTGTTTCAGCTGGTTTCTACCTAATCTATTTTTTAATTTTTTTCGTAAAAACAAAATTAAAAATAATCTTTAAGGTTGTATTTTTTTAGGTAATAGGATATCATTTCATGTAGCAGATATATGGTATATCTATATTATCTTTATATTACTGTATAAAAGCAAAGAAAAAAGGAGGAACAAATTTTATGTTAACAAATCCAGTTTTATTATCAGTTATTCTGATGAGTGTTTTATGCCTTTTGAACCTGAATGTCATACTATCTCTGATTATAGCTGCATTATGTGGAGGGCTTCTATCAGGTATCCCTTTAAATGAAGTTATGAATATCTTAGTAGGAGGGATGGGAGGAAATGCTGAAACGGCACTTAGTTATATATTACTTGGAGCTCTGGCTACAGCGATTCATGAAACCGGCCTGGCTACATTATTATCTAAAAAAATTGCCAAGACAATAAAGGGGAAAAGGGCTGTGCTTTTAATTATTATTGCATCTATCAGTTGCTTATCTCAGAACCTTATACCGGTTCATATTGCTTTTATCCCAATTCTTATACCTTCATTATTAAAAATTATGAATATATTGAAAATTGACAGAAGGGGAGCAGCTTGTGCCCTTACCTTTGGTCTGAAAACTCCTTATATTGCACTGCCGGTGGGATTTGGACTGATCTTTCACGGGATTATAGCTGATCAGATGACGGCAAATGGAATGGAAATTTCTAAATCAATAATCTGGAAGGGGATGGCTTTTCCGGCTATAGGAATGATAGTCGGTGTTTTGGTAGCAATATTTATTAGTTATCGAAAACCTCGTGAATACGAAATGGTCGAATTTACTGAACCTAATCTTAGTGAAGATGAAGATATTAAATTTACAAGATCACACTTTGCTGCCTTACTGGGAGCAGGGACAGCTTTGGTTATACAGTTAACTATAGGTTCTCTGCCTCTAGGTGCAATTGTAGGTCTGGGAATAATGGTAACCTTCGGGGCAATAAAGTGGAAGAGTCTCAATGATATAACCAACAATGGGATACATATGATGGGATTCATTGCATTTGTAATGCTGGTTGCCTCAGGTTATGGAGCGGTAATCAGAGAAACTGGAGGAGTTCAGGCCTTAGTTGATGTAACAGCAGGAATAGTCGGTGAAAGTAAATTTTTTGCTTCCCTTATAATGATTATCCTGGGATTGATCATAACTATGGGGATAGGAACTTCCTTTGGTACGATTCCTATTATTGCAGTTATCTATGTACCTCTTTGTTTAAAATTAGGGTTTAGTCCCCTTGCAACTGCAATACTTATAGGTACAGCAGCAGCGCTTGGTGATGCGGGATCCCCTGCTTCCGACAGTACATTGGGTCCTACGGCAGGATTAAATGCAGATAATCAGCACGATCATATCTGGGATACATGTGTCCCGACCTTCCTACATTTTAATATACCCCTTGTAATATTTGGTGTAATTGGAGCAATGATCTTTTAGTCTATAATTTTTCAATGAAAAATTAAATAAAAACTTTATTATAAAAAGGCACTCTTAGGAGTGCCTTTTTATGGTCTGAAAATTTGAAGTCCTCTTAACTATTCGTCCGATCTAGTAGTTCTTTGTCTACAAATGAAATACTTTTAGCACCATATTTTTGATAAGTATTTTTATAAACAAATTTTCTAAGAGTAAAAAAAGTTCTTTTAGATTTTTTATTTACTTCACTTAAACTTCACATAGACAATGTATATTAAATAATATCAAATTAATAAAGGAGTGTTGTTTATGTCGGGAAAAGTAACTTTAGTAAAAAAAGATGGATTTGTTTTTTCAAATTATTCAATGGTTTTATCTGCATTATTCTTTTCAGGGGCATTTATTGCAGGAAAGTTTTCTGTGGAAGAGTTCCCGGTATTTTCTTTAACTTTTTATAGGTTCTTTATCGCTACAATCTTATTATTTTTAATTTTGATTTATAGAAAAGTTGAATTAAAACTACCTAAAAAAGAAATCTTTCGTATTCTATTGTTAGCTATTTTTGGAATGACTGGTTACCAACTGCTGTTTTTTAAAGCTCTAAAATACACTACGGCTATAAATACTTCTTTAATATTGACTATAACACCTGTTATGACTACAATAATGGCTTTATTTTTTTTAAAAGAAAAAATTTCCTTCAAAAGTTTTTTAGGGATAATTATTTCTATAGTTGGAGTTTTTTTTATAATAACTAATGGATCCATAGAGGTAATTAAATCTTTAAATTTTAATGTAGGAGATTTATTTATGCTGGGTGCGGTATTTTTTATGTCTATCAATTTTATAATTTTAAAAAAATCTTTAAAAACTATGGAACCTTTAAAACTTACAGCATATATTTCATTGTTTGCAACATTTTTGTTGATTCCTGGATTGATTTATGATAATCCAGCTTCATATCTAGGAAGTGTTACAATAAAAGGATGGTATAGCCTGGTGTATATGGCTGTGTTTGCTTCTGTATTTGCATATTTATTACAACAAGTTTCGATAAAAAAAATAGGGGCTATAAATACTTCTCTTTACATGAATTTAATCCCGTTATACTCTATAATATTATCTTATTTAATTTTAGGAGAAAATATTTCTTTGGAAAAAATTGTGGCTGGGATTATAGTTATAGCAGGTGTTATTTATACTGTTAAAAATAAAACCACATAAATTTTATTAATTAAGTAAAAGGGGATAATAAATTATTATCCTCTGCACTTGATATTTATATTCCTATTCTATTATTTAATGATCCCATTTCCTAAGTTTTCTTCTTTAAATTCCATTTTATTTATCTCCCTTTTAGGAGATGTCTCTCCTATATATTTATTTTTAGTTTCTTCTATAATTAAAAAATGGTTCTGGTGCAACAATCATGCAAAAATAAGATTCACCAGAACCTTATTGTTAACAAATTAATTTAAGTGTCTTTGATTTTTAAGTCCTATGATCAAATTACTTATAAAACGGAAATATTTCTTTTTTTCTTTGAAATTTAGAATGATTGATTTTTTATATTGCAATAATAGTTTTTTCATTAAACTTTCATTTAACAGTAGTATTATATCTTTAGTTAGCTATAATCCTTAATAATAGATGCAAGAAGATATTTATAAGATTATATTTAAAGATGATTTTATTATTTTTATAAAAGTGGTCATAGATGTTAAAATTTTTTATCAAGAGAAATAGTAAAAGAAATAAATTTTAAAGAAATTGATGTTATAGTTAAATTAGGAGGAGGAACAAGGATTTTTATAAAGGAGAGTTAATTTTATTTCAATATACATCAAAGTTGAAAAATTTATTTTAAATATCTCTAAAATCAAAAAGATTTATTTAAACTTTCCCCCTACATATGTTATTAAGGGAACTACTAAATAATCAGAGTTCATTTAAGTTAAACTTTAAAGGGATAATGAAAAAAAATTTGAAAGGATTAATTAAGTTATTAAAAAGTTTGATATAAAGGGAGATAAATATATGAAAAAAAAATATATAAGCAAAGATTTAAAGAAGTCATATTTCATAATTGTAGCTGTGATCTTAGCTGTATTTATTCAAATAACCATGTTCAGCTGGAATCACAGCAAAAAAAATGGAAAAAAAGAAGTTCAGATTATAGTTGATTTTTTAAAAAAAGAGATATCTGATCCAGAGGAACTGGATTTGAGGGGAAAGGTTGAAGATGCATTGGGGGAGGTTCCAGGGTTTAAAAACCTTTCTATCATTATAAAAAATAAGAATTTTAATTTAAAAAAAGGAGATACAGTCTTTGAGGATCTCCCTGCAAGGGATAAGGTGACCATTTATGGACTTTATAAATATTATATCTATAACGATGTTATCTATGATGATGAGAACAACTCAGTTCAGGTGACTGTGGTTAAAAATTTAGAGGACAACATTAAATTTGTTGTGGATATATTTTTAATATTTACAGTGGTTTTTATCTTATTGAATCTGACAGTTTTATTTCTGTATAAATATTTTTATAAACATATGATTTCTCAGATTAAAAATATAGAAGAAGAATTTAATAACCTGGATATATACGGAGAAAGTTTTAAACTGATAGAAAGTAAGGAGAATTATTATGAGGAGAATAAAAATATAATCAATGCCACCAACAATATGCTCATAAGACTAAATGATCAAAAAAACCAGCAGATGGATTTTATTCATAGTGCATCTCATGAGATGAAAACTCCCCTTACAGTGATGAAGGGTTATACAGGGATGCTAGAACGGTGGGCCATAGATGATGGAGATAAAGATATTATAAAGGAGTATGTAGGAGTCATTTCTGATACCATCAATGAAAGTACACAACTCATTGAAAAACTTTTATTTTTGGTTCAAAATGATATAGAACTCACTCTGGAAACTTTGAATTTTAAAAAATTAGTAAGGGATATCTACATGAAATTATTGATAAAATACCCTGGAAGTGAACTGGTGATAGAGGGAGACAGAGATATATCCACAGATAAAGTTTTAATGAAGTTATTACTCCTTAATTTGATAGAAAATGCCATAAAATATGGGGATAATAAAAAAGTGGAGATTACGATCAGTGACAGTTTTTTGTCTATTTCAAATTCTGGAAGTCATATTGAGGAAGAAAATTTAAACAGGATCTTTGACAGGTTTTACAGGGAAGATAAATCCAGAAATAACGAGATTGCAGGTCATGGGCTGGGATTATCTATAGTAAAGGTGATCTCAGAAAAGCTTGGTTTCCAGGTGGAGATAAAAAACAGAGAGGAATCAGGAGTTATTTCAAAACTCTATTTTAACAATTGATATGAGGGAGGATAAATTGAAAATATTAATAGTAGAAGATGATAAAAGAATAAGTAAGTTTTTAGAGATAGAATTTTTAAGGGAGGGATACAGGGTAGAACTAGCCTTTGACGGTAAAAGTGCTTTAGAAAAGATACAAAAGAACTTTTTTAATGTAATGCTTTTGGATCTTATGATTCCCAACATATCAGGGGAAGATCTCTGCAAAAAAATAAGGGAGGAGTCTGATATCCCCATAATTGTACTCACAGCAAAAAATAGTCTGATCTCAAAGATACAGCTACTCGATATAGGAGCTGATGACTATATCACTAAACCCTTTGAAATTGAAGAACTTTTTGCTAGGATAAGGGTAATCCTGAGAAATAAAAGTCACTACCTTACAGACGGGTTTGAAACATATGGGGAGATCGGATTAAAAAGAGATTCAAAGGAAATAACTGTCAGAGGGAAATCGGTATCTTTGAGTAAGAAGGAATATAACTTAATAGAATACTTCTTTCTGAATAAAGAGATGGTCCTGTCCAGGGAAAAAATTGTAGAATCTGTCTGGGGATATGACTTTGAAGGAAATCTGAGTATTGTGGATGCATGTATAAAGAATATGAGAAAAAAATTAAAACTAGAAAGGCCATTGATATTATCTATAAGGGGTGTTGGATATATCTTTAAAGAAAGTAAAAATTAGTAGATAAGAGGAAAATAAAAATATGAAACTTTCATCAAACTTTCATTAATGCGGGTTATTATAAGGTATATTCTAAAAGAGCCTAATAGAAACTTGGCTTTTTAAGAGGTTGGAATAAGGAAAAATATACTAGAAATTTTAGGAGAGGCACCTATATCGTATAGAAAAAATTAAAAAATGTGAGGGTGAGGTCTATGAGTAAGAAAATTTTTATAGGAATAATAGTTTTTTTTATGGGAATAAAAATTTTAGGAGAGGGATACTTAAAGGGATATCTAAAAGGATCTGTAGAAGGGTTTGTAGATGTACTTTTAAAAATTATGATGAGGTATAGAAAACATAGGGTGTATTATTAAATATGAGGGTAAAAATAAATCTATCTAATTAATAGATGTCTATAAAAGGGAGCAGTTTATGAATAAAGAAACATTGATGGTAATAATAATAATCCTAATAGCCTTGGAAATTTTAAGGGAAGGTTATCTGAAAGGTTTTATAGGGGCACTTTATAAAAATCTTATAAAGTATAAAAAGACAGCGGTAATAGGAATAATCCTAACTGTACTTAGTATAGTTTATTTAGATCTTCCTGTAGCCAAAAAGTTTTCCAATAAATATTATGCTAAAACTCTAGAGGGAATAAAAAATGGAGCCAGAACTGCGAATCTAGAGGAGATAGCTGAGTTAAAAAAGAAAATAGAAGTAGAAAATATAAACAAGGAAAAATATTCCAAATATGAAAGATTTTTAGCCGATCAGGGTGACGGGGATGTGGCAGGAGCTTCAGTGATAGTAATCCTTTTGATAGGAGGTCTATTGAAAAATAAAAAATTGATGAAGGTTTCTAAAAATGCAGTGGTCAGTGTCATAGCTTCTGGAATTTTAGTGAATTTATTAAAGTATATAATTTCAAGGTTGAGGCCGGATGTCAACATGCTCCCATATCAATTTTTTAACTGGGCTTCATGGTTTAACGGGAATGGAAGTGTGAATCCATTTCATAGTTCCAGTGCCAGCCTTCCTTCGGGACACGGAATTGTCTCTGTTGCAGAGGCGGTTTTTTTATTAGAGAAATAGTCACCTTACGTGAAAATATTTCCGGCAAAAGTATTGTTAATCATATAGAGAAAGAATTGGGCATTTTAAATATTGATCTAGAAATAGATGAAAATCAAGAATATAAATTTTATGAATTGGAACTAACTCCCCTCCCTTCATATCTCCATAAATTTTTTAATCTAATAAGACACTTTATCGGTGGGAGTTTAATTATATATGAGATGGAATAATAAAACTAAAAAGGCTTTTAGAAGATTTCTTCTAAAAGCCTTTTTAGTTTTAAGAATCAAGATTTAGATGTAAATATAAAAATTGCTACGCTATCTTAATAATTAAAATTGAAGTAAAAATAATTACGGCAAGTCCAAACTCGAAGTAAAATAATCTGGCAACTTTTCCTCCAAAAATATTAACCGCTCTTCTCTGATGGGGTAAATTAAAAAATTTGTCATCATTTTTATAAGCTGATAAGCAGAGATAAACTCCTATTAATGCTGTTATAAATAAAATAATAATTATTTTTCCTATTTGTAACCTCCTTTATTAATAAATATAGTTCTTCTGTATCCTATAATTGATCATATTATAGATCTTTTTAATTATATATATCCATATATTTAAAAATGATTTTAATGGCATCCTCTCTCATATCTCTCTTTAAGTGCCTGTTTTTATCTACAGAACTTGTTATGAGATTAACCTTACTCCAGTCTTCATCCGTGAAAATTTGACCCATTATTAATCCATAAATAATATTTATAGTATAACTATACCCTTTTTTCTTTACTGCAATTTCTGCTAATAAAACAGAATCTTTAACATTAAAATAATCATCCATAGACTTTAAATAAGCCAGTGAGATAAGTGTATCTCCCGAAGCTTTAGAAACAAGTTCACTAAAATCTTTATAAGAATATTTCACCATAAGATATTTTAAAAATAAACTATAATTATTTTGATTTTTATTATCCCATCCCAATTCATTGATTAGTGCAACTTTTACATCGATAGGATTATTATGGTTATCTAAATACTCGATTAATTCTCCTGTCAAATATGTAGCTTTTGATGCCCTTTGAACTATAAAAATATCTTCATAAGCTTCACTAAAATTAGTGGAAGTTATAGGGCTGTCTGCTAAAATAATATTATTAAACCCTAAAAATATTATGATTATTAACATAAAATTCTTCATTATTTGATTCCCCTATCCTTTAATTTTATTTATTTTATCGACACCTGTCTTTATTCATAAATCAAATTTCTAAAAAATTCATTGACGGCAGCGTCTATATCGATGTCTTTAAGTTCTTCTACCTTTTTACCCATCTCATATTTAGAGTGTGCTATCAAATTTCCATCCTGATCATATTCTTTATATGTTCCATGCCATTTTCCCTGGTCAAAATTTATCTCCTGATAGACCTTGCCCGAGCTGTAGTTCAGCATTGCTCCACTTAATTTATTGTTTTTATAATTACCGGTTTCTATAATATTTTCTCCCAAGGTAAACAATTCATTTTTCCCTTCCCTTACAATATTAGAGGGGAATTTTCCCTCTGTCATATAACCTTCAAAAATTTCACGGATCCAATAATATCTGCTTCTATCTTTTTTTACTGCCATGAAGAAAATATCTTTATCTCCCAGGCTTTTTTTATAGATTCTTGCTCTATAGGCATTGACGTTTTTACTATTTTTTAGCAGATAAGCATGGGAAAAAGCTATCTGTCCATAACCCTTTAATTCCCCCAGATACTCCAACTCATCCCACTCAGTAGATTCATAGAGGCTTTTAGGCTGACTGTGTTTATACGAGTCGATCTTTATCCTTGCACCATCATTTTTTGTTAGATAAATCATTTTTCCATCCCGATTATATTCCTCTATTCTATATTTTCCTCCGCTGCTTCTGGTACTTTTTTTTATGACTGTGGGACCTGAATACTCCTGGGTTAGATGGCTTCCATCTCCATTATAAACAGTTTCTTCTGTCAATTCCTTACTCTCCTGATTGTAGGTCCGACTTTCCTTCAATTTCCCTTGTACATATAGCTCTTTCACTGTACCATCTTCCCTGATCCATAATCCTTCTTTCAAGTCATTGACGAATTTTCCCTTATAGCCATTGAGCCACCATTCTCCGATTTTCTCTCCCATATCATACCTTCCATAGGTATGATACATCCTTCCGCTGGTCTCCCAGTTTCCATGTTTTATATCGTTGGTATAGGAGCCTTCCTCATAGCCGTTACCATATGAGGATCTATATTTCCCCTGTTTCACATAATATGGAGGCTGATCTATCTCTCGGCCTTCAAATACCGATGACAATGAAAAAGATTCGACTTTTTCAAACTTTCCATAGATATTATTTCTATATCTTCTGAGATAATAATCTGCTTTATCAGAAGATTTTACCTTATTTCCTTTGTGATCATAATAACCTAAAAATTCACCCTTTAAAAAATCAAGCTCCCTATAGAAACTGTCTTTATCTATAGACCAAAATTCCAGGCTGCCATAATCTAGCGGAATTATCCCTTTTAGTTCTTTTTTTACCATAGAAGCATTTAAATTTTTAGCGTTTTTAAAGTGGTTATTTAAAACTTTATTCAACCTGTTTAAACTTCCAAAAAAATAGGAGAAACGATCGTAGTTAACACCATATGAGAAGATCTCATATTTATCTCTGTATTTGGTAATCATAAATATTTCTTTGAGACTATCTCCGCTGATTTCATGGAAAAATACACTTAAAATCTCCCTCTCTTCCTCAAAGGAATCTATGTGATTTTTTCTGCCATTATTGTCATAGATGAAAACCATATATCTGCCATCTTTTTTTTCAAATCGAAGTTCACTCTCATCAATTTCTATCATATCTCCAAGAAAGGAATCTTCTTTATCTTCCTGAAGATACTTCAAAGAAATATTGGGATGAACTTCCCCGAATATGCTAAATGACCACAAGATCATTATTATCAGTAATTTTTTCACTATTCTTCCTCCTAATATCTAAAATAATCTGCAACTAAATCCCTGATCCTCCTGGATTTGTCATCTTCAAATTGTTTTATATATCCTCTGAAATATCTGTTATTCTTTAAAACATTGACGGCTTCCAATCTTTTTTTATCTGGATAGGATTTTATTATCCCGACTATATCGAGTTTTTGGATCAATAACCTTATAGATTCAGGATTTTCATCTTCGATAAATTCGTTTAGTATAGGCTTCAATGGAAGGTCAAGGTCTGCTATCTGGTCTATAACTTCCTTTAAGAGAGTATCATCATATCTTCTTGAAAAGATCACCTTATAAATATCGGCCTTGGTTCTAAGATAAAAATTTAAAAATCTTTTTCTTAATTCACTATCCATATCTAAAAATGCATCTGCAATGGTATAGTTACCTCTTGTTTCAAAAAAATAATCCTCCTTCATAAAATCTATATGAGGTTTTACCCCTTCAAAATCAGATCTTCCTTGAAAGTATCTCTCTAGATCTTTGGATATTTGAGATTTTTTTAGTTCTATCGATTGATTATTACACTCTTTTTCAGAAACAATCACAATATTTAGGAGTGTAAATTCTTTGAGAGTATCAAATAAAATTTTTGTAATAAAATCTAATTGAGGGTGGATTTCTTTGAGGAGTTTATAGTATGCAAATCGGATCTCTTCATATAGGTAGGAAAGAACCTCTTCTAGTAGTTCCCTATTCTCTCTGACTAATCTATCTATAAAATCTTGTTGACTCTGCTTACTGTATTCTTCATTGTAAAAATAACCTTGCCAGGCCAGTATGTGGGTTTTACCTATTCCGACCTTTTTAAGTTTGTCTACAAAGGAATCCATCCCACCAAAAATCTCATCGCTTTTATATCTATCTCTATATAATTTACTTATGGCGTTAATACCTTTTACAGGGTTTCCATCCATAAAGAAGTTGAGGATGAGTCTGTACTGCGCCTTTAACTCTACCCCTTCTTCAGTTAAAATATATATAGATTGGAGTATCTTCTGCCCTGCTTCCCAGCTTTCATAGATATCAAAATTTGATCCGGCAAAGTTATTGTCTTCATCTTTTTTCAATATTTTTTCATATTTGTCCCATGGATTTTTCCCCCCGTTTTCTATTCCTTCCTGGATCTCAGACCAGACCTCTTTATCATAGTTATAATTTAAGTTTTCTTCTAAACCTTCTAAAAATATTTTTATTAAATTATCTTCTAGAAGACCCTTACTAAATTTAGTCAATGGATTATCTCTATTTTTTCTAAGATCTGTTCTAAGGATCTCGGCTAATAAAATTAGTGATTTAGCAGCCTTCTTAGGCTTTAATATAATCTTTGAACTATTTTCTGTATCTTCAAATAAATTTTCTACCTTTATTTTATCGATTACTCTCCCTTCTAAAATTTCTTCAAAGGCTGTAATAACTAACTGCTCATTATTTTCTCTGGTCTTTTCTATTAGATTAGTTACTGCTAAAATTTCATTTCTAAAGGGTGTTTTGGATCTTTTTATATAATTTTTTATATTCTTTTTTAACAATAGTTCTATAGGAACAGGGTATCTTTCTTCCAAGGTTTCGTTATCTGCAACTTCATATTCATTGATTAATTCGTCGATAAAACTCTCCTCAAAGGGTCTTCTGTCGAATAATTCAAATAAAAAATCAGTGAGCCTGAGGATGATATCGCCATATACCTGGGTATAGGTATACATAAATTTAGTGAATATTATTTTTGTGAAATGATCCAAATTTTCCCATAAATCTTTTGTATTTTGGCACCAGCTGGGGATATATTTTTTTACAGGATAGTCAGAATTATGGATAAGCTCGTATAGATCCTCACTATATAGATTATTTATTGACCTTAGGATATCTCTGTCTCCGTCAGAGATAATATAGTTCCAAATCTCCACACCAAATTTAAACTCATTTATTATAAAGTTTTCCCAGGCTATTATTGGATTGATACTGTTTTTTTTTGTTATCTCTTTCCTCTTTGTTACATAAATTAGTGGTTTGTCTGTAATCTCTAAGATCTCTGCCTCTAAGGCACCAGCTTCTATATCCCCGTTGTCATAGACAAAAAAATCAGAAAAATTAGTAGTTTCGCCATCTTCATAGGTTTCATAATCAAATCTATCACTGATTAAACACAGATAAAATTCATCCACTGGGTGCTCCACCTCGGCATCACTATGTTGTGGTAAAAATGGATATTCCCTAAATCGTTCCTTTAAGGTTTCTTTAAACCATTCATATTCATCTTTATTTTTCCTAAACCAAATGGTCATATTATTAAAAATTTGATTTCTTATTTCATAGTTGTCTGAATAACAAAAGAGTTTTAGGGTATCTCTGGATATATCCATGTTCATAGTTAAATCTTGTATTGCGTGGATTGCAAATGGCGCATGTTCATCGTCCCAATAGGGAATTAGATAAAGACCGAGTAAATAGGTATACTCTGGGTATAATCTGGCAAACCCATAGATACTTCCCAATCCAAGAAGGTTATTATCATCATCACTCCACAGGTCACTTGTGTCATTGACTTCCCTAGCGTAATCAATTATCTCATTGAAGACTCCTAGGATAGGTTCTTTTAACTCATCATACTCCATAGCTATAGCAAAAAATATCTCCTCATTGGTAGTTCCCCCATAGGAATACATCCAATATCCCTCAAAGGCCTTGAGAATCTTTTCAGAGCTTATCGTTTCTACTCCTAATTTGCTGCCATCTATTCCTATAAAAGATAGGTTTAGAACACCTCCGTATTCACCACTGTTTATAGCTTCTCTATTTTTTATTGTTCTTGCATATTCTATCAGTGCATCTTTAATACTGGCTATATCATCTATATCTACTTGAATTTCTATCATAAGGTCTCCTATTATATTTAATTATCATTAATTTTTACATTACCATAACAGGGATAGTCTGTTCATATAGTTCCTTCCCGTTGTGTGTAACTGTAAACTTCCAATGCCCTTCAAATAATTCCCCTTCCTCTGCCACAAAACAAGAACTATTGTTTCTTCCTTTGAAAGCTATATCCGGCCACCTATCTGTATGGACCACCCTTCCCTCAAAATCTTTCACCTCTACACCTACAAATATATTGAGGGTTTGAGAGTTGTCTTTAAATAAGTTGTCAGCCAGGGTATAGACACAACCTATATAGCTGCCTATCTCAGCTTTCCTATTAAGTTTAGGAGGAGTCAGACTGATATTTACACCTGCTATGAAATCACTGGCAAACCCAAAGATTCCGTAGGATTTAACCCATGCTCTTGGTTTTTTCTCCTGGTGTTTTTCAATGATATCCTTCATCATATCTGAGTATGGGGGAATCAGGCTGGAGTCCCAGCTTTCTTGGAGGAAACCCTTAAATAATTTCGTCCAATTTGGATAGGTTCCGGCAACAGCATATAAGATATCCAGTCCAAAGGTATAACCGGTTTCCACAAATAGATAATTAGGAGATTGAACACTTTGAGCTATTTTTACTATCTCCCACCCTACATCACTGGCCCGGTCTTCCATATTCAGCTCTATTAATTTCAGTACAAATATAAATTCTAAACCGTGAACCTTCCAATGTTTGGAATAATCGTTATATAGATCTCTGTTTTCCAGGTGAGAAATATCCAGTAATTTTCCTGTGCTTGTCTCTATTTTTATTTTAAATTCTTTAAAACTTTTTTTTCTAAAGGTTCTTATGAGAGTTATTAACTCTATAGCAGCTTTCCTATACCTGTCAATTTCATTTTTCTCCATGTCTAGAACTATCTTATACATACTGCCTCCTAGTAGATCGATACAGTTAAAATAAATATGATCTTTCATAATTTTTAATGTTATTTTGTTATTTTATATGGACCTTTTAATTAGATCTCTTTTATTTTAATTATTTCTTTCCATATTTTTTCTTGCAGCTTTTACCCACTGGATTTTTTCTAAGATTTCAGGGATCTCTATCCGATCCATTAATTCTTTTGTATTATCTATCTCTAATTCATCTTCTATAAGCTGTTTTACATGTTCATTTCTCTCCCCTATAAAGGTTTCCACATAGGTCTTAAGATCAGACTCATCACTCTTTAGGTGGTTATCAAATATTCTGGCACTAAAATTTTCCATAAATAATTTATAGTTAGTTTCATCCTCTATTATTGCTCCTGCTAACTCTTCTCCAAGTTCTTCGTATTCCTCTTCAAATAGTTCAACTATGCAATGACTGGCAAAAAGGTGGGAAAACAATTTCAATGAATTCATATCTTTATCCATTTTTTGAATAGTTTCCCTACCTAGTTCTAAATACCAGTGGTCCTTCACT
Source organism: Fusobacteria bacterium ZRK30 (assembly GCA_024628785.1). Classification (NCBI taxonomy): domain Bacteria; kingdom Fusobacteriati; phylum Fusobacteriota; species Fusobacteria bacterium ZRK30. Next base: position 442,846 of record CP102404.1, read on the forward strand.
GCGAGTGGCATCTCATTCACTATAGTACCAAGATAATATGAATACTCTGGGTAGAGGTTAGATAATACATAAAATGGAGTTTCATGTATATAGATAAACTCATTTTCATACATATCAGACAGCTCTTCATCTGATATAATTATATCTAGTATCTCCAAGATCTTTTCCTTCCCGCCATCTATCTCTCCCAGAGCGAATAAATATGTCAGATAGCTCTCATTTATATCCTCTTCATAAAATTCAAAATCTAATTCTTTCTCTATGTCTTCCAGAGCCCATTCTACAAATTCATCCTGGACTTCATGACCAAATTGAAGGATGAAACCTTCTACTTCCTCATTATACTCACTTATTTTTTTTACACTTTCTTTATCCTTTAACATATCTATTATGAGATCTGCCGTTTTTAATAACTCCTCTTCGTTTTTTATATCTACAACTACTCTGTTTTCTTCCAATATTTTTTTCATAACTCCTCCACCCCTATATTTATCTAAGTATTTATGTCTTAATTTTTTTATTAATATTTGAAATTTTATTTAATTATTCCTCATACTTCTTTATGGTACCGTCTCTGTATTCCAAGAGAATGTTCTGACTGTCTATGGAAAAACATATCTCTAAATCTTTTATCTCTCCTAATTTTTTTAAAAAATTATAGTGTTTAGTTTCTTTTAATTTTTCTTTTAGAGTCCCAGGAGTAGAAGCTATCATATACATTGCTCTGGCACTATCGCTGAGGGTTTTATACTTTAATCTTTTAATTGTTTCCCCTGCACATAGGGAATCGTCCAAAGAAAATTCACCGTTGGTTCCAGCACAAACTATTACTAAATCTTCACCTATTTCATCTATTTTTTTACAGAGTAGATCGAGGTTTAAATAACTCCCTATCAATATTTTCTTTCCATAACTGCTGTTAACCAGTGCATTTGTACCATTTGAAGTGGTCATACAGATAACTTTTCCACAAACTATTTCTGATTTATATTCCAAAGGAGAATTCCCCAGATCAAAACCATCTATCTTAGTTCCCTTTCTCTCTCCACATCTCAAGACCCCTTTGAGATCTTTGGTATAGGAGATTAATTTATCGATCTCCTTAAACGGTCTTATTTCCCTGGCTCCATTTTTCATGGCTGTAAGCATAACACTGGTAGCTCTTAAAACGTCAATCACCACAACTATTTTTCCTTCGACTCTATCTTTTGTTACTTCATTGGCAGAAAATATTACGTCTATATTCATAGTTAACTCCTTTAACATTAAAATTATTCAACCTAAAGTATATACCATATTTAATCCTTTTTATAGACCTTGAAGGTATATATATTAGTTAAATATATCGGTATAATATGACTTAATATTGAGTATAAAAAAACAAGAGAGAATTTTTTTATTAGAAATTCACTCTTGTTTTTAATTTTGTAAAAAAATAAAAAGTCTTAAGTTTTATAGTAGGGAGAGTATGAAATTTTTTTATTTTCTTAAACCATACAAATAATAATTATTAGTTGTTTGTGTTTAATGGCTTATAATTATCAAAGATATTACTGATTTTTACTGATTTTTCCGAATTTTGATCCTGGGATTTTTCATTTTTTAAACTATCAGAAATCTTACTTGTTTTTACTGATACATCACTATTAGCAGCAAAAGATAGAGAACCCATTACCAACATCATACCTAATATTATTCTTTTCATACCTATACCTCCGTTTTATTTTATTGATTATTAAAAAAAATTAATTTATTAATTTATTTTAACATACTTTAACCTTTTAATGTGAAATAAATGTGAAGATTAAAGAAATAGTCAAAAAAACGGAAAAGTTATAAATAAATAGTCTGAATTTAAAAAATTAAGTTATATTGAAAAATAAATAAAAAAGAGAACCTTTTACAGTTCTCTTTTCAGGATGGAAAATTTATTTCATAAATTTATCGATTGCTTTATTTAATTTATTTAGAGCTTCAGGGTCATTATTTTTTACAGCATCTACTGTACAGTGACTGATATGTTCCTTTAGTATGATCTTACCTGCATTATTAAGGGCAGAACGAACAGCTGCAATTTGTATCAATATATCCTCACACTCTTTTTCTTCGAGGATCATTCTTTTTATAGCTTCAGTATGACCAATAATTCTAGAAAATCTATTGATCATTTGTTTTTGATTAGGATGATTTCCCATTTTGATCTCTCCTTTCTTATAAAATAATAATGTATTTAGCTAAACAACCTATAGAACTTTTATTTTAATATACAGTAATTACTATAAATTTACAACTATTTAATGTAATTGATATCGGTTTCGATTAAAGGTTTGACTTTAATAAACCTTAGGAGGAGAAGGGATCCCCGGATGACTATATCAGCAGCAATAGCCAGCCATACTCCTGTGATACCCATATTTAATTTTATACCAAGGATATATATTCCAGCTACCCTGATAAACCATATCCCAATAAATGTTATATACATGGGATATTTAGTATCCCCGGCTCCCTGAAGAGCTGAAGTGATAACAAAAGTTGCGGCTAAAGCAGGCTGAACAAATGCAATTATTCTGAGGGCTTTTGTACCATCCCTTATAATATTGGGGTCTTCTGAGAATATATCTGTTAAATAGGGAGCAAAAATAAAGAGAAGGACACCTCCAATACTCATGAAAATTACTGCCAATATATAACATAGGATTCCAGATTCTTTCGCGGATTTTATATCTCCTTCTCCCAGCTGTTGCCCCACTAAAGTAGCAGCTACAACTCCGAATCCCATAGCAGGAAGGTAGGTAAAAGATTCGATAACTCCGGCAATATTATGAGCTGCATAGGTAGCTTCACTTATGGAGATAATCATAGATATATAGATCAGCTGTCCAGTACGCATAATTAATTTTTCCATTGCAGCAGGGATACTTATAATACTTATATTTTTTGTAGTCTCCCAGTTCACTTTAAATAGTTTATTTTTTTGGATGAGGATATCAGGTGATGATCTATGGGTATTGCTCTTTTTAGAAGCGGTTAAAGATTTCCATAGGAGGATAACTCCTAGTCCTCTGGCAATACTTGTAGCTATTCCGGCTCCTAAAAGACCTAATCCGCTCCAGCTTCCTAAGCCGAAGATAAGAAAATAGTTAAGAATAGTGTTTAAAATATTTACAATAAATCCAACCTTCATGGGAGTTTTGGTGTCTTTGTTACTCCTCAATGCACTAGATAGGATCATAGAAAGGGAGATCAAAACTCCGGGAATGGCCACAGCCCAAAAATAGGGCAGGGTAATTTTAACGACATTGGAGCTTAATCCCAATAAGGATAAGAGAGGTTTTGCAAAGACTATATTAACCAATCCGCTCAGAAGACCTATTACCATAGCTAAATTTATAGACTGGTGGAGTATATGGTTGGTGTTTTCATAATCCTCCATCCCTATATTTCTGGTCATCAATGCACTGCATCCTACACTGACAGCCAAGAAAAAAGATATATATATATTCATAATACTATTGGTAGCACTGACTCCTGCTAGTGCTTCAGTACCAATTTTACCTATAAAAAATGTATCTATAAATCCTACAGATATCTGCATGGTATTTTCAAGGATAGCCGGGACAGCTAGAGCAATGATTATTTTAACAGACTGTAATTTTTCCTTCATAAAAATCCTCCCTCATTCTTTCGTATCCCCTATGGGGGGATATGAAAGATATTACAACTAAAAAAAAGAAAAGTCAAGGTTGTATTTAAATTAAAAGAAAAAATAGGAAGAATTCTTCTTTTTTTATTTTGGAATAAATTTTGATTTTTTATTGAAGAAAAAAGTAAGGAGGAAAGGGGGGGAAGTAGAGTAAGAGATAGTAAAGAATAAATTTTAAATATGAATCTCTAAATATAGAGACCGAAGTTAAAATCGTCATTGCAGGAACAATAATAAGGAAGGGAAGAAATTTATTCTTTGGATAGTCTTTTTAGAGATTACAAATATTTTATCTTCGTTAATAAGAGATCGAAAGAAGGTAATAAAATTATAGCTATCAATAAGGGGTGGAGTGAGGAAAAACAGAAATGGAAGACGAGTAAGGGATATATAAAAGAAACTCCCCAATTAGGGAGATTAAAGGTATCTTTTTTCAGACCATTTTATGGAAGTTATAATGTTCTCTCTGTGGATGAGGACTATAGGTATGCCTTAGTTGGAGGAGGTACAAGTAAATATCTATGGATACTAAGGAGAAGAGAGGCAGAGATCACTAAGGGGTTAGTGGAGGAATATTTAAATATGGCTAAAAGGTTGGGATATGAAACAGAAGGAATGATCTTTATGAAGTAGCAAAATATATCTAAAAAAGAGAGCTTTTCGGCTCTCTTTTTATTGTTTGAAGATCTTTTCTTAGGGAATTTGGTTGTCCCATTTGGTTTTACATCTTTCTTTTTAAAATTATATAGGTCGCTGATAAAATCATCCCCCCACCTATAATTGTTGAGATTCCTGGCATTTCATTAAAAAAAAGGCCTCCTAATATAACAGCTCCTAATGGATCTATATAGGATAAAACTCCTACATGCTGAACTTTTATTCTTTTTATTCCTTCAAAATAAAGGTTTAAAGCTATACATGTGTGGATAACCCCCACTATAATCATTAAAGTTAAAGACATAGTATTAAATCTTTTCATATGTCTGATTACAGGTAAAAAGATTAGGGAGGAGATTCCCATTTGAAATAAACTGATCTTATGGGATGGGACGTCTTTTAATTTTTTTACACTGATTGTTACTAAGGCATAAAAAAATGCAGCGATCAATCCATATCCAACACCTAAGATATTAAAACCACTTTCTTTTTGAGACCCCATTAAGGTCATTAAAATTATTCCTGAAAAACTTAACCCAACTGCAATTAAAGTTTTTTTGTTGATGCTTTCCTTCAATAAAAAAACAGAAAGGAGAGTAACTATAACAGGTGCTACATAGTAACTCATTGTTGCTGAAGCAATGGTTGTAACTTTGATTGCCCGAAAAAAGAAAAACCAATTGAGTGCAATAAATAATCCACTCATAGAAAGGATTAAATATTCTTTAAGAGATAATTTATTATCTATACTATCTTTCTTTTTTGTAAGTTTTAATATTCCCAGGACTATAAATGCTATAAATACTCTGAAGAAAACGATAACCTCTGGAGGCTGGTCAATATATCGCACAAATATCCCGACACTCCCCCATATAATCATTGATGATATCATCAATAGATATCCTATATTCATATCTTACTCCCCCTAAACTATATATTTAGGCGTACTATACCATAATTTTAAACTTTAGGCTATAAAAATAAACCGAATAAAAAAAGTTCCACCTTAAACTTCTACTGTTTTCTGGTGGAGCTTTTATTATTTTACGATAAATGAAACATTAATTTTTTATTCAATAAGTCGAATAAGTAATCTAAATATATTTTTTTCCCCATTGATTTAGAGTATCAAGGATGACTTTTAGATCATCTCCCTTAGTTGTCAGTTTATATTCTACCTTAGGAGGAATTTCAGGATATATCTTTCTTGTAATTATTCCCTCTTTTTCTAAACTTCTCAACCTTTCAGTCAAGGTTTTTGGACTTATACCGTTTAAAAGATGTAACAGCTCATTAAATCTCAGCTTGTCTCCCATAAGGTTTTTAATTATTAAAAATGTCCATTTATTTCCTAAAATTTTAAGAGTTTCCTCTATTCTGCATCCCTTTGAATATATTTTATCCATGTCTGTCTCCTCCGTTTTTTTATTATATTATATTACAGTGGGAATAAAGAATCAATACTTTCCTAAATGAAACTATATAACCATATGGAAACTACTTCACATAAAAAACTTTAGATGCTATCCTTAGATTATAAAAAAATAAAAAAGGAGTGATCTAAAAATGAATATGGGATCACCTGTATAAATGCTTTTGGGTATGGAACAGACAAACCCTTTGAAAAAACAAGACAGTCAATAAAAAATATTGTAGAATGGTATTAAAATATTTAGGAGGAATAAATATGATTACAGTGGTAGCTCAAATAATAACAGAGGAACATAATATTCAAAAGGTAAAAGAGATAGCAGAAAAATTGGTAATGGAAACTAAAAAAGAAAAAGGATGCCTAGAGTATGATCTATATATAGATATAGACGACGAAAGATCTATGTCTATGATTGAAAAATGGGAAACAAAGGAAGATTTAGATAATCATTTAAACTCTGAACATTTTAAAAAATTATATCCTGAAATCTGTAAATATCAAGTTGGAGGAGAAGTAGTTTTATATAAAAAATATGAGATTATCTCCTAAGGGAGGGAGTATTTTTTTGAAGAGGAGATAGTTATAAAATAAAAATTTATTTGTTTTGGAGTTTATACTAAAGACCTAAAAATAAATTTAAAAAAAAAGGAATTTTATGGATAAATATTTAATAGTTGTTAGTTGCGGAGGGTAAATATGAAAAATAGTGCTTTAATTCTCGAAGGTGGAGGTATGAGAGGGATTTTTACATCTGGTGTTTTAGATGCTTTTTTAGAAAAGGATATTCATCTACCTTATGTTATAGGTGTTTCCATGGGAGCTTATACTGGTGCATCATATATAACCAATCAAAAATGCAGGAATAAAGAGGTGTTGATAGAGTGCATTCTCAGCGATGATTTCTTTGATATAAAAAGGATCTTTACCAATGAGTGTATCTTACACTCTGATTTTGTTTTTATTATGATGAATAAATTTAAAAATCCATTTGATTACTGTGCCTTCAATAAGAGTACTAAAAGATTTTTATCTGTAGCAACAAATGTTGAGACTGGCCGGCCCCACTATTTTGAAAAAAGCAAGATAAATTGTTTTGAAAAAACTTTAAAGGCATCCTGTGCTTATCCGGGATTGACAGATTTTGTCAAAATTAGTGATACATACTATATTGATGGGGGAGTATCCGATCCTATCCCATATAAGAAGGCTCTCCTGGATGGGAATAAAAAGTTATTGATTGTTTTAACTCACCCAAAAGGATATGTTGAAAGGTCTCCCTGGTATCTGAATGCCTCATCTGTAGTCTACAAGGAATATCCTAATTTAATAGAGATATTGAAAAAAAGACATGAAAAATATAATAAAACTCTGAGAGAGCTGGAAAAATTAGAAGAAAAAGGAGTTGCATATATAATAAGACCCGATACAGATATCTCCATATTAACCAGAGATTTTGAAAAATTAAATAAGAGTTATAGTGAAGGTTATGAAAAAGTTGTAAAAAAAGCAGAGGAGATCCAATTATTTTTAAATGGCTAGGAAAATACAGGAAAAATATTTAATACAAGTATAAAGTTGTTTTATAAATTATCTCTCACCTTTTATTAGGGATAATTTGAAATTTTTATTTTATTCTGTTATTATGAAGATAAAGTTATAATATTTTGTTTAAAATAACTAAAAGAATAATTCTGAAAAAGGCAAAACAGGAGAAATTCTATGACGCAAAACTAAAGGGTCTAAGTCTATTATGATATGACAGCCAGTTACCACAACTTTTTTAGAGAGATGCTATTTGTATAATTACAATGTAGCCTCTTTTTTATTTACTTAATTTTAACAAAAAATAAAATACTTTCAAGCTTGTAAAATTTACGTTACTGAAAACGTTAGCAAGGAATAAAAGGTAAATATATGAAAAAATGGAGGAGTTATGTATAAGTTATTATTTTCAATTTTTATTTTATTGAATGTTTCTATCTATGGGATAGAGGGTTTAAACCTTCAATTTAACAAAGATGAAAAAGAATGGATTTCAGCACATGAAAACAAAATTATAACGGTTTATTTGGATAAAGACAGGGGGATATTAAATTATGATTCAGAAGGAAAAAGAAAAGGTTTCTTTCCTAATATAATTAAATTATTGGAAGAAAATACAGGATTAAAATTTCAAATAATCGATGAAGAAACTGAAATATTTGAGAGTTCTGTAGATTTAGGAGTTCCTGATATAGTAATGGGGGTAGAAGATTATAAAAGAAATAATAAAGAGTACAAATATATAGATATACCTATTGAGCTAGATGGAGTTGCAATTACCAGGAAAGATTATCCTTCCATCGATTTTAAAGAAGATAATTTTGGGAAAAAAATTGTCTATGAAGAGGGAGATCAGATAAAAAATAAAATTATAAAAAAATACGGGAATCTAATTACACTGATATCTAAACCAAATCAAAAAGAAGCTGTAGAAGCGATCCTGTCTAAGGAAGCAGATATCTATATCGAAGATTATCAGGAGGCTTTAAAATATTTAGTCAAAAATCCAAATAATAATGTAAAATTAAATTATTTTTCAAAAATTATTAAAACAGGTTATTATACTGGAGGAAAGGCAGAGTTTCAGCCGCTGCTAGATATAGTAGAGAGAATTTTTAATAATAAAGACTTAACGATGAAGTTTTTTCACGAGGAAACGTTGAGTTATACAAAAAATAAGCTGGAAATATCTGCTGAAATAGAAAAATATATTAAGAAGAGAAAAAAAATAAAAGTATTACTCCCTTCCTTTGAAGAGTTTCCACAGCTTTATTATATTAATGGAAACAAAGTTCCTGAAGGATTTTTAGATAACTATTTCTATGAAATTGATAAAATATTAGGGTTAAAAATAGAATTTGAAAGAGAAGATACAGATTCTGATTTTGACATAGACCCATTTATATTGAGTGTCAATGGGGAAGAATTGATACCTGAAAATGAAGAGATACTTATAACCGAACCCTACACCCAGATGCCGTTATTGATCTTTAGCAGTAGTGATGAAGGCTACGTTCCATATTTTGATAACCTAAAAAAATATCGAATTGCTGTAGTAAAAGATTCTTTTATCGAAAAATATCTTTTGTATAAAGGGTTAGGGGGGAACTTAATAAGATTTAAAAATATAGAACAGGTATTGGCAGCGGTAAGTTCTAAAAAAGCGGATATTTTAATAGGAGAATTACAGCAAATAGATTATTTTTCAAAACTATATAGTGCAAAGAATCTTCAAGTTGCAGGAACCATTCAGGATAAGCTGGAATTAAGTTTTGGAATACCTAAAGAAGATAAAATCCTTTATTTTTTAATAAATTCATTAAATGATGAATTTTCTTATAGAATAAAAGAAGAAGAAAATAAATTTTTTATAGAGAAAATAGAAATAGCAAAAGATTATAAATTTTCCATAATTATCTCAGTATTTTCAATTTTTCTACTAAGTTTTGTTTATAATCATTTAAGAAAGTTTAAAAATACTTCTGTGAAATTAAAAAAATTAACTATTGGTCTGGTTGAAACTTTGGAAAACGCCAATACATTTAACGATGAAGATACCGGGGCACATATAAAGCGGTTAAATCAATATTCAGAATTATTGGCTGAAGAACTTAAAATGTCAAACTCTTTTGTAAATGAAGTCGGGTTATATGCTTCACTTCATGATGTGGGGAAGATAGGGATATCTGATAGCATATTAAAAAAGCCCGGAAAGCTGACTGAGGAAGAATTTGAGACAATGAAAAATCATGTGGAAATAGGGTATAATCTCATGAAGGATCTGGGAATTAGTCCAGTAGCCTTAAATATAGTCAGATATCACCATGAAAAATGGAATGGTTTGGGATATGGGAAAGGACTAAAGGGGGAAGAAATCCCAATCGAAGCCAGAATAGTGGCTTTAGCAGATGTATACGACGCCTTACGACAGGAACGGGTTTATAAAAAAGCCTTCACTCATGAAAAATCAGTAGAGATAATAAGATCTGAAAGCGGTAAACATTTTGACCCTAGAATAGTTAAAATTTTTATAAAAAAACATAGACATTTTGAAAGAATTTTTGAGGGAAATTAAAATAATTCTATCTTTAATGGAATAAAAAAATTATGAAAATATAAACTAAAAAAAATCTCACTATTAATAGAATAGTGAGATTTTTTGGTGGGATCTAGAACTCTTCATTTTTCTTCTTATATATAGACAGCTCATTATTTTTTAAAAGTTGTCTTTTTTTATAAAGGTTGATAAAATAACTAAAGAAAATAAAAGAGGCAGATAAGGGAGAGAGAGATGGAGGAAAGAAAATTTCATAAGTTAATAAAACATATAAAACAGGAAATAAAATCAGGCAATTTAAAAAATGGATCCCAGATATACCCCGAACGTACCCTGGCTGAAAATTTAAATATTGGGAGATCATCGGTGAGGGAAGGGATCAAAATATTGGAAATAATTGGTTTAATTGAAAGTAGAAGAGGCGGAGGAAACTATATCACCAATGACTTTAAAAATATGCTGTGTAATCCATTATCTCTGGCTTTTGAATTGCAAAAGGGAAAAATAAGAGACGTTATTGAGCTCAGAAAGATGTTGGAACTCTCTAATGTGGAATTCGTGGTTAAGAGGGTAACTTCAGAGGAGATAGAGCAGGTTGAAAAAATCTATGAGACGATGTTAAATTGTAATGATATTGATAAATTAATTTACTTAGACAGAGATTTTCATCTTTTAATGATGTCATTCTCTAAAAATATTTTATTAACTACGATTATTTCTGCTATATCTGAACTATTAGAAGAATCAATAATAGCTTCTAGAGGTATGTTTTTAGAAAAATTCGGGAAGAAAAAAATAGACTTAGATCATAAGATGATTTTAGAAGCCTTAAAAAATAGAGATGAAGAAGGATTAAAAAATAGTTTAAGTATTCATTTTGATAATATAGAGAAAAGCTTGCCAAATTTAAATTAAATAAAAAAAACATCTTTGTTATGAGATGTTTTTTTTATTTAATTATGTGAAAAAAATAATTTACTTATGAATTATAATCAATGTTTAAATTTAAATTAATTTTTCTGTTTTCAAACGATTTTTTTTATTTGTATTAAAATAGGTCTAAAAGACATGTAAGTAAAATAAAAAAATAGGATTTTTATAATATAGATGTTTGCAATTGGAAAAACAACTTAAATAAAAAAATAACTTTATTGACATAATAGTGAATCGTAAAGTAACCTTTTAAAGGAAGCAAATTTTGATTATTTGTTTTTAATTTTTACAAAAAAAAATTGGTCATACCAATTTAAAAATACAAGGAGGATATATATGAAAATTGCCGTTTGTATAAAACAAGTGCCTGGAGGTACTAATGTTCAAGTTGATCCAGTTACAGGAGTACTATTAAGAGATGGTGTTGATTCAAAGATAAATCCATACGATCTTTATGCTTTAGAATCTGCATTTCAAATAAAAAATCAAGTCAGTAGTGAAATAGGAGTCCTATCTATGGGGCCCCCCCAAGCAAAAGCTGTGATTAAAGAATCATTTTCTATGGGAGTAGATACAGGTGTATTACTTTCTGACAGGAAGTTTGCCGGAGCCGATGTGTTAGCAACATCTTATGCTCTAGCCCAAGGGCTAAAAGCAATGGGTGAGATAGATCTAATAATCTGCGGAAAACAAACTACCGATGGAGACACCGCTCAAGTAGGACCAGAGATGGCAGAATATTTATCCATCCCTCATATTTCGAATATAAGTAAAATATTAGAAGTAACCTCAGAAAGTCTAACTGTAGAAGCAGATATGGGTGAAACTATAGAGATACAGACTATTGGTTATCCATGTTTAATCACAGTAGAAAAGGGAATATATTCCCCTAGACTGCCATCTTATAAAAATAAACTAGATACAGCTACTAGAGAGATAAAAGTTTTAACTTTTGATGATTTAGATGATAAAGATGAAAAAAAATATGGTTTAAACGGGTCACCGACCCAGGTAGAAAGAATATTTAATCCTCCTAAAAATGCAGATAAAGAGATGTTTTTAGGGGATGGAGCTGCAGTTGAATTATTTGAAAAATTGAGAGGAAGAAAAATTATCTAGGAGGTTAAAATGGCTAAATTAGTTATAAATCACGATAAAATAAATCATAAAAAAATGATGGAATTGATAGACCTATGTCCATTTAATGCAATCGAGGAACAAGAGGGGCAGACATATATAAATTCTGGATGTAAGATGTGTAAACTTTGTGTTAAAAATGGTAATGGAACTATTAATTTTGTAGAAGATGAAACTGTAACAAGCGTGAATAAGAAGTTATGGAATGGAATAACTGTTTATATAGACCATTTTAACGGTGTAATAAATCCAGTATCTTTAGAATTGATAGGTAAAGCCAGAGAATTAGCTGAAATAATCAGTCATCCGGTCCAGGCGATCTTAATTGGTTCAAATGTAAAAAAAATAGCAGAAGAATTAGAACATTATGGCGTAGATCAAATTCATGTCTATGACTATAAAGAATTGGAGCATTTTAAAGTTCAAAATTATACAGAGATATTTGCTGATTATATTGAAAAGAAAAAACCATCTTCCATATTGGTAGGAGCTACAACATTAGGAAGATCTTTGGCTCCAAGGGTAGCTGCAAGATTTAGAACGGGGCTTACTGCAGATTGTACTATCTTAAAGATGAAAGATAATACAGATTTAGTGCAGATAAGACCAGCATTTGGTGGGAATATAATGGCACAAATAGTTACAGAAAGACATAGACCTCAGTTATGTACAGTGAGAGCGAAGATATTTGATGCTCCTGAAAGAACGGTAGAAAAAAGTGGTGAAATAATAGATCATGAGATCGATATAAATAAATTAAATTCAAAAATTCAAGTTTTAGACGTAGTAAAAAAAGATAAAGAGGTATCTATAGCTGATGCGGAGGTAATTATTGCCATAGGAAGAGGGATAAAAAAAGAGGAAGATATTGAGATGATTCAAGAGTTTGCAGATCTTGTAGATGGAAAAATAGCTTGTACTAGACCTCTTATCGAATGTGGATGGATGAGCAATAAACTACAGGTTGGACTTAGTGGAAGGACTGTAAAACCAAGATTATTATTTGCATTTGGAATCCATGGAGCAGTTCAGTTTACTGCTGGGATGAATGGAGCCGAAACAATAGTTGCTGTAAACACAGATGAACAGGCTTCAATATTTGATGTGGCACATTATGGGATTGTAGGAGATTTATATAAGGTCATTCCAAAATTGACAGAAGAAATAAAAAAAGACAGAAAAATTACTTTTTAAATGGAGGACTAAGATGCAGAATAAATATAAAGAGATAGACATGAGTGATTTTGAAAATATAAAAAAGTTAATTGGAGATACAGAAAGAGTACTCTTTAAAGATGAGATCAACCCAGATTATTCCCACGATGAATTAGGCGGGATAGAAAAAATGCCGGATATATTGGTAAAAGTTTATACCACTAAAGAAATCTCAGATATTATGAAATATGCCTATGAAAATCAGATTCCTGTAACTGCCAGAGGATCAGGAACAGGACTTGTAGGAGCATGTGTTCCTCTCTTTGGAGGAATAGTTATCGAGACTACAGGAATGAATAAGATCTTGGAATTGGATGAGGAAAACTTAACTCTGACATTAGAGCCTGGAGTATTACTTATGGAGATCAGTAAATATGTAGAAGAACATGATTTTTTCTACCCTCCAGATCCAGGGGAAAAAAGTGCAACAATTGGAGGGAATATAAGTACCAATGCAGGGGGAATGAGAGCTGTAAAATATGGCGTAACTAGAGATTATGTAAGGGGGTTAGAAGTAGTTCTTCCCACTGGAGAAATTATTGAACTGGGAGGGAAAGTTGTAAAAAACTCTTCCGGTTATAGTATTAAAGATTTAATTATAGGTTCCGAAGGGACTTTGGGAATTATCACAAAGGTAATTTTAAAATTAATACCGTTACCTAAACATACCATAAGTTTGTTGGTTCCATTTGAGGAGCTGAATACTGCTATCGATGCAGTTCCTAGTATTATTAAATCTAAAGCCATACCTACAGCTATTGAATTCTTACAGAGGGAAGTAATTTTTGCTGCAGAGGAATATCTAGGGAAAGTATTTCCAGATAAATCCAGTGATTCTTATCTTTTATTAACTTTTGATGGAAACTCAAAGGAACAGGTAGAGAAAGACTATGAAAAAGTAGCTGACTTGTGTTTAGAAATAGGGGCTTTGGATGCTTACTTAGTAGATACAGAGGAAAGGAAGGAAGCTGTTTGGTCTGCTAGAGGAGCATTTTTAGAAGCTATACATGGTTCTACCGATGAAATGGATGAATGTGATGTGGTAGTTCCTAGAAATAATGTAGCAGAATTTATTAAATATACAAAAATTTTAGCCAAAGAATTTGATATCAGAATACCTAGTTTTGGTCATGCTGGAGACGGAAATCTGCATGTTTATATCTGTAAAGATAATATGGATGTGGAGTTATGGACTAAAAAAAGAGAGGATGTCTTTAAAAAAATGTATGATAAATCTTTGGAATTAGGAGGATTAGTATCTGGAGAACATGGGATTGGATTTGCCAAGAAGGAATATATGTTTGATCAATACAATGGAGGCCATCTTAATTTGATGGTTGGTATAAAAAAATCTTTTGATCCTAAAAACATTTTAAATCCTGGAAAGGTTTGTCAATAGAATCAGTAGTAATTCTTTTAATAAAAGGTTTTACTATCTAACATAAATACTCCCATTACCATCTATAGATGGGGGTATTTTTTTATATAATTTTTCATAAAAAGGAGGCAAATATGTTATTATTTACAGCCCTTATTGCAGTGCTTTTTCCCTTATTGTTTTTAGTTGTATTAAAAATGCCGGCTAAAAAAGGAATGGCATTAAGTTATATAATTCTACTTATAGGTGCTTATTTTATTTGGGGGATGGAGTCTAAAGTTCTGGTTGCTTCATCACTTCAGGGTATCCATAAAGCACTAACGATACTTCTCATATTATTTGGTGCTATGGTTCTTTTAAATATGTTGAAAAATACAGGCGCTATTACTAGGTTAAACAAGGGATTTAAATCTCTTTCTGAAGATATGAGAATATTAGCTATAATACTTGCATTTTTATTTGGTGCTCTCTTAGAAGGTGTTTCTGGGTTTGGTGCTCCTGTTGCTGTTGTTGGTGCTTTAATGGTTGCGTTAGAATTTCAACCACTAACTGCAGCTATATTAGTGCTTATTGCAAATAGTACTCCAGTTCCATTTGGAGCTGTGGGAACTCCAATTTTTGTAGGACTCAGTAATATTTCAGAGTTAGGAGCAAAAGATTTTGATAGTATAGCAACACTAATAACTAAGCTAGATATCTTTCTTGGTACCTTTATGCCTTTACTTCTTGTAGTGGTATTAGTATTATCATTTGGTAAAAAAAACAAGATAAAATCTATCCTTGAAATGGCTCCTTGGTCTATTTTGATAGGTCTAGTCTATACACTCTCTGCATACTTATATGCAAACCTTGTGGGACCTGAATTTGTTTCGATTCTTGCTCCTATTACTGGACTTTTTGTAGCAACTATTACTTGTAAGATGAAATTTTTAATTCCTAAGCATGTATGGTTAGAAGCTTTAGATGAAGAATCAAAGGGAGAGGAAAATGACTCTAAAAATGAGATGTCGTTATTTAGAGCTTGGGTCCCATATATCCTTGTAGTTATAACTCTATTAATTACTAGAATATTTCCTGTTATCAAAGGTTTCACAACTTCGGCTATAGACCTTTCTTGGAAACATATAATGGGGTTTGAACAAATCTCTGGGAAGTGGCCTTTATTATATTCTCCAGGAACTGTATTAATACTAGTAGCATTTTTAACTATATTCATTCAAAATTCAAATTTGGATTCATTTAAAAGAGCCTGTTTCACTTCATTTGGCCAAGTAAAAAATACTACATTGATTCTATTTTCTACACTGGCATTGGTACAGATATTTTCAAATTCCTGGATCAATGCTACTGGTTATATATCGATGCCGCAATATATAGCCACTGCAATGAGTTCTTCATTTTCAGACTCTTGGATCTTTATTGCTCCATTTATAGGGATGCTCGGAACCTTTATCTCTGGTAGTGGTACAGTATCAAATCTTACCTTTGGTGCTATTCAACATGATGTGGCAAATATCATAAGTTTAAATCCGACACTAATCCTTGCAGAGCAAACTCTTGGAGCAGGGGTAGGACATATAATTTGTATTAATGTAGTTGTAGCAGCGTGTACTGTTGTTGGGTTATCTGGTAAAGAAGGGATAGTAATTAGAAAGGTATTCATACCTAGTATCTTCTATTCATTAGGTATAGGTATTGTAGCCTTTGCTTTTAGTTAGATTCATAACTAATTTAATTTTTAATTAGTTTATAGATCCATTTTCATTGATTTTCATGGTATAGAGGAAAGTCATTTAATGACGAAAGACTAAATAATTTATTTTAACTTTTATAATTCATAGTTAACTTGTTATGTTTTATATATTAGGAACTTTGTAAATTTACAAAATTCCTGAGAGTTAATATTTGATTTATAATTTATAGATCAAATATTAATTATTGTAATTAGTGTATAAAAAATAAAAGAATGGAGAGTGATCAAATATGCATATACCTGATAATTATTTAAGCCCATCAACGTGTGCAGTATTGTTTGGAATAATGATTCCTGTATGGAGAAGAGCTACAAAAAAAGTAAAAGAGCAAATAAGTAGTAAAAAAATGCCTTTAGTTGGGATTTGTGCATCTTTTTCATTTTTAATAATGATGTTTAATGTACCTCTCCCTGGGGGAACTACGGGACACGCTGTAGGAGCTACCCTTGTAGCAATACTTTTAGGTCCTCATGCTGCCGTACTAGCAATTACTATAGCTCTAGCTATTCAAGCACTTTTTTTTGGTGATGGTGGTATATTAGCTCTTGGAGCAAATTGTTTTAATATGGCTTTCATTATGCCATTTACAGGTTACTATATCTATAAATTTATAATGAACAAAACCAATTTCAAGCAAAAAGAGCTAATTGCAACTTTCGCTGCAGGATATATATCCCTTAATATATCTGCTTTTTTTACGGCTTTTCAATTTGGAATACAGCCATATATGTTTAGGGATGCAGTCGGATTACCACTTTATAACCCATATGGACTTGATATTGCTCTCCCTGCAATCTTAATACCACATCTACTTTTAGCAGGAATAATTGAAGGTATTGTAACATCATCTGTATATTCTTATATTAAAAAGGTTTCACCTGAAATTATTTATAAAGGAAATGAATTTTCTATTAAGCTTCTATATATATTAATTGGGTCAATGGCTTTAATCACTCCTATTGGACTCATTGCTACGGGAACAGCATGGGGGGAATGGGGCGCTAAAGAACTTGGAGAGATTGTAGGTTTTATTCCCAAAGGTTTTAAAAGTGGATTTAATTTTGAATCTATGATGCCAGATTATGCAATAGCAGGGTTAGGTGAAATGTTTGGATATATACTCTCTGCCATTACAGGAATTACTCTGATATTTGTATTAACAAAATTATTATTTAAGAAAAATTTAAAATGAAGTTTGAAACTCAATATTTACGGTGTTAAAAAGTAATACCATAAATTTTTTAAGATGGAGAGATATAAATTATGATTGAAAATTGGTTATTAAAAAGCGAAGAATATGAACCTAACGATACCAAAGAAAGATTTATAGACAAAAGTATTTTTTCGTTTTTAAAAATAATTAATAATATAAAAAAAGAGGAGCAAGGAAATACTTATATTTATAAAATAAATGTTACAGTTAAAATGTTTTCCATAGTATTAAATATTTTATTGATTACTCTATCAAGAAATTTTTTATTTCTTGGGGTCTTAAATATTTTACTTTTGTCTTTACTGCTCAGTATAGACAAAAGTAAGCGACTTAGGATAATGCTAGTAAGTTTAATTTTTCCTTTTTTTACATCGATAATACTTATTCCGGCTATAATAAAAGGAAATATATTTCATAGTGGCTTGTTAATATATAAAGTTTTTATAAATATTTTGTTAATAAATATTATTTCTACCACTGCAACTAGACAAGCTTTTATAAAATCTTTAAAGTTTTTATTAGTTCCGGATATGTTTATATGGATAATGGAACTGACGTTGAAATATATTTTATTGTTAGGTGAATACTCTCTTGAAGTTTTACAAGCTTTGAAAATAAAATCTATTGGAAAAAGCAGGGGAACTAAAAAAAGTCTTTTCCCGATAATGGGGAATATGTTTTTAAATTCAGTTAAACTAAGCGAAGAAATGATCGGTGCCATGGAATGTCGAGGATTTACAGGTGAATATCATTATAAACAAAAGGTTGAACTAAAGTCACTAGACTATATATATATATTGGTAAATATGCTTATCGTATCACTTTTTATAATTATCAAAGTATATAAATTAAAATAATAGAGTATTTGGTTTAAATTTATATTACCTCTTTATAAGAACTATTAAAAAAAATCACTTAGGAGAATTTATGGATATAAAATTAAAAAATATAAACTTTAAATATAGAAACAGAAAAGTCCTACAGGATATCAATCTTGATATAAAAAAAGGAGAATCAGTCGCTTTAATCGGTCCAAACGGGAGCGGAAAATCTACTTTTTTAAAATTATTAAATGGACTGGTAATCCCAAACTCCGGAGAATATCTATTTGATAATGAAATAATAGACGAAACAAATCTAAAAAATAATAAATTTTCAAAAAAATTTCATAAAAAAATAGGATTTGTATTTCAAAATTCAGAAACACAACTGTTTTGTTCCAGTGTATACGAGGAAGTAGCCTTTGGTCCAGAGCAGATGGGGTTTAAAGAAAGTGAAATAAAAGAAAGAGTAGAAGATTGTTTAAACCTTATGGGGGTATATAAATTAAAAGATGAAGTCCCATATAATATTAGCGGGGGAGAAAAAAAGAGGGTTGCAATAGCCAGTATGTTAGCAATGAATCCTGATGTCATCACTCTCGACGAACCTTTGAATGCTATCGATCCAAAATGTAAAAAATTTTTAAAGAAAACTTTGATTGAACTTAATCAATCAGGGAAAACTATTATCTGTGCAACTCATGATTTTGAATATACAGAAGGATTATTTGATAGAGTCATTGTTTTTTCAGAAGATCATAAAATAATACGAGATGAAAAATACGATGATTTAATAATGGACAGAGACTTTTTAAGACTACATAATATTATTTAGGAGGAAAACAAAATGAAAATACTATATTATGACTGCTTTTCAGGAATAAGCGGTGATATGAATCTGGGAGCAATGGTAGATATAGGAGTCGATTTTGAATATCTAACAAAAATGTTAGATAAATTATCAGTTAAAAATGAATTTCATTTACATAGATCAAGAAAACAAAAAATGGGAATAGAGGGAACAAAGATTGATGTAATTTTAAAGGTTGAACATCATGAACATACTCACGATAATAATAGTCATGATAATCATGATCATTTACATAAAGCTGAGCATACTCATGAGAATAATCTTGCCGATAGTCATCATCACGATTATTCACATCATCATGAACATAGGAATTTAAAAAGTATAAAAAAGATCATAAATGATGCTCCATATAATGAAAATATAAAAAAATTAAGTATAAATATGTTTATGGAGGTAGCTATAGCAGAAGCAAAAGTTCACGGTAAAACAATTGAGGAGGTTCATTTTCATGAAGTTGGTGCCGTTGATTCAATAATTGATATTATAGGTGCAGCAATATGTCTTGATTATTTGAATGTTGATAAGATTATTGCATCTCCTGTTGAATTAGGTGGAGGGTTTGTAAAGTGTGCTCATGGAACTATACCTGTACCTGCACCTGCAACTGTAGAAATATTAAAAAATACACCTGTAATTATTGGAAAAGTTAATTTTGAGACAACTACTCCTACAGGAGCAGCAATATTAAAAGCAAATGTAAATGAATTTACAAGTAAATTAAATTTTAATATTCTAAAAACAGGGTATGGGTTAGGTACAAAAGATTTTGATATCCCGAATATCCTTAGAGTGTATATTGCAGAGCAAGTTGAGGGGGAAATCGTTAAATCAAATACTGTGAATAAAGAAAATAATGATTTTGATATAGAAGAGCAAATCATTATCGAAGCAAATATAGATGATATGAACCCTGAGCTATACGAGGCTATTGAAGAAAAATTATTTGATAACGGTGCTCTAGATGTATATAAAACGAATATATTAATGAAAAAAAATAGACCTGCTATAAAACTTACAGTATTAACTACAGGAGAACTCCTAAACAAAATAGAAAACCTTTTGTTTATGGAAACAACTACTCTCGGAATTAGAGAATACCCTGTAAGAAAGAAGATGCTTAAAAGAAGTTTTGAAAAGATTCAAACAAAATTTGGAGAAGTTGATGTTAAAAAAGGTCTTTTAAATGGTAAAGTTATTAAAATAAAACCTGAATATGAAACTTGTAAAAAATTAGCCAAAATTAATAATATTACTATTCTAGATATATATTCAGAGGTATCAAAGTTAATTTAAAAGGAGAGAACAATGAGTGAGAAATATATAAAATTAGTTGATTATTTAAAGGGATTAAAAAAAGTATTAATAGCGTTTTCAGGTGGTGTAGATAGTACTTTTTTGTTAAAAGCAGCTAAAGATGCTTTAGGAGATGACGCAGTGGCTGTCACGATAAATTCACCATATATCCTAAACTGGGAAATAGAAGAAGCGAAAGAATATACAGAAAAAATGGGAATCCAACATGAGTTTATTAATGTTGGAATTATAGATGAAATAAAAAATAATCCCAGTGATAGGTGTTATCTATGTAAAAAAGCTATATTTTCTAAGATCAGAGAAAAAGCTATAAATGAAGGTTTCGATTATGTAATAGATGGTACTAATCTTGATGATACAAAAGATTACAGGCCTGGAATTAAAGCTTTGAAGGAACTAAAAATTGTAAGTCCTCTACTGGAATGTAAAATCACAAAAGCTGAGATTAGAGAGATGTCAAAAGACCTCAATCTTCCAACTTGGAACAAGCCAGCATACGCATGCTTACTGACAAGAATTCCTTTTGACAGAAAACTAAAAATCGATGAGCTTAATAGGATTGAAAAAGCTGAAAAATATCTAATCTATAAAGGTATTGCAGCTGTAAGAGTCCGTTCTCACGGAGATCTGGCAAGAATAGAAGTAGACCCAACTATAAGAGAACGATTATTTAATATGGATTTTCTAGATGAGATATCAAGTGAGTTAAAAAAATATGGATTTAAGTATGTGACTATAGATGCAGCAGGTTATCGAATGGGAAGTTTAAATAGTTAGGGAGTGAGTTAAAATGACTGAAATGGAAATAAAAAATATATTAAGTGCAATAAGAGATAATGAATTGAGCGTTGATGATGCTTTTGATAATCTAAAAGAACTTCCATTCAAAGATCTAGGGTTTGCTATGATTGATAATCATAGAGAGATCAGAGTAGGTTATCCCGAGGTAATCTATGGTGGTGGTAAGACTACTGAACAGATAAGGGAGATCATTAAATTTATGCTCATTAAGAAAAATAATATCTTAGCAACAAGGGTAGGAGATGAAGTATATGAGGCTGTAAAGGATCTTCATCTTGGATTAAAGTATAATAAATTAGGAAGAACTATTACTCTTGAACTAAATTCTATGAAAAAAACAGAAAGTTATATTGCTATTATATCAGCAGGAACATCTGATATTCCTGTAGTTGAGGAAGCAAAAGAAACGGCTCTTATCCTCGGAAATAGAGTAAAAGTAATAAATGATGTAGGTGTAGCAGGAATACATAGACTTTTTTCAAAATTAGATGAAATTAAAAAAGCAAAAGTTATTATAGTCGCTGCAGGTATGGAAGGAGCTCTTGCCAGTGTTATAGGCGGACTTGTAGATAAACCTATCATTGCTGTTCCAACAAGTGTGGGATATGGAGCTTCACTAAATGGAATAGCGGCACTGCTATCAATGCTTAACAGCTGTGCCAGTGGAGTAAGTGTTGTAAATATAGATAACGGATTTGGTGCTGCCTATAATGCAAGTATCATCAATAAATTGTAGTGTTATATCAAAACATGTGGTGGTGTGCTTAATAATATTCACCGCCATAGTTTAGAATTGGTCAATAGAAAAATATTATTTTATTTAAATCATTAGGAGGATTTAATTATGTTTCAGAAAATAGAAATGCCTTATGCTAAGAAAACTGTCGATATTTCAATAGAAAAAAAATATCTTCAAGGAATATTAAGGCCACGGACAGATGAATTCGATCCAAAAATGAGTCAAGAAGAAATTGTTATAAAATCTTTAGAAAATCCTATTGGAACAAAAAAATTATCA
Organism: Fusobacteria bacterium ZRK30; assembly: GCA_024628785.1. NCBI lineage: Bacteria > Fusobacteriati > Fusobacteriota > Fusobacteria bacterium ZRK30. Next base: position 465,195 of record CP102404.1, read on the forward strand.
GAATTGGCAATTGGAAAAAAAAAGGTTGTATTTATTACCAGTGATCACACAAGACCACTCCCTAGTAGAGTTACTGTCCCATTGATATTAAAAGAAATAAGAAAAGGTAATCCAGATGCAGAAATAACTATTCTTATTGCTACAGGATTTCACAGACCTACAACTAGAGAAGAATTGATTTATAAAATGGGAGGAGAAGTAGTTGATAATGAAAAAATTTGTAATCATATATCAACTAATGATAAAGATCAAATGTTTATGGGAATTCTTCCTTCTGGAGGAGATCTTTATTTGAATAAATTAGCTATGGAAGCTGATCTATTAATAGCTGAAGGATTTATCGAAGCTCACTTCTTTGCTGGATTCTCAGGAGGAAGAAAAAGTATATTGCCAGGGGTAGCTTCAGCTAAAACAATAATGTATAACCACTGTTCTGAATTTATAAGCAGTCCTAAATCTAGAACTGGAAATCTCAAAGATAACCCTATCCATAAAGACATGGTATTTGCTGCTAAACAATCTAGATGTGCGTTTATCTTAAATACTGTAATCAATAGTGAAAAAGATATAATTGGATGTTTTACAGGAGATATAAGTGAAGCACACCTTGTAGGGTGTAAGTTTGTAGAAGAATTAGCTGCTGTAAAGAAAAAGGTTGCAGACATTGGAATAACAACAAATGGAGGTTATCCTCTAGATCAAAATATATATCAAACTGTTAAAGGTTTAACTGCTGCAGAAGCAACTACTAGAGAAGGTGGAGTATTAATAACGCTTTCTTCTTGTGTGGATGGACATGGAGGAGAAGGATTTTATAATAGTGTAGCATCAGCAAAAAATCCTAATGAAATTTTGGGAAAAGTAGCTAACATAAAAAAAGAAGACACTCTTCCTGATCAATGGGAATTTCAAATTTTAGCAAGGTTGTTATCTAAGTATACGGTTATAATTGTAACAGATGAATGTGAACCTAAATTAATAAAAAATATGCATATGGAACATGCCTTTACTTTTGAAGAAGCTTTAGAAAAAGCTAAATTAATCGTTGGTAAAGAAGCAACAATTACGGTGGTTCCAGATGGAGTGTCAACAATTGTAAAATAAATTGTTCTCCGACCTAAGTTTAATCTGATTAATAATCAAAGAAAGGTCATTTAGGAGGTTGTTTCATGTTTAATAGGTTAGAAGAAATTAAAGAATTGAGGAAAACAAGGAAATTAGTTGCTGAAAAAAAATTAAATAGATTAGAAAACGATTATCAATTAGAAAATAAAAATAAAAAAATAGCCCAAAGAATAGAAAATACTAAAAGTAAAATAAATCAGTTGGAAAAAGATTTAGAAAATTTGACTAATCTTAAAAAAAAATTCGAATACAAATTATAATCAACTTTTAAGTTCATCTTATAATTTGTGTTAATGTAGTTGTAGGAGCTTGCACTGTTGTTGGACTTTTTGGTAAGGAAGGTATAGTAATCAGGAAGGTATTTATACCTAGTATTTTCTACTCATTAGGTATAGGTATTGTAGCTTTTGCTTTTAGTTAAATACATAATTAATTGAGTTTCATATTTGTTTTATACTAAAAAAATATGGGGAATTAAGGAGATGGGGATTATTGAAAAAATCTACTAGTAAATGCTCTGGTGTAATATGAGAAAATGTAATGAGTTTAAAAAAAGTAAACAGGCTGATCTTAGGAAGAGATATCTGGAGGTAAAAGAAAAAATATATCTAAGTCCTATTGCAGTTACTTTAGAAGAAATTAAACTTTACCATAAATATAAGAATGATTTCGAATTAAAAATCAAAAAAATTGAAAAAACTAATAGAAAATAGATGAGAATTTAAAAGCTCTCCTCTTTGTATAGTTTTAGGTTTAAGAAGGTTCATGAAAAATACTAAAAGTATTTTTCATGGATTTTTTTGATATTGATCAAAAATGTTATAAGATACTTAATATAGGTCTTAGTGAGATAAATCTGTAGGTTAATTTTTAACTAATAGGAGGGGGTGTAATTGAAGAAAATCATCTATATAATTATTATGATATTTATAAATCTTATTGTTTTGAGGGAAATAAAAAGTTCAGATAAAAAAATAGAAATCCAAAAGATAGAGTGGCATCAATCAATTGAGAATATAACTTTTGTAGAGGCACAGCATTGGAGTAAGAGGATTGGCAAGGGCAGAAATACATCTCTCTGGGGATCTTTTATAGTGGAGGATAAAAACATAACTTTATTTCTAGGGGGAGATTCAGGATGGTTTGCAGGATTTAAGGAGGTAGGGAGCAATTATGATATAGACTATGCTTTGGTTTCTGTAGGAGCTTATGAACCTAGGTGGTTTATGAAGGAAAATCATCTTAATGTGCCGGAATCCATCTCTGTTATGGAGGAGCTGGAGGTAGAATTTATGATACCGGGCCATTGGGGAACCTTTAAGCTTGGTGATGAACCACCGGGACTGCCTAAATACCAATATGAAAAATTAAATAATAAAAAAGTAAAGGTTATGGATATAGGGGAGATATTTTTCTTGGAAGAAAAATAAGAGCGATAAAGTGGTTATTAAGAAATTTAGGTGAAAATATTTAAGATTTTTTTGATATGAAATATGCTATAATTTTATTAAAAAAATATAGTAGGAGGATAAGATGGAATTGAAGATAAGAAATGGAAGGTTAGAAGATATTGAAGCTTGTTTTATCTTGGAAGGGAAAACATTTCCAGAGGAGGAAGCAGCCTGTAAAGAAAATATAGAAATAAGGTTAAGAAAATTTTCTGAAGGATTTATAGTGGGAGAATTAGATGGGGAGATAGTAGCTCATATAAATAGCGGCTCAACAAATCAGGAAGATATAACAGATGAAGAATTTAAGGGGCTAATCGGTCATGAACATGGTGGAAAAAATATAGTTGTTTTTTCAGTAGCTGTGGATCCTGTCCATCAAAAAAAAGGAATAGCCAAGATAATGATGAAAGAATTCGTCGAAATATCTAAGAAGATGGGAAAGGAGAAGGTTCTTCTACTCTGCAAGGAAAACCTTATGGGAATGTATGAGAGGATGGGGTATAAGAAGATAGGAATTTCAGCTTCTACTCATGGAGGAGCAGTATGGTATGAGATGGAGCAAGCTTTATAGAGGGTTAGAACAAAAAAAGAGATATCTGATTAGATGTCTCTTTTTGTTTTATTTAAATTATTTTGAGATTTTTTTTAGTTAACACATAATTTTATTTTTACCACTATTTTTAGCCTTATATAAAAGCATATCTGCTTTTTTTATAAATTTCTCTATATCCAGATCCTTTTGATATTCGGCGACACCGCCACTTACGGTTATTTTTACTATTTCTTTTGTATCTGTAGGAGATATAAAATCCATTTTTTCTACTAATTTTTTTAATCTATTGCCTACTTTAAATCCTTCCTTTCGATTCATATTGTGAAGAAGGATGATAAATTCTTCCCCTCCATATCTGGATATATGATCATTCTCACCAATATTTTTTATAAAAATTTTGCAGATTGACTTTAAAACTTTGTCTCCAAATATATGACCATAGGTATCATTTATTTTTTTAAAATTATCTATATCAAATATTATTATGGAGAAATTATAGTCATCGAATAGCTGCCATTTCTCCTTTGCTTTTGTCAGACAAAGTTCCAGTCCTTTCCTGTTATACACACCTGTAAGGCAGTCAGTTAGAGCATTATTTTTTAGGTTGATCTCTCTTTTTTCTATACTGACCTGAAGTGCTTCAATTTCTTTTCTTATTGTGTTTAACTCTGAATCTTCAGATATAAATTCTAAAAGTTTTTTTTCATCATTTTTATAGTTCCCGAGAGAAATCTCTCTTATCAAGGTATTTATAATTTTGATATGGTTATCTAATTTTTTAATAAATTTATTTACAATAATCCAGGTGATTGTAAAGCCTAATAGTGTAAATAATAGGCTGGAGATAATTATTTTATGAGCAGTTTCAGTCAATTCGTGTTCATAGACTCCTCCAATCATAAGAAGTTCTAATTCTGGAATATACTCTTTGATAAAAATTATGGCTCCCTTAGGAGTATCTATTTTTATCCGGGAAATATCTGTGGATAATGCTACATCTCTCAGAGAATAATTTCCCTTAGAAAACTTAAGAGGAAAGAGATTTTTCATATATTTTCTGATCAGTAAAAAAATTTCATTATTTTTTTCTGAGTCTATAACAATGGAGTCAAACTTGTCAATTATGAATATGGTTACTTTTTTCCCCAATGCAAACTCTTTTAATTTTTTTTCAAGGCCGCAAAAATTCAGATCTAATCCAATGACGCCCTTAAAAATTCCATTCTTGCTGTAAACTTTTTTGGTTATGGTTGTTCCCCTCTGTCCATCCATAAATTCATAGGTTATAGTGGATAAATTATTGTTTTTAGATTTTAAACTATTTATATACCAGGGCCGTGATCTCGGATCAAAATTCATTGGAAGATTTGGATTGGATATGTACATCTTTCCTTTATCTGATCCCCAGAAAATATTCTTAACTTCCACATTATCAGATGCAATGTTATCCAGCATAAGGTTTAAATTTTTGTCGTGGTCATTTGATTCATCATGGTCATTGACTATAATTTCAGCGAGATCCAACAAAGCTTTGGACTTATTAAAAATTAAATTAAATTCAGACTTCTGAGAGTGAAACATGAGTTCTATTTTTTCCATCTCACTTTCATCTATTTTATTTTTAATTAAAAAATATCCATAGATTCCTAAAAATAAGACTGGAATCAATGCACTAACTATTGATATTCTAATAACTTTTTTTTTGATATTCATATTTTTGTCCTTTTAAACAATGAGTTTTATAAACTTGTCTACCACTACAGGAGAAAATTGCGTACCTCTATTTTTTAGAAGTTCGTCTATAGCTTCCTCTTTGGTCAGTTTTTTTTTATATACTCTTTGCGATGTCATAGCATGCCACGAATCTGCTACAGATATAATCTGAGATAACAGGGGAATTTCATTTTCCTTGAGGCCTTTGGGATATCCCTTTCCATCCCAACGTTCATGGTGGTATAAAATATATTCAGAGATCTCTTTTAGAGTACTACTCTGTGAAACTATCTCATAACCTATCTGGGAATGGTTTTTGATAATCTTATATTCAGAATCACTTAATTTATCTTTTTTATTTAAAATTTCACTGGGTATGATTATTTTTCCTATATCATGCATAACTGCAGCCCAGTATAGATCGTCCAATTGTTTTTCATTTAAATTTAATGAGTTTCCTATTTGAACACTATATGACGCGACTGATTCAGAATGACCTTTTGTATAGTGGTCATGAAATTCCAAAGCAGTAATAAATGACTGGACAATATCATTTTGAAGCATAACTTTATAGTCGCTGGATTTTTTTATTTTATAAAATCCATTAGACAGGTGATGTATCTCCGTAATTTTATTTATAGTTTCATGAGAAAAATGTTTGGAGGAATTGATGTTTATATCCAGATTAAATCCGCCTATAATTTTCTCATTTTTAAATATTCCAATATAAAGAGATTCTTTTACCTGAGTTAAGGATGAATTTTTATTTGTGATTTTATTTAAAATTTCACTCTCATTGTTTATATTTGAGACTATACCATCCTTTGAAAATTTATAAAGGTTTATATCTTCAGGCATTGTTTTCAGATCTTCTATGGAAAATCCTATGGTATCAATAAATTTTACTTTATTGTCTTCAATAATATAAGCACTTCCCAGATCACTTTCCTTAGCTACCTTAAATGCCATTCGAAATATTTCTGAAATAAATAATTCATCCTTATATTCGATGGGACTGAGCATCTTTAAGAAAATATTCATATAATCATCGATAATATTATTAACTTTATTCAATTCTAAGTTTTTTTCCATATATAAATTTTGATTATTTTGTGATTCAAGAATGGTTTTTTGAAGCTGCTCATTTAAATTCTCAATTTTTGAATAACTTTGTTTAATCATTTTAAATAATAAAAAAGCTGTCAAAAGAACAAAAAAAGTTCCTTTGAAATTACCTAAAATGTGTAATAACGACAAATCCTGAGTCAGGATAAAAAGTAATTTATCGGAAAAAAATATCCATAAAAAACTAAATAACGTATAGTATATAACAATTTTTAATGATTCTTTAGACTTCATACCCCCTCCTCCTTAAATGTATAATATAATACTATACCAATTATATTATACATTGTCCTTTTAATAAAGATAATTTATCATTAAAAAAAATTAAAAAATTAAAAATGACTTATAATTGAAGGGTTATTTTCAATATTTTAAATAACCATAATAGTTTGTTTCTCTAATTAGAATACTATGAAATTAATCTTCAGATCAATAATACAACAAAAGATTTGAAGAATAGTTGATTTAATCTACAGATTTAAGATTATTAATACAAAATATGCTATAATCTCTACTAATAAATATATATAATTGAAAAAAATACAAGATTAAGGTAAAAAAGGAGAAGAAATAGAATGAATAAGGAATACTCGGCAATTTTTGATCTCAGCAAACAAAATAATATGAGAGACTTTTTTTTAAATATATTGGCTCCTCATGGAACAACCACTTCTTATCATAAAAATAATATCATCTGTTTGGATATTGTAAAATCTCTGTATATCATAGTCGCTGGAGAAGTTCAGATTTCTCTCTCTGAAGAAAATGGCGATGAACAGCTTATCTATACTCTGAGCCCCGGTGAAATTTTAGGAGAATTTGAAATTTTTTCCAATATTTCGGAAAATTATACCCTTCATTTTATTACCAATTCAAAAATATGTAAAGTAACTAAAGAACAGGTAGATAGAATTCTCTTAAAAAATCCAAATTATTATTCATATTTTATCCACAGTATGTCCAGAAAATACCATTTGGCTATTTTTCAGCTGAGTTTCAATAAATTTTATATGAATGAAGAGAGAGTTCTTGAATTTTTAATTCGAATAGCGATCTCTAGAAATCCTCATATAAAAAATGATGTAGAGGTCTATGGATATACCCATGAAAATATAGGAAATACATTGAATATTTCCAGGATAGGTGTTACAAATATCCTGAAGAAATTACAGGATAAAAACCTAATCATAGTAAAAAGAAAACTTATAACAGTTCTATCAATCTCTCAATTAAAAAATTATAGAAACAGTATACAAAAAAAATAGACGGTTACCTTATTTTAATATCCTCATTTTCAAAATATCAAATTGACCTTTATTTGTGGTAAGATATTATAAATATTAATAAGGGAGATTTACAAATGGAATATAAACTAAACTATATACAAGAACTTCTTTTAATACAGGATTATCTTGAATTTGATAAGGTTCTCACTACCATGCTGGAAGAAATAAAGAAAGGTGGGAAGGTGTTTCAATGAAAAATGCTTTAATAACAGGAGCCACCAGTGGTATAGGAGCCTCCTTTGCGAGAAAACTTGGAAAAGAGGGGTATAACCTCTATATTACAGGAAGACGTATAGAGGTTATAGAGAAATTGGCCTATGATATCCGTAAAAAGTATCATATTAAAGTTACTGTGATCATAGCTGATTTCACAATACCTCAAGAAGTAGATAATTTATTAAAAAAAATAGAAATAGTTCCCTTTGATTTTTTAATAAACAATGTGGGCTTCGGTCATGAAAAAAAATTCTTTGATGACACTTATGAGAAACAATATGAGATGATAGAAGCACATATAAATTCATTTTGTAAAATTACTTATCTTGTGTCTGAAAATATGAGAAAAAATAAAAATGGGAATATTATAAATGTCTCTTCCCTTGCAGGCTTTGCTCCTACATCTTTTAATCATCTTTACAGTTCCACAAAGTCATTTATAACAACGTTCACAGAATCTCTTCACCTTGAACTCTCATCTTTGGGAATAAGGGTACAGGCTCTCTGTCCTGGTTTCACTAGAAGTGATTTTCACAAATCTTTGAATATAAAAGAAGAAACCTTTAAAAACAGGGGGCTTGTAAGGTGGATGGACCCAGATAAAGTAACAGAACTTTCTCTAAAATACCTGAACAAAAAAGGCGGCCTCTATATTCCAGGATTGTCCAATAAAATTCTCTATACCATAGTAAGGATCCTACCCAGAAAATTTTACTATTCTCTGGCCAGGAAAATGGGGATGTAAAAAAGCAGGAGATTTATGTAAATCTCCTGCTATAATTATAAAAACCCTGCCTGAGGCTTCCTTAAACAAACATTCTTTTAGTTTTCATCTGCTACACTACCCCATGTATTTAAAGCTGCAATGGGAGTAGAAAAATTTAGAATTCTCTTCCTCCGGAGATCTTTAAATCTTCATTATTTTCATATATTCCTTTAATGGAAGCTTCTAATCCCTTAGCTATAGAGTTTAGATCCATACAGGGTGTATTTTTTTTGTCTAATACCTGTTCAGGTATAAAAGGTACATGGATAAACCCACCTTTTTTTGCCGAAGAAAATTTATTTATATGATAGAGCAGACCATACATTATATGGTTACACACAAATGTTCCGGCAGTATTGGAGATAGAAGCAGGGATATTTACTTTTTTTATCTCCTCCACCATGGCTTTTATTGGAAGGGTTGTAAAATATGCATTTTCTCCATCAGAATACACAGGCTCATCTATAGGCTGATTTCCCTTATTGTCTTTTATTCTGGCATCATCTAAATTAATAGCCACTCTTTCTATAGAGATATCATATCTCCCCCCTGCTTGTCCTACACATATTACTACTTCAGGTTTGTGCTCTTTTATTCCCTCTAAAAGAACATCTATCGATTCTTTAAAAACCGTAGGGATTTGAAGTTTAATGATTTCTACTTCTTTGACCTGTGATGGTAGGAGTTTAACAGCTTCCCAGGCTGGGTTTATGGTTTCATTTCCAAATGGGTCGAACCCTGTAATAAGTAACTTCATCTTTATCCTCCTTAAAATGCCCAAAAATACATAAGTACAATGTGGATCACTAACATTGCAATTGCAACAGGTGCCTGAGCTAAGATAACACCATTTTTATTTTTCATATCCATAATTGCTGCGGGAACTATATTAAAATTGGCAGCCATTGGAGTAAGTAATGTACCACAGTATCCCGCTGTAAGTCCTAATATCCCTGCAATAGCCGGATCTGCTCCCTGAGAAAATACAAAGGGAATTCCTATTCCTGCTGTAATAACTGCAAAAGCAGCAAAAGCATTTCCCATGATCATAGTAAAGACAGCCATTCCAAGACAGTAGACTACCACACCTGCTAAGATATTTCCCTGGGGAACGATTGATCCCATCAGATCAGCTATAACGTTTCCTACACCTGCCAAAGTAAAGAGAGCCCCCAATGCGGCCAAAAGCTGCGGCAGAATTGCTGTAGATCCTATTTGCTGAAGCATTCTGGAGCTGTCATATCCTACATATTCAGGTTTTTCCTTAGTTATAATAAGAGTAAGAATAAGTGCTATAATAGACCCTAGTCCTAAACCAACTAGTCCTCCTAGAGTAGTAAATTGAGCAATTGCAAAGGCGATTATTCCAATTGCTAATGCCGGAAAAAATATTATATTTCCTATGGTTTTACTCTTTTCAGTTCTATATTCTTCCGAAGAGTTCTTTTGCGAACCTGCTCCCACCCTGTTTAAAGCTGTCAGAATTCCCATGAATACCAAAAGTCCGCCGACAATATGAGGTGGTATTTTTTTTCCACCTATAAAAATTAATCCAAATAGAATCCAGAATATTCCTGTACCAAATTTTGTTCTATGCTCCTTGTCTGTCAGTGCATAGATTCCTGTGCCTATTGCTACTAACCCTGTCAATATATACATAATTTCAAGAATTATAGTTTTCATTTATTCTCCCCTCCAATTTTAGCTATCTTTTTTTCCAGCATATGATTTTGTATTATAGAAAAAACTAACCCAATGACTGCAACCGGAATAGCAGCTTTGGAAACTGAATAAGGTGTTACGATTACTCCTAATTCCTGGAGGGTTCCCACGACCAATAGTACCCCTGCACTGGCTACAAATACATTCTGCCCATAGAAGTTTCCATAATTTTCCACGGCACAGGCAACGCCTTTGATATTTTCGTTTTTATCTTCAGATAAAACACCATTCTTCTTTTCTCCTGCCCCTTGGGCCATAGGATAGATAAGTGGTCTGATAAACTGTACATGCCCCCCCAGCCTCACAGAAAAAGCAGCAGCTAATGTTCTTATAATCATATACATGGTCAATACCTTTCCCGTAGTTATAGATTTCATCTCTCCAATACATTTAGAAGCCCGCTCCTTCAAACCATTTCTTTCCAAAATTCCCACAACTGATAGGGTTAAAAGAAACAGTGTCATATATCTGGTTTTAACAAAAGCTTCTCCCAGTGTAGATAAAATAGTAAAAAAATCCAATCCCGAAACTAAACCTGTTGTAATTCCTGCAATGATAACAACAGCTATAGTATCCAGTTTTAACAAGAATCCTATAATTATAATAAGAATTCCAATAAGTTTAATTGTAACCATAAATTAATCCCCCCTTTTTTGTTATATAAAGAATACAGGAAATAAAACAATTGTTTTGTAATATATTTTACATTTATAAAAAAAAACATAAGATTTTGATATTATAGTAGTAAAAATATACATAAAATGTTTGTTTTGATTATATAGAATCTTACGTTGTCAAATTAAATGCAACACTTTTCAATTTCACCCCAAAATACTTCTTTTGGGGTTTTCCAATTTAAACACTTCCTTGGTCTATTATTAATTTTGTTTACCGCTTTATAAAATTCACATCTCTTTATCTTACTAAAAATAGTCCCTTTAGGGAAAGTTCTCCTTAATAAACCGTTTGTATTCTCATTTGTTCCTCTCTCCCATGAGTGATAAGGGTTAGCAAAATAAGCTTTAATACCTAATGCTTCCTCTAATTCTTTAAATTTAGAGAATTCTTTCCCGTTATCCGATGTAAATGTTTTTATGTATTCTTTAGGTATATATTTAAAATTCTCTATTGTTGCCTCATTAAAAGTATCTGATTTTCTATTAATCATTAGCTCCGCTACAAGATATCTTGATTTCCTATCAACATAAGTCATCATAGCACCTTTTTTTCCTGCGCCAACGATAGTATCGCTTTCAAAATGACCAATCTCACTTCTATCATTCGCTTCTTCAGACCTTTCTTCTATCATCTTTTTATTAGGGATTTTACCCCTTGTTTCTTTCAATCCTCTAGGCTTTTGTTTGCCTTTTCTAGTTAAAAGGTATTTAGGACTCTCCGTAAGAAAATCAAGATATATTGCTCTATAAATTGTTTTAAATGAAATAGAATATTGGTTGTCTAATTTAGCTCTTCCTGATATTTGTTCTGGACTCCAACCTGATTCTAACTTTTCTTGAATATCTACCAAAAGGATCGAATCTCTTAATTTGTGCTTTCTTCCACAAAGTTGTTTTCTTTTTTTGTATAAAAACTGGGCTTTATTAGGAGTGTACTCACCATCAACTGAATTTCTATTAATTTCTCTATAAATACTAACTCTATTTTTCTTTAATTTAGCTGCAATAAAACTAATTGATTTTTTTTGCGCTAAAAATTTAAATATACTTTCTCTTTCTTCAATGGTAAAATGTTTATGATTCATAAATACTCCTTTAATGTTTGGTCGCACTTACATTATACCAAGGAAATATTTATGAATTTTTTTTGTTGCATTTAATTATACAATTCAAGAATTAAAAAAAATGAAGAATAGTAAAAGCCTCAAAAATAATTTTGAGGCTGAATATATAGGTTTATTTAATTTAACGATACAGAATTAGAATAATCTTCCATCAATGTTGATAAATGGAAATATTGGTAAGAATCCAGTTTTAGCCATGTTGATCAGACCTAACTGTACTCCTGTAAGATCATTGGTCATATTGAATAGTCCCATTTGGAATGCCGCTCCCTGAGATATATTAACTAAACCAAGGTCAACTGTAGATCTTCCAGAAGAGTAGTTAACGGCTCCAAATTGTAAACCATTTACTTCATTACTTACATTAACCAATCCCCAAAGAACACCCTTTGAAGTCCCCTTATGTATATTTGCAAGTCCAAAACCAACACCGGCAAATGATTTATTTACCTTATTGGCTCCTAGGAATTCCAATTGTAAACCTTTGAAATTATCAGTTTCTCCCAATGATAAAATATTTATATCCAAACCACTTACATTAGTAGTCTTACCGTAAAGTAAGTTTAATCTTATCCCGTTGACATCTTGAGATGCTGGCATCTGTTTCCCTGCTACGTTAAATTGAAATGCACTTTCTGAAAATGAAAGAGATGATAATAAAAACATCATTCCTAATAAAATTTTGATTCTTTTCATAAATTTTCCTCCTAAAAAATAATTTGATAGGACAATTATACTATAAGATATATGAATTTATTTACCCCATACACAATACCATTATTGAGATACACAATATGACTTTTAAAATACACAAGACCGCTATGAAAGATATTTTTCAAATTAATTAAAGATAAAAATAGTATTAATTTTATATACTGACTGTTAAAATAATCATTATTCCTGATAAAATACATGCTATAATAAAATAAATTATAAAGATTTATTGGAGGAAATATGAAATTAAAAAAAATGTGGGGTCTTCTTTTTATTCCCCTAGTATATATATTATTTTTATATCACCCAGCTGCTACGGGAAATTATCTGAAATTACAGGTTGGTTTGGAGAAAGTCCCGGAGATCTATAATCTGATCGATGTGGACATCTATGATCAGAACAATAAGTTGGTAGATGTTCCCATGGTAGATTTTTTAGATGATATCTATGTTTTTGATTTAGAGAAGGGAAAATATACCATTAAGATGGAATATGAAGATCAGAAACAAATTGTTGAATTTAACCGGACTGAGGGATATCAAAAACTTTCAAAGGTATTTTTTGAGTCTTCCAATTTTGATAAAAAACAATCTATATTTTTATATGCTATGTTATTTATATCCACGATATTTATATTTTTTACATCAACCCTTATTAATAAGGAAAAAAATAGATTTCTCAGAGCTGCCACTCTGTCGCTGCTGATAATAATATCCCTCAGGATAATAATATTCGGGTTAAAATATTATGATCTTGAAATATGGAAACTTACATATAAATTGTCGTTATTATTTGAAGTGTTCTTAGGTTTTTCAATGCTTAAATGGGCTGTCAATGAGATAAAAATTCCATTTCAAAAATTTATAGGAAAGCTTATAAATATTTTCTTTGTTCTCCAGGTAAGCTTTTTAGTATCCCTTATTTTTTTGGATTTTGGAAAAGTTTTTGATCTCCTGCTGCACATAAAAAATACAAATATATTTATGTTGTTTTTTATACTTCTTGTTTCCAGCAGGGAATTTTTATTTCCGATGATATCTACTATAATATTTATTGCTACTATGCCGTTTCCATTAAAGGAATTTCGTAAATTTAAATTATTCAATGAAGGAAGTTTTTCCTTTGTGGCTTTTCTTACCACAATATTTACATGGTATTATACCTTCCATGAATTTGAAAATGGAAGGATCGATAGTGTTGTTGAGATCTATATATTCCTATCGGTATTTATTTTGGTATTGTTTAAGGCATATGTATTTTCGGATTCCAGGGAATATGGTCTGTTGAGATCTACTTTTTGGTGGATGGGCCGTGTAAACTATATTATTTTCTTAGCCTATCTATATCTTATCTATACAAGGGATCTTAAATTAACCCTTATGCTCCTTATTATTTTATTGGGAACAGATTTTCTTTATGTAAATATTAAAAATGCTGTAGAATCACAGCATTTTTCTTTGAATCATATCTTATTTAAGGAATCTGAGATCTCGAATATATCACAGTTAACATTTTTGGTAGAAAATGAAATCTCAAAAATCATTTGTGTAAAAAATATCCATCTTAAAGTTGATTTTGATGGACTTGATCACTATGAAAATACTAAAGAGAGGGTGTTTTTTTATGGAACTGCTCAGGAGAAAAAAATTGTAGTCCTTGAAATATCACCATACTACAGATTGAAAATATTTGAGAGGAAAGCAATAGAGGATCTTATGAATGAACTTCCCGGAATAGCTCTTAGAATTTATTACCGGGAGATGGATTTAAAAAATTATTCTTTGGATAATTTTGCCATAGGAACCAGGTTGATAGAGATAAAAGATCTTCTTATATTGAATAACTCTACCTCCGATGAGGGTACAAAAAAAACAATTCAAGAGAGCCTTTTAGAGGAATTAGATTCCCTTATAAAGGAGGTGGATGCCCATGATTAAAATTGGTCTTTGGGTGAGTAACTCTACTTCCCTTCTTATATGCAACAATATAAAAAGAGAATTTTTAAATGTTAAAACCTCTCCCGAATTAATAAAGGAAACTTCCCTCTTGATCCTGGATGAAACTTTTTCTGAAGAAGGTGGATTAGAATATTTGAACTCTATAAATAAGGCTGTGGTTTTAATGGGAAATTCCACTACTTCCACAGCCAGGATGCTCTTAAAAAATAAATCTCTTTTCGATATGATCTCAAAAAGAGATTTTATTGTACTGGAAAAGATTATAGAAGATTTTTTTAAAGAAAGTATAGAGTATTTGAAAATAGAAAACTCCACCTCTCTTTCTCTCATAAAAAAAGAGGATATAGCCTATATATCATATGACAGGCTTCTGAGAAGATCTATTATTACCCTTTCGAATAAGGAAGAATATTTTTCAAAGATCTCTCTGGGAGAATTAGAAAATATCCTCAGTCTTAATTTTATTCGTGTGGAGAGAGGGTATATTATCAATAAAAGTAAAATTAAATCATTGGATTTTAAAGAAGAATTACTTATTTTCTATGAGAATATGACTCTGCCCCTGGGAAAGAGGACTCTAAAAAAAATGGAAAGTTTAGTTTTTAGTGAAAAATTATCTTTAAATATCTAACCTGTAAGGGCTTGAGTCACTGACTCAAGTCTTTTTTATTATCTAGGAAATTATAAAATAATTCAATACATTAGACCTTGTAAACACTATGATTGGTGCCCGTCTGGATGCAACGTCACGTTGCTTTTTTATTCCCTCATAAAATTGATCTTTTCGTGTATGATTTAATACACTTTGTGAAGCACTTAATAATATTTTAGAATAATTTGTTATGATACTCAAGTATCAATAAATTTTAAAATTATTAAGGAGATCAACAATGAAAAACATATATTTTTATTCTAAATTAATTAAACAGGGAAGTAAAAAAGGACAGTTAAATACACAAAAAAAGAAAGTAAGATTCACCCTGAGGACTCTTATTTATTATCCATGGGTAAATGATCTGACAAATTTTATTCTGAAACACGACTATCTTTCTTCTGCGGTCTTTCAATATCCTATTTTAGTAAGTAAGATGCACAGGCCTTACCTGTCCAGCTCATTTAAAATAAGTGAAAAGTTAGATGCAATAAAAGACAGTTATGAATTTATAGATATTAATTTTTCTGAAGAGATGAGGAGATCACTCTATACAGAGGGGAAGATTGTTCTAGGAGAGATCTGTGGTAACAACTCAGAGATATTTTATATCAATCTTGCCCTCTACCCCCACTACGATAAGGAGGGAGAATTTAATCTGATCCTGACCAATTCAGACAACATAACCCTTTCTACCCTTACTTTCAGTCTACAGAGAAAAAATGGTGAATTCAGGGTATTCATAGGTGGACTCCAGGGGGCTCCAAGAGATGTGGAGCACAGTATAATAAAGGCTGCTACAAAAAATTTATATGGGATTTTTCCTAAGAAAATTCTTATGGAGTCACTTTATTTTTTTGAAAAATCATTGGAAATGAAGATAGATAAGATATGTGTAGGAAATAACCAGCATGTCTATACTGCTAAGAGGTATAAGAAAAAGAGGACTATCCATTCCAGTTATGATAGTTTTTGGGAGTCTTTGAATGGAGAAAAAACAAAGATGGGTCTTTGGATCTTACCGGAAAAATTAGAAAAAAAAGATATACTTACTGTCCCAAGTAAAAAGAGAGGTCAGTATAGGAAAAAATATGGTCTATTGGATGAATTAGAAGGTTCAATTTTGGATACTTTTAATAAAAAGAAGGGAGATACCGCTGTTTTTATATAGGTGATTTAAATAATGGGTATAAGCAGCTTATACCCATTATTATTTTTATATTAGAAAAGATTAGATCTTAGAATTAATAAATTTACCACTTTTTCCACCTGTTTTTTCCTTTAGATATATCCTTCCTATGATCATCTCCTTATCGATGGCTTTACACATATCATAAATAGTTAATAATGCAGTGCTTACCATTTGGAGAGCTTCCATCTCTACCCCGGTTTGTCCTGTAGTTTTAACAGTTCCTGTAGCGTAGATAATCAAGTTTTCCTGGTCTATTTCAAAATCTATGTCGGCTCCTGTAAGAAGCAGAGGGTGACACATAGGGATAAGTTCATGAGTTTTTTTGGAAGCCATGATAGCAGCAACTCTGGCTACTCCTAAAACATCTCCTTTTTTAACTCCTCCATTTACAATAAGGTTCATAGTTTCAGAATTGACCTCTATACTTCCGCAGGCTGTGGCCTTTCTGCTGGTATCCTCTTTTTTGCTTACATCTACCATGATAGCTTTTCCATCTTTAAAATGACTAAATCCCATATTTTTCTCCTATTATATATATTTTTTTACTCTTAATATTAACATTTTTTGAAAAATAAATAAATCTAAAAAACTTTTCTGCTGTCAATCTATACAAACTATCCATTTTTTTAAATATAATTTTCCCAACTTTATGTTTCACCTATTTCAGTTTCTAATTATAGAAGCGGACAAGGCTAAGTTCTAGGCGACTATTCTTAAATTTATAGCTAATTGGATGCAACGTCACGTTGCTTTTATGGTATAATACTTCCCGAGGTGATAGATCATGATTAAACAATATGCCATTATATTTATGGTAACTTACTTAGGAGAGATGATCAGTAAATCCATCAACTTCCCTTTTCCAGGGCCGGTCATTGGGATGCTGATACTTTTTATTTTGCTGGAAAGAAAATTAATTGATGTAGATTTTGTAGAGAAGGGAGCTAATAATATCCTGCTCAACCTGGCTATATTTTTTATTCCGCCGGGAGTAGGACTTATCTCCGCTTTAGACCTGCTCAGTGGAAATGTATTAAAAATAGTAGTAACTATGATATTAACTACCATAATTACCATGATGACTACAGGTCTTACAGTTCAATATCTGATAAATAGGAGGGGAAAATGATAGAACTATTAAACAGTCCTTTATTTGGAATCTGTCTGACAATTGCCGCTTATATAATAGGGTTGGAAATCTATAAGAAGTTTAAACTACCTATTCTGAATCCTATATTAATAGCACTTATAATTATAATCCCTATATTGTTATATTTTAAAATACCATTGGAAACCTATAAAAAAGGGGGGGATCTGATCTCTTTCTTCTTAGGGCCTGCCACAGTAGTTTTAGCGGTACCCCTGTATAAAAAAATAGATCTGTTGAAACAGCATTTCATACCGATATTAGGAGGTGTTGTTGTAGGAGTTTTGACATCTATACTGTCCTGCACCCTTATAGGAAAGGTATTGGGGATGGATCTGAGTCTTATAAAATCTTCCCTGTCAAAATCACTGACAACTCCTATAGCCATAGAGTTATCTAAACAGGTAGAAGGAATTGTTCCTATTACCATAGTAATGGTTATGATAACAGGGATAACAGGGGCTGTTTTGGCACCATTTATATGTAAAATTTTTAAGATAGAAAATAAAATTGCCAAAGGAATAGCCATTGGTACTGCCAGTCATGCTGTAGGGACTTCGAGAGCTATTGAGATGGGAGAAACTGAAGGAGCTATGAGTGGATTAGCCATTGGAGTAGCCGGAGTTTTAACAGTTTTCATCTTACCATTGTTATACATAGTATTATTTTAAAAAGGATAAATTATAAAAATCTAATTTACTAAATAAAAAAAGATTCCCATAAGGGAATCTTTTTTTTAGACCTTATATATTTAATATCTCAACTACTGTCAGAGAGTGATCGCTCAATCTTTTATAGTGATTTAATACATCCATATATCCTGTTACTAATATTGGTGACTTAGTTGTTTCAGCCATTCTATCCAGATGATTTCTTCTGATTTCTTTATATAGGTTAGAAATATTGGCAGACCTTTTAGTAGCTTCTCCTAAGATCTTATAGTTTTCTTCCTTATAAGAGCTGTCTACATAGTCAAAGAAATCTACAGTCATAGTATGAATTTTTTCCAATTCCTCTAAGTTTTTCTTACTTAACTTTTGATCGTTATCAAATAATCTCTTATGGATAAATGCAATTCTTTTCAGATAATCTGTAACAGATTCATACTGGTCTGAAATAGCTATATTTTTTCTGGCTTTCTTTATGATCGGTGCTTCTAAATCTAAAGTAAGAACTTTAGAGTTTATAGAGGCGATCTCGTCCTGTACCAAATCCATCCTGTCTTCTAAATCCAATACATTTTGGAATTCTTTGGAATCCGCAGATAAATTATCTTTAAATGTTTTCTTTAGATCAGCAAAAGATGAAATGATTTCTGTTCCCATTTTATTTATTTCTAATTTTGTCTGTTCCACTACAATATCGGGAGTTTCAAGCATTCTCTCGTCTAAGTGAGTAAGTTTTTTAACGACCTCTTCCTTTTCAACTATCATTTTTTCTAACATCTTAGCTATATAACCTATAAATGGTAAGAATAAAAGTACATTGGTTACGTTAAACATCGTATGAGCAGTGGCAATATATTTTGTAATATTTGCTACAGGATCAACAAAGTTAGATAAAAACTGAAGGTAGAAAGGGAATATAGAGACTACCCATATTACACCTATAACATTTATAACTGTATGAGCTATTGCTGCTCTCTTTGCATTGGCACGGGCTCCTAAAGCAGCTAACATAGCAGTGATTGTCGTACCTACATTTTCTCCTAAGACTAGAGCAACTGCTGTTTCAGAGTTTATCATTCCCTGGCTGGCTAAAACTATTGTTATACCTAAAGTAGCTGAAGATGACTGCACTATGGCTGTAAGTAAGGCTCCTACAAGGGCAGCTGCTATTACTCCGCCAAAACCGCTGGTAGCATCAAAACTATGGAATAGTTCTATGAAGAAAGGCATTGTTCTAAGGGGTTTAAATCCTTCACTCATAAGCTGTAATCCAAAGAAGATCATTCCTAATCCCATAAATGTTAAAACTTTAGTTTTTACTTTTTCATTTTTAGCAAATAAGTAGAAAATAGCAGCTATTCCTGCCATTGGTAAACCATATTTCCCGATTTTTAATACCAGAATCCAACCAGTAACAGTGGTACCGATATTGGCTCCTAATATTACACCTAATGCCTGTTTCAAACTCATAAGTGAGGCATTAACAAATCCAATAGTCATAACGGTACTTACAGAAGATGACTGAACCATGGCTGTAACTACCACACCGACTATACAAGCTATAACCCTGTTTTTAGTCAGCAGCCCAATGATACTTTTGATCTTAGCTCCGGCAATTTTTTGCATTCCACCAGACATATGGTGCATACCATATAGAAAGATTCCTAGTCCTCCTATAACTTTAAAAAATATATCTAATCCCATTTTACTCCTCCTTAAGTTCACCATTCTATCATCAATAATTGACATATCTACAGTCTTTTTACAAAGAACAAATTTATATTTTCAATATCTTTTACTGTATAGCTGGTATTTTTCCTTGATTATTTTCTATTAATATACAACTATTATAAACCAAGGGTGTAAAATCAATGTTTATTTAATGTAAAAATAGTGTAAAGAAATTTGGCTTTATACTTTTAATATACCTATAGAGCATAAGATGAGAAAAAAATTAAATAAAGGTCCGGTGTTTACAAGACCTCAATTAGGCTGTAAAGAGTTTTAGAATATTTTTTATTATGAATATAAATGAAAATATGATAATATATAGTACAAAACTGAACAAAGACAGTTCACTGGTACCATCCTGTCTATAAATAAAACTAGGACACAATTCTGGAGAAATTCCAGGGTTCTATTTTGATTTTATTGGAGGATACTGTGTGTATCCTCTTTTTTATTATCTGGAAAATTAAAGTTTATGAAAACTTTAATTATGATTAATTGGACGCAGCGTCACGTTGCTTTTTTATTGCTTAAATTATGAAAGGAAAAAAATGAAGAAAATAGGTTTAACGACTACAGTACCCATAGAGATACTTTTAACAGCGGGGTATACTCCCATAGATTTAAATAATATTTTTGTTGTTTCCAAAGACTATGGGAAATATATAGAGAGAGCAGAACGTGACGGATTCCCTAAAAGTATGTGTGCCTGGATCAAGGGGATATACGGAGCCTGCATTGAAAATGGAATTCAGGAAGTTTTAGGTGTAACAGAGGGAGATTGCTCCAACACTAAAACACTTTTAGAAATATTTAAAAAGAATAATATAAAAATACATTCTTTCGGTTATCCCCATTCCCACTCTTTAGATGATATAAAAAACGAATTAAATAAACTTATGAACTATATGGGTGTATCCTATGAAGAGGTGGAATCCCAGAGAAATAGATTAAACCTAATAAGGGAGAAAGCTAAATATATAGATGAACTGACTCTGGAAGGAAAGGCAACAGGTTTTGAAAATCATATACTTCAGCTGTGTTTCAGTGATTTTGACGGAGATGTGGATAGATACAGTAATTTTTTAGATGAAAAGATAGAAGAAATGAAGAAAAGACCTATAGATAAAAAAGGATTAAAGCTGGGATATCTGGGAATACCTCCTATGCAGGGAGATCTTCATGATTATGTTGAGAGCCTAGACGGAAGGTTTATATACAATGAAGTCCAGAGGGAGTTTGCTTTTCCTAGAGCCATGGAATCCAAAGATATATATGAACAGTATTATAACTATACATATACATATGATATTGATTTCAGGTTAGAAGATATAAAAAAGCAGATAAAAGAAAGAAAATTAGACGCAGTTATCCATTATACCCAGGCATTTTGTCATCGTGCAGTTGAAGATATAATTTTAAAGCAGGAGTTGGATATCCCGATATTAACTATCGAAGGGGATAAATCCAATGTTTTAGATGCCAGGACTAAATTAAGGATAGAAGCTTTTTTAGATATGTTAAAAGACAAAAAACAACGTGACCTTGCAAGATCGGAGAAAATTAATGAATAATATTACCTGTAAAACAAAAATAACTCATAAAAAAATAGTAGGAATAGATTTAGGCAGCAGAGAAGTTAAAATTATAGTTACAGAAGATAAAAAAATAGTGTTGAGAAAGAAGATAAGTACTGTATCTTTTTACAGAGATTATTGCCAATATCAGAATAAAATAATCGTGGATTTAAAGAAATTAGGAATAGAAGATGTGGATCTGGCTGTTTCCACAGGATATGGTCGAAACAATACAGATCTGAGTATGTTTAAACCTATAAATGAAATAAAAGCCCATGTATACGGTGCTTTAGCCCAATCAGGAAAAAAAGATTTTATTCTTTTAGACATTGGGGGACAGGATGTAAAGATTGTAAAGATTGAAAAGGGTCTGGCTACTGATTTAGATTTAAATGATAAGTGTGCAGCTTCCTGTGGAAGATATTTAGAGAATATGGCCAATGTTTTAGAGGTGCCCTTGGATTCACTTTCAAAATATTCTAAAGATCCAGTAAAACTTAATTCAACATGTGCTGTTTTTTCAGAGTCGGAATTGATTGGAAAAATTGCTGAAGGAATACCTTTGGACAGGTTAGCAGCAGGGATAAATTACTCTATGTACAGCAGATTGCGTCCCCTCCTTACAAAATTCAGAGGAAATACTCTTATTGTCAGTGGAGGAGTAGCAAAAAACCGATCTATTGTAGAGTACTTAAGATCAGATTATACAGAGGTAAAAGTTTTAGAGGATCCGCAGTTTAATGGAGCTATTGGGTGTTGTTATTATGGAGAAAATTTTATATAGAGGAGAAATAAAGTATGTATATATTAAAGGGAGAACACAGTTTTGACAGTGCTCATTTCTTAGCAGGTTATGAAGGGAAGTGTTCAAATATTCATGGGCACAGGTGGAGAGTTATTGCAGAAGTATGTGGTGAAGAACTAAAGCAAGAGGGGCAACTAAGAGGAATGGTTGTTGATTTTGGAGATATAAAAAAAGATATAAAAAAGATGGTAGATGATCATGACCATGCTCTGATTATAGAAAAGGGGACCATGAAAGAGATGACATTAAATTGTCTAAAGGAAGATAATTTCAATATAATAGAGGTGGATTTCAGGCCGACAGCTGAGGAGTTCTCAAGGTATTTTTATGAAATTTTAGAGGGGAAGGGATATTCTGTAAAAAAGGTAACTGTATATGAAACTCCTACAAACTCAGCAACATATGAAAAATAAGCAACGGCAACGTGACGTTGCATCTAGACTGAAAATGAGATTAGTTTAATACAAGAATATAGTTTGCTTAAAGATAAAAAAAGGCGGTAAATATTATGAAATACTACAACGTAGTTGAAAAATTTATAAGTATAAATGGAGAAGGGCAGAGATCGGGAGAATTGGCAGTTTTTATTAGACTTGCAAAGTGTAATTTAAGATGTAATTATTGCGATACAATGTGGGCCAATGAAGAAAACGCAGCTGTAACACCCATGACTAAGGAAGATATATATAACTATATTTTAGATACAAAGGTTAAAAATATAACCCTTACAGGGGGAGAGCCGCTTTTAGACATAGAAGTTAAAGAACTTATAGAATATATAGTGAAAGACAACTCTCTATTTTTGGAGATTGAAACAAATGGAAGCATTGATTTGGATCTATTCAGGTTAGATGTAAAAAACTTATCTTTTACAATGGATTATAAAGGGCCTTCAAGTGAGATGGAAGAGTTTATGTTTATGAAAAACTTTGAAACAATATCTGAGCTGGATACGATAAAATTTGTTGTAGGAGACTACAATGATCTTCTGAAAGCCAAAGGGATTATAGAGAAGTATAACCTTATCGACAGATGCAGTGTATATTTTAGTTCTGTCTATAAAAAAATAGAGTTAGATGAAATAGTAGAATTTATGAAAAATTTTAACTTGAATGGAGTGAGACTGCAGCTGCAGATGCATAAGTTTATCTGGGGAAATAAGCAGGGAGTTTAAAATGAACGTGACATTCAGTTGAAAATTAAGAGTTATATTAGTTTTATACTTAAGGATAGAACTTATAGTTTCCTTAAGTATAAGAAAATAAAATTAAAAGGAGTAGTTTATGAAAGATAGAATTAATAAAAACAGATGCGTTTTAGTTTTTAGTGGGGGACAGGACAGTACAACTCTGCTGTTTCATGCAAAAAAATTGTATAAGGAAGTTATTGCAGTTTCATTTAACTATGGTCAAAAACATAGTTTAGAATTGGAGTGTGCAAAAGAACTATGTAAAAAAAATAAGGTGGCACACCATATATTAGATATGGGGTTGCTGAATCAACTGGCTCCAAATGCTCTGACAAGATCTGATTTAGAGGTGGAAAAGGGAGAAGTTCCAGAAGATGAAGTTCCTAATACATTTGTAGATGGAAGAAATATGATATTTTTAACCTTTGCAGGGATCTTTGCTAAACAAAGGGAGATCAATGTAATTATGACTGGAGTTTCTCAAAGCGATTTCAGTGGATATCCAGACTGCAGAGATGTATTTATTAAATCTTTAAATACAACTTTAAATTTGGCTATGGATTATACATTTGTTTTAGAAACACCGCTTATGTGGTTAGATAAAGCTGAAACTTGGAATATGGCCTATGAATTGGGAGTTCTGGATGTTATAAAGAATGAAACTCTGACTTGTTATAATGGAATAGTGGGGAATGGCTGTGGAGATTGTCCAGCTTGTGCTTTGAGAAAAGCCGGATATATAGAATTTAAAGAAAATTTTTTAAAATTATAAACCTAAGTAAAAAAATAATAATTTAAATACGGTCATAAGGAAATTAAGATATTAAAATAGTTAGTTTCATTGCACCAAGTACTCATAAAAGTCATCTAAAAAATGACATATTAAAAATATCGTAAATGTAGTGTATAGAAAAAACTAGGAAAATATTCGACGACTTACACAAAATTATACAATCGATTCGATTTTTCCAGTTTATTTCAAATATGAAATAGATATTTTAATTAGTCTTGAATTTTTGGTTACTTTTCTTTCAAGAAAAAAGTAACAGAAAGAACTTAAAATAAACCTAAAAGAGGAGTTAAACCGCTACCAGCAGTTTAACTCCTCTTTTATTGAAACTTTATTAAATTTATGCCATTTTGACCTTTCTCTTTGCTTCCATAACTTTTTCATATCTATTGTAGATAGCTAAAGCTATAATTGTAAAGAATACCGGTCCACCTATCATCCATAGAGTAGAAGGTATATCTCCTCCTACAGCCGGAGCTATAATTGTTGAGATATTTGCAAATCCAACAGAGGCAACGATAAAGAAAGTTGCAATCTTGGCAGCTTTATGTGTTTTATAGATTTCAAATGGTTTATTTATCTCTGTTTTTCCCTTAAAGAATGGGAATGCTACAGCTAGGAATAAATAAGGTATAGTCATAGCTACATTTGTCATAAGGATTAATTTAGAGAAAAATGCAGATGCTCCTTCTCCACCAAAAGATATCATAACGATGAATACAGCTACGATACCACATTGGTACCACATTGCATTTACCGGCATTCCATCTTTGATTACCTTTACTTTTTCCGGCCACATTTCATCCGGTGTTCCCTCAATTAACTGTTTTAATGGAGAGTAACATAGGGCAAAGAATGCTCCAACTAATGCTAAGACCATAGAGATCCCCATATATCTAGACATCCATAATCCTAAATTGATGGCAACTGGTTCACTTAAGTTAAGTGCTGTCCCTACTTGATATCCTAGGTTTTGCATCAATACGTAAGCTACATTTCCCATATGAACCGATGGATCTGATAAGATTTCACTCCAGTTTGTGAAGATACCACATAGGAAGATTCCAATAGCATATCCAATAGCAATGATTATTGCTGCCACAGTAACTCCCTTAGGGAATGTTTTTTCAGCATTTTGAGTTTTATCAACTAATCCACCGACAGCTTCTATACCACCGAAGGCAAAGATAGAAAATACCATAAATGAAGCTACCATCATAGGTGTTCCATAGGCAGGGTTAGGTGATGCAGTAAATGAATTAGCAACGATAGGCTGAGCAAACTCTCCACCATTTAATGCTAATACCAATAATGAACCAAATAATAATACTAAGTTAAGAAGGGTAACTGCTAAACCACCAATAGATGTTACCTTAGTTATTTTTTCTAATCCTTTAGTTGCAGTAAATGTAATTAATGTAATTAAACATACTCCTAAAAGTCCTAATGTTTGTGTAGAATTTAATCCGAATAAATGTAACTTAGAAGTTAAATCTTCACCAAATATTGCTGTTGAAATTACTATCCAAATAGATGAACTGATATTTACCATCCAAACTACATATGATGCATACCACATAAATGTACCGATAAATGCATATTTAAGACCTACTGATCTTTTCATCCAAGAAAATATTCCGCCTTTTTCATCTTTAAATGCCGCACCGTATTCTGCCATCATAAAAGCATAAGGTATAAAGAATAAAACCGCTGAAATGATGTACCAAGGTATTGCACCATATCCCATTAAATAAAATGATCTAGGAATATTAGTAAACCCAAATACCGATGTGAATATCATTAAGATCAGTGATATTAATGACATTTTTTTTGCATTGTTCTCTTTCATTATAAAGTCCTCCTAAAATTTAATGTTAATTTTTTAACACTTTCAAGCTATTATAACACATTTCGCGGACTTGTTAAACAAATTTTAATTTTTCTATGAATTTTTTAAGAATCGATGTGAAAAAATTAATTTTTAGTTACTGGATATCCCAGTGCATCGGTAAAGGTATTAGTAGATATTCTTATCAGGTCAAGAATAGTTCCAATTCCGAATAATCCACCTGTCATCAGGTATAATAAACCTGTCCAAACCTTCCCCACATAGAATCTATGGAGTCCTCCTAATCCAAAAAAACCGACAATACATAATATTAAACTTAAAGTTCGTGTTTTATCACTTACTTGTATCATACTCATTTTTAACCTCCTAAATTAAATAGCAATAAACTTTATTTTTAGTAATGATATATATTTAAAAAGAAGGAGCCTGATTGCACGAAACAATCAAACTCCACTTTATTTTTTTAAATTAATCTTTAAAATTCTGCACTCTTAGGTGTTCTAGGGAAAGAAATTACGTCTCTGATATTTGTCATTCCTGTAACGTACATTATCATTCTTTCAAATCCTAACCCATATCCTGAGTGAGGGAATGAACCATATTTTCTAAGGTCTGTATAGAACTTATAGTCTTCCTTAGGAAGGTTGATTTCATCCATTCTTCTCTCTAACTCTTCTAAGTTGTCCTCTCTTTGAGAACCACCTATGATCTCTCCAATTCCAGGAGCTAACAGGTCCATGGCTCTTACTGTTTTTCCATCTTCGTTAAGCTTCATATAGAATGCTTTGATATCCTTTGGATAATCTGTTACGAAAACTGGTCTTTTGAAATGTTCTTCAGCTAAGAATCTCTCGTGTTCCGATTGAAGGTCGATTCCCCACTCTACTTTAAATTCAAACTTTTTCTTTGATTTTAATAGGATATCTACTGCCTCAGTATAAGTAACTCTAGCAAAGTCATTGGCTAAAACATTGTTTAATTTATCAAATAATCCTTTTTCTACAAATTTATTGAAAAATTCCATCTCTTCAGGGGCATTTTCCATAACGTATTTAATGATGTATTTAACCATATCTTCAGCTAAATCCATGTTAGCTTCCAAGGCTGCGAAAGCAATCTCAGGCTCTATCATCCAGAATTCAGATGCATGTCTAGTTGTATTTGAGTTTTCTGCTCTAAATGTAGGTCCGAAAGTATATACGTTTCTAAATGCTGCACAATAAGTTTCTACATTTAATTGTCCACTTACAGTCAGGTTAGTTTCCTTTCCAAAGAAGTCTTCCTTATAGTCGATATCTCCCTTATCTGTTTTAGGAACATTGTCTAGATCCATAGTAGTTACTCTAAACATCTCTCCTGCACCCTCAGCGTCACTTCCAGTTATGATTGGAGTGTGTACATATACAAACTCTTGATCTTGGAAAAACTTGTGGATAGCATATGCAACCAGTGATCTTACTCTGAATACAGCTGAAAAAGCATTAGTTCTAGGTCTTAAGTGTGCTATTGATCTTAAATATTCAAAGGTATGTCTCTTATTTTGTAATGGATAATCTAAATCAGCTTTTTGGAATATCTCTACAGAAGTTGCCTTGATCTCATAGCTCTGTCCCTTTCCTTCTGATTTTACAAAAGTTCCAGTTACATACATAGATGTAGCTATAGATGCTCTGCTTATCTCGTCAAAATTTTCTAAGTTGTCCTCAAATACCACTTGTAATCCACTAAAAAATGAACCGTCATTTAATTCTATAAAACCAAAACTTTTTTGACTCCTAATTTTTCTTACCCAACCAGAAATTTGTACTTCTTGATCTAAGAATTGTTCACCATTTCTGATAAGTTCCTTAACTGTTGCTTTCTTCATAAAATCCTCCCTAACTTAATTTAGTTATTTTTTTATTTAATTTTACTTCATTTCCATTTTGATCTACAACTTTTACTTGATCTAAATGTCCCTTAACCTGGGATTTAAACTGCTCCAAGTAAAGAGTTCTGTATTTTTGTCTTTCGATTGTTTCTTCATCTGTCAACGTTCTTTTCTTAGCCATAGCTGAATAGTGATTCACCTTAGCTATAATATCTTTCATTTCCACTTTAATCCTCCTATCTATTGATACACTTTCTTCTATAAAACAAAAAACTTCCCACTACTAAAGTGAGAAGTCAAAATTCATACAAACCCTAAAAAATAAAGTAAGTACGGAGACACACACAAGCAGTTCCTCGATACCCTTTGGCGTTACGTGCCAAATACGTCTAAGCCTACTAAGATTTTTTACAAAAATCCTTTTGGTTAGCAGCTCCAAGGTGTTCTTCACAACTAATTCCACTACTAGTCTCCCACCGTCACTAGCTCGCTTTAGTATCTATTAGAAGTTACTCTCCTCATCATTGCTTTTATAATTAGAAATATTATACTATTATGCTATTTAATTGTCAACTTTCTGGGACTTTTCTTTTTTGCTCCCGCAGTGACAGCAAGTAGGCAGAAGTGCATGTTTTATCTCATGGCATACCGGACACTCCTCAAAGAGAGTTGTTCCGCAAGAGGGGCATGAATAAGGCTTATCTTTTTCTGCAGTGTGGGTATGAGGTAACGTTACCTTCCCTACCGTTCTTCTGGTCCAATATAAAAACTTTCTCGGTCCCCTTCTGATGGGATATTCACACACCGGACACAGAAATTTTTCATATCCATCTCTATATTGTTTTAAAAGCCATTGTTTTTTCGGGTTAATTATTATATTTATAAGATAGATGAGTATTTTTACCACTGTAAGGAGGAGTCCTAATATCAGGATATATTTAAAATACCTGGATGGGAAATATTTATGGATAACCAAAAAGATCTTAAAAAATACCGCTGCTCCATAACCTATAAAGATAAGATAGTAATTGCTTGATTTTTTCTTGAGGATAAGATATATCCCTCCCAGTAAAAATGGGAAGAGGATCGATATCTGTAAAAAAGCCAGTTTCAAATTATGATTTTTCAGGAGTTCCCTATACTGTTTTTGAGCTTCTCCCCTTTGATCTTTGAGTTTTTTTCCTACCTCCTGTTTTTCTATCTCCAGTCTTTGTTTTTTTTCTATAATTTGAGCTAATTCCATATTTAATCTCTGATAGGTTTTCTGACTCTTTAAAAAAGTTTCTACACTTCTACTCAGCTGCTGTTCCTCGGATTTTGAGATCACCTTTGAATTTTCAATGGCCAGTTTTTTTAGTGCCATCAATTGGTTTATTGTACTCTGCAAATTCTGAGAACTGTTTTTCACTATAGCTATCTCATTTTCATTTTTTACCTGTTTTCTCTTGAGATTTTCTATTTGATTTTTCAGCTCTTTTTCCTCTGTTATTAAGCCAGGTTCAAGATATGATTTCTCTATCTTATTGTATCTGGGACCCTTTATGGATTCTATATCCTCCAATAGAAACCCCAGGATCCAAAATACCAGGATACCAAAAATAATTATAAAACTTTTGATTAAAAAACGATACAGCCAAGGACCCTTGGAATTTTCTATATTTTTCATATTTTTCCTCCTAAAAATTTATATCTTTTATTTCTTACCGATAAAGTGTTTAAATCCTTTATTTTTGAATCATTATACAACTCAACTATGGGTAGCAAGGATATGGATGGGGTAAATATTTAGACGGCTTTAAATTAAATATAAAAAAGAACCAGAGAATTTTCTGGTTCTTTTTGACATTTTAATTTTTTTGGAGTTACAGATTTCCGCTCTCCTCTATGAGGATATAGTCCATAATTATATCCTTCATCCCCTTGAGGGCTCTTGCCAGATCCCTTGCCTCGTTGAGTATGATCTTCCCAAAGAGTTTGGGATTATCTTTTTCCAAAAGGTAGAGGGTCATCTTGGGGATGACTGCCAGGGTAATATCTGTATCGGCAGTTGCTGTAACAATTTGTTTCTGGATACCTATTGGAGAAGCCATTCCAAAAATTGATCCCGGTCCGAATTTTGATAACCTCCTGCCAGCAACGGTGGTCTTGACCTCTCCTTCCAAGAGGAGGTAGGAATCTCCCGGGGCTCCTCCCTCCTCAAAGATGTTTTCACCGGCACTATATTTTCTTTCTGTAAGGCTCTCTATAAATAGATCAATATCGCCTCTATCCACTCCTCCAAATAAAGATGTCTTTGGAAGAAGTTCAATAATTTTATCTTTCAGTTTATCTTCAGGCATAATAACCCCTCCTTATATTAGGTTATTACTTTTTTTTTTGGAATTTCCTTTTACTGTTTAAAATTTATTTTTTCAACTTATCTCTGTTTTAATTTAAATCTGTATTTATTTCAATCTCTCTAACTTTTTTTTCTTTGAGTACTAAAATTGCTATGAAAATCCCTAAAATTGCACTTATTATTGTAGGATAAAAAACGTATATATAGCTCCCAAAAGAATCTTTAATAATCCCTGATGTGACACTTGAAACTACTGCTCCTACTCCATATGCTGTAAACAGGAAACCATAATTTCTTGCATAATTTTTTGCTCCAAAAATATTAGAGACAGCAGTTGGAGCAATTGCAAGCCAACCACCTAATATAAACCAAAAGATTGAAAATGATACGATATAAAATATAACGTTACCTTCCCCTGAATTTAACATTATTACCGAAGATAGAATAATAAGGCCAAAGGAAATTATTGCAGTTTTTTCAAATTTAATTTTATCAGTAATGACACCAAATACAGGCCGCCCTAACCCGTTAAATACAGCGAACAATGCAACGGAAAAAGCACTCATTTTTGGATTAAGCCCAATAATTTCCTGTGCAACAGGACTGGAAATTCCAATTGCCATAAGACCGGTAAATGTACCTATAGCGAAACATGTCCATAAAATATAAAATTTTCTATTAGTCAGGACTTTTTTTAAAGGCAGATCCGAAGAAGTATCTTTATTTCCAACAATATTTTCTTCAACTTCTTCCTCTTTGTTTGGAAATCTTAAAGGAAGTGCAAAAATTAATATTATTACAAAAAAAGCCAGACTTAAGATTTTAAAAGAAGAAAACACTCCAAAATGTTCAATTAGAAGTCTGGATATCGGTGCTGTGACAAAAGGTGATAATCCAAACCCAGAAAGTGTCAGACCTACGGCCATCCCTTTTTTGTTCGGAAACCATTTTGCAGAAACAGCCATAGGGGCACCGTAAACAATACCTACACCTATACCACCAATAATTCCATAAGTTATTGTAAGCATTTCAATGCTGTTTGCTAAACTAGATAAAAACCATCCCAGTGAGACAATTGCTCCACCAAATAAAGTTATATTCCTTGGGCCATATTTTTCAATAAAATTTCCTGCAAGTGGCATTGACAGTGCGTAAAAAATTAAAAATGTCATATATGGCAGGGAACTCTCTGTAGAACTTATGTTTAAAATTTCTTCCAGAGGTTTTCTGAAAATACTCCAGGAATATACCGACCCCAAACACATATAGATAATTACCCCTAAAAAAATAAAAATTGTTCTTTGCTTAACCTTTGATATCATACTTCAACTCCTTGTTTTTCCAAAAAAAGACCAAAAGAGCCCCCTTTGCTTAAAGAGAGCTCTTCTGTCATTTTAAGAAATATTTTTTTTATTAATTTAAGCAGCCTGAGCTGCTTCATCGTCTGTAACTTCATTTTATACCTCTTCTAATTCTTTAAAAAGTACCATTGCTTTTTCTTTTGCAATAGTTAAAACATCTATTCCTTCATCAGTGATAAAATAATAATTTCTATTTTTACCATTTGTTAATCTTACTTCTTTTTTTAGCAAATTTTCATTTTCCATTTTAGTTAAAAGTGGATAGATAGTGCCGGGACTAATTTGATACCCATAGTTTTTTAATTCTTCAATCATCCAAAGCCCAAAAAAAGGTTCTTTTTTTGCCTGAATCAATATATGTATCTGCATAAATCCCAGTAAAAGTTTCCTAGGAATTTTATTTTTCATCTTGTCACCTCGTTGTTATCAAAAATCGATATTGATAAATGATAATAACATAGATGAGAATAAAAGTCAAGAAAAATGAGTTGTAATGAGAAGCAATGAGAAGGAAAGACTTTAATTTTATTCTTTTTGATAAACCTGCTCCCCGTTTTCATTTTTTTGCAGAACTCTTACACCCTTAGCTTCACCGCTTTCTACTGCATGGAGAAACATCCTCTCTAAAATTGTGTGTTTCATAATATCTAAACTTTCCCACTCATAGTTTTTAAATAAATCCTGTAATGTAAATTTTTCTTCTGATTTTAAATGCTTTATCTCTTTTAAAGCTACTGCTAAATATGCTTCCATGATCTTAACCTCCATCAATAAAAAATATTATTACTCATAAATTATATATTTCCTTGTTAAATCTGATATCTTCTTTTTACTCCTGAGGAAGTAAAAATCCTTTACTGTTTTTTAGTTTGAGGTGTGTTAAAAAGACCTGGCAAATTCTGTCGAATCTAAATTATTTATTTGTCTGAAATATTATTATGTGAGCTCTATTATTTACTTTAAGTTGAATGTCCTCCTCCTCAATTTTAAAAGCATCACGGGTTTTAAGTAGTTCGCCATTTATTTTAGCCTTTCCCTCTATAACTATTCCGTATATCTTTTTACCTTTAGGGATATTATAAAGAGCATCTTTATCAAACTCTCCTACAAATATATCAGCATCCTGGTTTATCCTTATAAGTGCATCTCCTTTCATTCCAGATACCAGGTGTAAAAAATTATTTTTTCTCTTCTCCACACCATATTCATAGTCACCGTATTTAGGTTCATATCCTTTTTTATCTGGTGTGATCCATATCTGTAGGAGTCTCAATTCCTTATCTCCATAATTATGCTCCGAATGATATACCCCTGTCCCTGCACTCATATATTGGATAAAGCCTTCACCGATACTTCTTTTATTTTCCATACTGTCTCCGTGGGTAAGTTCTCCCTCTATAATATAAGTGATTATTTCCATATCCCTGTGTGGATGGGTTTCAAATCCCATTCCACTTTTTATAATATCATCATTAATTACCCTTATATCTCCAAAATTCATATTGTCAGGATCATAGTAATCTGCAAAGGAAAAATGATGATAAGTATCCAGCCATCCATAGTTATCATGGTATATATCTTTTCTATCTATCTTTAACATTTAAACCCTCCTCTATATTTTTTAAGTTTTAATTATATACGCATTAATTTAAAAATTTCTTCTAAGTGATAGTAGACTTAAATTTTTTTTAGATTAAAGGCAGTAGAATATAAAAAAGATCCGGCAAAATAGCCGGATCTGAATTTTTTACTTATTTGTTCCACTCCATCAATAACTCAATTTCATTTGTATTTTCATCTAAATTTTCAGACAAAGCCTGAAAACCATGTTTTTTATAAAAATTAATACTCTTAGAATTTTTTTTATAGACTGCGAGCTGAATAGTATCTTTTTTCTCTTTGATAAAATTTAATAGCTTTGTACCTATACCATATCCCTGCATCTTGGTCTGTATAAAAATTGCAGCAAGGTAGTTGTCCACTGTACTTATGAAACCGATAATATCTTCCTCTTCAACTGCCAAATATGTTTCTGAATCCGGCAGATATACTGTGGCCATAGCTTCCATATTAGCCTTCCAATAATCCGGGGAAATAAAATTATGTGCTTGAATACACGTTTCATACCAAAGTTCCACAACTTCTGGTATATCATCGTTCTCTAGTTTTCTGATTTTCATATAAACAATCTCCTTATACAGATATAGATTTATCTATTTTTCATTTTTTTTCTTTTATCCAGTGAACCCATCATATTTTTTATCTTCTCTTTCTCAGCAAATTTATGACCATGATTTATCTTATTTTCCATATTTTTTATCTCTCTTTTTAATTTTAAATAACTGGTTAATCTTTCTTCCTTTAGATCCCCGGTTTCTATAGCTTTCTTTACTGCACATCCAGGTTCATTCCCATGGGTACAGTTAGAAAATTTGCACTGGCTGAGTAGCCCTTCTATATCTTCAAAGGAACTGCTGGTATCACCGCTCCACATCTGGATCTCTCTCATACCGGGAGTATCTATAATATATCCATCTTCTACTCTGAACATCTCCCTCCTTGTGGTAGTGTGCTTACCCTTGTCGTCGATAGTTCTTATTTCCTTGGTTTTTATTATCTCATTTCCAAGGAGTTTATTGATAAGAGTTGATTTTCCTACTCCAGAAGACCCGATAAGACCTATTGTTTTTTCATCATTTAAATAACCTCTGATTTCATCTATCCCTCTGTCTTCATATGAAGATATTACGTGGATAGGGATTCCAAAAGCTATCTCCTCTAAACTGGTAACTTTTTCTTCTACTTCATCATCTAAATCTGCTTTGGTCAATATAAAGCAAGGGGTTGCTCCTGATTCATATACCATTGTCAGATATCTTTCCAGCCTGGCCAGGTTAAAATCTTTATTTAAAGAAGTAACTATAAAGATAAAGTCTACATTACTTACTATGGGTTGTTCTTTTATCTCTTTTCCTGCTGCTTTCCTGGATAGGATAGTTTTTCTGGGATAGATTTCAATTATCTGCCCCTCATGGCTAATTTCTACATAGTCACCAACTACTGGGAAGTCACTACCCTTTATCATGTTTCCTGTTATTGGTGCATTGATCTCTTTATCTTCTATTGAGACCCTGTATAAATTTTTAAATACTGATATAATTCTGCCTTTCATTTTTTCCTCCTAATTATCATGAAAATTATTAACGGAGGACCTTTTTTAGTTTAGGTTTCCTCCAAAATTTGCTACTATCATAATTCATCTCCTTTTATTTTTATTGTATAACTAATTTATTATAACCTAAGTTTGTAATATTTCATATAAAAAAAAGAAAAAAGTAATGTGACGCTGGATCCAGGCAAGAAAAATTTAGATTTTAAATTTTTAGATACTTTGGTGAGACCCCCTTGCGAGTATAATTTCCTATATAATAAAAATAAGTAAAACCAAGGATTCTTGATTTTACTTATTTAAAAATTATTTGTTAGAGACTACTTTTTTCCTGTTAAAGTATTTGATCATGAGTACTGACCAGATAACTAAAATTACACTGATAACATGGGGAGCACGGAACCCGTAAAACATCAGATCTTCACTTCTAAAGAAACTGACGAAAGTTCTGATAAGGCTGTACTCTATTATATAGATAAACCAGACTGTTCCAGCTTTATAATTTTTATGTTTGAAAAAAAACCAAATAGACAAAAAAGCTATAAAGTTTAATATCAGTTCATATAACATAGCCGGATGTAAAGCTAACCCTGGAAACTCTGTTCCTGCCGGAGATGGATCTGGGAATACAATTCCCCAAGGAACTAATTCCTTGAACTTCATCTGGGCAGTTAAACTCAAAGAATTGTAGGTATCGAACCACTCTACAAATTTTGGTTTAATAGAAAATATAACACTGAACGGGGTAAATGTAGGAACACCATGAACTTCTCCATTCATAAAATTACCTATTCTCCCAATGGCCTGACCTAAGATAAATGGTGCAGCAGCAATATCTCCTAAACTCCACATAGATATCTTATGCTTCTTAGCAAAGAAATATGTACCGACTATTCCTCCTAAAATTCCTCCATGGATGGCCATTCCGCCCTTCCAGACTGCCAATATATCTCCCGGATGACTGAAGTAGTAGGTAGGATTAAACAACACATAATAAAGTCTCCCTCCCAATAAACCAGAGATCATAGCTATAAAGGCAAAATTTTCCATGAGGGCAGGGTTAAACCCCTTTCTCTTTCCTTCTATCTTAACCAGTTCAATTCCTAATAAAAATGCAATGGCATACATAAGACCGTAGTAATGTACTTCAAAACTTCCAATGGTAAAAAACACCGGATCCATAAAATAACCTCCTAAAATTATTGACATCTTTAGAATTATACCATAAACTTGAATTAGAATAGAAAATTATAAATATATTATTTTTTTCACTTGTTTGGAAGTAGAATATTTGTTATTATATAACAAGGTTAAAATTATAATTGTTCAAATTTAAAGGAAGAAATTACTTAAAAAGATAAATATAATGAACGTTTAGATTAAAATTATTGAGGAGGAGTTAGAATGCATAACATTGAAAAAATAAGTGAAGATATTTTTTGGGTAGGGGTAAACGATAGAAAAACTCAAAGATTTGAGAACTATCTACCATTAGATAAGGGAGTTTCTTATAACTCATACCTTATTTTGGATGAAAAGGTGGCACTTATCGATACAGTAGAGATTGGAACCAGTGAAAACTTTATAGAGAAAATAGAGGGTGTATTACAAGGGAGAAAGATAGATTATTTAATAATAAACCATATGGAACCAGACCATGCAGGAGCTATAAAGGATGTAATCAGACTATATCCTGATATTACTCTAGTAGGAAATGTAAAGACTTTTCCAATGTTAGATGCATTTTATGACTGCTCAAAGGAACGTTGTGAAAAGAACAGATTGGTAGTTAAGGAAGGGGATACCTTAGAATTAGGTAAACATACCCTTACATTTGCTATGGTACCGATGGTACATTGGCCGGAATCTATGGTTTCATTTGAATCTACTACAGGAACATTATTTTCAAATGATGCATTTGGAAGTTTTGGTTCATTAGACGGTGGGATCTTTGATGACCAGTTAAACCTTAGTTTCTATGAGGATGAGATGAGAAGATATTATTCAAATATCGTAGGTAAGTATGGAGCTCCTACACAGGCTGCTATAAAAAAATTAGGAGGATTGGATATCAAGTGTATCGCTCCTTGTCACGGTCCGGTGTGGAGATCAGATATACCTAGAGTATTAGGTCACTACGATGCATGGTCTAAGATGGAACCTGAAGCAGAAGGAGTAGTAATAGTTTATGGTTCAATGTATGGAAATACAGAAAAGATGGCAAATGCAATTGCAAGACAGCTGTCTAAAGAGGGAATCATCGATATAAAGTTATATGATGCATCTAAAACAGATCACTCATATATAATCAGTGATATATGGAAATATCAAGGATTAATTATAGGATCTTGTTCACATAACAATGCAGTTTATCCAAAAGTTCAACCACTTTTATCTAAACTGCAAAACTACGGATTAAAAAACAGATATTTAGGTATCTTTGGAAATATGATGTGGAGTGGAGGAGGAGTAAAAGGAATACAAGCTTTTGCTGACTCACTTAGAGGAATAGAGGTTGTAGGAGAATCTGTAGAAGTAAAAGGAACTCCAAGATCGGAAGATTATACAAAGTTAGAAGCTATTGCAACTGCTATGGCAGATAAGTTAAAAGAAGCAAGAAAATAAAATTATTTATATAAAAAAAGCTAGAGTGAACATAATGTTCTCTCTAGCTTTTTTATGTTTAAGAAATTATCGTTAAAAATTATAAAATTCTAGATTATGCCTATCTGGATGCAGCGTCACGAAGATATAGTAGAATTTTAGTGTCAAGGAATTGACATTAAGATTTTACTATTTTTTTTTATGAATTTATAGTAAATATTTGTGGGATAGTTACTCACCATCTTCTTAATTAAAATATTTTGGAGGTGTTTGATATGAAATATAAATCTAAAATTGTGTATTCTGAGGAACATTTAAAAGAAGAAATGGAAAAATGTGAAAAACTTGGTCTTACTTTTTTGATTTTTAAAGGGATTGGAGCGGGAAAAGGAGCTTATAAAATAACAACTTCTGAATTTAGGGAAGATTAAAGTAGTTTGGGGAATTATAAAAGTTATGAGAGGAACTCAAGGCAGCACTCATTAAAAAAGCTGTCTTCGTAATATTAAATTTTTAAAGGTTTGGAAAATAGTAATTTCCCACCTTTTTTTTTAACCTCGAAAGAGGTTTAAAGGCTTTCCTTGTCTCAACGTATTAATTCAGAGAAAGTCTTATTTAATAATAAAAAAGGGTGATTCTATGTCAGATATTGCTATTATTACTGGAAAAATTAAAAAAACAGGAAATGTATTTCAATATTCAAACTATGATACTGGAGTAGTTACAGGGGAAAAAAAGTATGACTATAAAGAAGATGGGAAATATTGGAAAAAAAAGCATATTATGGGTTCTCTTCCAATCTATGAAGAAGTCAAAGTGGGTCGTGGAGAAAAAAAAGATCTGTCACAATTACAAAAAGGAGAGCTATATTCATATTTAAATAATAAATCCATTAACATCAGGAGAAAGATAGCAGAATTTAAAGATTTATACTTATGTAATATTTTAAAATATCAAGATCATAAAGGGCAGGCTTGTTTACCAAAGATGATAACTATTACCTTTAAAAATGATATTAAAGATTATGAAGTGGCAGTTTTAGAAATGGATAAAACAATTAAAAGGATTCAATATTTTGTCCAGACAAGAATTGATAAAAATTTTAAATTAAGAGCTGTAGGAGTAAGAGAAGTTCATAAAGAGAAAAGAGAGGGATATCACTTTCATTTTATAGCATTTAATTTACCATACATAGATCAAGATAAATTTAAAACATTTGGTGAAAAAGAATCGAATAACCGTGGAAGGATTGAAATATCTGTATTAAAGCAATTTAAAAATAAATATATTGATTATAGTACAGATGGAGTAGAAGAAAAAATAAGTTTTATTAAAGATCCAATTTCATATCTTTCTAAGGCTCTATTTTATTTATCTAAGGAATTAGATGATCTATATAAAATAGATTACTCAATGGATCTTCGAGAAGATAAAGAATTAATGGCAAAATTAAAAAATGAACTTAACAGAAAAATATTATTCAAAGTTGGGAAATTAATTAAACCGGAAGTCATTAATCTGTACTCAAATAAAGAGTTTGAATATGAATTAAATAAGGCATTTGATAACTATAAATTTAAAGATCATTTCAGTTTCAATACTGAATTTCTCGGATGGATAGATTTATATAAATTTGTAGATCATAGAGGTAAAAGTGATCTTGTGGATATTGTACTGGATACTCTGGGCTTTAGTTATGAATATATAGAAGAAAATGAAAATATATATAAATTAAAACATTATGAAATAAATAAATTTTTTATAAATTATAAAGAAAATAAATTAATGTATATTGATAACAATAATTTTATAGAAATAGATAAAAATCTATTTAATCATATTTTAGATATCAATAATTTAAGTAATGAAATAAAAGAATTTATAATAAAAAATAAGGGGGAATAAAAATGAAAATGTTTTTACAAGGTGCAACGGTTAAGGAGTTAAAAATTAGTGAATGGGAAGGAAAAGAATATTTTTCAATTTTATTAAATGGTGGTCTTGTATCTCCAAAAGTAAAATTAACACATGAGCAATTTAAAAAGTTAAAAAAAGATGGTATTGGTCATAACTCAGTATTAAACATAGAATTTGATGTTCAATATTCAGATAAAACAAAATGTGTTCACAATGGTAATAAATTAGTATCTTATGAATTAGTGTAATGAAAATAGAAAATAGATTATAGGGGTGTTGGTTTTTATGGATTTTGGGTTTATTTATGAATGAATTTGAAAAAGAATTTTTGAAAAAATTTGAAAAAGAAAATCCTAAAATTTTTGAGATGGCAACATTTTTAATTTACAAAATGAATAGATTTAACAGGGATTTAAAAATTTTGATTAATTTATTAATTGGTTTAATTGTTCCAATTTATTTATTAATTTTAAATTTTATATTAAAAAAGTAATGTGTAGAGGAGGTGTTTAAATCGGCTAATTATGTGGGTTATCAATATACTTTTAATGCTACTAGTTCCGAAATGTCGGCTTGGTCTTCTTCTCATTATGTTACTGCTTTAAATGAGGCTTTTGAGGCGCTTCATGTTGCTTTGAGAAAAAAATATGCTGATAGAACTGGTATTTATACAGATGGTAACAAAAAATTTTATCGTAATTATAATTATAATAGTATTACTTCTTATGATAGATGGATTGTTATGGATCAAAATAATTCTTATTTAGAGGATATTTCTTTAATTTTTAAAACTTCTGATGGTGCTACGCAGTGGTACTGTCCAAATAGTTTTGGAAACGTTTATCCCCCTAAAATAAATGAAACATTTGAGTTTACTCCTGATACTGGTGGTGGTCTTCCGGGAGAACCTTTTACCCCTCCTATACCTAGTAATTCTGAAAAAATAGAAGATATCCCTTTTTATGAAAATTTATTGAAGAATGGTGAAATTGGCTCTTTTGATGATCTTACTCAAGCTGAATTTGATTATTTACAAGATGAGGTCCAAAAAGGAGAAGTTGGTTTATTTGATACTTTAGTCAATGTAGCAAAAGATTTTTTCATGGGAAATTCTGACTCCGATGCATTCAGAGATGTAAATATTTCTTATGATGGTGATAACCCAGACATAGTAGCATATTATGCAGATAATGGACTGGATACTTCAAAATCATATAATATTAATATGGATGGGATAAGAGTAGGTTATGATACTGGAGATGGTTTTGTTCCTATTCTTGAAAATAGTGGTATAAGTAAAAATGGTTCTTATTCTGTTTCAAAGGAAAGTAAAAATAATTTCCTTTCGAATGGTGATATATTTGCACTTCATACTGTAAATGGAACTCTTGGAAATCTCGGGAACCCTGTTCCTGGGGCAATTGCAGTTTCGGCAGCAGTTGTTGCAAATGATTATTTAAATAAAATTTTAGACCCAGTACAACAAAATCAATTAGATTTATTAAAAAGTGGTTATAGTTATGTTGTTAATAAGGCTCAAAATTTATTTAATGGTTTTACCAGTACAGGAGATCGATCAAAAGATTTATTCAATCATGCTGTTCAGAGTGAAGCTTATACAAAGGGTATTACTAATGTTGTTCAAGGGGGTGCTAGTATGTCAAGTATTGGTGTTGATTTAAAAGGTCAAAGTATTCCTATTGAATTACCAACATCTGGTATTGCTTTAACTATTCCAACAACTGGGGTTGCTCTTAATGTACCAACTACTGGAGTTAATTTAAATATTCCAACTGCAACTAACATTCCTCTAGGTATTCCGACAACTGGAGTGGATCTAAAAGTACCTACAACTGGAGTTAGCTTAGATATGGATGGGAAAAGTATTCCTATTTCAACTGGTGGAGAGGTCGCTTTAAAAGTAGCTGATACAACAAAAATAAAACTTGATACAACAGAATCAACTTTAAAATTGGAAGGATTAAATAATGATTGGTTAGCATTATTAAAATTATTAGTAACTCGATTTACTCATATTAATACTTTAAACCCTGATGAAGCATTAGATTTAAAAAACAAATTAGAAATTTATCAAAAAGAGTATGCATATGAATCTAGTGCTAGAGTTTTAGAGGGAAATGTAGCAAGGTGGCGACAAAAAGAATATGAAACAACTATAACAGATAATAATATTCCTCTAGACAAAATTAATAGAGATGTAAAAGCTTGGCAAGGTATGCACTCTCTTAATCCTGCAGGAACTATAACAGATACAATAGGCAATGATATTCCAATATTTAAAGGAATAATACCAGCTATTCAAGGTGTTGGTATGTTAGATGCAATAAGGGAAACTCTTATTGACAGAGGGAATGAAAATGTTTTAGCTAGGGCAAAGGCAAAATCTAAAACAAAAGATGATGAGGATGAAAAAAAACTTGTAGATAATTTATTTTCTATACTTGGAGTTAAATTAAATGCACCTATTCCAACTGCTGAGGATTTAAGAAAATCTCCGGGATTAGCTGCTATTTATAATGCTATTTCTAATTTATCAATTTCA
This sequence comes from Fusobacteria bacterium ZRK30, assembly GCA_024628785.1. Lineage (NCBI taxonomy): Bacteria > Fusobacteriati > Fusobacteriota > Fusobacteria bacterium ZRK30. Next base: position 507,045 of record CP102404.1, read on the forward strand.
AATACTGATAATTAAACGGGGGGGATTTTATGTCGGGGTCGGTAGGTGATTTTGGAAAAAAGTTATTACTTATGTCATTGATTGATAATACTATGGATACTACGGGGGATTTTACATCACAAAAGATAAGAGAATTTATTAGGGAAAAAACAGGGGTAGAAATAGAAAATGAGTTTGTAGAAGATTGGTTAGCAGGATTTAATGCGATTACCTCTATGATGGTTACATCAGCTGTTATTGCTAGTACAACTGCTGTTTCAGGATTTTTAATTGATAAAGCTACATTATCTAATTTTAAAAACCTTTTATTTAATTTACAAAATTTTGCGTCTACTGTTAGTGGTATGGCTTCTGGAGGTTCTCATATAAATACTGAAATAATTCTAGGGAAATCACAAGGTTCATTGTCAGATCAAAAATTAGCTCATTATACATATATGAATACAGCAATTCAAGCAAGAGGAGCTGTTTTACATAATGGTTCTATGGTTACACAATCTATGACGGCAGGAATGAATTATGAGACTGTTCGTTCGAATAATGAAAAAGTTACAATTCCACAAGGTCAAAAGCTTATGATGGTAATGGAAGAATTAAAAAACATGGCAAGGCAGGGGATATAAATGGGTGCTATCGTTACTAGTGATAAAATAGAGGGTATTATTTATGAAATAGGTTTATTGACCAAAGAAGACAGTAGAAATTATAATATTAAATTTTTAACTAATCAGATCTTAACTGATTTAGATATAAAAACAAAATTAGAAACAATAACGGGATGTTATGTTGAAAGTATAAAAAGAGTTACCAAATATAAAAGAATTAAAACTCAAAGTAATACAGTACCTAAAGGTATAAAAATTACAGGTAGATATATTTTGAATGGGTTACAGGTAAGAACAGATAGTTTATTCTTTCCTTTGGTTTTAAAAGCATATCAGGAACCGCAACAATTAGAAAATCAATTGAAGGAGTTTTTTGGTAATGATTTTCAGGTAGTCGCTTATACACAGTATTAATACTGTTATAAAATAAATTTAACGGGGGTAAAAAACATGTCGATTGTAGAAACAGGTGCAAGTTTTCAAATGAAACAAGGGTCTATGGTAGATTCAATATTTGTTCCAAAGGTACAAACTGGAGAGATATCTTCTATTTTAGGAGCATTGGAAAAAACGGCTCTTATGAAATGTAAGGGATATACACAAACTTTTGAGAATGATACCTATACAGGTAATTATTTTTATGCTTTACCTACTCCACCTGCACAGATATTCAGAAGAAAAATTGTTACTTTTAAATTAACAAATGCAGCAGGACAGAATATTTTTGTAAGAGGAGATCTTCCTTATAATATAGTTGATACAGGTAATTATCAAACTATGGCAGATGCTTTTGTAACTAAAACATTGAGTTTTGGAAAAGTAGAATCTTGTACTTGGGATATTAACGGGTAATAAAAAAATAATTTAAATGGGGGTAAAAAGATGGCGAAATTTGTTTTAAATAATTTAGATGTTAAAGTCGTAGATTTTTCAGATACTAAAAGTTCGTTTTCAGTGTTTGGACAAGTTCAGCAGGTAGATTTTAATGAGATAGAAGAAGTAATAACAGCTCAATCGGCTTGGACTGGAATGGCTGTAATTGGGAAAAATGAAAGATATGTTTATGATGATTTAGACTCTATAATTGTAGAACCTAGTGCAAGCAAGAAGTTAGTATCTGGTGAGTTACTGGTAGAAAGAGAAAATGCAGGATTTGTTTATATCAGTGGGAAGTTCCCGGCAGATTCAGCGGACCTTAATTTGATTTTAGATGATATGCTTACAGGAACTAAAACTATAGGTGGTGCGGTGATTAATTCTATTCGACCCCAACTTAGAGCTAACAATATTAGAACAAGATCTTAATCAAATTCAGATTAAAGAGCTTTGCATCGATTGGTGTTTGAAATAGCGTAAAAAAATAACCCTCTCGCCTGTGGCGAGGGGATTTTTATTTGGAGCTATATTTCTTATGGTAATTTTATTTTTTAGGTTTTTTAGGACTAAAAAATAGTCTTAATATGATGTAAAAAATTATTACTCCTATTAACACTGGAGTTAGTCCATTATATTTTATTGATAAATAAAAACTTTTAAAAAAATCAAACATTTCAATCACCTCTGGAATTTAATTGTTTTATATCTTAATTATAATCTATTTTTATTTATTGTCAAAAATTTAATAGGAGGTCAATATGAAAAAAGTATCTAAAAGAACATTAAAAAATTTATCAGGAGTTAATTCAAAACTTGCTTTAATTGTAGGTATGGTACTAGCGAGGGGTAAAGTTGATTTAACTGTTATTAGTGGACTTAGAACTGCTCAGAAACAAAATAAAATATTTTTAGATGGGAGATCTCAATTAGATGGATATAATAAGATCTCATATCATCAAACAGGGAATGCAATTGATTTTATTCCCTATCCATTTGTGATTAATGATTGGAGAGACGTAAATAGATTTGTGTTGATAGGTCAGGAGTTAAAGTTAGCAGCTAAACATCTAGGATTTAATTATTCCTATGGTGGAGATTGGAAAACCTTTAAGGACTACGGACATTTTGAACTTCATGAAAAATAAATTGAGTAACGACCAGTGGACAGGAGTTTGTCTTTGATGCATAGGCAAAATAATGACCGTAGGGAATAGCACCCGCAGGGGAAACCTTCAGCAATGAAATTCTAGACCAATTAAAATGGAATGTTATAGTTAAAATTTGCCATAGTAGACCCGTAAGGGCGAGATGATAAGAAAGGAATAAAATTGAATGAACCTTTATAATTGGATTAATTGTAAATACTACCATTAGGGAGAGATATAATCTTAAAAATATGATATAAAGAAATTTATAGAAAAAAATAAATAATAGCTAAGGAGGATATTTATTATGAATACTTCTGATATTAAATTATTTGAGGTAGCTATAAGAGCTATGGAGAGGGTTGTAAATGAAATATTGTATTATGAGAGAGAAGAGTTCCTATATGAGCAGAGAGAGGTTTATATCGAGAATAGGGGAAATGGATTTAATGATAGAGATTTTAAATTAAGTAATAGTATGGTATTAAGTATAAAGGTTCCTAAAGTTCGTAAAAACTCTAGGGACCTTATTTATTCTATTTTTGAAAAATATAAAAGAAATAGCAATGAATTTGAGATTAATTTAGAAACTTTTTATTCATCTCGGATGTATGAGAAAGATATAGTCAAAATGTTAGGGATTTCTAAAATATCTCAATGTAGAAAAGACAAGATTTTAGAAAAATATATTCAAAAATATGAGGATTTCTTGGCTAAAACTAAAAAAAAGAATTATGACATAATTAAGTTAGATTCAACTTTTAAAGGTAAAATGAGGAATAAAACTAAATATAATATATACTTTGCCTGGGGATTCTATACAGAAAATAATATAGTAAAAAAAGAGTGCTTATATTTCCATATTGACCAGAAAAATGAGAATAAGAAGGAATGGGAAAAGGTCATAAATTATCTAATTAGTAATGTTAATTTAAAAAATACAAAACTACTTATCAGTGATATGTTTAACTCATTAAAAACTTCTTTACATGATATTAAAAAATATACTCCTGAACTAAAAAATATATTGTTTCAAAATTGTATCTGGCATAGACTGCACTCTATTTTTAATGTGTCTATTTTACCCATGAAAATAAAACGACCTTTATTCAGTACATTTTATTCGCAATTTAAAGAAGTAAAAGATATAGAACTTCTAAAAGAATCACTTGATCTATTTAAAAAAATGGAGTTTAAAAAAAATAAAGATATAAATGGAATGTTAAATGTGCACTATGAAGATAATTTTAATTATCTAAGGGTATACTATGATCTAAAACAAAAAGGATACACAATAAAAAATCTTATGCAAAATATGGATATTGAAAGTTTCCATGCAGATCTAAAATATTATTTAAATAAAACAGTAAATTATACGAATTCAAATATCTTAAAAATGCGAATAATGATGTTTTTAGAGCAAAAACAATATATTTAGAAAAAAGCTATTTATATAAAATTTTAGAGTTTATCTATACTATACAATTTTTAGTTTGCCTGGTCTCTCGATCTATCTCTAAAATAGTCTGTTTGAATAGAAAAAGACTGATTTAGAAAAAATAGTGTTTACAATGACTTAACAACGTCTATTTAAAAATTCATAAAATAAGTGTGTTTTAGGGATGGTCATCTATAAAATTAATAATGTACATTCATATTTTGAATAATTAAAAAAAGCATAGAAAAACCAAGGGGTTTCTATACTTTTAATTTTTGACACTAAATTTAGGTATTGCATACGTCACGCTGCTTTTAGTTTTTAGATGCCTTTATTAACAGATCTGTCATATTGTTGGCAAATTCTATAGGATCTTCTAATTGGAATCCTTCTATAAGTAAAGCTTGAGAATACAATACTTCTGCATACTTATTTAAGTTTTCTGGATGTATTTCATTGACCTTAATCAGGGCCTTAAATAATTCATGGTTGGAATTTATCTCTAAAATCCTCTCTGCTTTGATAGTTCCCATAGGATTTTCTCCAGGCATCTCAGCCATTAATTTTTCCATCTCAAATGAGATCCCGTCTGTACCGCTTACAAGGCAGACAGCACTGGATTTAAGTCTTGTAGTAGGTCTGACCTTTGAAACTTTATCTCCTAAAGCTTCCTTAATCTTAGCAAATAGATCAGAATTATCCTTTTCTACCTCATCTAACATCTTCTTGTCGTCGTCACTGGAAAGCTCTTCATTGGCTTCGTGGATAGATTTAAATGTAATATCTTCAAAGTTTCCTAAAGATTTGATGGCAAATTCATCGATCTTGTCGGTAAAGTATAAAACTTCCCACCCTTTGGCTTTAATCCCCTCTAATTGAGGCATTTTTTCCAGACTTTTGATATTATCCCCGGAAACATAGTAGATATGTTTTTGATCTTCAGGCATTCTCTCCTTATATTCTGTCAGAGTAGTCATATTCTCATCATTTGTAGTGTTAAAGATCAAAAGATTTTTTAATGTATCTTTATATCTGCCAAAATTTTCATAGATTCCGCCTTTGATATTTATACCGAATTCATTCCAGAATTTAATATATTCATCTCTGTCAGTTTTTAACATCTTCTCTAATTCCCTCTGGATCTTTTTCTCCAGATTTTTAGCAATTATTCCTAACTGCCTGTTTTGCTGTAAGATCTCACGGGATATATTCAGAGAAAGATCCGGTGAATCTACCAGTCCCTTGATAAATCTAAAGTGATCTGGGATCAATTCTTTGCACTTTTCCATGATAAATACATTTTTACTATATAACTGAAGTCCTTTTTCAAACTCTTTAGAATAAAAATCCATAGGAGTTTTAGACGGGATATACAGGAGTGCCGAATAATCTAAATTTCCTTCTACCTTAAAATGGATAGTTTTTAAAGGGTTTGTCCAGTCGTGGAATTTTCCCTGATAAAATTCATTGTATTCCTCTTCTGTGATCTCAGTTTTAGATTTTTTCCATAGAGGAGTCTGGGAATTTATCTTTTCCTGTTCTACTGTTTCTATCTTTTCCTTAGTTTCTTCGTCTTCAACAGTTTTAGTTACTTCAAGGAGGATTGGATATCTTACATAGTCAGAATATTTTTGGATCAACTCTTTGATCTTGTACTCCTCTAAATACTCTGCATTGGAATCCTCTTTATTCTCTTCCTCTCTCAGGTGAAGGATGATCTCAGTTCCTCTGTGAGATTTTTTAGTATCCTCTATAGTAAAGCTGCCTTCTCCTGTAGATACCCATTTAACTCCTGTCTCAGAATCGGGACTTTTAGTCTTAAGAGTTATCTTGTTGGCTATCATAAATGATGAATAGAAACCTACTCCGAATTGTCCGATGATAGACAGGTCATCTTTGTTATTTTTGGCTTCTTTCATAGCCTCTGTAAATGCACGGGACCCTGATTTTGCAATGGTACCGATATTTGAGATAACCTCTTCATGGGTCATCCCGATACCATTATCCTTGATAGTAATGGTATTTTTTTCTTTATTTATAAATATCTCTATCTTAAATTCATTGTCATCTTTTAATATATTTTGATCTGTAAGGGCTTTAAATTTTAGTTTGTCCAGGGCATCACTGGCATTAGAGATTAATTCTCTTAAAAAAATTTCTTTATGTGTGTAGATAGAATGGATCATCAGGTTCAACAGTTCTTTAGTTTCAGTTTGAAAATTTAATGTTTCTTTATGCATAGTAAATCCTCCTAAAAATTTTTAGCACTCGTTGTTCTAGTATGCTAATTAGTTTTTAACACATTTTCAGTGCACTTGTCAATCTCTCTCTAAAAGAATGAGCCTGTTTATATAAACTCTAGTATACTCTTGAAAATAAAAAGATCTTCCACCTGTGAATATAACAGCTAGAAGATCTTTTCTCTATAGGATCTATTATTTTTTAAAACTTAACTTATAAAAATAGGGATAGTTTGCCGATGTCTGAACATACCCTGCAACATCTTTACTCAATCCTGCATTTGATAACTGATAGTAGATGGGTAAAAATGCAGCATCTGTATTGATAATCTTCTGAGCTTCCTTATAGAGAGCCAGTCTTTTTTCTGTATCCAATTCTTCCTTTGCATCATCCAAAATTTTATCTAAATTTTTATTTTCATAGAAGCTTCTATTTCCTCCGCTTCCCTTGTTGCTGCTATGGGTATTAGGAACTAAACCGTAATCAGCATCCCCTGTAGAAGGAGACCATCCTAGCATATATAGCTCTGCCTTTCCTGTAGAAGTATCGGACAAAAATGCTCCCCATTCTACAACTTCTATATTTAGTGTAATTCCGACCTCTTTTAATTGAGCCTGAATTACTTCGCAAATTTGTGCTCTGGTAGTGTTATTACTGGTAAGAACCGTAAGTTCAATATCTTTATATCCAGACTGGGTTATGAGTTTTTTTGCTTCCTCAGGGTTATATTGATATGTATTTACATCTTTTGAATATCCGAATACCCCAGGTGCAAGAAAACTGTTTGCATCCTTTACAGCTCCCATTAGGATAGTATCGATAATAGTTTTTTTGTCGATAGCCATAGCTATGGCTTTTCTGACCTTAATATCCTTTAAAAAAGGTTTGTCTACGTTCATTCCAAGAAATTGGACACTGAATGAGTTAGTTTCTGCTAAGGTTAAATCAGGATTTTCAAGGACTGTATTTCTAGACATAGATTCTAAATCGGCTGCTATATCTATCTCCCCGGTTTCAAGACCAATAACTTTACTATTTTCTTCTGGGATACTCCTAATTTTTATGTATTTAATACTTGGTTCACCTTTAAAGTAGTCAGGATTCTTTTCTAAAAGGATATAGTCTCCTATATTCCAAGAATCTAAAAAATATCCTCCAGTACCATCGGCCTCTTGGTTGAGGTCGTGAGTTTTTGCAAATTCTGCATTCAGAATAGAAGCTGATTTATGGGATAAGTGGTACAGTAAAGGACCAAATGGTTTTTTAGTGGTAATGGACACAGTATTTTCATCGATAATATCAACCTTGTCGAACAGGGAGTATAAACTTCCTAATTTAGGAGATTTCATGGCTCTCTCTAAAGAAAACTTTACATCTTCTGCTGTAACTTTTTTCCCACTACGAAAGTGGACACCTTTCTTCAAGTGAAATACAGTTGTAAGGGGATCTATATTTTCCCAAAACTCAGCCAGGCTGGGAACAACTTTCATATTTTCATCTACCTCTACCAATCTGTCATATATATTGGCTATAACTCTTTGAGAATATTGGTCGGTAACAGCATGAGGGTCCAAACTCTTGGATTCACTCAGTTGAGCATAGACCAGGGTGTCTTTTACTTCAGTTTTACTTTCCTCACTTTTTCCGCATGAAACAATCCACAGGCCTATAACTATTAAAAAAATAACTTTTTTCATATGATTCCTCCTAAATTTTATTTAATTTTTTTTGCTTTAATCGATCCATAAAATATTGAAATAATTTTTTCATATCCCCGTTATCCCCTTGGGAATACATCATCTCAGGGTGCCATTGAACTCCTAATATAAAGTGATTATCATCAATATATTCAATGGCTTCGATAACATTATCGCTAGATTTGGCAGATACTTTTAAGCTATCTCCTACCTCCTTGATACTCTGGTGATGAAAGGAGTTAACCCATAGATCATCGGTAAAGAGCTTATCTAAAAATGAATCTTCAACGGGAATAACCTTGTGTACAGGGATATGAGGGCTGCTCTCACCCTGAAGGTGTTTTAGATAGACCTCTTTATTGTATTTTAAATCTTGATAGAGGGATCCTCCAAAATATATATTTAAAAGCTGCATCCCTCGGCAGACTCCCAAGATGGGGATATTTTTCTGGATGGCATATTTTATAAGAAGCATATCAAAAGAATCTCTTTTAGGATCTGGAATCTGAGTTTCCGGGAGGGACTCCTCCTGGAATAATTGGGGATTAACATCGTCTCCTCCGGTTAAAATTAAACCATCTATGAGATCTATATATTTAGAGATGGTCTCTTCATCATCGGCTAAGGGTAAAATAATAGGAGTTCCCCCAATCTTTATTATAGAGTCGGGATAATGTTTATTTACATAATCCCTGATAAATCCTGTATTATCAAAATCACGTTGAGAGCCACTGAGGCCTACTATCATATTTTTCATAAAATCCTCCTTAAATCTAAATAAACTTAGTATTTATATATACTATGGAAAGGGAAAGATGTCAATTGTGTCATAGGAGAAAAGTACTATTAAAATTGACAAGGGTAATAAAAAAAACTATATACTATACTGAGATATCTATAAAGGAGGACGATCATGAGGTTAGATTCGGTAAAGCTTATTGAAAAATTATCAAATGCTTATGGAGTATCGGGATTTGAAGATGATGTAGTAGAGATTATAAAGGATAAATTTGGAGATATTTTTGAAATTCAGGAAGATTTTATGAGAAATCTGGTGATATACAGAAAGGGTCACAAGGGGGATAAACCCATAGTTATGTTAGATGGTCATTCAGATGAGGTGGGATTTATCATCCAGAGTATCAAAGCCAATGGTACTATGAGGTTTTTACCCTTGGGAGGATGGATGGCACAAAACATACCAGGACATAAGGTAAGGGTGAAGAATTCCAAAGGAAAGTATATAGAAGGGGTGGTAGCCACAAAACCGCCACACTTTATGAAAGGGCCTATTACCCTCCAGCCTATCCATGAGATGGTGATAGATGTAGGAGCGACGAGTTATGAGGAAATTATAGAGGTATTTCAGATTGAACCAGGAGCACCGGTTATTCCTGATGTTAAATTTTCCATGGATCAGAAGACAGGTGTAATGCTGGGAAAAGCTTTTGATAACAGGTTAGGATGTGCAGCTGTTTTAGAAACCATGCTGACATTGGAAGGAGCTGATTTAGATGTAGATGTGGTAGGTTCTATATCAGTTCAAGAGGAGGTAGGGTGCAGAGGAGCAAAGGTTAATGCAAATACTGTAAAACCGGATTTAGCTGTTGTCTTTGAAGGGTCTCCTGCAGATGATACATTTATGGATAGTTATGATTCTCAAGGGGCACTAAAAAAAGGAACACAGATAAGACATTTTGATATGAGACTCATTGCAAACCATAGATTGATCTCATTTAGTAAATCGGTGGCAAGGGAAAATAAGATACCATTTCAATGTGCAGTCCGAAGTGGAGGAGGGACAGATGCAGGACCTATCCATATGGAGAATAAAGCTGTTCCCAGCCTTATATTGGGGATGCCTGTAAGATATGCTCATACACACTATGGATTTTCAGCATTGGAAGATTATAGAGCTACTGTGGACCTTACAGTGGAGATTTTAAAAAGGTTAAACTCAGATCAATTACAAAAATTTTAATTAAAAAAGAGGAGAGCCTATTTGGCTCTCCTTCTGAATAAGGTTATAATTTATGCATAATTTGGAACAGCTTTTGATTTTAATTTGCATTGTTTTTTCCAATTAATAGTTCCAAAAATAGAGTTTAATAAAAATACAATCCACATCAATAATGTTGCAACTGTTTCAGAGCTTATATTTCCTACTTTCAGCCATAATAGTACAGAGATAGCATTTACTAAGATCCACAGATACCAGTTTTCTGTATATCTTTTTGACATTAAAAATAAAGCAACGATTCCTAATATTGTTGTTGTTGCATCTAAAATAATATTATTTCCATGGATTAAATGTAGGATACCGGCAAGTGTTCCTATAGCAATTATAACTCCTATTACGCCTAGGATCCTTTGTTTAGTTGTTAATACCCTGAACTCTACATCATCATCTGCCTTTACTTTATTTTTTTTCCATGTAATATAACCAAATATTCCCATAGGTATATTGTAGACAACTCTCATAATAGCGTCACCATATATAGCATTGGAATAAGTTATATATCCATATAATATACTCCCTATTATAGAAAATATAAAGTTTGAAACTTTTCCCTTTGCTAATAATACTACACAGATTATGTTGATTATCATAGCTATAATCGACATACCTCCTGCCTTTAAGTAGAGTGAAGCTGACACCGTTGTTAATAGTGAGACCCCTAACCATAAATACTCACCTTTTCTCCATCCTTTAAAATCACTTGCTAAGATCATTTTTTTGTACCCCCTTAGTTGTTTACTTGCTGATTTAACAAAGGAATTATAAATGTAAAAACTATAAATAAATAGGACGAAAGTCTTTTTTTAGGTCAAAAAACAATCGAAAATAAGATTGAAAAAAATCAAGGAATATGATAAATTTATTCGAATATAAATTATTAGGAGAGTGAAAATAAGATGGATTATGTAATTCAGATATTTATCAATGCCATGACAATGATTGCCATATTGAACCCATTCGGGAATGTGCCATTGTTTATAGGATTGACAGAGGATATGGGGAAAATTACCAGAAAAAAGTTATTTAAAGTTATAGTTATTACAGGTTTTGCCATAATGGCGGCATTTGCCCTTGTAGGATCATTTATGATGCACAATTTTTTCAGGGTAGAAATGAAAGAAGTCAGAATAGCAGGAGGAATAATCTTAGTTATTGTAGCTCTAAAGAATCTATTGTTTCCAAAGAAAAATAAAAAGAAAGATGAACCACAGGAAGAATTGACAGAGGAGGAGGAAATTAAACAAGGAATAATACCTATGGCTTTCCCTATGTTGGTTGGACCAGGTTCACTGGCAGGTGTACTTCTTATAAGGCAGGAAGCGGGGATAATTTCCAGTACCCTTTCCTGTGTAGTGGTATTTGTAATCATCCATCTTATGTTTTCTGCAGCGGATATTATAGAAAAGATATTTGGGGAATTGGTTTTGTTTGTACTGTCCAGGGTAATGCAGTTATTTATAATGGCTGTAGGAATAAAAACTATTATCAGTGGTGTAACTATGGTTGTTCAGGGGATAGGAGGTTAAGATGAAAAAGGTAGTATTATATTTAGCTGAAGGATTTGAGGAAATAGAGGCACTGACTACAGCTGATATTTTGAGAAGAGCAGGGATTGAAGTGGATTTAGTTGCTGTAGGAAGTAAAAAAGAGGTATCAGGAGCTCACAAGATAAGGGTAGTAGCAGATACCCTTATAGAGGACCTAAGTCATGAAAAATATGATATGATGATCTTGCCGGGAGGGATGCCAGGAACGTTAAACTTAGATTCATCGAAGATATTAAAGAAGCAGATTATAGATTTTGATTTAGAGAGTAAATTTATAGGAGCTATTTGTGCTGCTCCCCTTGTGATTGGAAAGATGGGTTTTTTAGAGGACAGACAGGCTACTTGTTATCCAGGTGTGGAATCACAACTATTTGGAGCTACCTACAGAGAGGATTTAGATGTGGTAGTAGATGGAAATTTTATAACATCTAGAGGGCCTGGAACAGCTATACCATTTGCATTGAAATTGGTGGAACTTTTAAAGGGAGAAGAAATAAGTAAAAATTTAGCTTCTGATCTTTTAGTTTAAGTACTGAATAAATGGTTAGATATTACGTCTTTATGAGTAAAGTTTAAAACTTTTTAATCTTTAAAAAATAATAGAGATATAGTATAATTATCGTGATGAGGAAGATTTATATTAGTAGGAGGATTTTAAAATGGGATTATTTGATTTTTTTAAAAAAAATAAAGAGGAAAATTATATTGAAATATACTCACCATTAAATGGTAGAGTTATAGACTTATCAGAGGTACCTGATGAAGCGTTTGCTCAAAAAATGATAGGGGATGGGTGTGCTATAGAGCCTGCAGAAGGATCTGTTCATGCTATAGCTGATGCTGAGATCGATATCTTTGATACTAATCACGCAGTTAGTTTTGATCTTGAATGTGGATTAGAGATGATAGTACATTTTGGAATTGATACAGTAAAATTAGACGGACAAGGATTTGAAAGATTAGTTACTCCTGGAGATGTAAAAGCTGGAGACGAATTAGTAAAATACAACCTTGAATATATTACAAAAAATGCAAAATCTACAAGAACTCCAATAATCATATCTAATATGGATGAAGTTGCTGAATTAAAAGTAGTAGCTACAGGAGATGTAAAAGTCGGAGATCTATTAATGAAGGTAAAATTAAATAAGTAATGAATTTTAAGGGATGAGAGATCATCCCTGTTTTTTTATAAAAAAATAGAAGTTTAATAGATTTTCCATTAAACTCCCAATAAATTTTTTTACATATGTTTTTTAAATACTTCCTTTAATTTTATAACTCCGTCTTCAATACTCTCAATCATAACTTCTTCATGGTAGCTATGTCTGTTTAAACTTTTATTATACATAGGATCATAGTATTCTATCATCATTTGACGAGCAGCTTCCCTAATCTCACCTTTTTCTACCAGATCGATAAATTTAGTGTGGGCACTGCCATCCATATATCTTTTTAATTTTTCTGCCACTTCCAATAAATTCTTTTTTAATTCATTGATTCCAGTGTAATCATCCATGATGATGTCTAATCTCATCTCTATGGGAGCTTCTACTAGAATTTTTATTCCCTTCTTCATTGTATTCCAAAATGGATCTGGGATATGAATAGGGCCTATCTTTCTGCTTTCCCCTTCGATCACTATTACATTATTTTTTCTATGCTTAAGAGCATTATATAATAGAGATTCAAAAGTCTTTTGGCTTCTGTCCTGAGGTATCCCTATATGACCAAAGTGAGATCCTCTATTTTTTGCCATTCCTTCCAGGTCTATAGTTTCAACACCGTTTTTGTGTAGTTCATTCAAAATTTTTGTTTTTCCTGTACCTGTTTTCCCATGAAGAGTTATCAGTGTTACTCCCTGGACTATATTTTCAAGATCCTCTATGATAAAAGCTCTATAAGATTTATATCCTCCACTGAGCCTTGCAGTTTTATATCCCATAGATTTAAAGAATGAAGTCATAGACCCGCTTCTCATCCCGCCTCTGGCACAGAAGAATACGATATTGCCGTACTCCTTTGAAAGTTCACTGATTTGTTTGGTGATATCTCCCAATCTTTTAGAGATAGCTTCTATACCCAGCTGCTTAGCCTTTTCTTGAGATTCTTTTTTATATGCAGTTCCCACCATTACTCTCTCTTCATCTAATAATACAGGTATGTTGATGGCCCCTGGAATAGTTGATTCCTGGTATTCCTTGGGAGTTCTTACATCTATTAAGATATAGTTATCTTTTTCTAATAATTCCTTATAACTTATTTCGTTTTTATTCATATCATCGTATATATTGGTTTTCAAAAAATTCACCTTCCTTCCCCTTATTATAACATAGTAGAGGTTAAAAGTTGATATGAAATAATTGCAATATACAAAATAATTTTAATTTTTCTCTTCCTTTATACCACATTGAGATAAATTAAAGGCTTTTCCATTACATTTCATAGTTCCGGCCACTCCTACAACTGTAGAGTTTTCATAACTATCCTTTAAAACTACTGTATTTCCCCCGATCTTAGTTCCCTTGGCAATGGTAATATTTCCTAGAACCTTTGCTCCTGCACCAATTATCACATCATCTTCAATGGTAGGATGTCTTTTTCCGGAATCTTTACCTGTTCCCCCTAGGGTAACCTGGTGATAGATAGTTACATTATTCCCGATTATAGCTGTCTCTCCTATAACTACACCCATTCCATGGTCTATAAAAAGTCCCTTACCTATAGTTGCTCCAGGATGAATCTCTATCCCTGTAAAGAATCTGCTTATTTGAGATAGTAATCTGGCTAAAAAGAAAAATTTTCTCTTAAATAATCCATTGGCTATCCTATACATAAAGATAGCATGAATAGATGGGTAGAGTAGGAGAACCTCTACATTTGATCTTGCAGCGGGGTCGATACTTCTTATATTTTTTATATCATACTTTAAATTTTTAAACATTATTCCTCCAGATGCTATATAATTATTTGCTTATATACTAATGTATTTCTGTTGAGATGTCAAGAGAAATAAGCTAGGGGTTACTTTTCTATACTGTTTTCGTAAATACTCCTGTGGAGATGTACTTTTCCCCGCCATCTGGAGCTACTGTTACCACAATTTTTCCCTCTCCTAATTTCTTAGCTAATATTTTAGCTGCAGCGATATTTGACCCGCTGGAGATTCCTAGATACAGTCCATCAGTGTCCAGTACGCTTCTAGTCATCTCATAAGCTGTTTCATCATCTATAGTAATAACTTCATCGATGATAGATGTGTCTAGTATTTGAGGGATAAATCCTGCTCCAATTCCTTGAATCTTATGAGCACCACCACTGCCGCCAGATAAAACCGGAGATTTAGACGGCTCTACTGCTACAATTTTTATATTTTTGTCACGTTCTTTCAAATATTTACCTGTTCCCCCAAGGGTTCCCCCAGTACCTACTCCTGCTACAAAACCATCTATTCCTGGAAGTTTATCATATATCTCTATTCCGGTAGAAATATAGTGTGCTTTTATATTAGATTTATTTTCAAATTGATTCGGGATATAGTATCTGCTGTCAGCCTCTGCCATCTCATAGGCTTTATTGATAGCTCCTGTCATACCCTTAGTTGGATCAGTCAATACCAAATTTGCCCCATAAGAGCTTATTATATCCTTTCTCTCCTGACTCATACTGGAAGGCATAACCAAAGTTACTTCATATCCCATGGCTTTTCCAATCATGGCTAAAGCTACTCCTGTATTCCCGCTGGTAGGTTCTAAAATAATATCTCCCTGCTTTAATTTACCATCTGTCTCGGCATCTACGATCATTTGGTATGCTGCTCTATCCTTAATAGACCCGCTGGGGTTAAATTTTTCTAATTTTACATATATATCAGCTAGTCCTTTTTCTTTTTTTAATTTAACCATTGGAGTGTTACCTATTAATTCAACGATATTTTTATACATCTGACTACCTCCTATTTTCCTAATAAATGCGTTAAATATTTTATCTAAAATAATCTTATCATTAACCTAGTCTAGTAGTCAAGAATTGTACAGGTTAATTTTTTTTAATTCTATTGACTTGAAGAGTATAGAATATAGAGGCAGAAGCAGATTTTAACAATTTGTCTGAAGAATGAACCCGTCTTCCATAATGGAATGGAGAAAGACGTATTCGTAGAAGAAAACTAAAATAAAATCCCCTCTAGAATATTCTAGAGGGGATTTGTTATTTGTTATATATTAGATGGATTCAGAGAGGGTCTTTAAAATTTCAATTGTTTTTAAGATCTCTTCCATTGTATTATAGTGGGAAAAACTAAATCTTACCATCCCGTTTTCATTGGTTTTAAAATCGTTGTGCATCAATGGAGCACAATGAATTCCGGATCTTGTGGCTATTCCATAGTCATATGATAAAACTTCTGAAAGATCACTGGATGGAACTCCTTCTAAGTTTATAGTAACAATTGGAGAACGATAAAAACTATTGAAATCTCCATATATTTTTACTTTTGGCAGATCTTTTATTCCTTCGTAAAAAGTCTTAGCCAGGGAGAGTTCCTTTTCACGGATTGTATCTACTCCTGTGTTAAAGATATATTTTAAACTGGCATTTAGTCCGGCTATTCCATGGATATTCGGTGTACCAGCTTCTAATTTATCGGGCATGGTTTTAGGGTGCTCCTCTGAAAATGAGTGAGAGCCGCTTCCTCCTACAAGGTATGGATTTAGATCTACTTTAGGAGATACATATATTCCTCCTACCCCTGTAGGCCCCATAAGTCCCTTATGTCCGGTGAAGCATAGGATATCGATATTATTTTTGACCACATCTACAGGGAATACCCCCAGACTCTGTGATCCGTCCACAATAAATATAAGGTTATTCCTATGAGCTGCCTTTCCTATTCTATCTATGTCCACCAGGTTTCCTGTTAAATTAGATGCATGAGTGGCTATAATGGCCTTGGTGTTTTCTCCGATACTTGCTTCTAATTCATCATAGTTTATATTTCCAATCCTGTCTGAGCCAATAAATTTTACCTTAACACCATTTTTTTTCAACTTATATATTGGACGCAGTACTGAGTTATGCTCTAGAGTTGTAGTGATTATCTCGTCGCCCTCTTTGAGCCCTAATCCTAATATTGCTATATTCAGAGACATAGTCGAGTTCCCAGTAAATGCTATATTTAATGGATCTTCCACACCTATGAGTTTGGCCAGTAATTCTCTTGTTTCATAGAGAACCCTGGATGAACGAAGAGAATACTCGTGTCCTCCCCTGCTTGGATTCCCAAAACTATTCAGCGCCTCTACCATGGCTTCCCCAACGGCTTTTGGTTTGGGTAGTGTAGTTGCAGCGTTATCAAAATAAATCATAATTCTTTCCCACCTTTTCATTTTCATTTAATTTGTAATCTAGGTTCATTCTATCTTATTTTTATTTAAAGGTACAATATTAATTTTATTTTTTTTTTAATATAAAAGAATTATATGTTTTATGAAATTTCAATGATTGTAATAAATATACGTTTATATTTATTTTCAAATATTAAATAAAATTTCAAAAATAGATAATTCTTTTTTTATACAAAACGTTTCATTAAGTTATTTAACCGATGATTTTAAAACTAAATTTAATTATATTTTAGAAGGTCATTTCAATGATTAAAATACAGGGATATAAGGTTTCGATCTACCTCCATTATAGATTCATACAATAAATGAATAACTTATATTTTGTATATTTTTTGTATTTAAGTTCTAAGTAGACTATGTGGTATAACTTCATTGTAATAAATTAAATATAGGTTATTTAATTATTTTTTTTAGAAGAAAACGGAGGAAAAAAATGAAAGAATCAATGGAAAAATTTAAGAGTGATTTTGGTAAATTAAGGGTAAGAGCAAAGGCATCAATTATAGGAGGAGCTTTAACAATGACCCT
Source organism: Fusobacteria bacterium ZRK30 (assembly GCA_024628785.1). Lineage (NCBI taxonomy): Bacteria > Fusobacteriati > Fusobacteriota > Fusobacteria bacterium ZRK30. The sequence continues at coordinate 524,547 of CP102404.1, forward strand.
TGTTGGGCTGGTTAATTTATCTTTTCGTTTACAGGTATAGAAATAATTAAATAATTTAAGAGTGATATATGAGAAGTAAAAAAAGAGACGTCTAAGTCTCTTTTTTTATTGCTTTTTAAAAATGTTGAATAAATTTTTCAATGTATTGAATTGAATTTGTCGAAAGAATAATATTTGTATTTTCTGGAGTTTCCAGAACGATAAATCGTTCATTGGAAGAAATAATCTTCACATCTTCGTATTCGATGCCATACTCTTTAGAACAGTTCATAATATTCGTTTTAATATTCACTCTATCAAAACCGATTGATTTACTCAAATCTAACATAAGTGACCCCCTTTAAATTCTGAATGGTGTGATTCAAGACAATAAAAATATCTTAATTAGACATTCTTGAACTGCACTATTTAGACTTTACCTGAATGTTGATTCATATCTGGATGTAGTCTATTAAAGGTCATAAAATTCGAGATTTAAAAAATAGTTAGTATATGGTTAATTTTTTATTAAATTATACTATCTGTTGTAAAAATTTTCAACAAAAAAAATAATCTTAATAATGTTTTCTTGTAAAAATTTGGACATATTTAGTTTAATGTATTTATAACTTGGTATTTTTTTAACTATAAGGGGATTTTAATAAATTAATATTTAAAATGATATTGACATTTTCTTCAGATGTGCTGTAAGATAAGACAAAATTAACTAATAAAATACAATTTAGGAGGAAACATGAAATTTTTTCAATGAAAGTGACAATTGGTTAAAACTTCCGGTGGAAGTTATGGGATCTATTGCAGAGGGATAACATGAATAAAACTAGTTTAGATAAATTAATATCTTTCTTTTCCTGTAGTTTTATAACTACACCTATTCATTCTTTTTTTTGTACAGATCATTTTTTACATTTTTAAATAAATTCAACTTTTTAAGAACTAAATCCCAAAGGGATCCACATTTTAACGCCACTAGTTATGGGGGCTTTTTTAGATGAAAAATTATCAATTATAGAGACAAAGAACCTTCTTTTGTGATCTAAGAAATAATTTATTGATCTATTAAAATGTGTAAAAGCTTAGGTTATGCCTAATTGGATGGAACGTCACGTTCCTTTTTGTTGTGCCGTTTTTTAAAATTATAAGAAAATTAAATAATATCAGGAGCTAAAAATTATTGTAAAACTAAAAAAATATAAGGAGTATTGAACAATGATTAGATACATAATGAAAAGGTTATTCATGCTTATACCGGTAATAGCTGTGGTAATGATTCTATCTTTTTTGATTACCCATATAATGCCTGGAGATCCTGTCAGAATGATGATGGGTGACTTTGCAACGGAAAAACAGGTATCTGCAATGAAGCATCATCTTGGATATGATAAGCCGTTTTTTACACAATTTGGAGAGTGGTTTTCGAGAATAATAAGGGGAGATCTGGGAGAATCTTTATTTTTACATGAAAAAGTGTCAACGGCTATTTTTTCAAGGCTGGAACCGACATTTATGCTGGCTCTTGTGGGAGAGAGCATAGGATTGCTGATAGGAATACCCCTTGGAGTAATAGCAGCAGTTAAACATAGAAGCTGGATGGATCAGTCAGCCATAGGAATATCTCTAGCAGGAGTTTCAATACCTAGCTTTTGGCTCTCTATCATGCTTATATATTTATTTTCTGTGAAACTTCACTGGTTTCCTGTACAGGGGTATGTTCCTATGGAAGAATCGGGGATAGGAGTCATAAAATATCTTGTTCTGCCGGGATTAACCCTTGGATTTATGCAGGGGGGAATAATAGCCAGGATGACAAGGAGTGCAATGTTAGATGTACTCAGACAAGATTATATAAGAACCGCCATGGCAAAGGGAGTAGCGGAAAAATTTGTGATTATAAGACATGCTTTAAAAAATGCCATGATACCAGTTGTGACAGTTATAGGATTTAGCATGGCTGTACTTTTAGGAGGAACATGGGTTGTAGAAACTGTTTTTAACATACCGGGAACAGGGAGTCTGGCTGTTAATTCTATAATGAAGAGGGATTATCCAGTAATACAGGGTAGTATGATATTTACGGCTTTGGTATATGTGGTTATAAATATAGTCGTAGATGTGAGTTATGCATTTTTAAATCCAAAGATTAAATATAAATAAGAGGAGTGTTAACAGTGGGTAAAGACATAAAACAAATGATTTTGGAAATAAAAAAACATCCTTATATAGCCATAGGAGGAGTAGTTATAGCATTAGTTTTTTTTACTGCTGTGGCAGCGCCCCTCCTGACTAAATTTAATCCTTTGGAAGTGAACGGAAAGGATAGACTTTTGCCACCTTCATTGATCCATCCTATGGGAACCGATCATTTTGGGAGAGATGTTATGAGCCGGTTGGTTTATGGAGCAAGAATATCTATGCAGATTGGGATTTCAGTAGTAGTACTCAGTACACTTATGGGTGGATTAATAGGATTAGTAGCGGGATATTATCATAAATTCGATAATTTTATTATGAGAATTTTAGATGGATTCATGGCATTTCCAGGAATAATAATAGCAATAATTTTAGCCGCTGTCTGGGGAGCCGGAAAATTAAATATAATTTTGGCACTATCATTTGCATATTTTCCTCAGATGGCAAGGGTTGTAAGAGGCTGTGTTCTAACTGGAAAGGAATGGGAGTGCGTTGAATCTGCCAAATCTTCAGGGGCTAGAGATGGGCATATACTTTTTAGGTATATACTCCTCAATTCGTTGTCACCAATAATAGTGCAGGCTACATTTACTTTTGCTGTAGCAATATTAGATGAAGCAGCCTTAAGTTTTTTAGGGATGGGAATAGAACCACCACATCCTAGCTGGGGTGGGATGATTACCGAAGGCAGATCATTTATGAGTATAGCTCCCTGGGAGATGATATTCCCTGGAGCAGCGATAATGGTTACAGTTTTAGGACTTAACCTTTTAGGAGACGGACTTAGAGATTATTTGGATCCTAGGCTCAAGGTATAGGTCTATGGAATATCTATGATTAAAAATAAGAGGGGGGAGAAATATGAAAGATGAGACTGAAACTTTAAATAACAGAAAAGATAAAAATAATGCAGAGATGAAGGATGTTGTCGTCCTTGCAGCAGCGGCATTTTCAATAATAGCTCCCATTGTTATTTGCTCTATGTTAGGAATAATGGCAGTTTTTATGCTGTTAAGTATTTTATTTTAAGAAAATGCTATAAAAATTAAAGGAGAAAAAATGGACAAGTTGTTGGAAGTAAAAAATTTAAAAACCTATTTTTATAAAAATAAAGAGGTAATACCTGCAGTAGATGGGATCAGTTTTTGTGTGAAGAAAGGAGAAACCGTTGCAATAGTAGGAGAATCAGGGAGTGGGAAAAGTATCACTGCTCTCAGTATCTTAGGGTGTATTCCATCTCCAGCAGGTAAGATAGAAGGCGGGAAAATAATATTTGAAGGAAATAATTTATTTGAAAAATCTAAAAAAGAAATGAGAAATATAAGGGGGAATGAGATATCCATGATATTTCAAGAGCCCATGACATCTTTAAATCCAGTATACACAATTGGCAGACAGCTCAGTGAGGTATTTGAACTTCATCAGGGGATGAAAAGAAAAGAAGGACTTGAAAAAGCAGTTGAATTACTCCGAATAGTCGGCATACCTTCTCCAAAAGAGAGAGCAAAGCAATATCCCCATCAAATGTCTGGGGGGATGAGACAGAGAGTAATCATAGCAATGGCTTTGGCTTGCAGACCTAAATTGATAATTGCAGATGAACCAACTACAGCCTTGGATGTGACTGTACAGGCACAAATTCTCGATCTTATAAAAAATCTAAAAGAGGATATTGGAACATCGATGCTTTTGATAACTCATGATTTAGGAGTAGTCGCTGAAATGGCTGAAAAAGTTATAGTTATGTATGCAGGTAAGGTAGTGGAATCGGCAGGAGTTCAGGATATTTTTAAATATCCTAAGCATCCCTATACCAAAGGGTTGCTTTCATCTATGCCATCGCTAAATAATGCAAATAAAAGATTAAATACAATAGAGGGGGCAGTACCGAAACCTACAGAATTTCCTGTGGGATGCCGGTTTAGTCCAAGGTGTGAATTTGCAAAAAAAATATGTGGGAACTCAGAACCGCCTCTTTGGAATGCAGGGGATCGATCTCTAAGTTGCTGGATGGAGACACAGGAATATATTGAGGAGGTCAACGATGAATACTCTGCTTAAGATAGAAAATATTTCTAAATGTTTTTCAGCCTCAGAAGATGTGTCAGCTTCATTCAATAGATGGCTAAAAAATAATGACGCAGGTAATATGATTGCTCCTTATTTTGACAAATTGGAAATAGCTGGCCCGTATGAACTTACATTTATATTTAAGAGAGCTTACGCTCCCTTCATCAGTATTTTAGGATCACATGTTTCAAATCAAAAACTTGTTATAAGGCCAAAGGAACTTGTAGAAAAATACGGTGATAATATAATGAGGGAACACATAGGAACAGGGCCTTATAAATTTATAAAGTGGATTCCAGACCAAGAGGTTAGATTAGAAAGGTTTGATGAGTATGTTCCAAGTAATAAACCGGCATCAGGTCTTGCAGGTAAAAGGATAGCCTATGCAGATAAAATAATAATAAAATCAGTTTCTGAGCAGGCTACAAGAATCGCCGGGGTTCAAACTGGAGAATTTCAATTTGCGGAAGAAGCTCCCCAGGATCAATATAAAATACTTGTAGATGATCCTAGTGTAGAGCCTGTAATAGTTAAACCAGACGGGATGGAAATGCTGATAATAAATTGCGGTACTCCTCCTTTCAACAACATATATGCGAGGAGAGCTCTTGCAGCAGCAATAGACATGGAAGAACTTGGAAGGACGATGATTGGTGATGAAAACTTTTGGAATGTAGATGGGAGTATATATCCTAAAGGGACAGTATGGTATGAAGAAAATTCAGGAGCAGGGGTATATAACAACCATGATCCTGAAAAGGCTAAAGATCTTCTAAAAAAAGCAGGTTATGACGGTACACCTATAGTGATAGTAAGCGGACAGGATGACAAGGTTGAAAAATATGGAGCAATAGCCCTAAAAGAACAGCTTGAAAAAGCCGGATTTAATGTTAAAATAGAGCTTTTCGACAGGCCTACAGTTGTTGAAAGACGTTCAAAGAAAGAGGGGTGGAATTTACATCTTTCCTATTTTTATATGGCTTGCCCAGACCCTCAGGTTGAAGGAGCATGGACAGGAACAAATGCATGGATTTCAAATTGGGATGACGATGATTCCCGTGCTATGGATAAAATATTTGAAAGAATGATGATGGAAACAGATAAGAAAAAAAGATTTGAGATAGTAAAAGAATTTTATAATAAAACGTGGGAAACATTACCATATATAAAAACTGTTGAATACAGCAGGATGCATATAGCAAATAGTTCACTCAAAGGATACGCTAACTCTTGTCAGCCATTCTTTTGGAATACGTGGATAGAGAAAAAATAGGGTTTTATCTAAGGGGACAGCCAACAGAGCAGTTCCTTTAAAATTTGTTTGAAAAGATCTATACAAAGTCTTTCATTTATTAGAGGAGAGTTGGTTTTATGGAAAAAAAGAAATATATAGATGCAGTAAAAAAAATTAATTGTGTTTTAGATTTAAAAAGAAAAGTAGTTGGAGTCAGGTTTTTGTTTACAAAAGAGGAGTTTGAGAAAGCCTGTGCAGAAAAACCAAAAGGACGGATGCCTTACTGTAAGATGATTAATCGTGCAATGAATGGTCATAAGCTCAAGGTGGATTTTGACAATTTTGGATGTTTTGCTGCTGCCAGAGTTCTTGGGGTTGTAGATATGGATGACTGGTACACCTCAGGTCATTATTATGGGGAATGCGGGTTGTATCAGGATATGCCAACAGCAAAGGAAATTACTGACAGCATTTCAAAATGTAATCACAAATCTTATGGTGTGGAAATAATGCCTTTAGAAGAATTTGATACAGAACCCCATGTAGTGGTTATTGCTACAAATACGTTTAATACTATGAGGTTTATCCAGGGGCATGCCTACAAATATGGGACACATAAAGGGTATAAGTTTATAGGGAGCCAGGCCATGTGTGCTGAGTGTACAGCACATCCATATGCTGAAAATGATATTAATATTTCACTCCTTTGTGTAGGGACCCGTAGAAGTGGTTTTAATGAAGGTGAAGTTGGAATTGGGATACCTCTAAGAAAATTTTTGGAAGTCGTTGACGGACTCTGTAAAACAGTTACACCAGCAGAGCCTAATATAAGAAAAAAAGTGATAGAAGATAAACTCAATGAAAATGGGGTCTCTGATGTTGAAATCATATACAATAAAAATTATGGAGATAATATGCACAAACATGATTTTGCACATTTTAAAAGAAGAGATGAACGGTAAATTGCCTGTCCACATCCTCAATGAAAAAGAAAATTATAAAGATAAATTAAAATATAAAGGTTTAATATGAAGGGAAGGGAAGAATGAAAAATATTATAAGAGAGTTAGTAATTCTAATTTTAGCAGCATTTTTACTTGCAGCAGGAGTATATTATTTCTTAGCTCCAAACGAAATAGCAGCAGGAGGAACTACAGGAATAGCCATAATAGTAATGAATTATTTTCCAGATATAAATATAGGATTTTTAATGATGATTATGGATATAGTGTTATATATAGTAGGTTTTTTTATGATAGGGCCTGTATTTGGAATTAAGACTATATTTTGCAGCTTTACAACTTCATTTTTTATATCCATAATGCAGATATATTTTCCAATATCAGGACCTATGAGTCATGATATATTGATCCAGCTGATCTTTGGGATATTGATGTGTGGAGCCGGTATGGCAATTGCATTTTCCCATGAAGCATCTACAGGAGGGCTAGACATAGCAGTAAAGATAACAAATATATTTGGGGGTAAAATCTCTATATATTATGCAAAAGACGGATCTTCTGAGTTTGATAATGCCATAATAATGACTGTTTTAAAAAAAAGAGAATTTTTTGAATTGAAAAAATATGTAGATTCTATAGATCAAAATTCATTTATAACTGCACATGATATCAATGAGATCCATGGAAATGCTTATATAACAAAGTAAAATGATAAAAAAAATAAAATTTATCCAATCAATCATAGTATTTAGTATAAAATTTTTATATGTTGTATTAAACTTTGATGATTAAAATGAATGCAGTGTTAGATGTGATTTTAAGAGTGTAAATGATTTATTAATATGCTTCTTATTTTTCCATACAAAATGTTTCATTAAACTATTTAATATATGTTTTTGAAACTCCACTAGATATTCCTCTAAATTACACAGTCTGTGATTAAAATATCATAATGTAAGATTTGAATCGAAGGATAATATAGATTTATTTGATAAATGAATAGTTTATGTCTTGTATATTTTTTGTATTTAAATTTTAATTGTATTATATGGTATAACTTCATTGTAATAAATTAAATATAGACAATTTTTATGATTTTTAATGAAAGATGGAGGAAAAAATGAAAGAAGCAATGGAAAAATTTAAAAGTGATTTCGGTAAATTAAGAGTAAGGGCAAAAGCTGCAATTATAGGATGGGCCCTAACAATGAGCTTTATTAGTCTGGTTGATTTATCTTTTCGTTTACATGCATAGTAATAAAATATTAATTTAATTTTATAAAATTATATCAATAAAATAAAGGGTAAGCGTAGAATTGAATCTACGCTTATTTTTTTATTGTCTAGGAGATTTTAAAAATTACTGAATAATTAAAAGGTTATAAAAATACAGAATATTTCTGTTTGAATCGAAGGTCATGTTGCTTTTTTTATTACACTTTTAATATATTTATATTATGTCTAAAGAAATAAAAAAAGAAGTATAGAAAATATTTTAAAATGTATATTTCTCGATTTTTTACTATGGTTGTACTTTAAAATCAGCTTAAATTTGTACTTTTAAATATAAGGTTAAATTAATTTTAAAAAAACGATTGTTATTTTTGGAACAAAGTTTAAAATGTGGTATAGTTGAATTATGAAGGAGAATGTTAAATTATTCTCAATAAAAAATTAAGTCAGATGTAATTATTTATTTGATTTTATAAAATGAAGAGGAGATGGTTAATCATGGATTTAAAATGGTTTAGAGTTCCAAAGGATATTGTATTTGGAGAGGGAACACTAGGATATTTATCGACTATTAGTGGTAAAAAGGCAGTGCTTGTAACTGGTGGTAATTCTATGAAAAGATTTGGTTTCTTAAATCAGGCCAAGGAGGAACTTGAAAAAGGAGGAATGGAAGTGATGACAATAGATGGTGTAGAACCAAATCCATCTATAGATACTGTTATTGACGGTGGAAGAAAGATGGCTGAATTTAATCCTGATTGGATCATAGCAATTGGAGGAGGATCTGCACTGGATGCTGCTAAGATCATGTGGGTATACTATGAAAATCCAGAAACTAAATTTGAAGACCTTGTAGCCGGTAAATTCCCAACATTAAGAAAGAAAGCTAAATTTATAGCTATCCCTTCTACAAGTGGGACTGCTTCAGAGATAACTGCATTTTCTGTAATAACAGACACTGTAAATAAAATTAAATATCCATTGGTATCTTATGAGATTACACCGGATATCGCGATTTTGGACCCGGTTATTCCTTCTAAAACTCCGGCTCACATTACTGCGAATACAGGGATGGATGTAATGACTCATGCCATTGAATCATATACTTCTAATGCTGCTACTTGTTACACTAAGCCACTATCGATGGAATCAATTAAGATGGTATTTGAAAGTCTTACATCTGCTTATAAAGATGGAGATGACATAAAGGCAAGAGAGGACATGCATAATGCATCTACACTTTCAGGAATGGCTTTTACAAGTGCTTCTTTAGGAATAGTACATAGTATGGCGCATAAGATTGGTGGAGAATTAGGAATAACTCATGGACTTGCAAATGCGGTATTATTACCATATGTTATAGAATATAATAGAAAATCTACAGATGGATTTAATGAGATAGAAAAAATGCTAGAAGTAGATGATATTGTGACTACTGTTAAAGAATTGAATCAAAAAGTAGGAATCCCTCTATCTTTAAAGGAGATAGATGAGGTTGATGTTTCAGAAGAAAAATTTAAAGGTATACTGGAAAGAATGAGTGTAAATGCATTTAATGACCCTTGTACCCTAACAAATCCAAGAAAAACATCTTCAGAAGATATTAAAGAGATCTATCTGGCAGCATATTACGGAACTACAGCCAAAAATATATAGAAGAAATCTTTTTCAGATATTTTAATCTCAAAATGGTTTTAAATAAGAAAGGCTCTCAGATTTATTCTGGGAGCCTTTCTTTGTTTTATAATTATCTAGTAAGTTTAATCTTATAAAATTTTTGATTATCACTAATCAGATCTAAGATCACATTATTTTTTTATTAGATTTCCAATGGTTTCTAACATATTGGCATTTTCTTCTAAAAAATATGGAACAGAAATAAGGTTTTTTTCTTTAAAATCTTGAAAGATCAGGTCGACAAACATATTCTCCTTATCTTTTCTGCCCTGCCAAAATGGATCGGAAGAATTTGGGAGGAGTCTGTTGATAATAATTTTATCGATATTAATTCCATACTCATCCAAAGTTTTTACCGCTCTTTTTGTCTCTAAGAAAGATAATTTTTCAGCATTCATGACAAAGTTAAAGGAAACTCTGGAAGGGTCCATGAGAACCTTGCTGATATCAGATATCCAGCTATGCCTGGATTCCAAAATATTTAAAACACTGTCATGGGAAAATTTATTTTTCTTGTTAAATTTCATATTTTTTAACATGAGAATTTTTTTTCTTTTTTTTATGAGGCTTTCCATCCATGTATTCATAGATGTAGGAAATGTAATCAGCCTTAAGGTATGTCCTGTAGGAGCAGTATCAAAAACTATATAATCATACTCTGTATTCTTCAGGATCAGCTGGCTCATTTTTTCAAAGATGGCAGATTCATAAGCTCCAGGAGATATACTTGCTGTGTCTAATTGTTTTTCCACCTCACATAAAATAACCGGGCTCAGCATCTCACAACATTGTTTTTTTATCCTAGAGATGTATATATCGGATTCCTTTTCTCCATCGATCTCTAAAATGTGTAAATTTTCAGAATAGATGTAAAAATCTTCATCCCTTTTAGGAGAAATATTAAATAGATCCCTGGTTGAATGTGCCGGGTCTGTGGAAACCAATAAAACTTTATGTTTTTTAGAATATTTCCATGCCAGGGAGGAGGCACAGGTAGTTTTTCCAACTCCTCCCTTTCCCCCTACAAAAATTATCTTGCTCATTATTTCACCTCCCGGTTTTTTAGAATAATTATAGTGGACACTCTGTAACTTTTTCTTCCCAAACACTTTTTCTGTCGATCATTTTTTCTTCCCAAAGACCTAATTCTTCCCCTAAATATGGTAGTAATTCCAAGGTATAATAGTTAATCGGAAGTTCAATCCCTAAGTTTTCAGAAAAACAAATAAATAAAAATTCATCAATTTCATATGTTAAAGCTTCTTCAATCTTATTTGTAGACATATGTTTATAGTTAAAGGCTCCCTGAAAAAATAATTTTATATCTTTTATTAATTTCATTTTATTTTTTATATCCATTTTTACATCCTTTTTAATCTCTAATTAACACCTTTACTATTCGCTGTCACTTTCTATATCCAGAATTTCAGTTTTATCGGCAAAAGCTTTTTTAGCTTCCACAATAAGAATGATTGCCAGAATAAATAGAGCTACTGCAAACCCCAAGAGGATATAGTTATTTAAGTTAGCTTTAATAATAAGAGTTAATGCACTTAATGTAACAGCAAACATAAAGATCATAGGAAATAGTGCCATTTTGTATTCTTTACCCATTTTTTTCAACCATACAGCTATTGCTAAAAGAGCCAGAGCTGAAAGTAATTGATTTGCTGCTCCAAAAATTGGCCATATAGTTGTCCAACCGTTAAATCCTAGAAAACCACTTATTAAAACAGTTATAAGTGTAGCTGTATATTTATTGGTCAATGGATTGTCCTGGGATTTTATATCAGCTGCCATCTCTTGGAAGATAAAACGAGCTAGCCTTGTAGCTGTGTCTAGAGATGTCAAAGCAAATGCTGAAATAGCCAGAGCGGTAAAACTTTTTCCTATACTATAATCTACTCCAAAAGAAGTCATAAAAGTACCTAAACCATCAGAGAAAACATTGATAGGACCTCCTGCTCCTAAAAGGCTAGTGAATTTACCTTTAGACAGATAAGCCACTGTTATTATAGCAATAACTGCTAATACTCCCTCAATCAGCATAGAACCATAACCAACAACTTTAATATCTTTTTCACTGTCTAATTGTTTAGATGTTGTTCCTGAACCTACAAGGGAATGGAAACCAGAAACTGCACCACAAGCTACAGTAACAAATAACATTGGAAATAAAAGTTTTCCATTTATATTAAATGAAGTAACAGCAGCCAGCTTGATAGTTGGTCTCATAATTAATATACCTACAAATCCACCGATTAACATTCCATAGAGTAAGAATGAATTTAAGTAATCTCTAGGCTGTAATAAGATCCATACAGGAGTAACGGAAGCTATAAAAATATATCCAAGTAAGATGATCATCCAGACATTTTTACTCAAACTGATAGGGAAAACATTACCTAAAAATATACAGCCTATAAGAGCAATTACACCGATTACACTACCAGCAGCCAGACTAAAACCCTTTCTGTATACAAAGAAACCAAACCCAATAGCTAAAATTATAAACAAAAGAGATGCAGTGGCAGCCTGGGGAACAGCGACAAATGTATTCGCAACGATATTAGTAAATGCAGCTACAACCAGGATAAGGGTAAGCCATGCAAATATTGCAAATAATTTTTTTCCTCTGGATCCCATTGAGATTCCGATAACTTCTCCCAGAGATTTACCTTTATTTCTGATGGAAGCAAATAATGATCCCATATCATGTACTCCTCCAAAGAAAATACTTCCAACTATGATCCAGAGTAAAACTGGAACCCATCCGAATATAGCTGCGGCTATAGGACCTACAATTGGACCGGCACCGGCAATGGAAGAGAAGTGATGTCCAAGTAAAACCGGAGCCTTGGCTGGAACATAGTCTACACCATCACGCATAGTGTGAGCAGGGGTTTTTCTAGATGGATCGATTCCCCATTTTTTATAAAGATAATTTCCATAGACAGTATAAGCTACAATAAAAATAAGAATTGTAACAACTAATAACCATACAGAATTCATAAATTTCCTCCTTTAATCATCAAAAAAACTGTTAAAAAATACCATATCTTTTTTTCCCATCCTGTTTGTAATAACCTCTTTATTTGTTATATCTATATAGATTATTTTTGTATTGATCCAGCCCTTTATTCCAAATAAAAAACTTTTATGAAATTTAAATTTTTTTATACTATCCCTATCTGTATCTGAAAGAGGACCTCCTATATAAATAAATGAGATCATACTACTCATTTGGTTTTCTTTTTTTCCCTTAAAAAAATTCAAATTTTTCATTAGATATGTTTCTAAAGTATCGATATCCATTGAAAATTCATGGTCTGCAAATGTCTTGCAGAGAACGGTTTCATTGCTTGAAAAGGAATCATAGACCAATTCCTTTGAAAGGATGTATTTAGTGGTCTCCTCTGTATAAATACCTGAAAAATCATATTGGATTCCATCTAATATATCATTTTTTTTTATATCAAAATTAGAGGAAAGTTTATCGATAATTCTTTCTGTTAAATTCTGGATTTTCAAATACCAACCTCCTAAAAATTATAGAACAGCTATTAAAAGTCTGACCGTTTCGATGATCCCGTCTTTATGGGTTCTTTCATAGTGGTGACTGGAATCGACACTGGGACCTATACATGAAAAATTCACATCAAATCCCTGGGTAACTGAGATAGATGCATCTGAACCATACCGGTTGTGAACATCTACAGTGTACTTTATCTGATTTTCTTCACAGAGATCCACCAATTTTTGTCTAAGTTTAAAATCATAGGGTGTTCTGCTGTCTTTAGCGATAATATTAACTTTTCTTTCATCCCCGTTGGAATAGTCAGAAACCAAGCCTATATCCAGAGCAATAAACTGGTCTACATCCTCTGGGATTATAGATACACCATGGCCTAATTCTTCATAGTTTGAAATATAAAAATAGACCTTATTTTTAGGTTTGATATTATTGTCTTTGAGGTATTTAATATAACCGAATAACTGGGCAATACATACTTTGTCATCTATATAACGAGATTTTAAAAACCCATTGTAGGTAAATATAGTTCTTGTATCAAATGAAACAAAATCTCCTATGGATATTCCTAAATCTTCTGTTTCCTTTTTAGAAGTTGTAAATTCATCGATCCTTACCTCTACATTTTCCTGCTCCCGGACTAAGGTAGTAACTTCTTCACCATATGTGTGTCTGGAAGATTTTATAGGGAGGAGAGATCCGGTGTAGGTTCCCATTTTAGAAGTATGGATAGTAAGATTTTCTCCCTCGACACTGTTCCATGAAAACCCTCCGATATTGTTGATAATTAATTTACCGTTAGACTTGATCTGCTTTACCATAGCTCCTAAAGTATCTATATGAGCTGATATCATGGTAACTTCTCCTTTTTCCTCTCCATCCATTTGAGCGATTAAGGCTCCTTTTTTAGTGAAACAAGGAGTAAGACCGAATTTTTTAAATTCCTCTTTACACCTTTCTATCCCATCATAAGTAAGCCCCCCAGGACTTGGAATCTCCATAAGTTCTGTTGTTAATTGCATAATATAATCCCAGTCAATTTTAATCATTGTATCCTCCTAATTTAATTTTTTAATTTTTTTATATCTTTTAAGATGTGGTGTCCGCTGCCTTTAACCACAAAGTTTTTTATGTTTTTATCGATTCCTACAATATTATTTTTATAAAAAAGAGGTATTATAGGAGCATCTTCCATAATGATAGTTTGAGCTTTCATGAGAAGGTTTTTTCTTTCATCTCCTGTTTTTATTCTAGAGGTTTCTATAAGGTTGTCGACTTTTTTATTTGCATAAAAAGACCTGTTACCTGCTCCTCCCTTAGATGCCGAATGAAATAAAGGGTAAAGAGCATTGTCTGCATCTCCTGTACCTGCATTCCATCCAATGATCATTAATTGGTGTTCTCCGTTTCCAGTTTTTTGAATATATGTTCCCCATTCGAGAATATCTATACTGGCATCAATTCCAATTTCTTTTAGGTTTGATTGAATGATTTGAGCCGATTGAGTTCTAAGTGGATTTTCATTCACCCAAATATTAATCTTAGTACCTGGAGCTATTCCCGCTTCTTTAAGAAGTTGTTTTGCTTTTTTAGGGTTAAAATTATAGTTGTGAATATCTTGATTACTCCCATATACATTGGGGCTGACAAAGGTATCTGCGACTATTCCTTTACCATAGAGGGTTACATCGACAATATCATTTTTATTGATGGCATAGCCTATGGCTTCTCTAACTCTTTTATCTGTAAATGGTTCTTTTTCAACGTTTATTCCAATGTATTCAGTAGATAAACTTGGAGTAACTATCAATTTTAGATTTTTATTATTTTCAACGGTAGTCATATCCACAGGAGCTATCCCATATGCAATATCTATTTCTCCTGTTTCTAAACCAATAACTCTATTAGTATTTTCTGGAATAGACCTGAAAATAACTTTCTCTATAGAAGGAGCTCCTTCAAAATAATCTTTGAATCCAGCAAGAGTAATAAAATCACCCTTACTCCAATTTACAAATTTAAATGGACCAGTTCCTATAGGATTTTGACCAAAGTCTTTACCTAATTCTAAGGTATATTCTTTATTTAGGATGGAACACAGAGGATGAGTTAAATTAAATAAAAAAGGAGAAAAACTATTATTCATAAAAACTTTTACAGTGTACTTATCTACGACCTTTACCTCATTGACTGCTGCTATCATCATCTTACTAGAGGGCATTTTTAACATTCTTTCTAAGCTGAATTTAACATCTTCAGCAGTCATCTCTGCTCCATTATGGAATTTTATACCCTTACGCAGATAAAATACCCATTCAGTTTCTGTAATTTGTTCCCAAGATTCAGCAAGGGAAGGAATAATTTCGTTGTATTCATTTGTAGTAACCAGTGTAGAATAAATCTGTTTTGCGACTGCAAGGGAAGGGACATCGTTATAAACTTCAGGATCTAAAGTTTTGGGGTCAGCACCTTGTGCAACTATTAAAGTAGAAATGTCGGATTCACTTTTATTACCACACCCTACAAGTATAAATAAACCAATTAAACAAAATAAAATTTTTTTCATGAGTTATCACATCCTTAAAATAAAATAAATTATTTTATCATATTTTTAAGTTAAGTGCAATTTATTGTTACAAAAGTTTATTTTTTTAGGATTTAAAGGAGTGAAAATGTTATATAAAGAATATTTTATTGAGTTTTATTTAATAAAAAAGTATTTCCTCTACTTTAATACCACATTTTTTGTAGTTTAGACAATTTTTTCGTGGGAGGGGGTTCAAATTTTTAATAGGTATATTTTAATGGATTTTATTTAAATTGAGTTTTAGAGGCTTTTATTGAAAAAATAAGATAATTGATCTATAATGAATATTATTGACTTAAAGTAAGGAATTATAGATTCTTTAAAACTTTATCTTAAAAATATATCCGGCTAGATAAAGGAGGTTTTTTATTTGTTAGCTGAAGAACGTAAAGAAAAAATAATCCAGATGCTCGAAAAAAACGGGAATATAAAGGTCTCAGATCTGACCAGACTTTTTAATGTTTCCTTACAGACAATCAGGAGAGACTTGGAGGTTTTGGAATCAGAGGGCCTCATAAAAAAAGTTTATGGAGGAGCTATCCTGAAAAAAAATAAGATTCAGGATGTCACTCACTCTGCTAGAGAAAAAAAATCATTGGCAGAAAAAGATGAGATTGCAGAAATAACTTTAAAACTTATAGAGGAAGGAGATTCTATAGCATTTAATGACAGTACCACTAACCTTGCCATAGCAAGAAAAATAAAGGAAAAATTTAAACACCTGACTATTATCTCAAATTCCTTGCTTATTGTAAGTGAACTTTCAAATGTAGAAGGATTTAATGTTATCCTTGCGGGAGGAATCTTAAATGCAAAAGAACAGGCATTTTTTGGAGAGATAACTGAAAGAATTCTGGATGAATTTATAATAGATAAGGCTTTTATAAGTGTCAGTGGTTTTTCATTGCAAACTGGGGTTACAGATTATCCCTTGGAAGAGGTTCAACTCCAAAAAAAACTTCTGAAAATAAGTCAAAAGAGTATTATTATTGCTGACAGCAGTAAGTTGGAATCTACATCTCTTATCAAAGTAAGGGATGCTATAGATGTAGACCTTTTGGTCACCGACTCAAATATTGATTCTGAGATTAAGAGTCGTTATGAGAAGGCAGGAATCTCTGTAATCAATCAATAGAGTTATTTTATAAAAAAAACAGGCTGTATATAACAGCCTGTTTTTATCTTTGTGATTTATCCTTTAGAAATATTTAACGAATAGATAGATATTTGCTATGATTAAGGTCTGAACAGCTATGACTATACCGAACTTCATAAATTTACCGAAGCTTATCTTACATCCTGCCTTATTGGCTGAATTTATAGCTACGACATTGGTTGCCGATGCTAAGATGGTGATATTTCCTCCTAAGAGTGATCCCATAGACAGTGCCCACCAAAGAGACATAGTATTTCCCCCTGAAAAAGTAGGGAGCATAAAATGGATGATCTTAGAAACCATAGCTGCATTGGCTACATTCCCTATAACAGATGTAAAAGCGGCGGAAACCCAAAGCACCATAGCTGCTGCATAGTGCAGGTGACCATCAGCTAACTCTAAAACTTTATCTCCTACAAGATCTACAATTCCTGTAGCTTCTATCCCCTGTATCAACATGAATAATCCCATAAAGAAAAATAGTGTATCCCATTCTACATGTTTAAAAACTTCTATAGGTTCCCTTTTGGTTATCAGGATCAATACTACTGCACCAGTAAGAGCCATGATCGCTAATCCCTTGTCGATGAAGTTATTCATCAAAAATCCAAAGATTACCAGAGCGAATATAGTAGCAGATTCCTGGAGTAATTTCATGTCCTTTAGGGATCTAGAGGCATCGAGTTCCATTACTCTGGCTTTTAAGTCCCTAGAGACTATCATCTTTCTACCATACATAAAATAAACTGTGATAAGAAGCACAACCAGTGAAATGATAGCTACCGGAGCTGTATTAATCAGGAAATCATTGAAACCAAGTTTACCCTCTGCTCCTATGATAAGCTGGGTAGGGTCACCGATCAATGTAGCTAATCCACCTATATTGGCTGACATTATAAGGGTCATAATATATACAAAGGGGTCTACCTTTAGTTGGTTTGCCAGTAAGATAGATACCGGTGCCATGAGTAAGATAGTAGTTACATTATCCAAAAATGCTGAACATACAGCTGTAATTACTGCAAGGAGCACAAGTAATGGGAAAGGTTCCCCCTTAACTAGTTGCGCTACCTTTACTGCTAAATATTGAAATACCCCTGTCTCTGAGATGAAATGAACTATTATCATCATCCCTACCAGCAGGAGGATGATCTCCAATCTTGAACCAATAGCATGGAGTGCTTCATGCTCATTTATAATTCCTACAAGTGCCATGGAAAGACCACCTAAAAGAGTGGCTATGGGACCTGGAACTTTCTCTGTTATTATTAAATAAAATGTTGCTATAAATATAATTAAACCTATTGCTAACTGCATCTTTACTTTCCTCCTAAACTTATATATGTAAAACTTTTTTGATTATATGTGATCTTAAAATTGTTCCGTAATATTTTCCCTTTTCAACCACATATATTCTGGTAAAGCCTTTATTTACCATGAGCAGGCATATTTCCATTATAGGAGTTTTTCTGTCTACAACTATTGTTTTTTTTCTGTAAATTTCATCGATTGTGGCTGTTTTTTCATTTTTTAAATATTCCTCGAAGGGTTCCCCTATGGTGAAGAAATCTAAGTCATCCATTACCGATGTATAGTCGGGCATACCATAGGAAATTAACTCCCTTTCAGTCATCTCCCCCAAGAAATTTCTATTGTCATCTACTACAGGAAATCCCGGTTTCTCCTCTGTGATAAGCCTTCTTGCTATATTATCTAAGGTATCGTCCGGACTCACTGGTTTTATTGTAGGATCCATAACATCTTCAGCAGTGATCTTATTTTCCACCTTTACATCGATATGACTTAAAAGATCATATACCTCAGCTTCTGTCTTGGCGTTTTTCAATTTGTCTAAGAGGACCTTATCTTTAACAGCTATCTTGGTGATAGAAGACATGATCTTTAAGATAACTTTACTCTTTAGAGTTTCGGCTGTGATCATAAAGAAGATCTTTACCTGATCTTTATTTCTCATATCTGCCATCTCACATTCAATAGGTTCTTTCATTATACCTATAGAGATAAGGATATCATCATATCCATCCACTCTGGCATGAGGAATAGCTATTCCGCTCCCCATTGCAGTAGAGACCTCGGCCTCTCTGGCAAAAACAGATTTTCTTATGAGATCTACAGATTCATTGAATATTTTGTCATTTTTAGCAGTGTTGTCGATCATTTGACCGATAATATCTTCCTTGGTATCTCCCTCTAAATTTAAGTAGATACACCTAGGATTCAGATAACTTGATAATTTCATTTTTTACCTCCAAAATTATTATTCAATATAAATATAATGTTAACATTACTGTAAATATTTAAACTATGTCAATTATCATAGTGAAAAAATAACTTAAAAATTTTTCACATAAAAACCCCCCCTTAAGGACATATTTACCATGTCTACTTAAAGGGGGATTAAATTAAAAGTGTAAATTAATTTTTTTGATTATCTGCAATATTTATCTCTAAGAGATTTTAAATATTCCGCACTCTTTTTTGCTCCTTCAAACTGATCAGCCATCATTTTTTCGATAACTGCATCATCTACAACTTTGTGTGGGAAATAGTAGTCCAATGGTTTGATAAGGTTTCTATCATATGGTGCCTCTCCTAATTTAAATGCTCCCTCTCCAACTTTATAAATTCCACCTGCTCCAGGCTCTCTTTTAAAGTCTGTACAATATGGGAAACACATCTCCATATTGATTCTTTTTAATGGAGATTTTTCTACCATTATTTTAAATGCCTTATCTAAGTCGATATTTCCTGTTCCTGCCGGAACACCACAAACTAAATAATCATATTTAGCATCTTCATCCTTTACGATTATATGATCCTTAAAATGAGTAGTATATGTATAAGGAGCCATCTTTTCAGCAGCCTCAATAGGATCTTCCCATGCCATCATAGCATTACCGAAGTCATAGTGAAGTCCTACCCAGTGAGAGTTTACTTCTTTTACGATCTTAATAAGCTCATCAGCAGTTTCATACTCATGATTTTCAAGACCTACTTGTATTCTGTACTTTTCTAAAACTGGTACTATATCCTTTAAATCTTGAGTAGTTTGCTCATATGCAGCAGCATCAAACTCATCAAATTTGATATAAGTCCTGATAACGTCTGCTCCGATATGATGAGCTACTCTTACAGCCTTACTAAGTTCTTCATGACTAGTTCCATTACAGTCGATCTCAGCATAAAGGTTATACTTATCGATCTCGGCTCTTACCTTGTCTAAATGCTCTTTATTGTCGTCTCCTAATTGACCTAACTCAGAATCTATTCCCCAGCCTGGAATCATGTTAAGTTCTACACCTTCAAATCCCATCTCTGCTGCCTTTCTTATAAAATCAAATACATCCATCTTTCCATATTGGAAATACAGGTGAAAACTTTCTGTTTCAATACCAATTTTCATATTTTTTCCTCCTAAATAATTATTAACTAAAAACAATTTATCATACTTTTACATTTTATTCAACACTTTTTCGTTTCTTTTTGTTACATTGTGTTGCTTTCTATTGTTTAAGTGGTTCGAAGCCATCCCCTTTTCCCCATACTGAAATAACTGGAGCCATATTAATAAAGGCGTCCTTGTCCATTCTAGCTACATATTCTTTGATGGCATAAGCTTCCTTTGTAGAACATATAGATATTAATTTAAGCTGGAGAGAATTCGAGTCATTGGAGTTATTCCCGACACTCACACCACGGTGTAAAACTTCTTTAATATATATTTTTACTTCCTCGGTTCTAGACGTTATTATTATAACTTTTACCAATTGTGCCCTCATTCCCATGAGAACAGAATCTAAGGTTTTCATATAGATAGCCTGCATAACCAAGGCATAGAGGATAGAGTTTAGACCAAAGACGCTTCCGCAGATTATAAGAACCGTTACATCTATAACAAAAAGAATCTTTGCTATACTTATATGGGGCAGCAGTAATGTGTTGGTTATCCTGGCCAGGGTATCTGAGCTGCCCTGGGAAAATCCCTCCCTTAAGACCAGACCGGATCCTATTCCTGTTAAGACTCCATAATAGATACAAACCAGCAGTTTATCTTCTAATATAATGGTGAAAAGATTAAAGAAATCAAAAACCATCAAAATTAAAGGGTATGTAAGGGATAGTAAGATTATCTTTAATCCTGCTTTTTTACCTAAAAATTTAAACGCTAAGATAAGGGTAATAAGACATAAAAGATAATAGATCAAACTATATCTAACCCCTATAATATTTTCTAATGCCAATGAAAGACCGGTAAATCCTCCTACAGTAAGATTATTAGGTTTCAGAATCACATTTACTGAAAAAGCCTGGATAATACAACCTACATAGACAAAAAAATAACTCTTTAAATTATTATTATTTTTCATTTTTACCTCCTTTTAGATTATAGTTTCTACATTGCTAACTATATCACCACACAACATTAAATGCAACTTAAAACAACTAAAAATAATAAAAAGCTTTACAAAAACAACATAAACGGTTATAATCCAATCAAATCGTTTTAAAAAAGTTTTTGGAGGTTAATAATGGAAAGAAAGAGTAATTTTAAAAAATGGTTCACTTTTATTGTTTTAATTATAGGGGGAGGGTCGATCTATAAATTGTCATCCCTTAAAGATGCATTTTATATCCCAATGCAAGAACATTTTGGTCTCACACACGGACAAATAGGAAATGCCTTATCAATTTATTCTACTGTAGCTACTTTTGGTTTTTTATTTGCAATCTATTTCGCAGATAAATTTTCAAAGAAAATAGCCCTGCCTGCATCACTTATTGCAACTGGAATTTTAGGAATATATCTGTCAACTTTTCCGGGATACCATGGTATTTTATTAGTTTGGGCATTATTCGGGATCACATGTGATATGATGTACTGGCCTATACTTCTAAAATCAGTAAAATCCTTGGGAACAGATAAAGAGCAGGGAAGATTATTTGGATTTTTAGAAGCAGGAAGAGGTGTAGTAGATACAATCATCGCTTTTACAGCACTGGCAATATTTGCATGGCTTGGAAAAGGAGCTTTTGGTTTGAGAGGGGCTATACTATTCTTCTCAGGAGCTACTATAGTAATAGGAATTATTTCTTACTTCTGTCTTGAACATGATGCACCGGTAGAGAAGAAAGAGAGTGGACTAAAGGGAGAGTTCCAAGGAGTTATAAAGGCTGTTAAATGTAAGGAAATTTGGGTTGTATCATTTACAATATTTTCTGTTTATGCGGTATATTGTGGACTTACATACTTCATTCCATTTTTAAAAGATATATATGGATTACCTGTAACACTAATAGGAGCTTATGGTATAATAAATCAATATGGATTAAAGATGATCGGAGGTCCAATCGGTGGATTCTTAGCAGACAAGAAGTTTAAATCTCCAAGTAAGTATTTAAGATTCTCGTTCCTTCTTTCAATAGCAGCTATGATCATATTTATCTTGCTGCCGCATAAATCTATGAATGTATATTTAGGAATGGTATTCACACTTGGTTTTGGAACTATTATATTTTCACAAAGAGCTATTTTCTTTGCTCCCATGGGAGAGATCAATATATCTGAGGATATTTCAGGATCAGCAATGGCTATCGGAAGTTTTATAGGATACGCTCCTGCAATGTTTACATACTCTATCTATGGAAGTATCTTAGACAAATTTCCTGGCTTTACAGGATATAGAATAGTATTTTTAATGATGGCAGGTTTTGCTCTCTTAGGATTTATCGTAAGTAGCTATTTGGTAAAATTAATTAATAAAAATTCAAAAACAGCAAAAGAAACAGCAACTATATCAAATTAGTTTAGAAGCCTGCGGATGTTCTGCAGGCTTTTATTGCCAAAATAGAATATTTAATTTATAATGAACTTTATTAGTTTGAAAAGACTAACTATATGAAGTCAAGTAAAAATAGTTAATATATTTTTTAATTGGAATCCTAAAAAATTGCATTACAAAAAAAGTGAGACATTTTAATTTTTTTAAGTTAACTACAGATGAACTTTTCGCCTGTTTTTAATAAATGAAATATCACTCTTAATAATTTTTTAGCTGTATGACTCATGGCTACTAAGTAATGTTTTCCTTGAGATTTTTTTAAATATAAGTATTCTTTAAAAACAGGAACTCTTATACTAACTGTCCTAGCTGCTTGTAATAGTGCCCAACGAAGATATTTAGAGCCTCTTTTAACCATTCTAGCCATAGTTGCAGTATAATTGCCTGATTGATGAGTTGAAGGGTCTAATCCCGCGAAAGCTAATAATTTTCCAGAATTTGAAAAGTTTTTAACATTTCCAATTTCAGATAGAATAATGCTAGCTAAAACATAGGATATTCCTGGAATTGTTAATAATGGTGTTTTAGTTGCTATGACAGCTTCTTTTATTTTTTTATCTAAAAGATCTATTTCATATTGGATGTTTTGGATTAGCCTTATGCTTTGTTGTAATTCAAAACCAATTGACCATTCGCTTGTACCGATAGAATTAGTTGCAAGGATTTTAATTTCTTTAGCTTTTTCTTTACCATAGCGCCCATGAGAATTTTTAGATAAGATATTTGTTACCTTTGTTAAATGACCTTTTGAAAGATCTTTTACTGTAGGAAATTCTAATAATAAAGCATAAGAAGATTTTTGATGTATTGACCAAACTACATTACTTAGCTCAGGGAAAGCAAGATCTAATATCCTTGTTACAGATATTTTTAACTTCCCGCGATGATTTACCAACCTATATCTATGTCTTGCTAGTGATTTTAACTCATTTATGTTGTAATCTATAGGTAGGTAGGAATTAGAATCATCGCTGAAAAGCATTTGAGCTATAATTTGAGCGTCAATTTTATCGGTTTTAGTCTTTCGAAGTGTCATAGCTTTACGATAAAGGTTTACAGCAAGCGGGTTAAATATTTTTAACTCCAGACTGTTTTTGCGAATGAAATTGATAATATTATTGCCATAATGCCCAGTTGATTCTATTCCTACTTTTATATTGGAAAAATCATCAGAATATGAAGATAAAACATTTTTAAAAGTTGTAAACCCTTCAAAAGAATTTAGAAAAGAAAATTTTGTTTCAACTATTTCTTTTGAAGAGTCAAAAATATAGCAATCATGTTTATTTTTAGCAACATCGATACCAACAAAAATCATAGTTACCACTCCTTAAATAATTTATTTGACGTTGTGCTCCATAAAAACTATGTTAACGTATCCTTGCTACATATAAAACATCGAGTGTTATCTAACTAATTAACAATTGAACATAGAACTATGGTTAGAGCCTTAATGAAATAGTCTAAGCTATAGGAGGAAGAACTAATCCACAGCGTCTATGTTAATTATATATTAAAAATTAAATAAACTAGAAATAGTGCTTATACAGTTCTATTTCATTATACAAGGAGGAACTATGAATTCTTTAGAAATTTATTTTAAAAATCTATCCAACATAATATGGGGGAACTGGCTTATTATTACCCTGGTTTTAGTGGGATTATTTTTTACTATAACTCTGAGATTTCTTCAATTGAGACATTTTCATACAGCTATCAAGGAAACTATAATAGATCCCTTGATTAAGAAAAAGAAGATTGAGGGGGAGGGAAGTATATCTCCTTTTCAAGCACTAACAACAGCCCTTGGGAGCTGCGTAGGAAACGGAAATATTATAGGTGTAGCTACAGCAATAGTAGGAGGAGGTCCGGGAGCACTATTCTGGATGTGGCTTGCTGGATTTTTAGGTATGGCAACTAAATACGCTGAAATTGTATTGGGAGTACATTTTAGAGGAAAAGGAGAAACAGGATCTTATACAGGAGGACCCATGTACTATATCTCCAAGGGGTTAAACCTGCCCTTTCTTGGATTTATCTATGCGGCACTTTTATTTCTTCAAAATTCTGGAGGAACCCTCATACAATCCAATGCAGTCAGGGAAGTTATAGTGAATCTATTTAATTTAAAACCAATAGCGGCCTCTATACTGCTGGTTATTCCGGTTTTTTTAATTATAAATGGAGGGATAAAAAGGCTGGGAAGTGTGACGGAAAAGCTCATACCCTTTATGACTGCATTTTACCTTTTGGGAGGTCTTATAATTATAGCGGTAAATATAGACCAATTAATACCAGCTATAAAACTTATAATTTCTTCTGCTTTTAATCCTCAATCAGGAGCAGCAGGAGTAGCAGGATATTCTATGAAAAGAGCAATGAGGTATGGAGTAGCCAGAGGACTTTATTCAAATGAGGCGGGAGAGGGGACCGCTGCAGTAATTCATTCTACAGCTATTACAGATCATCCTGCCAGACAGGGAATGTTTGGGATCATAGAAGTTTTAGTGGACACCATCCTAATCTGTTCTGTGACTGGTCTGGTTATAGTTATATCTGGGGTAAATAGTTTAGATATATCTCCTGCTATGATGATGAGTACAGCTTTTTCAGAGATCCACTGGTCTTTTAAATATGTAATAGGAATAAGTATGATTCTTTTTGGATTCTCATCTGTACTTGCACAGTGGTATTTTGGAAATGCTACACTAAATTATCTTGTAGGGGAAAAAAGTCGGTCTTTCTGTAAATATTTATTTCTTTTATTAGTTTTTTTAGGTCCGTTTTTATCTTTGGATTTAGTCTGGTATATACAGGATGTTTTTCTGGGATTACTTATTATACCGAACCTTATTGGTATAGTTTTACTGAGTCCTCTGGTAAAGAGTTTAACATTGGATTTTTTAGGAAAAGAAGATAGGAATAAAGAAGTATATAGATCTGAATAAAGGAGGTTTCGTGTGTTAGTTGAAGAACGTAAGGAAAAGATAATACAAATACTAGAAAAAGATGGAAACATAAAGGTCTCTCATCTGACCAAACTTTTTAATGTTTCCTTGCAGACAATTAGAAGAGATTTAGAGACTTTAGAAGCTGATGATATCATAAAAAAAGTTTATGGAGGAGCTATCTTGAATAAAGACAAGATTCAGGAGATTGCTCACTCTACCAGAGAAAAACAATCTTTAATGGAAAAAGAAGAGATTGCTGAAATCGCTGTAAAATTAATAGAGGAAGGGGATTCCATAGCTTTAAATGATAGTACCACCAACCTTGCAATAGCAAAAAAGTTAAAAGGGAAGTTTAAAAAATTAACTATTATCTCAAATTCTCTGCTCATTATTACCGAACTTTCCAGTGTAGAAGGATTTAATGTTATCCTGCCTGGGGGAATATTAAACATAAAAGAACAGGCATTTTTTGGAGATATAACAAAAAAAATACTGGATGAATTTATAATAGATAAGGCTTTTATCAGTGTAAGTGGTTTTTCTCTGCGAACTGGTATAACAGATTATCCCTTGGAAGAAGTTCAGATTCAGAAAAAACTTCTAGAGATAAGCCAGAAATCTATTATTCTTGCTGACAGCAGTAAGTTAGAGTCCACATCCCTTATTAAGGTGAGAGACATCTCAGATGTGGATATTCTGGTGACTGACTCAAATATTTCTTCTGAAATCAAGAATATTTATGAGAAGGCAGGGATCGGCATAATAAGTCAATAGAACTATATAATTAGGATAAATTAAGCTGTTGTAGCATTGAGGAATATCGATGTTGTAACAGCTTATTTTTTTTAATAAAAAAAGCCCCAACAGGGGCTAAGGGGGTAAAATAAAGTTTACTCCTTTAATTCACAATTAATTTTATGTTTTATGTGGATGTCTGTGTCTACCTGGATCAGTATGTGATTAAAATCATATTTTTTTAAGTTGTGTTTAATCTTACCAGTGATCTCCTCTATTTCCTTTAAAATTAAATTATTATTTTTTAAAACTATATGAAATGAGATAAAATTATATCTTGAGCTGGGTTTATAGATATGTAAATCATGATATTCGATGATGTTATCATCAATTTTAATGACTTTATCCAGTTCATCTGGAGAGATATCTATAATATTTGTATCCATGAGGGATAAAAAACTTTTCTTTAATAATGGGTAGGAGTGACGCAGGATGTAGAGTGAAAAAATAATAGTCAAGATAGAGTCAATATAGTAGATCTTAAAAAAATAAATAAAAACACCGGCTGTTACAACTCCTACTGAGATGAGAGCGTCACTGAGCATGTGTAGATAAGCTGACTTAATATTTGCATCTCCATGTTCGTGATGATGTTCATGATGAGCATGGGTAGAGATCTTCATGGTATTTAGAAGATAAGCACTGATACCATTTGCAATTACTGCAATGGTTCCCACAATTATCATATAGAGAGGTTCTATGATTTCCGGATTAAAAAACCTGTAGATTGCCTGATAGATCATATAGATCATCGTTATAGATAAAAACAGGGTATTTACAAAGGCTGCCATCATCTCAGATCGTAAAAATCCAAAAGTATACTTAAAGGTGGTCTGTTTTGTACCTAATTTTAACGCAATATAAGTGATCACTATGGCAATAACATCTCCGGCATTATGAAGTGCATCTGCTATCAATGCAAATGAATTTGAGATTATTCCGAATAAGATCTCGGAAAATATAATTATTAAGTTAAAGATTATGATCCAAAGTATTTTTTTCTCTCTCATTTTATCCCCCTTCAAAACGGATTTAACTTCTCTATTGAAATATACATAGAAAAAGAGTTATAACCTTTTAAATATATTGAGATATTCAGAATGAACTTCCTATGAAAAATTAATATTTTCTAAATACGTATATTTCTATGATATAATGTATGAGATAACCATTAAAAACTAAGAGTTGATAGGAGAGATATAATATGAAGTTAGATAAGATTGAATATATAGATAGAAAAACAAATAAAATATTGGTTGAAAATGTCCCGGGAGAAAGTTTTTTAAAATTTTTATACCATAATCCATTTGGGAAATTACCTTTGGAGTTACTGGTGAAGAGAAAATGCCTGTCTTCTTTTTATGGAAAATTGATGGATCAAAAAACTTCAATCAATAAGATAGAAGATTTTGTAAGGGATAACCATATAGATATGAGTGAATCTCAAAAAAAAGTAGGAGAATTTATTTCATTTAATGATTTTTTCTACAGAAAGTTAAAGTCCAATGCAAGAAAGATAGAGGATGGGTTGGTATCTCCTGCTGATGGAAAGGCAATAGGATTTCAAGAGATCAATGATTGGGATAAATTTTTTGTAAAAGGAACTGAGTTTTGTTTAGAAAAATATCTGAACAATAAAGAGCTGTGGGAGAAATATAAAGGTGGAAGTATGGTTGTCGTAAGGTTAGCTCCTGCGGATTACCATAGATACCATTTTCCTGCTGATGGAAAAATCGGCAGTAGAAATAAGATAGATGGATATTATTATTCTGTATCACCCTATGCAATAAAAGATAATTTCAGGGTATTCTGTGAAAATAAGAGGGAATTAACTACACTGGAAACCAGTGAATACGGGGATATTTTGATCTCAGAGATAGGAGCTACCATGGTAGGAGGGATTGAGCAGACCTATACTCCTAATACCGATGTTAAAAAGGGAGAGGAAAAGGGGTACTTTACCTTTGGTGGATCTTCGGTGCTGTTATTGTTTGAAAAAGGTAAGGTTAGGATAGATGCTGATATTTTAAAGAATACAAAAAATGGCTATGAAACTAAGGTTTATATGGGTGAAAAAATAGGAGAATAAGGATGTATTTTAAAAAAGGAGACCTGATAATCTATGGATTGATCATAGGTATTTTTTTGACTTTAGGTATGAATGTCCACAAAATTAAGGAAACTAAGGCAGAGAGAGCTGAAATATATGTAAATAATCAATTAAAATATACATACAAACTTCAAAAAGCAGAGAAAGAATTCTATGTTGATACAGATATTGGAGGAGTAGGAATAAAGTTAAAAGATAATAAAATAAGGGTAATTTCTTCATATTCTCCCAGAAAATTATGTGTTAAACAGGGGTGGATAGAGAGATCGGGACAGACCATTATAGGAGTTCCAGATAAACTTTTAATAAAGATAGTGGGAAAAGAAGAGGATGAGGTGGACTTTATCCTGCGATAGAGACTGTTTGAAAATATAATGAAAAGAATGAGCTCTATAAAATATAGAACTCATTTTTTATTTCTAAATAATCGATATATTTTTCATAAAAATCTTGAAAATATATGTAGAAAATGTTATCCTACTAGGTGGAAAAATAAAAAATATCATTTTTGGCAAAGCAGAGGAAACTCTGTGACGCAAAACTAAAGGGCCTTTAAAATGGCAGCCAGTTGCAGATCTTACGAGATCTGCATTTTTTTATGAAAAAAAAAGTTGTTAGCTTATTTTTAGGTTGTGTTAAGCTATTTTTAATTTTTATGGATAAAAATATAATTTTTGGCAAAGCAGGAGAAATCCTGTGACGCAAAACTAAAGGGCCTTTAAAATGGCAGCCAGTTGCAGATCTTACGAGATCTGTATTTTTTTATATAAAATAACGGTTGTTAGTTTATTTTTTAGGGTATATTAAGGAATTTTTAATCTTCGGAATTATGAATTTAAAATAGATATAGAATAAAATATTAAGTTTACTAGGGGAGAAGGAAAGATGAAGAAAATAGTTTTATTGTTTTTGTTAGTTATATCAATGCAGTTATGGGGAAAGGAATTTAATGGAACCTATAGTAACTTTTTGTACTATAAAGATGCTATGAAAAGTGGAAGTGAGGTAAGAATAACTCCCAATGAAGGGGACAAGAAAGGGGCAGTTTGGTCACGAGACACATTTGATTTAAACCAAAAATTTCATTTTGAATATGAGATATATTTAGGAGATAGAAAAACTCAGGATCTTGAAACTTATCTTAAGGAGAATCCTGGTAAAAGTATATCTCCTGAATACGTTGATGTTAATGGAAATATTGATATAGGAGCAGATGGGATGGCTTTCATTTTTAAATCGTCAGCTTATAAAAATGATAACTATGGAAATGCAGGACAAGATATTGGTTATGGTGGAGGTAATTTTCCCCTTTCCTTTGGAGTTAAATTTGATACCTATACAAACCCTTACTATGATCCAGAATCTACTAGAGATTCAAATGGTATATGGAAGATGGGAGATATAAGAAAAGACCATATTGCTTTTATAGCCAAGGCAAAAATTGCAACAAATAAATCTTATTCAGGTATTATAGGTGGAAAATCTCAGCCTCTTGAAGTAAATGAAATGGAAGATGGAATGTGGCACAAAGTTAAGTTTGAGTGGGATCCAGGAATTGTTGACAGTTCTGGAAAGAGGAGTGGAAGTAAGTTCACATATACTTTTGATGGTTATAGTAAAACTTATTATGGAGATATAGTAGCTGATTATTTGGGTGGAGATAATAATGTTTATTTTGGGTTTACTTCGTCAACGGGGCAGTGGATGAATGAACATAAATTTCGTGACCCTAAGATTATCGGGAAAGTAGATAATAAATTAGAGGTAAAGAAAAGGGTTATCGGCAAAGAACTTTATGAATTAGGGGAGATTATTAAATATGAAATAACGATAGCGAACACAGGAGAAGGGGTCCTTACTGATGTTATATTAAAAGATGGTAAGGAAGTTAATTCAGAAACTCAATCAGATGTTAACCTTGATAAGGTTCACTGGGATCAGCTTTTAAAAGGTCAGGTTGTAACGACATATGGATATAAAACTGTTAAACAAGAGGACATAGATGAAGGCAGTGTCGTGAGAACAGCAACTGGAGAAGCCAAAACAACTAATGGAGAAATATTATATGGAGCTGCAGAAGCAACTGTAAAGACAGCAAGAAATGAAATAGAAGTAAGTAAAGTGATCCAAAGTGGAAATGGTTATACAAAAAAAGGTGATAAGATAACTTATGACTTTATTGTGAAAAATACAGGGAATACAACTTTAAATACTGTTGCTGTATCAGATCCTAAGATTTTGTCAGGAATTGTACTGAATAAAACTACCTTAGCTTCAGGAGAAATGGCAACTGGTAGCGGAGAATATACAGTAACTCAGCCCGATGTAGATGCAGGGCAGATAGAAAATACAGCTACATTTACAGGAATAAATCCTAATAATAAAATTATAAGCGAAACTTCAACAGTGACAGCGTATGCAACTAAATTAGATATAACTAAAAAAGTAACAGATACAGATTTAGGAGGAAAAGACACAGCAGCATATGGCGAAGAATTAACATATGTAATAGAAGTAACGAATAATTCAAATATAGATGTAATAGGTGCACAAGTATTAGATGATCTTAACACAGATTACTTTGGAACAGACATACCGACATCATTAACAGTAGACGGTAAAGCACCGGTAGGAGATTTTAAAACAGGAATTACACTACCGACAATGAAACCAAATCAAAAAGTGTTAGTAGAATTTAAAGTAAATGCAAACTATAGTTCTAGTATGTTACCAGGAGCATTAATAAAAAATACAGCAAGAGTAGGTTATGGAGGGACGGAAAACCCTTCAAATGAAGCCAAGCTTCCTATTCAAAATTTTACCGCTACAGATCTGGATATAAAACTTCAGGTTGAGGATCTAGGAGGAGATGGATTTGAAAAAGGTGACGGAATAGTAGATGATGGAGAGGAAGCTGAATATACTATTTCCATAACTAATCCGACATCGGTAAATGCCGTAAATGTATTGGTATCTGATGATTATAATGATTTATACCTATATAAAAATGATTCGTATAAATACGTTTCATCTGATGCAAAAAAATTAACTGGGGAAGATTTAAAAGAGGGAATAATTTTACCTGAAATAAAGGCAGGAGAAACGATAAAATTAAAATTTATGGTGGGATTCAGCTATGAAGGAAAAAATGTAGACCAGGATGACACAATTCCAAATGAAGCATATCTTTCGCTCCAGGAAACTTCACCTCTTAAAAAGTTGAGGAGATCAATTGCTCCTATAAATAAAAGTTCCAATAAAGTTGTATTGAAAGTTGCTAAACCTACATATACTCTTTCAAAGGAGATCAGGAATAAGAATGATGAATTTTATCCGGGAGATGTAGTAGTTTATGATATTACTCTAGAGAATACTTCTTCAGTTGTTGGAAAAAATATAAAAATCGAGGATAAAGTCAGTGAAATAAAGGCTTTTGAAAATTGGACATGGGAATCAGGAGTATTAAAAACACCTGAATCACTTCTTAAAACCGGCTTGAGAAAAGATCTTTCGGAGAATGGAATAGAACTATTGGCAGGAGAAATTAAAAGATATACAGTAGTTGGAAGGCTTAAAGACAGTCTTTCAAAGGGAGAGGTAAAAAATACAGTAAAGGCAGGAGAAAATTTAGAACTGCAGGCTGAAGCTACCCTTAAAGTGGAAGATGCTCAGATAAAGGTAACTAAAACAGCTAAGAAAAAATGGGTTTCCATAGGAGACCTGATCAGTTATAAGATAACTGTTCAAAACCTTTCAGGGAATAAGGGAACGGTGCTTAAAAATTTAAGTTTAAAAGATATGATGCCTCCTGGATTTAAATATGCTGAAGGATCTGGAAAAGTAGATGGAAATGATGCTGATGAAGATCTTAGAGGGAGAACTATTTATTTCAATAATTTAGAGCTTGTAGGAGATAAAAAAATTGAAATAACTTATATTTTGAGGGTTGGAACTGGAGTTAAACCTGGCTCTTATAAAAATAAAGCATGGATAGAAAATACTTCTGGAAAGAACCTGTCTAACATCGGGGAAGCCAGTGTGGAAGTTATAAATGATCCATTATTTAATAGTACAGTAATAATAGGAAAAGTTTTCCATGACAGAGACAATGATGGTTGGCAGGACGATGCCAATGCTTATGATATCAGAGTGCAGACCCTTTCTTCTCAAAACAACTACTTAGATGGTTTTGTAAAAAAAGGGGATGAAGAATGGAGAATCTCTTCAGAGTCTAAAGAATTACTCTTAGGAAACCTTGATGGAAGGGGAGATGAGAGTGAAAGATCTCAAAAGGTGATTTTAAGAAGAAGAATAAAAGATCCTAAAAAAATAGGAGATATCCTGATTAAATCCAAAGAAGGATCAAATATCACTTTAAAATCTACAGGTGAAATTCTAAGAAACCATAGTGGAAATAGAAATCTGACAGGGGTTGATTTAAAAGTAGTCAGAAGAGTAATAAAAGATCCTAAATACAGGGAAGAACTAAAGAATGTTAAGAGTTTAAAAAAAGTAAGGATAGAGAACTTTATAGAGCCTATATATTTTGATTCAGCGTATGCCAATATCAGAGATGGTGAAAATGAAAAATTAAAACAGTATCTGGAAAAATTGAGGGATAAAAAAAATCTTAAATTAGTAATTGTAGGTTATACAGACTCTCAAAGACCTTCTAAAAAAGCAAAGTTTAAAAATAACCATGAATTGTCCATTGCAAGAGCTAATACTTTAAAAGACTACCTTTCAATGAAGTTAGATCTTTCAGAAGAGATGTTTGTTATAGATGGAAAGGGACCTAAAAATCCTAAAGGAAGCAATAGAACAAGTACTGGAAGACAGCTTAATAGAAGAACAGAGATAGTTATAGAGTATGATGAGGAAGTTATGAAAAAAATACCTTTAAAGGTAGATGAAAGTGACTACTTTGAAGAGATAGAGATAAGAAATGACGGAATTTCAGAAGAGGGAATCCCAGGAGTAAGACTTGCTACAGTAGAAGGACTAGTAATTGAAACTGACCAATTTGGAAGATATCATGTGGACGGTATAGATGATATACCGGACAGAGGTAAAAACTTTATTATTAAAGTAGACAAGGTTACTCTTCCTTCAGGGACAGAGTTTACTACAGAAAATCCGAGGGTAAAAACTCTTACTAAGGTCATGGAAAAATTTAACTTTGGGGTAAAAATTCCAAAGGCAAAGAAAAGAGTTAAAGAAAAAGAGATAAAAGTAAGAGTTGGAAGTGTATTCTTCCTAACAGATAAATGGAATGTAAGAGAGGATCAGATAGATAACCTTAAGAAGATATCGAAGCTCCTTACTGAGTATAGGGGTGGAGTTATTGTGGTAGAAGGAAATGCTGACAGCCGGGCATCGAATAAATATAATGAGATTTTGGCATTAAAAAGAGCAAAATCTATAGGGAAAGAGTTGGAAAAAATAATGGGGAAAGATATGATTTCTAATGTAAAAATTGTTACAGACCTCTCTGGAGGTGAAAGATAATGAGTAAAAATAGAATATTTATGACTATTATCTTTCTTATGTTATTGGGAGTAGATGCTTTAGGTGAAAAAGTTGTTTCTACACAGGGAGATTTTGAGGAATCTCCCGCTGAAAAACAACAGCCATATAGTGTGGAATTAATCTCAAATGGTGAGGAAAAGCCATTGGTTGAAAACAATACTTTTGAAGGTATGAAGCAGAACAGAAGAACAGATGTGATATACAGAAACAGGATAAAGCTTGAAAATAATAAGGGGCTTTTATGGGCTGTTGTAGATCCGGTGACAATATCTCCTAAGCTGAATATTACTTCTGAAAGGGGAGAAATAGTTCCGGGGATGGAAAGCTGGTTTAAAATTTATACTAACTATAGTGAATTTATAAAAAAATGGGAAATAGAGATATATAAAAGAGGTGAAGATACACCCTTTGTAAATCTTAATGGAACAGATATTGATTTTTCTAAAAAAATCTTATGGACTCCTCCTAAGGAATTTTTTCCCGGGGATGAGATCGAATACAGGGTTAAAGTCTGGGATGGTCAGGGTAATTTTGATGAGACTTCATTGAAATCTATGGAAGTTGTTACAAAAGAAAGATGGGAAAAGAATACTCCAACAGATGAAAAAGGGAAGAGGAAGAAAGAGGGAGGAGAAATTTATGGTAGAAGTTCCCTCCTCATTCATAATATTCCTCTAGATGCTGCCAAGGTAAGGTTTTATGGTCGTGATTTTGATGAAGATATGAAACTTTACTTGGGGAAAAAAGAGATTCCTGTTGATAAATATGGGAAATTTGCCTTTGAAGAACATTTTTCACCGGGAACTCATATATTGGATCTTAGAATTATAGAAAAAAAAGAAGTATTTAACTATCCATTGGAAATAGAGGTCCCTGATAAATATAATTTTATTGTGGGAATTGCCGATGTAAAGAGTGGGAAATATGATGTTTCCGGAAACGATGAGATCCTTTCAAAGGATTATCATTACGATGAATCTTTTTATACAGACGGTAGGGTAGCTTTTTATTCTAAAAACAGATATAAAAAGTATCTCCTTACTGCCCATATGGATACCAGAGAGGAAGAACTGAAAAATATATTCAGCAATTTGGATGAAAGGGATAATAGAAGTGTCTTCAGGGATATGCAGAGGGATATGTATTATACAACTTATGGGGATGAATCTACAACTTATAGTGATGTAAATACACAGGGGAAACTTTATTTAAAGTTAGAGTGGGATAAAAATAACTTTATATGGGGGAACTATAATACCGGATTTACGGGAACCGAATTTGCCAACTATAATAGAAGTCTTTATGGGGCAAAATTAGATTTGAGAAGCAGAAAAAGTACTTCATGGGGAGAGGATAAAAACAGTTTAAAAGCCTTTATCTCTCAGCCTGGGACAATATTTGCCCATGATTCATTTTTAGGAACTGGGGGAAGTCTTTACTACCTGAAACATACAGATATGGTAGTAGGAAGTGAAAAAGTCTGGGTGGAGATAAAAGATAAAAAGACCGGATTAGTAGTGGAAAACCTATACCTTACAGGGGGAGAAGACTATGAAATAGAATATTTCCAGGGAAGGATAATTCTTTCAAGACCCCTTATGCAAATAGTAAAGGATGAACAGGATGGCTCCATAATAAAAGGTGATCCTTTAGACGGGAAGGAAGCTTATCTAAGAACTGATTATGAATTTTATCCTACAGGAATAGTTGATGATGATCTTTCTGGCGGAATAAGAGGGGGGACTTGGATTAATGAAGGTGTTTATACAGGAGGAACCTATGTAGAAGGAAATGACAATAATTTAGATTATACCCTCAAGGAAGCCGACATGATTTTCAGAAAAACTAAAGATACTTTTTTGAGATTGGAAATAGCAGAGAGTGAAGGACGGGAATCCGGAAGCAAGTTCTATTCCGATGATGGAGGACTTTCCTTTAGAGAAATAAAAGAAAATGAAAAAAATCAAAGCGGAAAAGCTTACTCAGTGAAGGGGAAAACAAGATTATCAGATCTTAATGAAGGTCTCAGTGATAATATACTTGCTGAAGGTTGGTACAGAAAAAAAGAAAAAGGATTTTCAACTTCAAATCTCGAAGATGACCGGGAAGAGCTAAATTTTGGAACTAAGGCCAGCTATAAATATTCTAAGAAACTGAAATTGAAATTTTATTATGATTATTCAGAAGCTGTTACTGACGAAAAAGACGTTGAAGAAAATTTAGGAGCAGCAGCTTACTATAGATATAAAAAACTTCTTTTAAGTACAGAACTTAAGGGAAACCATGAAGAGGATACAGATGAAAAGGGAGACGGATTTCTTGGAGGAATTAGGGGAGAATATTTCTTTACTCCTTCTACCTCTCTGTATACAGCTCTCCAGGGGACCCTCTATAAAGATGGAGATTATGAAACAAATGATATGATAACCCTAGGTGGAAAAACAAAGTTAGGGGATAAATTGAGAGTTGATTTAGAGTCGAGCCAGGGATCTAGAGGAGACTCTGTTCAGGCAGGGTTGGACTATTCCTTTGGACAAAATCACGATATGTATGTGAACTACCTTTTATCTGAAGACGAAGGTGAAAGGGGAAGAAGTATCACATTTGGACAAAAAGCTAAGATGGGCGAAAGATATAATGTCTATCAGGAAAATCAATTTGTTAATAGTGATTCAGATGGAAGCGGATTAATCCAAAGTTATGGACTAGACTTTGATGCTACAGAAAAACTCAGGACAGGAATCTCCTACCAGCAGGGAGATCTCGATAAAGAAGATGATGTAATAAGAAGGCGTAGTGTAAGTCTTTTTTCATCCTATGATGCCAGAGTGATCTTCTTAAGAAATAAATTGGAATATAGGAGAGATAAAGGCCAGGATGAAAAGAAACATCAGTGGCTTACAGCCAATAGATTGAAGTATGTTTTCAACAATGAATGGACACTTCAAGGTAAAGGAAATCTATCCTATACACAAGATGAAATTTCTAATAAAAATGATGCAAAATTTGCTGAACTCAGTATTGGTGCAGCCTACAGACCTGTATGGAGTGACAGACTAAATATAATCAGTAAATACACTTATTTATACGATCTTCCAAGTGAAGGACAGGATGACTCTGTTAACGATGAAAAAGCACATATTTTTGCTGTGGAAGAGATATATGATATCAATGAAAAATGGAGTTTAGGAGGAAAAGCAGCCTATAAAAAATCTATGCTCAGAGAGGGCAGAGATGATGGAGACTGGTTTAGTAACTCCACTGAACTCTATGCTGTAAAAGGCCTATATCATATTATTAAAAAATGGGATCTTATGGGAGAATACCACTGGCTTATTTCCAGAGATGCAGAGGATATGTCAGAGGGATGTCTTGTTTCCGTTCAATACCATGTCAATAATAATATGAAGGTAGGAGTAGGATATAACTTTACTTCCTTTGATGATGATCTGACAAAGAGGGATTATGATGCAAAGGGATGGTTTATAAACTTTATAGGAAAACTTTAAAAAAAGGAGGAGCTCAGCTCCTCCTTTTTGGTATTGTATTATTTTTCTTCCACTTTTAATGAAAATCTGCCTAAATTATCTGTTATCTCAAAGATCAAAATAGCAGCTAGTTTAGAAGTGATATTTCCAGAATCATACCTTGGAGATACTTCGGCTATATCAAAGGTAACTGTTTTTCCAGTTCCTGCAATATGTCTTATGAGCTCCCTTCCTGATTTTGGGTGGATTCCAAAGGGCTGAGGGGCACTTACTCCAGGAGCATAGGCAGATGAAAATACATCTGTGCAGACACTTACATATATATGGTCATTTTCCTCTATAAACATATTTAATTTATTTTTTACTTCTAATTCCTTATAGTCATTGATATCCCGGGCTAAAATATATTTAACTCCAAATTTATCTGCTGTTTTGAAGAGGGACCTTGTATTTCCATATTTTTGAATCCCTAACACAAAGTAAGAAAAATCTAATTCTCTCTCTTTACACTGATCAGCGATTTGTAAAAACATGGTACCAGAACTGGTTTGTTCTTCATATGGTCTCATGTCAAAATGTGCATCGAAGTTGATTATCCCAATTTTTGGTTTCTTTTGATATCTAGAGACTACATCTAGGAGACCATTATAAGTACCGAAAGCTACTTCATGTCCCCCTCCTAAAACTATTGGAAACATCCCTAAGGCTATTATCTTAGATACTGCAGTAGATAGAGCTTTTTGAGCACCTTCAAGATCTTCATCGATACAGAATATATTTCCGGCATCGTAGAGGGTTACATCTTCTCTGGTTTTAGGGAAGTTACACATCTCGCGACGAATAGCATTTGGACCTTCTGCAGCTCCTACATTTCCCTTATTTCTTTCTACCCCTTCATCACTGGAAAAACCAATGAAACAGACTGCGTTTTCAAATTTAAGATCCTCTAAGTTCTCTTCTAAGTCAATAACTTGAATGTTCTGATGCCATCTGAGGGAATCGTGATCCTCACCGTCGATTCTACCTTTCCATACATTTTTTTTTACCCTTCGGTAATTTCTAAAAAACTCTTTATTTATATACTTATATTTCTTTAAAAATTCCAATTTTTCTTCCCCCTAATCGCCTGGAGCGAATTTTTTTTATTATCTAGGAAATTATACCCCCAAGGGGCATCACCAAAAACCATTACTTTACAACATAAACATAGGGTTTTAAGATAAAATAAAAATTATAAAAACCTAAATTTTACTTGTTTAGACCTAGTATTACGTTGTTTTTTTACATAAGTTTCTAACAAAAGTTTACTCCATTTTTCATGAAAAATCAATTTTTACTGACATATTTATACTCTATACAATAGAAATCGTATTACTTTAGTACTATTCGGTTGACTTTCACATCTAAATAGAGTAATAAAATAGTAGCAAAGAAATATGAGGAGGGAAAAATGTCAAAGATACTAATTGATAATCAAAAATTATCCATAGAGGATATAGTAAATGTAGCTAGGTTTAACTTCAAGGTGAAATTAGGTAATGGTGCAAAAGATAGAATCAATACAGCCCGAGCTGTGGTAGATAAATTTGTTGCTGAAGAGAGAGTGTCATATGGTATCACAACTGGGTTTGGTAAATTTTCTGATGTAGTTATCTCAAAGGAAGAGACAAATGATCTTCAGAGAAATCTTATTATAAGTCATGCTTGCGGGGTAGGAGAGCCCTTTGCAGAAGAGATTGTAAGAGCCATGATGGTCCTTCGTGTAAACTCATTGACAAAGGGGAATTCTGGTATCAGACTATTAACTGTGGAAAAATTAATTGAACTTTTAAATAAAGAGGTACACCCGGTAGTACCTGAAAAGGGATCTCTGGGAGCTTCAGGAGACTTGGCTCCATTATCTCACATGGTATTAACAATGCTTGGATTAGGAGAAGCTTTCTATAAGGGTGAAAGGATGGATAGTATTAAAGCTCTTGAACTGGCAGGAATAGAACCATTGCCATACTTGACTTCTAAAGAGGGATTAGCTTTAATCAACGGGACTCAGGCTATGACAGCTGTAGGAGTTTTGACTATCTATGACGCATTAAATTTAGCTAAGATAGCTGATATTGCAGGAGCATTGACTATGGAAGCTCTTACAGGAATTAAATGTGCATTAGACCCTAGGGTACACGAGATAAGAGGTCACAGCGGTCAGATAGATACGGCTAAAAACCTTATAAACTTAATAGACGGAAGTAAGATGATTACTAAACAGGGAGACTTAAGGGTTCAAGATGCATATGCTCTTAGGTGTATGCCGCAAATTCACGGAGCAAGTAAGGATGCACTAAGATTTATAAAGGAAAGAATAGAGATAGAGGTAAACGCTGTGACAGATAACCCGTTGATCTTCCCTGAAACAGAGGAAGCTATCTCAGCAGGAAACTTTCATGGACAGCCTATGGCACTGCCACTGGATTATATGGGAATAGCATTGGCAGAATTAGCCAATGTTTCTGAGAGAAGACTGGAAAGACTGGTAAATCCTGCATTAAGTAACGGATTGCCTGCATTTTTAACAAAATATGGAGGAGTACACTCTGGATTTATGATTGTACAATATAGTGCTGCATCAGTGGTATCAGAAAACAAAGTATTAGCACATCCTGCTTCGGTAGACTCTATACCATCTTCTGCAAACCAAGAGGATCATGTATCTATGGGAACAATTGCAGGTAGAAAAGCCAGAGATATTATGAAAAATGCAAGAAATGTAATAGCTATGGAGATATTAGGAGCTTGTCAGGCAATAGATCTTAGAGAGGAAAACTTCTTAGGAAAAGGAACTGAAATTGCTTATAACTTTATCAGGGAAGATGTGAAGTTTATTGATGAAGATGTAGTGATGTATAAATATATAAATAAGTGTTATGAGCTGATTTCTAGCAAAGAGATTATAGATAGAGTAGAGGGAGTAGTAGGAAAACTACTATAGTTTTAGAAAAATCAAGGATTAAAAATTTATAACTAATAAAAGGAGATAATCATAATGTTTACAAATAACGATATAAAAGATGCAATGACTATAAAATTAACTGATATACCAAAGGAAACTCCTAAATTTGATTCTAAATACAGGAGAGCTCCTAAAAGAGATCTTACATTGTCTCAAGATGAAGTGGAATTAGCTATAAAAAATGCATTGAGGTATATACCGGAAGAATTTCATGCTGAACTGGCTCCTGAATTTTTAGAGGAACTATATGAAACTGGAAGGATTTACGGGTATAGATTTAGACCAGAAGGAAGGTTATCTGGGAAATCTATAGATGAATATAAAGGTAAGTGTATGGAAGGTAAAGCATTTCAAGTAATGATGGATAATAACTTAGATTTTGATATCTGCTTATATCCATATGAATTGGTAACTTATGGGGAAACAGGGCAGGTATGCCAAAACTGGATGCAATACCAATTGATTAAAAGATATTTAGAGGAATTAACTCAAGATCAGACACTGGTGATACAATCAGGGCATCCAATGGGATTATTCAGATCACACCCTTCTGCACCTAGAACTATTATTACAAATGCACTTATGGTAGGGATGTTTGATGACGATGAAAACTATATCAGAGCAGCTGCATTAGGAGTTGCAAACTATGGTCAAATGACTGCCGGTGGATGGATGTATATCGGACCGCAAGGGATAGTTCACGGGACTTATTCTACCATCTTAAATGCAGGTAGATTATTCTTAGGAGTACCTCAGGATGGAGATTTAAAAGGTAAACTATTTGTAACTTCTGGATTAGGAGGAATGTCAGGAGCCCAGGGTAAAGCTGTTGAGATTGCAAATGGTGTAGGAATAATTGCAGAGGTAGATTATTCAAGGATAGAAACCAGACATTCACAAGGATGGGTATCTAGTATAGCTCGTTCTCCAAAGGAAGCCTTTGACCAGGTACAGGATTATTTTAAAGCAGAAAAACCTGCTGCAATAGCATTTCATGGAAATATCGTGGACTTACTCGAGTATGCAGCAGATAACAATATAAATATAGATCTACTTTCTGACCAGACTTCTTGTCATGCAGTCTATGACGGTGGATATTGTCCGCAAGGGATCACTTTTGAGGAAAGAACTAGACTATTAGCAGAGGATAAAGACAAATTTATAGAATTGGTAAACAGAACACTGGTTAGTCATTATAATGTAATTAAAAAACTTACAGACAAGGGAACTTATTTCTTTGATTATGGAAATGCTTTCTTAAAATCTGTCTATGATGCCGGTGTAAAAGAGATCTCTAAAAATGGTAGAGATGATAAAGGTGGATTTATCTACCCTTCTTACGTAGAAGATGTATTGGGGCCTGAATTATTTGATTATGGATATGGACCATTTAGATGGGTCTGCCTAAGCGGTAAAAAAGAAGATCTATTAAAAACAGATGCAGCTGCTATGAGTTGTATCGATCCTAATAGAAGATATCAGGATAGAGATAACTATATCTGGGTGAGAGATGCTGATAAAAATGGATTAGTAGTAGGAACTCAAGCCAGAATCTTATACCAGGATGCCATGGGAAGAACCAATATTGCACTGAAATTTAATGAGATGGTAAGAAATGGAGAGGTTGGTCCTATCATGCTTGGACGTGACCATCATGATGTTTCAGGAACAGATTCACCATTTAGAGAAACTTCTAATATCAAGGATGGATCAAATATAATGGCAGATATGGCTACCCATTGTTTTGCCGGAAATGCAGCTCGTGGAATGAGTCTTATTGCTCTTCACAATGGTGGTGGAGTAGGTATAGGTAAATCTATCAACGGTGGATTTGGAATGGTATTAGACGGCTCTAAGAGAGTCGACGACATCTTGTATCAGGCTATGCCATGGGATGTAATGGGAGGAGTTGCCAGACGTGCCTGGGCTAGAAATAAGAACTCTATCACTACATCTATGGAATATAATAAAAATAATGCAGGAACAGATCATATTACCCTGCCTTATATTCCAAGTGAAGATTTGATTAAAAATTTAGTAGCCAAGAAATTTAACTAGGTTTTTTTATCCTTTATTGTCCTAAGGGGCTAGGATGAAACATTAATTTTAATAATATAAAAGAGGTAGATTTCAGTGAAATCTACCTCTTTTTAGGTGGGAAAAAATGTTCTTGCTAGGAAATTTCACTCTCTCGTAGAGAAAAAAACTCTTTTTTATTCTCAGCCTTGATTTCTCTCGATTCATGAGTGCGAAAAATTTACTTTTAATAAAAGTAGATTTTACGATGTGAAGGGAGGAAGCTAGGAGGAGGATAATCAAAACTTTTCTTTGTCACAGATTACACAGAATTTTGAAATTTTTTTAACCTTTTATTTTGAAATTTATAGTCGTTGAGTTTCACTCTTTAATTTTAAAGGCGATACTGCTTTTACATTAATTATTCTACTAAGAGTGATATACAGATTAAGTTCCACAGTGAAATGAGGATTGTAGCCCATAATCCTTATTGGCGTTTTCTCTAGTATTAGAGAAAACTATAGCGATTCTTTCAAAGAAAAAATATCCAAAGAATCTAAGGATCACAATATTTTTAATTGACAAAAGAAAGGATAACTAGTATATTGAAAAAGTTACAAGAATATGACGGAGGTGATTTAAATATGGAAACTACAGTAATAGGACTATAATTTAAGCAGAAAATAATATATCACTGTTTTATTATAGCCTTAATTTATCTAAAATAAATTAATATGAGGTGAGTGATATTTTGAATAAAATAAATATAACAGATTTAAGTTTTTCCTATGAGAATCCCTATAAGGAGATATTCAACAAGTTAAATATAGAGATTGATACATCGTGGAAAACTATAATCTATGGAAAAAACGGCAGGGGAAAGAGTACGCTGTTAAAACTAATAGATGGCGAACTGATCAA
This sequence comes from Fusobacteria bacterium ZRK30, assembly GCA_024628785.1. Taxonomy (NCBI): domain Bacteria; kingdom Fusobacteriati; phylum Fusobacteriota; species Fusobacteria bacterium ZRK30. The sequence goes on from CP102404.1 coordinate 567,863, forward strand.
AGACGGAGGAAAGATAAAGTGTGATAAAACATTTTTTAACTTCTCTTTCCAGCAGAAAGCAGAGGGAAATACCAGGGTATTGGAGTTTATCAAAGATAATTTAGCCCCCTATAAACTCTATGAAGATGAGATGGAAAGGCTATTATTAGATCCAACTGAAGATAACTTGATTAAATATGGGGAAATCGAGGAAAAATACCGGGAATTAGACGGGTATCAAATTGAAAATTTAATAGAAAAAGAGCTGTTAAATATAAAATTAGATCTGAATATCTTAAATAGATTTTATAACTCTCTCAGCGGGGGAGAAAAAACAAAGATACAGTTAATCTCATTATTTTTAAAGAAAAACAGTTTCCCCCTTATAGATGAACCGACAAATCATTTAGATATTGAATCCAGAAAATTAATAGGAGAATATTTAAAGGATCAGAAGAGAGGATTTATCTGTATATCCCATGACAGGAATTTTTTGAATACAGTAGGAGATCACATCCTTCATCTGCACAGTAAAAGAGAGGCTAAAATTTATAATACAACATTCTTTAAATTTGAAGAAAACTACCTACAGTTATTAGAATCAGAAAAGAAAAAAAATGAAAATCTAAAATCTAATATAAAGAAAAAAGAAGATAGCTTTAAACAAAAATCTGAATGGGCTGAAAAAGCTCAGAGGAAGATGGCAAAAACTCCTGCTAGTGGAAGCAAAGGTGGGTTAGAACTTTTAGGAGTAAGGGCTAAGGCACTTATGAAAAGCGCCAAAGGGTATGAAAAAAAAGCTCGTGAACACATTGAAGCTAAGAAAAAACTAGTTAAAAATTTTGAGAAAGAGTATGAAATAAAATTTAAAGATGTTAAACTCTTGCCTCAAAAGATTTTAAGGGTGGATAACCTAGATATCAGCTATGGAGATAAAAAAATCATATCAAATTTATCCTTTAGTATAGACCGGGGTGAAAGAGTAGCGATTATCGGCCCCAATGGGAGCGGGAAAACAAGTATCTTTAAAGCTGTTTTAAATCAGATAAAGTTTACTGGAAATATATTTATCGATTCCAGAATAAATATAGGTTATCTTCCTCAGGAGCTTCTGCCGAAGGATATGACACTAGAGGAATTTCTGATCGATTCAAATATTGATATCAAGTTATTTACTCCTTTTTTAGCCGCTTTTGATATCCGGGGGAACTTACTCGGTAAAGATACATCCCTTCTCAGTCAGGGGGAAACTAGAAAACTGTACATGGCACTGAACATCTACTTAGAAAAAGATTTTTTCATATGGGATGAGCCATTAAATTTTTTGGATCTTCATACCCGTACAAGAATTGAGAAAGCTATATTAAAATACAATCCAACTATTCTATTTATAGAGCATGATGATCTATTTGTAGAAAGGGTAGCAAATAAGATTATTACTTTGAAATAAGGTTTAGTGGGTATTAGTTCAAAGGGTGAATTACTATAGAATGAAAAAAAGAGTCTAAATTTTAGACTCTTTTTCCTATATTACCTCTAAATAATTTTACAAAGCAAAAGGGAAAGGGTTAGAAGAATATCTCACTTATAGCCTGAGCTAACTCTTCTACATCTATATTTAAGTTTAAACTTTCCTTAAGGTATTTTACCTTTTCTATTTCAACCAGGTATTTTTTATCGGCTTTTGAATTTTCCTGAATGCCGTTATTTTTTAAATTTTCAATCTCCACCTCTGTGATCAAAACATCTAAAAATTGTTGCCCGTAATTTTCAAATTTCTGGTTACCGATTCCCTTAATTTTTAACATCTCCCATCTGTTAATGGGTTTTTTGTCGGCCAATTCCATAAGGGTCACATCTGATAGGAGAACATATGGAGCTATGCCCTCTTTTTCTGCGATCTCACGCCGTACTTCATTTAACCTTTCAAAGATAGGGTTTTCATAATAATCAAAGGATACAACCTCATTTTTCTTTCGAAGCACCTGAATATTCCCATTGAGAACATCAAATGATTTTTCATTTAATTTAAGTACCGGATAGGATCCAGCTGTTTGATCTATATATCCCTCAGAGATAAGGTAGTTGATAAACTCCTCCAACAGGTTCTTATCATAATCTTTAAAAATCCCAAAGGTTGAGATTTTATCCAATCCTTTTCTAGTGATTTTATCACTTATCTCACCTAACAGGAGACGGATAACCATCCTAATCCCAATGTTTTCCTTGGATCTACCGATACATGAGAGGACTTTTTGTGTGTCTACAGTATTATTTTCAACATCCTTTAGACCAGTACAATTACTGCAATTCCCACAATAATTTTTTATCCTCCTGTCACCAAAATACTTTAATGAATATTCTCGTAAACAAGATTTTATCTCAGTATAGGCTACCATCTTATCTAATTTTTTTAATTTATTTCTCTTTAACTCCGGAGAGAGATCCCTATTCATATCTATAAAAAATTCTTGCGTGCCAATATCTTCAGGATAAAACATCAAGATACACTCTGCCTGCCCACCATCACGGCCGCCACGACCAGCTTCCTGGTAGTAACTTTCAATATCCTTGGGGATATTCCGGTGGATAACAAATCTTACGTTGGATTTATCGATCCCCATACCAAAGGCATTAGTTGCAATCATAACTCTGATATCTCCAGTTATGAATTTATTCTGGAATTTTTTACGTTCCTCATCGGTTAGTCCTGCGTGATATTTTCCAACACTGAAATGCTTTAATCTCAGATAGGCATAGAGGTTATCTACTTCTTTTCGTGTAGAAGCATAGATGATCCCGGGAGCTTTCCTATGGGTATCTAAATAATCTACTAAAAATGATTCGGCATCTTCATTTTTTACTACTTTAAAGAATAGATTCTTTCGGTCAAAGCCTCCTACAAATATCTTAGGATTGCTCATCTCTAATAGGTCTATGATATCTTCCTTTACCTTTGGAGTAGCTGTAGCAGTAAATGCAGTTATCTGTATATTCTGGCCCAATTTTTCAATAAATTTAGGGATCTCCAGATAAGATTTTCTAAAATCATGTCCCCATTGGGATATACAGTGGGCCTCATCTACAGCAACCATTCCTATCTGAAGACCAGCCAGCAGATTTGTAAACTTAGCATTGAGAAGCCTTTCAGGAGCTATATAAAGAAGTTTCAGTTTGTTTTGCCGTAACTGCCTGATGATATCTACATATTCCTCCTTTGAGAGAGAGCTGTTTATAAAAGCAGAAGGGATATTAGAGATCTTAAGGGTATCTACCTGATCTTTCATGAGGGAGATCAGAGGAGAGATGACTATGGTAAGTTTAGGTGAGAGTAATGCCGGAATCTGATAACAAATAGATTTTCCGCTGCCGGTTGGGATTATACCTAAAAGATTTCTTCCATCCAAAATAGAGGAGATGATCTCCTCTTGATTGGTTCTAAATTTTTTATATCCAAAATATTGAAACAATACCTTCTCAGCTTTTTTTAACATAATCTACCTCTTTCTTTGGGTTACATATTATATATATTATCATTGTTATTAATTATTAGGTGCAATTTCTTTCTCTGGATTGTGCATATGGATATCCATCTGCGGGAATGGAATACTTATACCATCTTCATCAAACCTAAGTTTTGCTGATTCCATGACATCGTAGTAGACTCCCCAATAATCTTCAGATTTACACCAAACTCTAAAGGTAATGTTTACTGAACTATCAGCTAACTCCCTCAACCTAATGGTCTTATCTACCCTCTGTGAAATTTGAGGGTGAGATTCGGCTATCTCTGTCAATATTTTTATAGCCTTTTTGAAATCATCGTTATAAGAGATTCCAAATAAAAGATCTACCCTTCTCATCTTATTCTTTGTATAGTTTATTATTTGATGGGAAGTAGCCAGACCATTTGGAACCAGGATCCTCTTATTATCTATTGTATTCAGTGTTGTAGCAAAAACATTTATCTCGTGGACACTCCCGCTCTGACCGTCAATTTCTATAAAATCACCTATTTCATAGGCTTTAAATACTATTAATATGACTCCGCCGGCAAAATTTGCCAGTGTGTCTTTCAGTGCTAAACCAATACCTAAACCTGCACCTCCTAGAAGTCCTACAAAAGCAGTCTGTTTTACACCTATTATCAGAAGTGCAATCATGATAGCTATAAAATTTAAAGATAATCTCAAGATCGATCTGGAAAAAGTATGTAGGGATTTATTAGAGTCTTTTCTATCCAATTGTTCATATTTTTTCATTAGAGTATCTATAATTTTTCTAAAGATAAGAAAGACTAAAACTGCAATAATTGCCCGTACAGAAAATAAGATGATTTGTTCAATAAGTCCTGCAAATCTGTCGGTATCGGTAAGTAATTCATATATTTTTTTTAAAAATGTATTTTGTTCTGTCATTATTTTTTCTCCTTAATTGTTCTTGCAATTCTAAATCCATAATAGATATCCTTGGTATTGGGAGAAAGTTCATCTCTGAAGGTTAATTGAGTATCACTCATTATACTGTTAAATGAACCACCTCTTAATATTTTTAACGATCCATACTTAGGTCCTATACTGTTTATCCTCTCTATTCCTGAATAAACACCGCTATTGTCATTAATCCACTCCCAGACATTTCCGCTCATATCATAGATTCCTAATTCATTTGGCATTTTTGTGGCTACTTCATGAGTTTTATCCATTGAATTGTCGGAATACCAGCTTACTGCTCCTACATCATTTGATCCGCTGAATAGGGTAGGTCTAGATTTTATACCTCCCTTCCCGGCAAATTCCCACTCAATCTCAGTGGGCAGTCTATATCCTGTAACTTTAGTTATATCCCGGGTTCTATTCCCGTCTGAATCGATAAGATTCCCATTTTTATCATAGGCCGGCGGCAGATTTTCTTTTTTGGATAACCAATTTAAAAACCCTATAGTGTCATTCCAAGTAACATTAATAACTGGTCTAGTCTTACGTCCCCAGCCATTATCATCTACAAGGGGCAGCCTCATATCTCTGGTATATTGATCGTAGATATCAAAAGTCACTGGTGTTTTCCCGATAAAGTAATCATATTGGATAAAGGCCTCCTGTGTAGGAGATGAAAACTTCCACAGTTTACTAGTCTCGTCTCCTAGTATAAATGAACCTCTTTCGACTTTAACTGTTTCTAGATCTTTTCTAGAAGTCGTCTCAAATTCAAAGGTGAAATCATTTTTTAATTTATTTTCATCGACTCCTGTAATAGATTTTTTTAGTTTTACCTTATATGTTGTATTTAATTTTAACGGCTGATCAGGTATAAATCTCAGTGATTTAGAGTTTTTCTCGTATGTAAGGTTGCCTGAAATAGGCCTTCCATCCAATAAAACTTCTAAACTGTCCTTATAATTTTTAGGCTCTATATTTAGTGCGACCTCTATCACAGTATTTAAATTTATGGTTTCCCCTACTGGGTAGTGTGAAACTACATTGAACTTTTTAGGCAGTTCAGAAATATAGGTTATATAATTGGAATACTCCCCTTTATAAAGAGCTCTAACCCTGTAATTACCTGGATTTTTTGTAGTCAATGATTTTGTTTCAGATATATTTTTTCCTTGAGGATCTACCAGGGTAAAATCATCTATATTCCGAGTTATTCCATTCTGATCCCTTCCATCCAAGGTAAAGCTTATTTGATCTACTCCATTGGCGAGGAGATCAACTTTATCTGCCTTTAAATTTAAAGTATTAATTTTTTCATATGCAGTTATTTTTCCCTTCTCACTTTCAAATTTCCCGGATCTGGCAATGACTGTATACTTTCCTGTGTTTTTTGTTTTAAACAGATTAGTGGAAACTTCTTTTCCATTTATATAGAGGATTACACTGTCATTCCATTTATTTCCCTGGTCATCTGTGGTTCCTATAATTATTTCATCGATTCCATCAGCTAAAATTCTTGATTTAGAAAGGGAGATCTTTAATTGTTTATTTTCTTTTATAAATTTTACTTTGGTTTTTGTTTTGAGATTTCCATAGATCAGAGTTATTTCAAAAGTTTTATCCTCGTTGGATCTCAGGATAAATTCACTGCTTTCAACTCCATCAATCAGAAGATTTACTTCTTTTTTATCGATATTTCTAAGGGGGACACCATTATCATCCTCTATCCTATAGGTAATCCTTATCTCATCTTGTCCATCGGCTAAAGCTGTGGTCTTATTCAGGATCATCTTCATGGATTTTGCCTTAAAACCCTCCTGTCCATATGAAAATCCAAACAATATCAATAAGGATAATATTATCCCGATTTTTCTTATATATTTCATAACTAATCTCCTTTATTTAATTTTTTTGAATCCGTTATAGAGGAGTCCTCCTTGTCCGTGGCTTCCGCTGGAATATTTAGATCCGTACACATATATATCCCCGTGACAAGACTTCATCAGTCTTCGAAGAATCCCCATGGTATTTATTTTTTCAATATAAAACTGGTCCTCTATGGAGAACCTGTCACCCTTCCAAGTTTTAGAAAGTACCCATGAATTTTGAAGGATATTTTTTGTATCCGGAATAAAATTTTTATTTCTTATGTCTGTCCAAATTTGATATTTCGAGTCTCTTCCAGAGTTTATATAGGCATAGGGGGTTGATATAGAGAGGTATTCTCCGTTTAACCTTTCATCTAACTCTATCAAACTTTCCGATGCTTTGGCACCATCCCGTAAAAACTTTATAAATTCATAGTTAAGGTCCTTGATATTTTCAAAATTATGGAGAGTTTCAATAAATTTTTTAGATGAGTCAATTAACTCTCTGCATCCCTTTATATTCTTAAAAAACTCTTCTTCACCTGCAATAAGTTCAATATATAGAGTTTCAAAAAAATCATATAACTCAATATCTTTAGGAATTTCATTAAATATTCCTCTTATTTTATCATATTTATCTATATTTTGTTGAGGGATTCGTTTTCTGATCTCCTGACTGTCTATATTGATCAGTCTATACCTGTCTCTGCTGCGGCTTCCTATATAATTAGCCAGAAGTGCACTTCTGATGGAATCCAATCCCAGAGCAAGATTGAAAAATACCTTAATTTCGTCAAAATTTAAATTTATTTCTTTAAATTCATAGAATAATATACTGGTTGTAACCAAGATATAGGCATAGGGATTATCTAAAATTCTCTCATTTCTTCCTATATTCATATATTTAAACCCTCTTTCCTGACTTATCTTTTCTAAGGCAAACTCCAATACCAAGTCATTTTGAGGAACAATTACCGATATATCTACTGGTGATACAGAATCATCTAGGAGCTCTAAAACCTTTTTAATAACCTTTTTGTTGTTTATACTTTTATATTCGTTTTCTATATCCAGATGGAGCTTCGGAAGACCTTCTATGGTTTCATAGGAATAGATTTTTTCCTCTAATCGGTCTAAAAATTTATTGGTTTCCAGATTTCTGATGTCTAATTTTATTCTTTTGTATTCTGAATTTATTATTGTTTTTTCTAAGTAGCCTGTGGAATAACTGTGGATTCCATAGGGCCCGTCTGTATTTAGAGTAACAATGAGACCTTTTAAATATTCTTTAATCTTATCTATAAAGTCGACTTCTGCTATTGATCCTATCTCACCTGAATCGACTAAAAGATAGGAAGTATTACTTTTAAAATTATCTAAGTAAAACTCATCTTCTAAAAGAAAATTGTTATACAGGTAGATAGAGGTTCCATAATCAAAACTTCCATTCTCCAATGTTTTTTCCATATATTTATCGATGGTTATGTTCATTTGATCATATAATTCACCCCTTTGAACTTCACCAAATGATTTTAATCTGTCGCCAATCTTAGTATATACAAGATTATTTAGGGATGCATCTAAGATATTGGATAGGAGTTTCTTTGAGATCTCTTCATTAGAAATATTTAACTCTCCTAAAAAACCTTGTTTTCTATAATATTCCACTGTTTTTCCCATGAGGCACTGAGAGGCTTCAAAGGTCATAAAAGTTGGGGTTATATTTAGTTTATGAATTTTTTTACTTTTTTTTAGGATTACCGGCCAGAATTTATTTAATTCATGCTGAACAAATCCAAAATAGGAATAGATCCTGTTTTCGCTGGAAAATTCCAAAGTTAAATTCTCTTTAAATTTTATAGCTTCCATCCTGTTTGCAATGAGTACTAAAATTTTATTTGAATCTATACCACTATTGATCATTTGAATATAATTTTTTTTTAGGAGGGTTGTTTTTCCAGATTTAGTGTCTCCCTCTATGAGTATTTTCATGGTAACCCCCTTGTAATTTTAATCTATGTTTTGATAGGTGTTAATTTACGGCAATAATATATATTTTTATATATTATTTTACACTATATTTACTGGGATTAATACCGATATAATTTTTTTATTTTATTGTAGGATTAATCTGGAATTCATAGTATAGTGTTATGGAAGTATGAAAAAACAAATTTTTAGGAGGTAAGAAATATGAAAAGGGTTAAAATTTTATTAGGAATGTTATTTTTGTTATCTAGTATGTCATTTGCAACTGGATTCCAATTTAACGTATTGGATAATCAGATGCCGGCTTCTCAAGATGTCAGCGGATTAAGATTAAACTTACTTTACGGTAAGACTGCCAATGTTAGTGGGTTAGATCTTCCTATTCTAGCTTTGGGAGAAGCTGATAATTTTACTGGGGTACAATTCCCTCTATTATTTATTGGAGCGAACAAGGTTAATAATTCATTTAAAGGAGTTGGATTTGGTTTAGCAAATATCCATGGTGGGGAATCTACAGGAGCTATTTTAGGAGCAGTAAATATGACTCATAATGTAAAAGGTCTTCAATGGGGAGCAGCAAATATTTCTGATGGAAGAACAACAGCAGATATTGGTTTTGTTAATATCTCAAAGGGAACTACATTCCAATTAGGTGTTTTCAATATGACAGATGATCTTACTGGAGTACAAATAGGTCTAATCAACATGGCTAAAACTGGGTTTTTACCAATATTCCCATTCTTTAATATCGATGGAAGAATATTCTAGAATTTAAATTTTTAAAGGGTGTCTCTAATGATTAATAGAGGCACTTTTTTTATTATCTAGTAAGTATACCGCAAGGGAGTCATAAAATATCTAGAGATAATAGTATATTTCGTGAACATAAGAATTTGCAGTAAAAATTTAGTTTTTACCTGTATGGATGCAAAGTAACGTTGCTTTTTTTATTGAGATAATCTGTAACTTTTTTTAAATACGTAGTACAATATTTAAAACACAAAATTAGGAGGAAAAATATGAAAAGAATTAAAATTTTATTGGGGATGATATGGTTAATTTCTACCATGACCTTTGCAGAAACTCCATTTCAATTGGGAGTACCAGGAACTAATATGCCGGCAGATCAAACTGTAAAAGGGGTAAGACTTAACTTGCTTTATGGAAAAAATACCAATATGAGCGGTTTGGACATAAATATTTTAGCTTTAGGTGAAACTGATAACTTTAAAGGGGTACAGTTAAGTCCATTTTGGATTGGAGCTAATAAGGTGAATAATTCATTTACAGGTGTAGGTATAGGTGCAGCTAACATTCATTTGGGACAGTCTACAGGTGTAGCTTTAGGAGTTGTTAACTATACCAATGATTTTACAGGTTTACAGTGGGGATTTGTTAACTTTAACCAGAAGAAATCAGTGATTAATTTAGGAGGGATCAACTTTAACCAGGGAGAGTCTATAGTTGATATTGGTTTTGTGAATTATGCAGAAAAAACTACTTTTCAACTTGGTTTTGTTAACTTTACCAATGACTTACAAGGTGTTCAAGTAGGATTTATTAACTTTGCAAAAAATGGATTTTTCCCGGTTTTCCCATTTTTTAATATAGATGGAAGACTGTAAGACCTCTTAAATAATTAAAATAAAAATAAGTTTATCTGCCTGTGACAGATAGACTTATTTTTATTTTTGGGGTATTTCTAAAATTTATTGATAAATTAAAGCTTATAAATTTTTCTATTACTACTAATTGTATGCAATGTCACTTTGCTTTTTTTTTCAATTAATTTTTAGAATTATAATAAAGGATAGGCAGATAAAAGAGAGAATATATAGGGTATGATATAAAAAACTGAAATAATATTTAATAGTTATTTAATAAAATATTTTAGGAGGGGAAATATGTGTGAATACTCGACATTAGCTGAACCGTATAAGATAAAGATGGTAGAAAAGATCAGTCTTATCTCTAAGGAGAAAAGGGAGGAAAGGATAGTAGAAGTAGGCTATAATCAATTTGGATTGAAGGCCGAAGATATCTTTATAGATCTTCTCACTGATTCTGGAACTGGAGCCATGAGCGATCACCAATGGTCAGCCCTGATGTTAGGAGATGAATCCTATGCAGGAAGCAGGAGTTTTTATCGACTGGAAAAATCAGTCCAAAATATTACAGGGTATAAATATTTTGTCCCAACCCATCAGGGTAGGGGTGCAGAAAATGTACTTTTCCCCCTTTTGATAAAAAAAGGCCAGTATAGCATATCCAATATGCACTTTGATACAACTAAGGCACATGTGGAATTAAAGGGTGGGAGAGCTATTGACTGCGTGATCCCAGAAGCCTATGACACTGCCCTCGATCATCCCTTCAAGGGGAATATGGACAACGACCGTTTAGAAAGTATCATATTAGAAAAAGGCTCAGAAAATATTGCTTTTATTATAATTACAATTACCTGCAACAGTGCCGGAGGACAGCCTGTTTCCCTAAAAAATATAAAAGAAACTAAGAAAATAGCCGACAGATATGGAATTAAAATAATCTTTGATTCTGCCAGGTTTGCAGAAAATGCCTATTTTATAAAAAAAAGAGAGAAAGAGTATGGGCACTGTTCTATTGTGGAGATTGTAAGAGAGGTTTTTTCCTATGGAGATGCCATTACCATGAGTGCTAAAAAAGACGGGATTGTGAATATGGGTGGGCTGATTGCTATAAAGGAAGATTTAGAACTATTTAATGGTGTCAGGGCCATGGTTGTTCCTATTGAAGGATTCCCTACCTATGGAGGACTTTCAGGGAGAGATATGGATGCTTTAGCCGTTGGATTTACAGAGGTTATAGAGGAATCATATTTGGCATCGAGAATAGGGCAGGTTGAATACCTTGGAAAACTGCTTTCAGAAGGAGGAGTCCCTATACAAAATCCTGTAGGAGGTCATGCAGTTTTTGTGGATGCCAAGAAGTTTTTACCTCACATACCCTATTATAATTTTCCTGCTCAGGCACTCTGTATAGAATTATATAGGGAAGCTGGTGTTAGAGGGGTAGAGATTGGATCATTTTTATTGGGAAATGACCCAGATACAGGAGAGCAGTTGGAATCTGCTATGGAACTACTGAGATTAACTATTCCTAGGAGGGTATATACTAATAATCATATGGATGTAGTGGCTAAGGCCTTGATTAATATCTATAAGAGAAGAGATGAAATAAAGGGGTATGAGATTGAGGAAGAACCAAAAATCCTAAGACACTTTACAGCTAAATTAAAACCGGTGAAATAATAATAAGAAAAAAGTATGAAAGGTCTGAAATTTTTCCATTCTCAGGAAAAATTTCAGACCTTTATTTATTGTTAAGAATCTCCAAAAGGACAAAATTATTTCCTATATAGTATTCTTTTTGAACTATCTTAAATCCCAGGGCATCTATAATATCTACAGTTTTTCTGTTTAAATGGCACCCCATAGCTATTTTTTTCCATACTGGAGTCAGGATATCCTGGATCACAGCTAAAATTTTATTCTTGTGTTTGATATGTTCTAAGACTAGGATCTTTCCGCCAGCCTTACAAACCCTCCTAATTTCCAGAAGTGCTTTTTTATTATCAGGAATTGTACAAAGAACCAGCATCACAACTACTGTATCAAATTCATTGTCTTTAAATTCTAAATTTTCTGCATCTCCTGAAATAACTTTTATTTTATTATTCTTTACTTTATTCAATGATTCTGTTCTTAATTTTTCGTCTGGTTCAATGGCAACAACATCATGTTTCCCATATAATTCAAAATTTACTCCTGTTCCCGAACCAATCTCTAAAATTTTGCCCTCAGCTTTAGATAATAATTTTTTTCGAAGTTTAGTTAAAAATTTTTTCTCTATAGGGTCCATAAAAAAATCATAACAGCATTTATTTCCCATTATTCCTCCTCCTTTTCTTAGTAAGAATCATATAAATATTTTAATATAACTTATTCTATAAAAATTAAGAGATTTGAGTCTTGTATTTTACAGGAATCAAATCTCTTAAATGATTAATTTATTTAAGAGAGAACATAAAAATTAGCCTTTTTTTGCTATTATTTCTATTTCAACTCTTCTATTATTTTCTCTTCCCTGTGAAGTAGAATTAGAAGTTATAGGGTATTTAGAACCTAAACCTTCGCTTGTGATCCTAGTTTTTTGTACTCCTCTTGATTTAAGGTATTTTGCAACACTGTCTGCTCTATTTTTGGATAAAGTCATATTGTAAGAATCTTTACCTGTGTTATCTGTATGTCCTGAAACAAATACATCAGTTTTATCATATTCGTTCAATACCTTAGATACCGAATCTAGGACTTCGTAGAAATTGCTTCTAACATCTGAGCTGCTGCTATTAAAAGTTAAGTTTCCTGGCATAACAAGCTGTAATTTATTATCAACTCTTTTTAAAGAAACTCCTGTTTTTTGAAGTTCTGCTCTCAGAGCTGCCTCCTGTCTGTCAAAATAATAACCCAGTCCAGCCCCTGCTAAAGCTCCTGCTGCTGCTCCTGTTAATGTTGATTCTGTGTCTTTTCCTGCTATTTGCCCTGCTGCTGCTCCTGCGATAACTCCACCTAGAGCATATTTACTGGTTTGGCTGAACTTTTCCTCACCTGTATATGGGTCGATACTTTTACACCCTGTGATAGCTATAACACCTAATAATAATAATGATATTTTTTTTTTCAATTTAATTACCCCATTTTTTAAAAATTTTTCTCTAAAAGAGATCTAATTATTATATTACGTAATAAATCTAAATTCAAGAATAAATTTAAAATCACAGATAATAAACTCAAATTGTGTTATTTCAAATTAAGAGAATTTGTCCTTTTAGATAGAAACTGGTAAACTAATTAAGGGAAAAAATAATTATTTTGATAAAAAGGGAGAAATTCATGAAAAAAATTTTGGTATTATGTATTGCTTTGATATTTACATCATGTATGGGAAAAGAGGTTGAACTAGGTGATTCTAAGTTAGAACTTAGAGGGGGGAAACTTTATTATAAAGAGAAGCTATTTACAGGAACACTTACCCAGAATATACCTCTGACCGATAAAAAGATGAAAATTTCATATGAAAAGGGAGTTATCACAACTAAATAAAAAAATATAAAAGGTCTAAAACTTTTCCCAGATAATGGAAAAGTTTTAGACCTTTATTTATTATTAAGAATCTTCAGCAAGATAGAATTATCTTAAATCTAAAGCCGCTAAGGAAAGGGCAGAAGGTTGAGTTACAACTTATTTTAATAGTTGTTTTGAGTAGTCGATAGCCTTTTCAAAGGAGTTATGGATATTGGATTTATCGACCAGTGAAATCAATTGATGTTTTTCAAAATCTTTTAAAACAGATTCATTAACTCCAGATAAAACAATTGTTACACCGTAGTCTTTTAATATCTTTATGACACCTTTAAGGTTTTCCAGACCAGTCGAATCAACAAAAGGGACATGACGCATACGGATTATCAAAACTTTACTCTTTAACCCTATTCTTTTTATTACCTCTGTATACTCCTTTACTGATGCAAAGAAAAGCGGACCGCTTATCTCATAGATCGAAATATCTTTAGGTAATTTTGAATAATCTTCAATTAGATCACTGTCAATTTCAAGGGGTATTTTCCCGCTAATATCAGCCATCCGTTTCATAAATAATAGTGCCGACAAAACTATTCCAACCTGTATAGCCACTGTTAAATCAACCAAAACAGTCAATATGAAAGTCGAAAGCAGAATAATAATGTCAAAAATTGATCCTTTCAGTATCGATCTGAATGAACGCCATTCACTCATATTGAAAGCTACAACAATTAATACTCCGGCAAGACAAGACATTGGAATTAATTTTGCCCATCTGCCGAATAAAAGCATAATTAATAGTAGTGTTATAGAGTGAACTATTCCTGAGATAGGGGTTCGTCCACCGATATTTACATTGGTAGCTGTCCTTGCAATAGCTCCTGTTGCAGGGATACCTCCGAAGAATGGAGTAACTATATTTGCTATCCCCTGTGCAATAAGTTCTGTATTGGATCTGTGGTTTCCGCTTATCATCCCGTCGGAAACAACGGCAGAGAGTAAAGATTCAATACTCCCCAGTAAGGCTATGGTAATGGCAGGGCCTATATATATAGCTAAATCACTGAAAGCAAAGGATGGTACTGTAAAGTTAAAATGATTTGGAATCTCCCCAAATGATGACTCTATTGTAGTAACTGGAAGATCGAATAACTGTACCCCCATTGTCATTACTATGATTGCAATAAATGAGCCTGGTATTTTATTTACTAATTTTTTTGAAAAAATAGTTATTAATATGGTGATCACTGTGACAGTTACAGCGGTCATATTTATTTCATCTATATGTGTAAAATAAAGTTTCCATTTTTCAATAAACTCAGATGGAACCTTGGTAATATTTAAACCCAGTGCATCTTTTATTTGTGTTGAAAAAATAACTAATGCAATTCCACTTGTAAACCCAATGATCAAAGAATTAGGAAAATATTTTAACAACCCTCCTAATTTTAATATCCCAAATACTATTAATATTATTCCGGCCATAATGGATGAAATAATTAAACCATTGATACCATATGTTTCTACGATACCAAATACAATAACAATAAAAGCTCCTGTTGGCCCCCCTATCTGTACTCTGCTTCCCCCAAGGAAAGAGATGATGAATCCTGCAATGATTGATGTTATTATTCCCCTTTCCGGTGAAACTCCTGAAGCAACTGCAAAGGCGATGGCAAGAGGTAAGGCAACAATGGCAACAACAATTCCAGCTAATATGTCAGAAGTGACTTGCTTTTTATCGAGACCTCCTTTAAATAAAGTGAATAGCTTTGGATTAAATACATGTTCCATTTTTTAGCCTCCTAAAATAATTTTATCCTGAATAAGTATGAATAATTGAAATAAAAATCAAAAATTCACATTTAATTAATTTCTAATTAAAATTTGCTTAAATCGCTAATATTATACAGATACAAGTCCATTATTGTCAAATAAATAAAAGAATAGTTCAAATTTTTTTATTTTAGATAAATTATCGACAGAAAAATATTCATATGTTATTCTTTTATTGAAAGTTTTGAAAGAAACTCTAGAAATTTTAAAAATAACAGGGGGATAAAAATGAGCTGTAACCAAGAAACATGTACATGCACAAATGTAGATTGCTCCAGACACGGGAAGTGCTGTGAGTGTATAAATTTTCATCTTGAGAAAGGAACACCTGTAAGCTGTATGAAAGAGATGTTGAAATCAAAAGAAAATTAAAAGAAAAAGATCTCTAAAAGTGTTAGAGATCTTTTTTTATAAATAGATCTCTGATTTCCTTGTGAAAAATATAAAATTATTTGCAAAAAATATTTTTATAGTATATAACTATATTAGTAATTGCTTATAAACTTATATGATGAGGGGGGAGTTAGTCGTGCTAAAATATATATTTTCTTTTGCTTGGCTGGATCAGGGAACAACATGGATTCTGAATAGGATTGGAGTAGATACAGGAGAAAGATTCGGCGGCTCCGTTCATTTCTTTATCTATGATACTATAAAAATTTTAATACTTCTTTCAATGATGGTATTTATAATATCGTATATGAGAAGTTATTTTTCTGTAGAAAGAACCAAAAAAATACTGGAGAAATTAGGTGGATTCAAGGCTCATGTGGCTGCCAGTCTCTTAGGAATAGTAACACCTTTTTGCTCATGTTCCAGTGTCCCGCTTTTCATAGGATTTATAGAAGGGGGGATACCCCTTGGTGTAACTTTTTCTTTTTTGATAACTTCTCCTATAGTAAATGAAGCTGCTTTTGTGATTCTTTTGGGAACTTTCGGACCGAAAATAGCCGGATACTATGTATTTTCAGGAGTAGTATTGGGAGTGGTAGGGGGATATATAATTCACCTTCTAAAATTGGAAAGGTACGTAGAGGAATATGTATATAAAATAAAGATGGGAGATACGGTCATAAAAACTCTTTCTAAAAGGGAGAGGATAGCATTTGCTAAATCCAATGTAAAAGATATAGTTGGAAGGATATGGAAATATCTCCTTATAGGAATAGGAATAGGGGCTCTCATCCATGGATGGGCTCCTGAAGAGATCCTTTCAAAGTATGCAGGGCCTGAAAATCCACTGGCAGTATTGTTTGCGACAGTTGTGGCTATTCCTCTCTATTCAAATGCAATGGGGACTATCCCAATTGCGGAAGCCCTTATAAATAAAGGGGTAGGGATGGGAACGGCAATGGCATTTATGATGGCAACCACAGCTCTGTCACTTCCTGAGATGATCCTTTTGAGAAAGGTTATAAAGCCTAAATTAATAACTGTATTCACAGGGATAACAGGAGTGGGGATAATAGCAGTTGGATATTTATTTAATATGATTATATAGGGGGGATTAAAAATGGAAATAAAGGTATTGGGAACAGGGTGTAAAAAATGTGACGACTTATATGATAATGTAATAAAGGCTCTTTCACAGGCCGGTAAGGATGCAGTGGTGGAAAAAGTGGAGGATATTGTATCCATAATGTCCTTTGGGGTGATGAGTAGTCCAGCTCTTGTTATCGATGGAGAGGTAGTATTGACTGGGAGAGTTGCTCAGATCGAAGAGATAATAAATTTTATTAAATAGTAAAATTATTGATTGTATAAAAAGGGGGAAACAATAGTGAAAAAGAAAAAACTTTATCTGCTTACAGGGTTTTTAGGAGCAGGAAAAACTACCACATTAAAGGGAATTTTAAAGGATCTGTCTCAAAGTAAAAATGCCGTTATTATGAATGAATTCGGGAAAACTGGGATAGATGGAAGTTTATTAAAAGAATTTGATATAGAACTTTCAGAGATCAACAGAGGATCTATTTTCTGCAGCTGTCTTCAAATTAATTTTGTTACTGAGCTTGCAAGGATATCCGAAACAGATGTGGACAGGGTATTTGTAGAGGGGTCGGGATTAGCAGATCCATCTAATATAGGAGAAATTTTAGAGGCTTTAAAGGCATATATGAAGGTAGAAGATAATCCGTATATCTATTCAGGAGCAATATGTATTGTAGATGCAAGAACATTTTTAGCTGAGGTAGATGGAATAGAGGCTATATCCAATCAGATACAACAGGCTCATATGGTAGTAATAAATAAATCTGATCTTGTAGAGGATACCACTGTTATAAGGGATAAAATAGCACTTATAAACCCTGATGCTGATATTCATAGAACAACTTTTGGAAAGATAGGAATAGAATTCTTTAAGAGGGAAGGAGATTTTTTACAAAATACCATAAAAAAGAAAACTACGAATACTGTAGATACAAAACCAAAAACATTTACTATGAATATTAAATCGGAAGTTTCTCATACTGAACTAAATAATTTTTTAGAAGAGATAGGTCCTATGGTTTACAGGGTAAAGGGGTTTACTCAGATAGAGGGAGACATGATGAAGGTTGATATGGTAGGAAGTATGATAGATATGGAGAAAAGTGCCCAAGGATGGGATGAATCTACCCTTGTCTTTCTGACTAAAAAAATAGAAGGAATGAGTGTACCTCAGATATTAAAAGGAATAATCAGTGCGTGGAAGAAAAATACCACAGCAGAGATGAAGATGATGAATGGATAGGAGCTAATAAAATTAGTTCGGAATAAAAAAAAGCCAAGATCTCAATTCTTGGCTTTATTATTATTACTAATGGGATGTAACCTTACGTTACTCTTTTATTTAACTTTAGTTATATTTCTGCCGGATTCTTTAGCCAGATAGAGGAGTTTATCGGCAGTTTTAATAACTTCACTTATATCCTGCCCCTTCAGATACTCTGCTACTCCTAAACTAATGGTAGTTCTTGATGAATAGTCATTTATTTTGAGAGTTTCTATTTTTTTTCTCAATTGCTCAGCATAAAAATAAGCATCTTTGGATGTCATATCAGGCAGGACTATAAGAAATTCCTCTCCTCCAAATCGAGCGGCTAGCCCTTTTTCCCCAATAACATCTTTTATTATATTAGCAACTTTTTTTAATACAACATCCCCAAAAGGATGGCCATAACTATCATTTATTTTTTTGAAGTGATCGACATCTCCCATGATGATAGAAAATCCTTTCACTTGAAGTTCTTCATCTGATAAGAAATTGAAGATATATCTTCTGTTAAAAAGACCAGTAAGATCATCGGTTAAGGCCATTTTTTCCATCTTTCTCCTATTTTCCTCTAATTCGGTTACATCGTTCATGATGAGAAGAGCCATATCGTCACTATTAAATTTAACGTGTTTGCAGGAATAGAGAAAGTATTTTTTTTTCTTTTCGCCATTCATATAAAATTCTCTGGAAAGAACATTTCCCGAGTGGTTGGATCTGTCAGCAAGGGTTGAAATGATGGTCTTTCTGAGGTTACAGGTACTGCAGAAAGTAGTTTCACCGCAATTTTTCCCCTCTTCGACGGCATGACGGCACCCAAGGGCATTTCCACATTTTTTTCCCTCTATCTGATTTAAATCTTTATGGAGCATATTTTTAAGAAAAGGATTTACGGATTCTACCTTTATATCCTGATTTACTACCATTATATTACTCTCTAGATTATCCATGAGAACTTCAAGAAAATTTTCAGATTTTTTTAATTTTTCGATATTCAAGTTATTTCCTCCCTAAGTAAGTATTAAAATTTTATATTATTAATACCGGTTATTTATATGTAATAACAGTATATTATATTTTTGCAATATAATTCAAATTAGAATAATTAAAAAAAAAATATTAACTGTAAGTGATCTAGAGGAAATATCATTTAATTATTTTTTAAAGATTTAAAATTACAACACTTTTATCTTCTTCAATTTCTTAAGAGCTCCTTAATATTATTTTTTCTAAATAATTTCCACACCATTTTCCCTTAATTTTTCTTCAAATTGTTTTTCAGGTTTTTCATCGACCACTATAGCATCCAAATCGTCTATAGTCCCGAAGTTATATATTCCATAGGAGTAAAATTTATCTTTTTCACATACAAAATAGACCTTTGAGGCCATTTGAATCATGGCTTTCTTTAAGGTTACTTCATTAGAATCAAAGATACTAATATTGCCCTTTTGAACATCGATTCCTGCTCCTCCTAAAAAAAGTTTCTGTGTATTAATTTTACGGACTGAATCCAGGGCTAGTCCTCCTAAAAAAGTTCCCAAAACACTGTGATATGTCCCACCGATCCCGATAAGCTCAATCTTATCTACTCCGTCCAGACATTTCATGATATCCAGCATATTGGTTACTACTGTAATTTTTTTAGGGGATTCAGCCAATTTTTCAGCAAGCATAAGATTTGTACTAGAAGAATCTAAGAATATTATCTCTTCTTCCTCTATAATCTTGTAGAGTTTATTGGTTATCTTTTTTTTCCCTCCTAAATTAACGACTTTTCTGTGATTAAGGGAGATATCTGCAGGGATCTCTTTTTTTAATATGGCTCCTCCATGGGTTCTTTCTAATTTACCCTCTTCCTCTAAAAGTTTCAAATCCTTTCGTATTATTACTTCACTTACATCGAAGGTAAGGCTTAACTCTTTTACTCTTACCTTTGTTTTATCCATAAGGATCTTTAATATTTCTAATCTTCTTTCCTGTGCAAACATTTAAATCCCTCCTGTTTTTTTATTTGATTATATCATAATTTTTTATAAAAAAATAATTTTTTCTTGACTTTTGAAACTAAATGAAATAAAATACAATCAAAAGAAACTAAATGAAATTTATCGAAACATCTTAAAAAGGAGGATCTAATGAAAATTAATTTAATGTCTAGTAATGGTGAGGTAGTAACCCTTAATTTATCGTTCCCTTATATCTATAACAGATATAGGGTAAAAAAACTTATGAAAGAAGGATACAGCCTTGTGGGAGAAGAGGATGTAACAATTGCCATGAAGTTAAAACTTTATTAAAAAATTTAGTTTGGAAGTTAAAACAATAACCTGTGGAATAGAAATTGTACCTTAGTTTCTATCCCACAGGTTATTTATATATTAATATTATAATAAAAATAAAAAAATTATAGGAAAATAGAATATATCTAGTAAAACATCCTTATAAATGCTAGGATAAAGAGATCAATTTTTACATTAAATATTAGTTTTCAGGAGGAATTATGACTAAAAAACAACTATTTGCCATCCTCGACCCAAAAACTTGGCCGGCATCTGTTATTCCGGTACTTGTAGGAACTCTTTATTCAACGTATCGATTTGGTAACTTTAGATTAGATCTATTTATAGCCATGTTATTTTCGGCAGTAGGAGCACAATGTTTTGCTAACGTAATCAATGATTATTCTGATTATATAAGTGGTTTAGACACCATAGATACTGTACATGACAGAGAGGGGAGCATTTTGGTTTTTGACGGGATTCCCCTCATTCAGGTAAAAAAATTGATGGTATATCTGGTGGTATGTACATTGTTTCCGGCATTCTATCTTCTCTTTCATGGAGGAGTTATAGTTGCTGTCATTGGCATCGTAGGTTTTCTGGTAGCGTATTTTTACTCAGCAGGGCCCTTGCCGATATCTAAAACATTTTTAGGAGAATTAGTTTCCGGGTTTACCATGGGGGGACTTATAACCTGGTTAGCATATTATGTTCAGAGTGGTCATATAGATAAAAATATTATATTGATCTCAATACCGTTGATAATCTATATAGGGTCTATCCTCCTAACAAATGGTCTTTGTGATATAGAAAAAGATCGGGCAACTAGGGTAACCATTCCAATTCTTATGGGGAGGGAGAGATCTATAGATATCTTAAAATTCGCCTATATAATGATGTATATTTTTGTATTTTTAAGTATTGTTCTAAAACTTTTACCTTTCTCAATGTTTTTAATCTTTTTATCGGTTCCATTGGTTGTAAAAAAGCTTAAGTTTATTGCAGTAGAAAATATATCTTTAAAAAATAGGTCTAATATTATGGGAAATTCAGTTTTATCGGGAATTATCTTTTTCCTCTTTTATATAATAATTATTTTAGGAGAAATTTTAAGGAGTGAGTTTTTATAATGACAATTGAAAGGGATAAAGAGAGGAAAGCTCATAATGTGTTTCAAAAGATTTCATCTTGCTATGATTTTATGAATGATATTATTACCCTTGGAGTACACAGACTATGGAAAAAAGATCTTATTAAAAATATCCCCATGAAAAGTGAAAGGGTATTGGATGTGTGTTGTGGTACAGGAGATATAGCCATTGGAATAGGAAATAAATTAAAGTCTTCCCAGATAAAAGCCCTTGATTTCAGTGATGGGATGCTTCAGGTTGCTAGAAAAAGAGTTGAGGCAGGTCATCTTAAAAATATAGAGTTTATTCTGGGAAGTGCACTTTCTCTCCCCTTTAAAGACAGTAGTTTTGATACTGTTACTATTTCATTTGGAATTAGAAATACATCTGATTATGGAAAGGTTCTCAGGGAGATAAATCGTGTTTTGACCCCTGGAGGGCTATTTTTCTGTATGGAGGCTTCCTATCCGGATCCATTTTTACTGAGGAGAATTCTGAAAGCTTACTGTAAATTTTTAGTTCCCATTATGGGGAAGCTTTTAGTAAGATCTTACGGGGAATACCGATGGTTGGACGAATCTGTGGAGGCTTTTATATCCAAAGAAGAACTTACAGGACTTATAGAGGAAGCAGGATTTACAGATATAAATCTTAAAACCTACCTTTTTGGAAGCTGTACCCTGCATTTTGGAATTAAAGGAGGAGAGGATGGACACTAAAAAATATTTTGATCTCATAGAGAAAGAATATTTGAGGGATATTTCTTGTATATCGAAAAAAGGTTATATAGAAGAGGCTTTTAAGATGGCTTACCTTATTCTTTTTTTTCACGACTCTAAAAGTGATATGGATGGAAAGAAGTTACTTTTAGGAGACCTGTTTATCTCCCTTTTAAACAGGCACCTCCTGCTTTTAGACAGGGGGCTTTTAAAAAAAATTACAGACAGGATTACTCTTTGTTATTCTAAAAAAGTTACCTGTGAAAAATACGATTATAAGGAAGACCTCTTAAAACTCCTAAGGGAGGTGAGTTGAGATGATATATATAAAAGAATTGACAGAGATAGAAGAAAATATTGAGATTCTCGTGGAATCCATAAGTGATGGGTTTACCAGGAAAGAAACTAAAAGACTTATAAACTCAGGTGGTAAACGATTGAGGCCTCTTTTTCTTATCCTGGCTGCTAAGGCTGGAACTATTAATAAAGATTGCTATGAAGCAGCAGCTTCTTTGGAACTTCTCCATACTTCTTCTCTAATTCATGATGATATAATTGATCATGGAGAGATGAGAAGGGGCCATGAAACTACAGTGAGTATTTATGGAAGGGAAAAGGCTGTTTCTGCAGGGGGTATTCTTTCTTTTTTTGCCATGGATAATATCATCTCTTTAGGCAGTGAAAAACTTTCTGCTGCTATGATAGATACTTTAGAAACTCTTTGTTTAGGAGAGTTAAAGCAATTGGATGAAAGATATAATTTTGAAATAGATTATTCTGATTATATAACCAGAATCTCTAGAAAAACAGCTTCTCTTTTCGCTCTTTCATGTACCATGGGAGGTATTTTATCGGGAGCATCCGAAGATATCATAGAGAAACTCCACAAGATTGGTTTTAATATAGGATGCAGTTTTCAAATCTTAGATGATATTTTGGATATAATTGGTTCAGAAAAAGATGCAGGAAAGGTCTGCGGTCAGGATATCCGTAGTGGAATAATCACTCTTCCTTATCTGCTTTTAATGGAGAAAGATCCTGGTTTTAAGAAAAGAATCCTTTCAATAACTTATAAATCCCAGAGTTCGGAGTTTGATAAACTGACAAGTGAAGTCAAAAAAAGTCCCGCTTTAGAGGAAACCTATGGGGTGAGTAACTTATTTTTAGATAAAGCTTTAAAACTTATCTCTACCCTGGAACCTCCTGAGGTAGAAGAAAACTTTACACATATCATAAAAAAATTATATAGAATATAAATTCATCATCTATTATCATAAAGAGACCAAAATAAAAGGGAAAGTCTGACTTTCCCTTTTAAAATATATTTTATACATCGTACCTCTTCAATATTTCCTCTGAAAGATTTTTTGTATCACCTTTAGGCGGAACCCCTTCCTCTTTTTTTCTTTCATGGAGAGGGATATCTCCTAAGATGATATTCGGGCTTATTCCTTCCTTGGTAAGGATGATTTTGGAATTATCCTTTAAAGATTCTTCCACTACCTCCAACCTCTTGAGATCCTTGGCGTTTCCTACAAAATACTGTCTGGCTGCTTCATTGACAAGTTTTATAGCCTGAGCCTGCCCTTCAGCTACTTTTATTTTAGCTTCCCTTCTACCCTCAGCAATTTGTATAAGGGCTAATTTATCTTGTTCTGCAGCTTCAAATCTACCTGTAGCCAAAAGACGCATAGCTCTTCTTTCTTGTTCTGCGGTTTTTTGTTTGTGCATAGCTGCCTTTATATCCGATGGGGGATCAATGACCTTTATCTCTACCTTGGTTACCGTTATTCCCCATTCCTCTGCCAATTTATCCAAAGATATCTGCATATCCATAGCTATTTTCCCTCTGGCTGTTAAACTTTCATCTAAAGTCAGTTTACCAAATTCCTGTCTGAGATTTGTCTGGGCTAATTTCATCACAGCATTCATCCAATTGTCGATATTATAAAAAGTTTTCTTTATTTCTTTTTCAGGATAGAGAGGTCTTGCCCATACTATACCATCTACATTTATCTCTACATTGTCCTTGGTTATGACGTTTTGAGGAGCGATATCCATAGTGTGTTCTCTCACATCTCTTATCCTGGTTATCTCAAAAATAGGAAATTGAACGTGAAATCCTGGTTCTGCAAACCGCCGGTATTTTCCAAAGAGTTCCACTATCCCTCTCTGATATTGTCTGACCCAGTATATTGGGAAATATTTTATCTTCATAACCGCCTCCTTTATATTATAAATACAGTAAACTTTTCTATAATATATATGTTATGTTTTTTTGAAGTTTTCCTTTTTTCTTCAGGAATTATATTTTCATAATTCAATCTAGGTGTTCTGCATTTCTATCTAAATGAACATAAAAAATTTACACTATATTTTATGGAGGGAGTATATATTAAAAGGAATGGTTAACGATGACAGAGGATTTAGATTTAAGTAGAATATGGGTTTGGTATCTTTTACTCCCGCTAATAATTCATGATTTTGAAGTTTTTAGTTAAGCCTAACCGAAATTATATTTATCTTGATTACTTTCAGTAATTTTTAATCTTTTGAATTAAAAAAAATATAGTGTTATTATAAGTTAGATGAAAATGAATAAGGGGGAATAAAGTGAAATTAAAAGTTTTAGTCGATAATAATACATATATTGACCAATATTATTGTGGAGAACCTGCTGTTTCGTATTATATTGAAGATGAGGATACTAGTTTACTGTTAGATGTAGGATATTCTGATTTATTTTTAAAAAATGCAACTGCACTAGGTATAAATTTAGAAAATATAAAAACTATTGTTATTTCACATGGTCACGATGACCATACAAGAGGATTAAAATACTATTTTGAAAAAAACAATAAAAAAACAATTTCTGTCATTGCTCATCCAGATGCATTTAACGAAAAAGAAATTGATGGTTTAAAAATTTGTTCTCCTATTTTAAGAGAGGAGTTGAAAGAAAAATGTAGTTTAATTCTTTCAAAAAAACCTATTAAAGTCAGTAAAAATATAACATTTCTAGGAGAAATACCTCAAATGAATAATTTTGAAAATCGAAAAGCTATTGGCACACAAACCATTAATGGAGATTCAGTTGAAGATTATGTAATGGATGATTCAGCCCTTGCATATAAAAATGAAAACGGTATTTATATTATTACAGGATGTTCACATAGTGGGATATGCAATATAATAGAATATGCAAAAAAAATATGTAAAGATGACAGAGTATTAGGGGTTATAGGGGGATTTCATTTATTTGAAGTAAATGAACAGATCAATAAAACTATAGATTACCTAGTGCAAAATGATTTAAAGGAATTATATCCTTCACATTGCACTTCATTTTCTGTTAGAGCAGAAATAAATAAAACTTTGCCTGTAAAAGAAGTTGGAGTAGGTTTAGAAATAACTTGGTAAATAATATGTTATAGGAGGGATTGAGATTAAGTATTTAGGGGAAATAATGGCATTAGTAGCAGCACTTGGAATGGCAGGAGGATCTATTTCTTTTGAAATAGCAGGGAAAAAAGTAGGATCTCTTACAGTGAATATTGTGAGACTCATACAGGGGATGATTTTTTTGAGTATCACCTCTTTATATATGAGAGGCCTGCCCTTACCTACAGATGCAAGTTTAAAAGAGTATACATTTTTAGGAATATCCGGCTTCATAGGGATGTTTTTAGGTGATTTATTTATGTTTGAATCATTCGTTTTATTAGGAGCTCGTATAACTACCTTGATAATGACTACGGTCCCTGTAGTGACTGCACTTTCAGCCTGGATTTTGCTGGGAGAAACCTTGAGTTTTCAAGAAGGAATAGCTGTGTTGCTTACCATAGGCGGGATATTTTTGGTGATGTTTTATGGGAATGGAAAGGGAGAAAAAAAAGAAAAATTTCCAATAAAAGGGATCTTTTGTGCCATAGGTGGAGTTTTAGGGCAATCTTTGGGGATGGTTTTTAGTAAAATAGGTCTGGAATCCTATGATCCTATTGCTGCTACCCAGATTAGAATAATTATAGCTACAATAGCCTTTATAATCCTTATATCCATGAGGGGAAAATGGGGAGAAGTAAAAGAAGGAGTAAAAGATAAAAAAGCTTTTAGATGGTTAGTTGTAGGGTCGTTTTTTGGCCCGTTTATAGGAGTTACAGCAATGCTCATAGCATTAAAAAATGCAAGTGCAGGGATAGTGTCTACCCTATCATCTACAAGTCCAATATTGGTAATACCATTTTGTATCTTAATATTCAAGGAAAGGGTGAAACCTGTTGAAATTTTAGGAGCTGTTATATCTGTAGGAGGAGCCTCACTGTTCTTTATTTAACTCCTATTAAAGGAACCTGAGGTTCCTTTTTTTAGTATAGAAAAATTTAAATTATGCTGTCTGAATGCAGTGTTACGTTGCTTTTTTTATTTAGATATACATGATATAATTAGTGGAATAAAATTAAATTAAACGGAGGTAAGCAAATTGGAAAATATTTGGTTCCCATATACACAGATGAAGACTATGAGTAAACCTATCCAAATAGAGAAGGGTGAAGGGGTATATCTATACACTAAGGATGAAGATAAATTAATAGATACCGTCTCTTCTTGGTGGTGTGCAATTCATGGATATAACAATATAGAGATAAATAATGCCATAAAAGATCAAGTGGATAAGATGTCCCACATCATGTTGGGAGGTCTGGTACATCAGCCTGTTATGGATTTTAGCAAGAAGATAGCAAGTATCCTTCCGGGAGATTTAAATCATTGTTTTTTTTCTGACAGTGGATCTGTAGGAGTTGAAGTAGCTCTGAAGATGGCAGTTCAATATTTTAGTAATCTAGGAAAAAGAAAGACAAAGTTTATATCTTTTACAGATTCATACCATGGAGACACATGGAAAGCCATGGAGGTAGGAGATGATCCGGATTATCATAAGGCTTTTAAAGGAGATACTGTTCCCCAAAACTTTTATGTGGAACCGGGAAATATAGAGGAGTTAGAAAATATATTAAAAAAACATTCTGCAGAGATAGCAGGATTTATAGTAGAACCGATCTTACAGGGAGCAGGAGGGTTTAAGATCCATTCTAGGGAGTATCTGAAAGACGCCCGTAAACTTTGTGACAGATATGGTGTACTATTTATATTTGATGAGGTAGCTACAGGATTTGGCCGGACAGGAGACCTGTTTGTTGCTTCTGAAGATTTGATTCCAGATATTATAGTCCTAGGGAAAGCTCTAACCGGGGGATACTTAGGTCATTCTGTGACAGTTGCTACAGATGATATATATGATAAATTTTATTCTGATTCTCCAGAAGACGCTTTTATGCATGGACCTACATTTATGGGAAATCCCCTTGCCTGTGCAGCGGGATTAAAATCAATTGAAATATTTGAGAGGGAAGATTATCTGTCTAAGATAAAAAAGATAGAAGCAGCTCTTATGAAATTAAAAGAGATAGATCATCCTCTTATAAAGGAAGTCAGAGTAATCGGTGGATGCGGGTGTATTGAGGTAACCGATAACAAAATTCTAAAGGGGTTTAAGGACTATTGTTTCTCCAAGGGAATATGGAATAGAACATTTTTAGATTTTGCATATATCATGCCACCCTATATAATCTCTACAGATGAATTAAATTATGTAGTTGAAACTTTCAAGACTTGGTTTGAGCAGGAACAGAAAGATGTTTTATAAGGAGCTTATAGAGGAGTTAGGGGAGCTGAAAAAGCAAGCTAATTACAGGGAGTTAAAAGTTGTTGAAGATAACTATATTTTGGATTTCTCCTCCAATGATTACCTAGATTTAGATTCAGATAAAAATTTCAAGAAAAAATTTACAGATAGTTTAGATCTCAATAACATTTCATTTGGAAGCTGTGGTTCCAGACTTTTAGGAGGAAATCACAGAGAAATCAGAGATTTTGAAGATGAGATCGATGAAGTTTTTAAAAAAAAATCTCTAGTTTTTGGCAGTGGGTATGATGCCAATACTACAGTTATAGAGACCTTTTATTCCAAAGGAGATATAATTTTTACCGACAGGTATAATCATGCCAGTATCTATGACGGACTTATAAATTCAGGGGTTAAGATAGTGAGATATAAACATCTGGATTATATAGACCTGGAGAAAAAATTAGAAAAATATAGAAACACCTGCAAAAGATCTCTCATTGTAACAGAGAGTATCTACAGTATGGATGGGGATATAGTTGATTTAGACAGGGTAGTTTCATTAAAAAATAGGTATGATTCTCAGCTCTATTTAGATGAAGCGCATTCATATGGTGTTTTAGGGTATGGGCAGGCCTATACCAGATCTTTGGTGAAAGATATAGATTTTATCATGCTGGGCCTGGGAAAGGGAGGTTCAAGTAACGGTGGAATACTGATATTAGATGATATTGCAAGGTCATACATAATAAACAGAGGAAGAAAGTTTATCTATACCACAGCTCCATCTCCTATTCAGACCAGCTGGAACAGGTATGTATTTAAAAATATGCCATTTTTAAAATATAAGAGGGAAAAGTTAAACTTATTGAAAGAGTTATTTTATAAAAAATTAAAAGGAAAAAATATAGAAACTATAAGCACGGAGCAGATCATAAGTATAGTCATCGGGGACAATAAAAGGTGTATAGATATATCCCGGACTTTGAGAAGAGAGGGATACCTTGTCTACCCGATTAAGGAACCTACAGTTCCAAAGGGAACAGCCAGGATAAGGCTTACACTAACAGCAGATATGGGAGTAGAAAAAATAGAAAAGTTTATAGATAAACTCAGCCATGAATTATACTAGCAGATAAAATTGATTTTTACCGTAGAGGGGATCATCAAAATACTGTTAGTTTACTGAGTAGATATAAGGTTTTGAGGTAATTTGATTGAAGACCGTTAGGAGGTGTCAGATGAAGTTAATACTATTTTTTAATGGATGGGGAGTTCCTAAGGAGATCTTTAAATTTTTAGCTTGGGATGATTTTGAAGTCAGGATTATAGATTTGGAAGAAGAGGTAGATTTTCAAGTTTTGGAAAAATATGAGGAAATAGATGTTATTGCTTGGTCATTTGGGGTATATAATGCTTCCAAGCAGTTAGGGGGCCTTAAAAACATATCTCTGAATAAAGTAGTTGCAATAAACGGGAGTACAAAGGCTATCCATAGAAGGTATGGGATCTCTCCTATAATATTTGACCGGACTTTGAAAAATTTAGATATAGATAGATATTTGGAGTTTATGAAAAATACAGGTTTGAATATCTTAGACGTTAAAGATAAAGAAATTATAAAAAAATATAGGAAGATATTAGCTGAATTTGGGGAAAATTATCAGGAGATACCATCGATATTTGAATATTCATTGATCTCTACTAAGGACAGGATTTTCCCATCTAGGAGTTTGATGAATTACTATAAAGGAACGAAATACAAACTTATAGAGGAGGAGCATTACCCCTTTGATAGGTGGAATAGCTGGGGAGAGATATTGGATGAATTTTGATAAAAAGTTTGACAGGTATGAGGAAAATGCTCATATTCAAAAGGTTGTAGCAAAAGAATTAGTAAATTTAGTTCCTAAAAAAAAATATAATACTATTTTTGAGATTGGTGCCGGGACAGGTATTTTGACCAAAAAGATAGTAAAAAACATAGAGTATAAGGATTTAATAGTCAATGATAAATATTTTGAGAGCAAACAATATATAAAAGATCTACCTTCTGTAGAATTTATAGGAGGGGATATTGAAAAATTAGATATAGAGAAAGCTGATCTAATTATATCTAGCTCGGTATTTCAATGGATAGAGGATAAAGATAGGTTATTTGAAAAAATATCTAAATCTACAGATACTTTTTTATTTTCCATCTATATAAAGGGAAATTTAATGGAAATTTCAGATCATTTTGGGATCTCATTGGAATATTTGGATATGAAAGAATTAAAAACACTCCTAACTCCTTATTTTAAAAATATCGGGGGATATGAGGAGGAGTTTGTATTGAAATTTGATACTCCAATGGATGGGCTAAAACACCTTAAAAATACAGGGGTAACAGGTATAGGACAGACGAATACGCAGAAGATAAGGAGTTACTTGTCAAAGGAATTGACCTATAAGGTTGGATATTTTGTCTGTAAAAAATAATGTTGAAAGATCTTTTGAATATTGAGGGGGAGTATAATGAAAAAATATATAGACATTGAATCCTGGCCCAGGAAAGGGCAGTATAAACTTTTTAAACAAATGGATTATCCTCATTTTAACATCTGTGCCAATGTAGATATAACTGAGATGTATTCCTATGTAAAAGAAAATGACATCTCTTTTTTCAGAGCAATGATATTTCTTACTTCTAAAATTGCAAATAATATAACAGAATTTAAGTATAGGATGGAGGACGATAAGGTAGTTCAATATGATTTCATCCACCCGGCTTTTACATTTCTGACTCAATCGGAAGTTTTCAGCTTCTGTAATGTAGATTATACAGATGATTTTCATTGTTTTATGGAGAGAGTTGAAGAAAAAATAGAACAATTAGATGGAAAGGTTGATGTAGAAGATGAACCCAATAGGGATGATCGTGTGTTTATAACCAGTATTCCATGGGTTTCATTTACAAGTGTGACCCATCCAATAAACTTATCACCCAGTGATTCCGTACCAAGGATAGCATGGGGGAAATATTTTGAAGAAAACGGAAAATTAAAACTACCAGTTTCAGTTCAGGTGAATCATGCATTGATGGATGGTCTCCATGTAGGGAGATATTTTTCTTTATTACAGGATAGTTTAGATGATCCAAGTAAAAACTTATAGTTTATTTTTTTTACAGGGAGATACGAAACTATTCTATAGATTATTTAAAAGATAATTTTTGAGATATATGATAGAATATATGTTGAAATTTTAGGAGGTTAGGATGAATTATTCAGATAAATTATTTATACAGGAAGCAAAGGATATATTAGCCGGAGCTACAAATGACGGATTAGACGGAGTAAGACCTGTGTGGTCAGACGGAACTACTGCAAACACAGTGGCAAAGTTTGCATCAATTACAAGGTATGACCTGTCTAAGGGGTTGCCGATAACTACCTTAAGGCGTCAATATTGGAAGGGTGCTATTCAGGAATTGATATGGATATGGGTGAAAAACTCTAATAATATCAAAGATCTGCCGTTAAAGATATGGGATTCTTGGGCTGATGAAAATGGGAGTATTGGTAAAGCCTATGGATATCAGTTGGCAAAAAAGATAGATTTCCCAGAAGGAAATATGACCCAGGTAGAGAGGGTAATCTATCTGTTGAAGAATAAACCCGGGGACAGAAGGATGGTAGTAACTATCTGGAATAATGAAGATATGAAAGATATGGGGCTGGTTCCCTGTGCTCATACCATTACTTTTTCTGTAATAGGTGGGAAACTTAATGCAGTTTTAGATCAACGTTCAGGAGATTTTTTAGCTGCTTCAGGGCCTGGAGGATACAATGAGATACAGTACGCTACTCTAGTATATATGATGGCTCATATTGCAGGGTTAGAAGTAGGGGAGTTTGTTCATCTAACTGTAAATCACCATATCTATGACAGACATATAGATTATGTAAAGGAAATGATTGCCATTGGAGAAGAATTTGATACAGAATCAGAACTACCAAAATTAATCATTAAAAATAAGGTAGAGAACTTCTTTGATTTTACCATCGATGATTTTGACTTAGTGGGATATGAACCGAAATCTAAGTCAAATAAGATTGAGATAGCTATATAGGAGGAAAATTTATGGTTAATATGATCTATTCTATCTCTTACAAAGAGAATATAGTAGGAAATAAAGATACAAATGATTTGGTATTTAGTATCAGGGAAGATCTTCAGTTTTTTAAGGAAATGACCATTGGAACTACTATGATAATGGGAAGAAAAACCTTTGAATCTTTGCCTACCGGGGGACTGCCTAAAAGGAAACATGTGATAGTCTCAAATAAAATAAAAACA